>JBEBRW010000012.1:0-112211 GCA_040394635.1 Victivallis vadensis | reverse complement strand
CGATCTGGACGATCTGGACCCCGATCTGGACGATCTGGACCCCGATCTGGACGATCTGGACCCCGATCTGGACGATTTGGACCCCGATCTGGACGATCTGGACCCCGATCTGGACGATCTGGACCCCAATCTGGACGATCTGGACCCCGATCTGGACGATCTGGACCCCGATCTGGAACCCGATCTGGACCTCGATCTGATATTAAAAGTAGATTGAAATTAATTTCTTCACTAATTGATTGATTTTTTTAATTTCTATTTTTTTCTGCAAATTGAAATCATAATATCCCAATACCCCATGGAGAGTCTGAAAATACAGGCGTTTATTATAATCATCATAATATACACAGGAAAAAGCATCAAGATCAATTTCACCAATTTTGCTCGCTCTTGAATAATCATTTTCAATGACTTTTGTGATATTATTTGTTAAAAACTCCATACTGTTTGAAGTGGAAACATCCTTGACATAACAAATACGATCATTTCCGACCCAGTAACCTCTGATAAAGGGAATCAATTTCTCTTTTGCTATATCTAGTAATAAAACTCTTCTCTTTGCGAAATTATCATATGTTCCTTCATATGCGACAAAAGAATCATTATTGTTCCAAGACGGCCCCCAAGTACGTAGAGGAGTAGGGCGAATAGGTTTTGATTTTGAGAACAGTAGAATTTTTCCGGTTTTCAAATTTATACATGCCATACCATAATCATCATACTGCAAAGATGGGGATTCCTCTTTCAAATAGAAAGCAATAAATTCATCTTGGTATGACCAACTTGGTCGATAAGGATAACCATTGACTTCACCGCATGTCACAAAGTTTCCATCAGGTAATGTCATTACCCAAAGACTACTGCGTCCGTTTTCATATTTCGCCCAAAATATCTTATCTCCCTTGTTTGATATCGTAAAAAAAACATCATTATTGTTAAATTGGCCTAAACTGGACGACTCATTGAGTCGCAGTTCATCATTACCTCTATCGATTATTTGGGCTGAGAATAATTCGTTACTCCCATTTTTCTGAAAAATAATTTTCTTAGATTGGGGTGAAATATCATAGTGTTTCACCTCTTTTATTAACGTTCCTTGAATAGCCTTCTGATCCGTTATGATAATGTATTCCAAATCATTACGGGTCTCTAATAGCAAAGCCGTATTTTTATATTTGGAATTATCGTTCTCAGCTGATAAACAACAGATATTCAATAATATCAAGAACAAAGCAGACAACTTAATAAGTGGATTATAAATAAATTTCATATAGCTCACAATTATTATTATTATTTTGTATTTCGACTCAAAGACGTATTAAGATAAATATTCTTTTTTCAGGATGCTAGTAATTTGAATGCTGATTGAAGAGTTCTTTACTCACAAAATATAATCGTTGTCATGGTTTTGGCAAAAGAGCTACATAGTTTACAAAGGGTTTTGTGTCATCATAATAATTCTGAGATGAACAAGCAAACCAAAGCCAATGATTGCTCCAACCACCTTTATTATTTGCTCCCCACATTAACTTGCCTTGCGGATTTATACAAGTATGCGAATGACACAAGTCCAAAGTTCCATCAGAATTTCTATAATAAAATGCTACAACATCACCACGCTTAAGTGTCATAGTACCCCAAAAAGAATAATCGGGATCATATTTAGTAAGGGATGCTGGCCATGCTACTGTATGAGTGGAAGATGCAGGACCACTGTTATCATAAACATGTAAAACTGAACCATGGCAATTCCAATTCCCCATTCCGTCAATATTTTCTTCATCGACCCCATATCGGGCAATTGGCTTCCAACCATCCCAGCAAGTTCGACTAATCCCGAAGTTATAATAATCTCTTGCCAGATTATCTTCAAATATAACTACACTTCTACGGTCAATAACTTCGCCACTACCGAATGACAATGTTATGTCATGAGTTCCAGCCGTATCTCCAGGAACATAAGTAAATGATAAATTATTTGCAGTTGTAATTTGCCCACCACCAGTTGTTTTGACCTTATGATCAGTCCGGCCAGCACGATTCAAGTTTACTAGAAGATTGTAACTTCCTGGAGATGAAGATCGTACTGCTTGATTATCATATCTGGCCGTACCTGGTTCCCACTTTTCAGGTATACCGTCAGCGGCTGGTTTGGTTATAGAAACAACATATAGCAGTGATGCTGGATCAGCAGATCGATTTGGAGTTTCATTCGTTGATATTGCGGAAACATTATAAACACCAGCAAGTGGAGGGGTTCTGCCAGTAGGAATAGGTATTTTATACGTTTCCCAAAATGTTTTGTTTAAAGTGATGCTTCCAGAAGTATTTGTTCTCGACTTTGTCCATGAGGGAAATGCAACCGACCATTCAATTGGAGAAGGTATGCTGCCACGAGCATTGACTGTTATTGAGGTTCCTTCAGCATATATTTTTTCAACTGGTTCTAGCCAGAAAAATTTTTGTTGAAGTGTAACGCTCCAATCTTTAACGCTTCCATTGCCTGAGCCTGCAAGAATTCCTTTTACTAAAAAGCCAAAGCTTGAAGTATTGGGAATATCAGTATGTGTGATTGATTTTTCAGCAGCCGCTCTGTCAGATAGATTTACAGACAAAGTCGCACTTCCTGGAGCTTCTGTTTTAGTGGTTTCAAATGAACAATCTATTGCAGATGCCGAAACAGTATGAGTTTTTGAAGCATCTTTTGTCCAAGACGTTTCATAGTCTATTTTGTGTCTGTCGTTTGGCTTGATTTCTCCACAGAACAGTTGAGTAAACAGTATCATGGATACTAATGCAGTGATAGTTAGTTTTGAGTTCATGGATATTCTCCTTTTTGGTTGATAATGTTAAATTTATACTCTAACTCTTTTGCCAGTCCATCTTCTCTTTCAGCTTTAAATATATCATATTTTTTTTTCGCTTCAGTATATTTTTTTTGCAATATTAAACAGAATATTTCTCTATATTTTGCCTGCCGGTAATAATCCCAGCGATTATTATTTTTATATTCCAACAAATATCTTTCGTAGATCGGCAAGGCCTTGTTAAATCCTTGATAAGTTCCCATTAATGTATTGGCATATAGGAAAAGGGCGCTACCATAAATAATTGATGATTTCAACTTGGGTTGATCTAAAATCCAATTATAGTATTTATGAGCTAATTCCTTGGATGCATTCATGCCGTTATCCGCAAGTTCTCCACGACAAAGCATGCATAAGGCTTTTGTATTTAAATCATTTACCGAATTGAAAATATTTTCAAAAAGTTTATCAGCTTCTTTGAAGTGTTCCAACATATATAATAAAGATGCATAGTTTAGTTTCATCCGAAGATTATCGCTTTTTATTAATGCCAATTCCTCTTTGGAGAGAATAAACATCTCAAATCTGCACGCAGAAATCAACCTCATCATCAGAGTGGGATATGGAGACGTTTCACTTCCTACAGTTTCATCAAGAGTCTGAACTTGTTCCCAATATTTCTTTGCAGACTTACTGTCTCCATTTGAAAGAGCAAAAAATCCCATCACCAAATAGATATTTTTTTCTTTATCATTGATATACCACAGAGGTGCATTTTCAATATTGTAGACCTTTAGAGGATCTTCCTCATGGTAAATGATAAGTTTCCATTGATTCAGGGAAGTGGGTTTCTGGGTGGGATGGGATTGATTTTTTAAGTCGTCGTTGATGGCGGCGTAGAGGCTCAGGGCGTCGCGTTTTTCGCGGGCTTTGCGGAAGTAATTGAGGGCTTGAGTGTAGTATTTCTCGGCTTCTTTGGCGTTCCATTCGATTTCGAGGCTGATCTTGCCGAGCAGCATCAGGGCTTCGCCGCGGTAGAGGCCGTCGGGGCGTTCTTTGACGAACTTGTCCAGATAGGTTTTGGTTTCGGCAATGGCTTTTTTGGGAGAGTTTTCGGTCAGGCGGCTGGCCATGATCTCGCCTTTCAGGTAGCCCGCGGCGGCGGCGAATTGGCTGGCGGGGTCGGTTTCGATGATTTCGTCGGCGACTTTCAGCGCTTCTTTGCGGTAGCGCGGGGTGTTGGAGCGTTTGACGAGTTGCTGCAGGCGGCGGAGCTTGACGTAACTGCCGTAGGTCGCGCCGAATTTGACTTTCATCTCTTCGGCTTCGACCTCGGCTTTCAGCACGTCCGATTGATCGCGGAGTTCGCGCCAGGCCGCGCCGGTGTCGACCTGCTGGCCGCCCTGGCCGATGGCTGCGCCGGTGTCGGCGGCAGTGACGCGTTTGTTGATGATCTCATCGGCGTTTTTCAGGTAGGCCCCGGCGCGTTCGAATTCCCCCATATCGAGCAGGATTTCGCCGTATTTGATGCAGGCAATCGAGCGCTGGTAATCGTCGGTGCGTGACTCGGCCCAGTTCAATAACGACAGCGCCCCGGTGGTGTCGTCGCGCATTGCTTTCAGGTGCGCGAGCTCAAGCAAGCCGCGCAAAAAACGGATTTTGTCGGTACTGTTGAGGCTCTCGAATCCGGCCGGGGATTCGTAGTCTTTGAGTAGTTTTTCCGCTTTGGCGGCTTCGCCGGCCTGGCGCAGTTCCGCCGCTTTCTCCCAATCGTCCTGTGCAAATACACCGAGTACCAGCCCGAACGCGAAGCACCACAATCCCATGCGCAGCAATCCCATACTGCCTCCTTATCCGCAAAAATGAACATGACTTCTCTATTTGCAGTATAACGGGAATTCAGGTATTTGTCAATGGGGGAAATTGAAAAAAAACGAGAAATAAATGCGACGCAAGGTCATATCAATAAAATAGATATACTAATTGCGTATACTTCTATTGCGAATCAGTATTTTTGGTAGTATTTGTAGATTTCGTCGGGGTTTTTCCAGTCCGAAACGTATTTGGGCATGCCGCTGACGCTGGTGACCGCCGGATAGTTCGGCAGCGGCTTCCAGTAGGGGGCGAAATCACTCATTTCATTATTGTCGCGCTCGTCGGAAGCGGCGTGGTATTTCGTCCACCATTCGGCGGCTTTGTTTTTGTCGGCCTTGACGCCGATGCCGTTGTAGTAGCAGTTGCCGAGTTCGAGCATGGCCTCGACGGAGCCGCGGTCGGCCGCCAGCGTCAGGGAGTAAATGGCCTGATCGGGACGGTTCGGCAGCCGGGGGGCGAGGCCGTTCAGGAGCAGCCGCCCGTGCAGCAGGATGGCTTCGAGGATGCCAGCGTTGCCGGCGTCCGCCGAGGCCTGCAACGCTTCCTGGCCGAGCTGGCGCTCGACGCATTTGCGGGCGAAGGCCAGGGCGCCCGCCGGGTAGGCGGCCGAGCGGCGGTAATAGTCAAAGGCGGTATTGGGATTTTTCAGGGACACGCCGTTGCCGGTGGTGTAGCATTCGGCGAGTTCGAGATACGCCTGCGGCAGCCCGGAGGCGGCGGCCTTGGTGAAATAGTCAAAGGCCAGTTTGTAATCCTGCTTCGTCCCCGTGCCGTCGGCGAGGCACAGCCCGGCGCGGTAGAGGTGGGTCGGTTCGCTGCTTTGCGACCAGAATTTGAAGGCTTCCGCGAAACGGCCTGCCAGCGCGTGTTCCGCGCCCGGATCGGGGACTTTCTCGAAGAATCCGGCCAGGAGTTGGGCATTGATAAATCCTTTGTATTCGAGCGGACGGAGCAATTTTTCAGCCTCGGCGAGATCTTTGTTTACGCCCACGCCGCCGAGATAGCATTTGCCGGCGCTGAGCGCGGCGCGGTCGGACCCCATATCCGCTGCTTTGCGCAGGAATTCGAAGCCGCGCTTGAAGTCCACGGCGGTCCCGTAACCGCTCATCAGGCATTCACCGGCGGCGACGATGGCCGGGACGAAATCCTGTACGGCGAGGGTTTCGCAGCGGCGGAAATATTCGGCTTTCGGCAGTCTGGCTTCTTTGAGCAGGGCTTTCGGGTGGCCGCGGCGGGCTGCGCCATCGCCCGGAGCGACAATACTCAGGCTCGGCAGGAACTTCGCGCCCACGCGCCAGTTGTTCAGGTAAAACGCATCGGCATTGCCCTGCAGGATCGCCGGAGAGAGCATCTCCGAAAACGTGCTGTTCGGCGAGGATGTGTTGAGCTCGTGCCTGCCTGTGCACAGCATCATGGCGGCGAAGAGGCAGGCGCCGTCGTGATATTCTCGCGCTGCCTTGCGGAACCACGAATACGCCTCGGAATTCGACTGCTTCACGCCGCGCCCGTAGAGATAGCAGAGCCCGAGGTAATATTGTGCCAGCACGTGATCGTCTTTGGCGGCTTTGGTGAAAAGACCGGCCGCTTCGACGAAGTCCTTGCGCGCGCCGTAGCTGCCCTCGTAGTAACACAGCCCCTGCCAGAACTGCGAATCCGTGCGCAGGTGGCGCTCCCGCCGTTCGTAGTCGCCGACGTGGAAACGCGGATACTGGATGTCCG
Organism: Victivallis vadensis; assembly: GCA_040394635.1. Lineage (GTDB taxonomy): Bacteria > Verrucomicrobiota > Lentisphaeria > Victivallales > Victivallaceae > UBA5239. Next base: position 105,810 of record JBEBRW010000012.1, on the reverse strand, counting down.
GCATCGTCCGGTAGTCGTTGTACCCGTAATGCACCCGGAAATCCATGATTTCCAGCGACGGCGCAATGCCTGGCCACGGGTTGTTGCCGTAGGTGATCGGCACGTTGATGAAGCCATAACAGTTGGGGTAAAAGGTGAGTTTCTTGCGGTAAATGACCTTGTAGTTGTCGATGTTGATCGAGATGATGTCGTTGGCCATGTCGATGATGACCTTGACGTCGTGCACGGCGTAAAACTGCAGCGCCACCTCGGCGGAACCGTAAACCAGCTCGTATTTGCCGGTGCTGAATGGCGCGAAATCGAATTCCAGCGGCCAGCCGGGGTAACCGGACGACTGGTTTTTAATGGTGAACCTGCCGCGCGGGCGCTCGTTCAGGACATAAAACGAAAACTGCTGGTTGAGGTTGAACACCGGCACGATATCGCGGCTGTTCAGGACATTGTTTTTCAGCGACAATTCGTTAAGGCGCGGTTTGATCGGCCAGAGGCGGTACTTGTAACTGAAGGTCATGATTTTGTTGCGGCGCATCTCGGTCAGGTTGGTTTCGGCGATCAGGTACTTGGTCCGGTCCGAAACCGGCTGGCCGACGCTGATGACAATGCCGGCGTAAGTCTGGCGCACCAGAATGCCGTCCATCAAATTCAATCCGTATTCAAATTCCACGGACCGCGCGCCGAGGGACAGGCAAAAGACGATCAACGATAATGCCGCCGCTATGAATTTCATCGCATTACTCCTGACGTTTGATAATGCTAAAAGATAGCATCGTTAACGGCAACAGTCAAACGATCGAAAAAGATTTAACGCGACACGTCTTTTTCTTGGCAAATTCGATGACAAGTGTAATTGACAACGGGGCGCGGCGGATGTATATTTATTGGTAAATCAAGGAGATACCATGAAAAAGAACAATATATCCGACGCTGAGCTCGAGGTCATGAAGGAGCTCTGGAAAGAGTCGCCCCTGACTTCCCGGCAGCTGGTCGATAACCTGATGCAGCGCACCGACTGGGGCGAGCCCACGATCAAGACCATGCTGCTCCGGCTGTGCCACAAAAAAGCCGTCAAGCGCTCCACCAGCGGCAAGACTTTTCATTACGCGGCGGCCATCAAGGAGGCCGATTACCAGTACAGCGCCGGGCGTACGATGCTGGACCGTCTTTTCGGCGGCACGGCCCGGAACTTCCTGACCTGTCTGGTGGAAAACCAGGACCTCAGCGCCGCCGAAATCGCCGAATTGCGTGAACTGCTCGACAAGCACGAGGAAGCATGTAAATGACCTCTTTTGAGATCGCGTTTATCGCCACTCTGGCCCGCGGCGCCTTCATTGTGATGGTGCTGTTGACGGCTGAATTCGCCCTGCGCCGTTTCCTGACGGCCGGCTGCCGGCGGATGCTGTGGTGCATATGTGCGGTCTGGCTGGTGGTCCCCCAGCCGAATTCACGGTCGCTGCCGTGGCAGGTCGATTTTTCGCGGCTGAATTATCGCATGAAAAGCGCGGTGGCGAACCATGCTCCGCAAACCGCTCAAACCCTGAGGTCGATCGTCGCCCCTGTCCGCGAAGCGGCGCGCGCCTCGCAGGCGCCAACCGCGAAAAAATCGTTTTTCCGCACCGGCTGGATTTGGCAGTGGCGCAGTCATGAGGGCTTGCTGTTTCTGCTGGCCGGTTTACCCGGTTGTTTGTGGCTGCTGTGGAAGTATTTGCGTTGCCGCCGCCAAGTCAGGCACTTGCCGCCGGTCGACGACCCGCGGGTGCTCGAAGCCTGGGCGCGAATTTCCGGTACGCCGAAACGCCTCAAACTTCTGAACGCCGATTCGATGGGGCTGAACCCGACGCTGTTCGGCTTTTTCCATCAGAACCTGCTGCTGCCGCTCTCGAAACTCCGCCAACTCACCGGCAAGGAGCTCGAGTTGCTGCTGGAACACGAATACTGCCATTATCGGGCCGGGGACGGCTATCTGAATATGCTGACGCTGGCGATCAGCCGGTTTTTCTGGTTTAATCCGCTGCTGATTCTGGTGCGTCGACGGTTGCGCCGCAGCTGCGAGCTGCATTGCGACGAACGGGTTCTGCGCCGCCATCCGGAGTCGATCCGGACCTACGGCAATCTGCTGCTGCGCTTTGCGGGCGCGCCGACGCCCCCGGCGGTGGCGATGGGCCTGAGCGAGGCCCCGCGCGAACTCTCGCAACGCATCCGCTCGATGGTGCGCGGGCTGCCCACGACCAACAAAGCGCGGGCGGGGCGCGCGTCGGTGCTGTTGCTGATCCTGCTGCTTTCGTGCCCGGTGTTTCTGGTGGCGGTGAATACCAAGCCGCGTTTCACTCCGGCCCCGAAGGTGGTCCGGCGGGCAAATCCGGACGCCGTCGACAAGCCGGTGCTGCCGCACCTGATGCTCGAATACGCCTTTTCGCCCAAGTCCGGCGTGATGCGCTGGAAAATCAATTATTCCCCGGATTTTCCGCTCGAAAACAGCCAGTTGACCCTGTGGTACGGCGGCCGGAAAATCACCCGCGACCTGACCGCCAAACCCGAATACATCGAGCTCGAAATGAAGCGCGATCTGGAGAATCTTCAGTTTACTTACAATGCCATCCTCGGCAAAGAGTCGTTGACGCAGAGTTTCGCGCTGCCGATGGCCGACAACAACCGTTTCGCCGGGCAGGCCGAGCTGCAGGCGAACCGCTCCGTGCCGCTGTTTGAAATGCTGCCTTTTGACAAGCTCGACACGTCCCATATTTCGTGGAACGGCAGCGAGCTGCAGCGCCTGAATACCGGCTGGAATTTCCGCTCCGAATATTCGCTGTACGTGTCGCTCTCAGTGCCGGGGCTTGACGCGGGGAGCTACCAGAGTCCCGATGAGGACCGCGCCGAGGCCAGGATGCCGATCCTGCTGATCGAGCGCGATTTGAACCTCGACGTTTCGTCGTCGCAGGCGTTCAATCCGGCCTTAGTCAAAGCCTCGGAAGAGCTGCGGCTGCTGGAGTACGAACTTGCGCAGGGCGGTGTCAGCCTGAATAGCGTGCTCGAAGCCCGCGAGCGGGTCATCAATCTCGAACTGCAGAAGCTCGAATCGGTCGATGAAACCAAGCTGACCCCCCGCTGGCAGAAGTACCGCGAAAACATCACCAGGGAACTCCAGGAAAACCTGCTGAAACGAACCGTTCCCCCGGTCGAAACCGCTCTTCTATAATACACGAGATTTTAATTCAAAATCACCGCACCGGGTGGATTTCGACCGGAATGTACCGTCCGACCTCTTCGGCAGTCACCATCAGCGGCTCGGCGACCAGCCGGTTTCCCGCATGTACCCGCAACGCGACCCGATGGCTCTCGGCCGTCTCCTGCGGATAACCTCCGGCCAGTATCTTGACGCCGTCATAGAGGATCGTCAAACGGCCGTCCCTGACCGCTACCCTGACCACGACTTCGGTGTCCGGCTTGCCGTAAGTCCGGCCATAATTGGCGATCGTGACATCGCACTCCTCGCCGTAACTGAACTCGTTTAACCCCTCAATCAGCCAGCCGCCAGCCGCGTCGTGGCGGATCACCATCTTGTCGAACTCCAGGTAGAATTCGCCGCTGTGGATCAACTTGAATTCAAAGCAGAACTCCTTCGGCAGATAATCCGCAAACACTGCCCGGGCGAAAGAATTGTCAGCGCAAGCCAGCGTCACGGCGCCCCGCTCCGTGGCCTTCGCCGCAACCGGACTGCCGCTCAGCTCCCAGTCGCCGGCCCCGAAGCTGCGGCGGGTCGGATAATTCCCTACAACCGGCATCGCGAAGGTTTTTTGCGCCGGATCGGGCAGCCCCAGAGCTTTGACATCGACCGCCGCCGGGGCCACGTGGAAGAGGCGCATCGCCTTCTCCGGCACCTCAAAGCTCAGACCGGTACCGTCGAACTCGAATCCTGCTCCGGTGAACAGCGGCGTGACCTGCAGTGCTTCGCCGGGGAAGATTCCTCCGAGTTCGAGCCGTGTCCGCTGAGTTCCGACATAGCGCAGGTTGGAGGCTGCCACGAAGGCCTCGCGGCTCCCCCGGTAATAACTGACCGAAACCTCCGGATTGCGGTTGACCAGGTGCGGCTGGTCCTGCCAGTAGCCGTAGAATTTCGCACCGGGGTCCCGGGTGGTGACCAGCCGGTAGAAGGCGCTCTCGACCGGGTGAGACCCGATAGGATTCTCCGTGTCGTGGATCAGTGCCCAGGGCAGCGCCTGCTTGGTGGTCAGCGTCGAATCGATGTAGAGTGTCGGCAGGAACAACCCGCGAAAGCCGAAGGCCTTGCCCGAGTAGGCGATGGCGAAGCGCTCCGGATCGAGCAGGTATCCCCGGCGGTAGCGCGCCAACTGTTCTCCCTCGTAGAAGAAATCGCTCAGCCCCAAAGTCGCCAGGTGGAAGCTGCCGCCGGTATGCGCCCAGATCATATCGTCATGGCCCCGCGCGTCGAAAATTCCACGGACCCGTTTCATGAAGGCGCGCTGGCCCGGTACCCGGCCGTGATCGAAAGAATCATCCCAACGCACCGACAGCCGGTCGTCGCACTCGTGCAACGGGTTTTCACATTGAAACGGCACGCTGGGACCGTCGAAGTAGAGGGCGTCCAGCCCGGTCGCGTCGGCGATCTTTTCGACGCCGTCGAGCAAAAGATCGAGCCCGGGGCCGCGCAGGCAGCTCAGGTAACAGCGGACACCCTTGCCCGGTTCGTAGGCGCGCTCGTAGTACATCGACCGGTTGGGGGCATACAGCTCATCCGGGAAATCCCGGAAATACGGGGCGTTTTCGGCCACCACCTGCCCGAAGTAAAGGAAAAATTTCTTCCCGCCGGCGTGGGCGGCGGCCGCCCGTTCCCGAATCATCGGAATTTTGCTCTGATCCGGGTAGGACTGGAAATCCGACCATTCCTCGAACAACAGATCCGTCCGGTCGCGGTACGACTTCACCGGCGTCGGCCGCAGCGGTGTGGGCTGGAGGAAAAATTGAAAAACCGTGTCATCCCCTTCCACCTGGCCGGCCGCGGTCACCAGCCGGATAATCAGTTCGCTCTTTTTGCCGGGGATATTGACCAGTTCGATCTGCCGTCCGTCCTCGGGCGAGTAAAAAGGTGAGCGGTCAAACGAAAAATTCAATCCGCCATTGACGTTGCCGAACCAGAATTCCTGACTGGCGGAATCGGTGCTGAAACCCCACGTTCCCACCGGCACCGCCAACTGGACATTGCTGGGGATGAAATACCGGGCGAGCCCCTTGGCCAGTGGAATACGCAATTCCAGTTTTTCCAGCTCCTTTGCCGCGACATCCCGCAGCCGCAGCCGTACGATGGTGAAGCCGTCGAAGTCGACCCGGCTCTTCCACTCGATCCCGGGTGCCGCTGCGCTGGCCAGGTCCACGCAGGTGGGGCGTGCTTCCGCCCGGACGAGCGGGTTGATTGCCAGTTCCCGACCGCCGGCGACTGCGACGATCTGCATCGGAGCGTCGAGAATCTCCTGCCCCAGCACGGTGATGCGTTCCGGCAATGGCCGGTCGTTGTAAAGCAGCCCGGCGTGGGCCAGAAGCACGCTTCCGTCGCGCCAGGCGGGCGGCGTCCATGGCCGCGGCACCACCCGGTCCAGATACTCGATCCCGGCGCGCGTCCCCTGCCAGGGCGGCGCCGCCGCGACGGTGAAGTCAAGATGCGCCAGCGAGACGAGTCTGCCGCCGCCGTCGTCGCGGAGGAGTTCCGTGTTGACCTTGGTGCCGGCAGACAGCTCTGGCGGCAGCGCCAATTTCAGGGCGTTCGGCCGGTCGGAATTAAGAACGAGTTCCGCCACCGTTCCCATCGTGTCGGAGCGCAGCACCAGCTTCCGCCCGGAACGGTCCGCGGGGACGACGCAGCCGACCATCCGCAGCAAGGGATAATAACGCAGCTCCAGTTTCGTCAGATCACACCGCGCCGGTTCCGTTGCCGTCGCTCCGGGGGCCTTCGGCGGCTGCCACGGCCCGGCGGCGGTGGCCGGTGTCGCTGAACCGGCGGTCAGGAGCCTGGCACGACCAAAAGGATAGGAGGCGTAGCCGTAAAAACCGGGCAGATGCCAGCCGTAACGGACATTGTTGTAGAAGCGGAAGAGGTTGAACGCCAGCGTCAGCTCCCCCGCCGCCGGTTCCAGGCCCAGCGCGGCAAAAGGAATCACCATCACCGTCCGGTATTCCTTCGGAGTGACTTCGACCTTGGCCGTGAAGCGCGGTTCCGGCAGGATGGTCTCGTTGTAACTCCGGCTGACCGCCCCCGCCTTGTTGACGGTGAATTCGTAGAAATGCGCCACCGCCGCCTGCTCCGAGAAGGCGTTTTCATACCCGCCCATATTGAGCCGGGAGGCGAAACGCGCCCCCAGGCCCAGAGTGACCTGGACCCCCTCGTCGTTGGTGAGGTCTTCGGCCACACCCCGCGGGAAAGCCCGGCCGCTCGAATCGGCGGCGATCACGCCTGCATAGAGGTTGACTCCGTCATGCTGCAGGTGAAAAACGGTCTTTTGCTGCAATGCCGCGCCGCCGACCGCACTGAGGCGGTTGACGGTGGCGGCTCCTCGCCAATCGGCGTCCTCGAAACGCATCTTCCCGGCGATCCGCTCACCGGCCTCCCGAGAAATTTTCGGAATATCGACCTCGGCCCCGCCCAGCGACAATGCCGCGAGCAATAACAGGCCGACCGCTTTCCAGTGTTTCATAAACATCGAATTTCCTACCTTACTTGGCGCCTTCCAGGCCGCACCCGGCGCCGGTACAGGTTTCCCTCGGTGCCATGCCTCCGCCGGCTTTAGAGAAATTGTGCCCGGCGGCGGCGCACAGTTCATCCCGTTTGTAAAACCGGACGTGACCGTCGAGGTGGCAAACATTCATGCCGTCCTGATGATTAGCATACGGTAACGTGGTGGAAGTGTAGTCGCCGACCAGGAATTTTTTGCCGAGATCGGCAGAGCTTTTGGGGCTGAAGGTGCCATTGGGCGCATCCGTGCCGTCAACGGTCATGCTGCTGTTGTACATCACCGGCGAGTCGCCGCCGAACGCGCTGTCGGAGTCGCCCAGATTTTTCCATCCCGCGGCGGTGAACATTGTGGAGGTCGGGCAGGCGATCAACGGCCACCGGAAACCGGCTTCATCCAACTCCTTGAGCGCGGAGTAGATATTGCCGTGGGCCAGACCCGAATAATACCACGGATAGATGCTCAGGTTGACGGTGGTGAGCAGCGGCCATCGGTCGTTGTTGTTCAGGGTATACATGTGGAAGATCAGCCCGATCTGCTTCATGTTGCCCGCACATTTGATACGCTGCGCCGATGCCCGTGCCTTGGATAACGCCGGAAGCAGCATTGCTGCAAGTATGGCTATAATGGCTATTACGACGAGCAATTCTATGAGTGTAAATATTTTTCTTTCGGTCATGATGATGGCTCCTTCTGTTTGTTATGCTAACATTTTCAACGGTGATTTAACTTTTTGGGGCTGGGTACTGGCCCGGACGATCAACCGGGGCTGGCACAGGTGAAAAAGAATCTTGTCCGGCTGTCCCGCCAGGCGGTTCTCGAAAATCGACAGCGCGGTCTGCAGATGCCCCTTGAGGTTCGAATCGGTCGAGGTGATCTGCGGGCGAAACAGTTCGGCCAGCGAATCATTGCCGATTGCCGCCACCTGAATATCTTCCGGCACTTTGAAACCGTGGTCCAGCAGCAGTCCAATGAACAATACCGCCGTTTCCACGTCCGGCGTAATCAGGGCTTCCGCCTGTGCCAACTGGCCGGAAGCAAGCAGTTTTGCAAAAAGTTTCTCAATAGGTTCCTTTACCGGATCATTGCTCGGCAAATGGAGGTCCCAGAGGAGCCCGTTGAGCTTCCTGGCATCGACTCCGGAATCGAACATGAGGTTGCGCCAGATGGCCGCACGTTGACTCACCAGCACATTGTCGAGACTGGAACACATCATGGCGATTTTTCTGATGCCGTTCTCATGGAAATGGTTCATGCAGAGCCGGATCAACTGCGGTTCATCGGCGGTCACACATGCGACTCCGTCCCCGTCGGTTCGCTCGCCGAGGTATACGACGCGGCGGCGGATATGATCCATGGTCGCTTTGTAATTCTCAAAATGCGGGCGAAGACCGAAGACCACCGTGAACGCATCGGCATCATTGATATCATCCTTGGCATCCACCAGTCTCTTCAGCAAACGCTCCACACGCACCTGCCAGCCGGCCTTGCTGAAAATCTCGTGTCCCAGTTCCAGAAAACTGCTGACCAGAGGATAGTCGCCCTGACAGGTGATCAGGTTGACAATCCGCTTGCCGGGACTGCTGACCGAGGGGCGGGGATTGACAAACGTCCCCTGGCCGCGCTTGCCGGTGACATACCCCTCGCTTTCCAGCGCCTTGAACACCCGGGTGATGGTGACGTAACTGGTGCCCAGCTCGCGCGCCAGGTCCAGCCCGGAGGGCAGACTGGAATTCGGCGGATAGTCACCGTTCAGAATACGGTTCCGCAGGAGTTCCTGCAATTCCATCTGCTTGAAGTTACGGCTCGAAATCATAATGAACTTGATCCATTGTTAAATATACTTTCATCTTCAAATATATTATATTGTATATTTGAATGATTGTCAATAGGGCAAAATCAAAAAAGGAGAAAAGAATTTTTTTTCGCAGATTCTCTATTTTGCTATTGCATTTCAGTTTTTAATATGATATGATAGTAAATGACAGTAAAATACAATAATGATTGTTCGTGACATGGGGTGAAAAATGAGCAAAACAGTAATTATCGCGTCTGTATATTTTCTGGCGGCTGGAGTGGCTTCGCTGATCATCGCGGTCAATGGAGGCATGACAGGAGGCTTCCTGATTGCCGCGGCCGTATTGGTCGTCCTGTTCACGGTGGCGCCGTTCATACCCTTCCAGCTCGGCTGGCAGCTCGGCGAAAAAGTTCCGGCAACAGGTTCCAAGCGGCTGGAATGGGGAATTATTCTATTCTTAGGCCTTTTTGCCCTGGCGATTTTTGCGCCGGGCTGTTATGGAACCATCATGTTTGGACAGCTGCTTGGTGCTGCCTTGTATTTTCCTATTTATGCTCCGACATGGCTGCTTCACATGTTTGAAGGAGCTGATTTATGGGTTGGCATATTTGGCATAACTATAATCATATGTGACCTGTACCTGGCCGCACATCTGCTCGCCGCCTGCGACCGCAAACTGGTACGGAAGGAGGTGCCGCATGAATAATGGAACATTGTTGTGGTGGACGTTGCTCAATTCCCTTGTCGGCATTACGGCGCTGATATGGAATCCAGGATTCAAAAGTCCGGTGTATATGATGCTATGCATTCTGGTGGTAGCTTTTCTGGTACTTGGCCCCTTTATTCCGTTTGCATTTGGCTGGCGGATTGGCGAAAGGGTTCCATTTGACAAGAGCCGGGTAAGGCTGCTGATTGCGGTATTACTGGTAACTTTGCTCTTGCTTTCGCCGTTCGCCCTGACTGTGGAAGAGCGGTTCGGCGGGTATCTGATGTATATCTACATGATGCCGTTGATAATCATTGTCGGGATTGCGGTGGCGGTCGGATGGATAGGCCTCATTGCCGGGATCATACTTGCTCTCGGATATCTGTACATCGTGGCTTACTTGCTGATCAAGCATGACTATTATCTGGTGCGGAAGCCGAAGGCGGCCGCCGCACCGGATGAGGACGAGTCGAATCAATCCTTTTGATCCTGCTTTTTGGCGGCTTCCTGTTTTTTGGCGATTTCCTTTTCGAAATCGTCCGCCAGTTTGGATTGGCCGATTAGTCTTGCCTGTTTCGTGTAACGCTCTATCTGTTGCTCCTGGTACTCTTTCCTGTAGGTGGTATCTGTTGGATCGTAGGTTTTCAGGAAGGTGATCATACTTTCTTCCAGGCGGCCGCTGTAACGCCGGAGCAGATCCGCTTCTTTTTCTTCGACCAGGGTATCGATGAAAGAGTAAGCGCAGATCATAGCTTCCCCCGGGCGGTATTTGTCGAGGTAGCGGAATAATTCCAACGTGGATTTTTCCTTTTCCAGGAGTTTGTCGATATACATAATCTGCTGGAAATAACTCTGAGCAACCTGTCGGTAGCCGTAGCGTTTTTCGGCCTCCTGCCGGGTGGCGGGAGGTTTGGCGGTCCAGTCCCGTGATGTGTCCGGCCCGGTCTCGCCCCGGTATGAACGGATATAGTTTTCCATATAATCCCGCTCGGAGATCAGGGCCTCCATGGCGGGCTGGTGAACAAGACCCAGCTGATACCACTCTTTGAATATATATCGGGAGAGGAAAACATTGCCCCGGTCCGCCAATATTTTGTTGTAGTCGCAGAGTGCCTGATATTGCTGCAGGGTTTCCGCATAATTCTTGTGTTTGATCCGGTTTTTCCGGAGTTCTTTCAATTTTTCCTGTACTTCGCTCATCATGTCCGGTTGTTTGACAGGGGGCGTGACCGGGGGTGGTTTGAGTTCATCCAGCTTTCCTGCTAGATCGCGGTAAATCTTTTCGCGCAATTCCAGCTTGTCCTGGATCTGGGCCCGCATCATGAATTCCTGCATTTTCTGAAATGCCAGATTGCGAAAGTAAATGAAATCAGTGCCGCCGGTTCTGATTGACTCGAGGGTCTCGGGAAATTTCTTCAGGTATTCCGCGTAATCCTCTTCGAGTTTGGTATCATACTTCCGGGCCATATCGTCATAGGGGCGATACTTCAAAAAAGTGTCTTTGGTATTTTGCCAGCATTTGGCGGCCAGTTCCGGATTGTATTTATCCAGAAAAAGAAGGAGTTGAAAGGTTTCGGAAGTACAGTACAAATGTTCATTGATTGCCGTTACCTCCTGAAAGAGCGAGGCATCGGCCAAGGTGCTTTTCCAGTATTCCGGCTGTTCTTTTTCGGTGGGCGGATTCAACTTCCAGTCGCGCCGTTCGCCGTTCGGCATATAGGCCGGGATTTCGGCCCGGGCGGCGTCGGATTTCAGGTAAGCGATTTTTTCGTCCCGTACTTTCAACAGGGCTTCCATGGCGGGCGGGTAATAGATCGCCACTTTCAGCCAGATGAACACATCCAGCCGGCCGTCGCTTATGCCATATTTAACGGCATTATTGTGGTACCACCATATCCGCTGAAAGGCTTCCTCATAGCGTTTATGGTGGATGAGTGAGTAAGTCGTAGCGGGAAAATACTTCCAGTCGCCGGTTTCGACTTCCGGCGGGGTGAACTCCACGTTCTGGCCGAATAGTGTGGCCGCCAGCAGAACGGTCAATGCAATCAAACGATATTTATTCATATTTTCCTCTTTCATTGTCGATGAGTTTCGCGGTTGTTGACGGGACCTCTTTCACTTCGGTTCCGGTGAGTTCCGCGATTTTGGCGCGGGTCACTTTTCCTATGTGCTCGGCCAGTTCATACTTGCCCTGAATTTCGGCGCGTTTCTGATATTTCGGTATTGCCCGGTTGGCGTAGTTAATGTAAGCATTCATATGGCCATATTTCCTGATGACGTCAAGCTGCGTGTCCAGGGTTTTAAAGAACGTGTCGAATTCTCGCTCAAGATTGGTATCGTATTTCCGGATCAAATCGTATTCGCGCGCTTCCAGGAGCGAATCCATCGTATAATACCAACCGGCCCGGACAAGCTTCGGATCGCTTCTGTCGAAGTACTTGAAAAGCTCGACCGTTTCTTCGTTTTGATCCAGTTTTCTATTGATGGTTGTAATGTCGGAAATCAAGGATGAGTCGTGCAGGTTGCGCGGGGGCCGGGCGGAACCCGGAATTTGGGACAATGCCTTGCCGGATTTCAAAAAGGCGACTTTGTCATCGCGGGTTTTGATCAGCGCATCCATCGCCGGGGGATAATTCAGGCCCAAGTCATACCAGCCGTATACCGCGTGAGACGAAGAAGGGCTGTCATGCTCAAAGAACAGCTGATACCGCTTCAGGGCCTCGGCATATTTCTTTTCTTTGACCAAAGCCTTGGTCGTTTTTTCGTAATTGGGCCAGCTGCGGAATTCATCCGCCGTGGGCTCGCTGCCGATCGCGGGCTTCGGCTTTTCTTGCTCGTTCTTTACCGGCTCGGCTTTTTTCTCTGGAAGAGGGGTTGGCACTCCGGCCTTTTCCAGTCGCTCGGCGAGTTCCGGCTTGCCGATGAGTCTGGCCTGCTTTATATATTGCTCCCGAGTCTTCTGCTGGCCGGCATTTGAGGGATCATACGTTTTCAGGAATGATGTTACCCGGCCTTCCAGCCAGGCGCTGTGTTTTTTGACCAGCTCAACTTCTTTCGTCTCGATCAGATAGTCCAAGAGGAACTCAACGCATAGCGAAGCCGTGCTCGGATGGTGCGTATCAAGGTAACGGAATAACTCAACAGTCTGGTCCTGTTTATCCATGGCCTTGTTGATAAAATAAGTCCATGCGAAATAGTACCAGGAAACATAGTTGTGCCCATAGCGTTTCTCGGCTTCCTGACGGGATTTGGGCGGGTTGGCGTTCCAGTCCCGTGAGTTATCTGGTTCGGGATTACCCGGGGCCGAACGGATGTAGTTCTCCTGATAATCGCGTTCAGCGATCAGGGCATTCATCGCCGGCGGATAAACCAGCCCCAGCTGGTACCAGTCTTGCACGGCAACTTTGTAGAAAGTCGAATGGAGCGAGGGCTGCAAGGTCTTGTCGTAGCTGCAGAATTGCTGATACTGTTTCAAAGCCTCCGCATATTTCTGTTCCTGAACCAGTTTCTTGATCTCTTTCAGTTCACTGAGGACAGGCTCAGCCGGTTTTTCCTGCTTTACTGTTCCGGGCTCTTTGCTTGCGGCTTCCTTTTTGGCGATTGCTTTTTCGAAGTCATCCGCCAGTTGATTTTTGCCCAGCATGCGTGCCTGCTTTATGTATTTTTTTGCCATGTTCCGTTCATTGGCATCGGAAGGATCATATAGCTCCGGAAAGTAGAACATATAAGACTCCAAATAATAATATTTCCGAATTAAATCAAGTTCTTCGGTTTCGAACAGATAATCGAGGATCGCATAGATATATTGTCCGGCCTCGGCAGGGCGGGTCTTGTCAAGATAACGAAACAACTCCATGGTTCGCTGCTGTTGGCCCGTGGCGTGGTCGATCGCCTGAATCAGCCCGAAGTAAGACCAGGCGGCTGCTTTATAACCGGCACGGTTTTCAAAATCCTGTATTGTGACGGGGGGATTGGCATTCCAGTCCCGTGACAAATCCGGACCGGTGTCGCCACCCTGATGGGATCGGATGTAATTTTCCGGATAATCACGTAGTGTATTGAAAGCATCCATGGCCGGCTGGTACGACTGTCCCCATTCATATAAATCTTGCATCGGCCTGCTGAACATGCTTTGAAAAATGCGCTTTTTCCACCACCCTTCAAAACTGCAGAGTTGTTGATAGCCCTTCAGCGCATCTTCATATTGCTTATTCTGCACCAAAGCTCTGACCTCGACGAGGTCTTTGATCATTTTACGGCGCAGTTCTAATTCGGTTTCCGCCGCCGGGTCAGGTGTTTTTACTTTTTCATTCTTTACCGGCTCGGGTTTTTGCTCCGGGTTTTTTGGAGCTTTTTTGGCTGCTTCGTATTTTTCAGTGATTTCCTTCATCTCTTCTTCGATCTGCTTGGCCAGTTCCGGCTGGCCGGTCAGCCTCGCCGCTTTTGCCAGGTATTCGGCATTTTGGGAATAGGCATAGAAAAACGAGAAACGGACTCCGGCAATTTGGTCCTGGTCGAGCGAATGACCCACTGATTTTTCGGTATCTTTTATCCAGGTATCCGTGAAGAGACGATTATTCAGCTTGGTTTTTATCTCGGTGAACTGCTCAATAAGTTCGGGAGAATATTTCTTGACCAGTTCAGTTTTTCCGCGGTCAATAGCATCCCTGTCGAGGTATACCCAGCAGCTTCGAGCGAAATTCGGCGATTTATCTTCCAGGAATGCGAAAAGTTCGTACGTGGAATCCGGTTCTTCCAGCAGTCTATTCGCCTCAACCACCAGTCCGAAAGAGGCGACATTGGCATAGCTTTTAGCGACGCTGCCCTCCGGGGCATTTGCGGGTGGAGTTACGGTATACATCTCGTCCGGGTTGATCTGGCCGGAGCGGAACTGGCGGACTTTTTCGTCCCGGGCGTCTTTCAAGGCATTGGCAGCTGGCAGATAAACCTTGCCGAGGGTCTGCAGTTGTTGTGCAATCTTCGGGGTTCCGATGGTATATCGGTAGTTCGGATCTTGCGGAGCATTGTTCAGCAGCCACAAACAGCGGTCATAGGCTTCCTGATATTGCTTGTTTTCGATCAGCTGATCGGTGGTATCGAGGTAATCTTTCCATTCACTGGATTGAATTTCCGGCGGGATGTATGGCTTTTTCTCTTCGGCGAAGGCCGGAGTCAGCAGCCCTGCCGCAAGGCCCGCCAGCAGGATCACCGACACGGCTATACTGCGCCGCATGAATTTTTTATTGCTCATAATTTCTTTAATCCTTAATTTCAGTTCGGCCACGTTGCCCTCGGCCCCGAGGACCGGAGTTGCCCGCCGGACGCCGGCGCGGATGGCGAAATCCATCAGCAGCCGGGCGTATTGCCCGCGTTCGTCGGCGGATAATCCGAGGTTTTTGATCACGGCCGAGTCGCAGTCCGTTTCCCAGGCTTGCGAGAGCCGCCGACGGATCACCCGGAACACCGGGTTGAACCAGTAAAAAGCCTCGGCAAAGTACAAAATCGAGTTCCACACGTAATCGCGCCGCCGCACATGGCTGAGCTCATGAATCAGCAGCATGGAAATTTCACCGTCACACCATTTGGACGCATCGTCAACCGGAAACAGGATATACGGCTTGATAATGCCGCCGCAGGCCGGGCTGTCGATACAGCCGCCGCCGTCCAGCAGCGAAACGCGCAGTTTCTCCGTGCCGGTCATCCGGCGGGCCCGCTCGAACAAGGCGAGCAGCCGCGGCTCGAAAACCGGCGCGCAACCCCTCAGGCAATGCCGCCAGCGGATCATCTGATAGACCCGGTATGACAGCAGGATTCCCGCGATTACTATATAAACAACCGCCAGAATGCCGGCCAAGCGCTCCGGGGTTGGAAACTGAAACTGTTTTTGAGGCGCAGGAGCCGTGATTTCGAGGGGGAGTTCCGGCAGCTCGACCGGTGCTTCGAATTGTGGTTGCGGCACGGTCTCCATGACCGGGGGTAGGGGGGCGGGTTTCGCAACTGGCACCGGCTGCGGAGCCGGCATCGGCAGAAAGATGATACTGAGCGGCAAGAGCATTACCAGCAGCATGCCCCACCACAGCCGCCGCGACCCAAGGCGCCCCAGGTTCAGGTGAAACACGCGTTCCAGCAGCATGATCAGCAGCAGCCATAGCGCCGCGCCCCTCAACAGCGTGCCCAGTAAATATAACAGCAGACTATTCATGGTCCTTCGACTCCTCGAGCAGTTGTTTGAGTTCGGCAATATCGTCCGGGGAGAGCTGGCCGGTCTTGACGAAGAAGTTCAGCAGATTGGCCGGGCGGCAGTCGAACACCTGCGAGACGAAGCGCTCGCTGGCGTCCTGCTGGTAATGTTCCCTGCTGACGGCCGGGGTGTAGGTGAAGAAGCGCTTCGGGCCGTCCTGTTTGACCACGCCCTTTTTGACCAGGCGCATCAGCAACGTTTTGATGGTATTCTCCTCCCAGTTGCAGCGCTGCCGCAGTTTTTCGACCAGTTCGGGGGAAGTCTGGGGAGCGTGCTCCCATAATTCTTTCATGATTTCCAGTTCACTGTTGGTAATAGACAAAGGGTCCATGGTGCATCTCCGGTTAATCTTGCTTTTATTATAAACTACAGCCGTAATTTAAAAAGTCAATACCCGATTTAAACTACAGGCGTAGTTTTTGTGATTTTTTATAGGACGGATAGGACGCATGGGACATATAGGAAAAGGCTTTTGTGTTCAAAGGCTATCCTCTGACACATTAGCGGGGTGGGGTTGTCCTATTCGTCCTCTTTGTCCTATCCGTCCTATAAAAAGTCATGCGATATCTGCGATTTCCCTGCATGAATAT
Source organism: Victivallis vadensis (assembly GCA_040394635.1). Classification (GTDB taxonomy): domain Bacteria; phylum Verrucomicrobiota; class Lentisphaeria; order Victivallales; family Victivallaceae; genus UBA5239. Next base: position 89,738 of record JBEBRW010000012.1, on the reverse strand, counting down.
TTGACAAACTGACCTTGGGCGTGTATTGTATCCAGATGTAGTTTCAGGAGAAATTTGCGGTTCAGCGAAAAGGATTTGAATGGCTGTTTCGGACATCTATATTGGTCTGGATATTGGATCGACCACGGTTAAAATTGTTGTTCTGAACTCCGATAACGCAGTTGTTTACAGTAAATATCAACGGCATTTATCGGAAGTCCGGGAGACGGTAGTCACGGTTTTGAGGGAGGTGGCGGAGCGTTTCGCCGGGGCCGGGTGGCACATCAGCCTGACCGGTTCGAGCGCGATTTCGCTGGCGTCCGAACTTGAACTGCCGTTTGTCCAGGAGGTGATCGCCTCCAGCATCAGCATCCAGCAGAGGATTCCCGACGCGGACGTGGTGATCGAGCTGGGCGGCGAAGACGCCAAGCTGACTTACCTGACCGGTGGGCTCGACCAGCGCATGAACGAAACCTGTGCCGGCGGCACCGGCGCATTCATCGACCAGATGGCGGCGTTTGTCCAGACGGATGCCGGCGGGCTGGACGCCCTGGCCCTGCGGCACCAGACGATTTACCCGATTGCCTCGCGCTGCGGCGTGTTTGCCAAAACCGATATCCTGCCGCTGTTGAACGAGGGGTGCTCCAAGGAAGATATTGCGGTCTCGATCATGCAGGCGGTGGTGAACCAGACCATCAGCGGACTGGCGCGCGGCCGGGCGATCAAGGGCAAGGTGGTATTTCTGGGCGGGCCGCTGGCGTTTCTGCAATCGCTGCGCGAGCGTTTCGCCATTACGTTGAATCTGACGCCGGACATGGCGGTTTTCCCGCAGTATGCGGAATATTTTGTGGCGCTGGGAGCGGCTTTTGACTCCCGCAAAAATCTGGCGGATACGCGTTCTCTGAACGAGGTCATTTCCGCACTGGAAAAGCCCGCCGCAAGCACCGGTGAGCAGCATTTGCCGCCGCTTTTCCGAAGCAAAGAGGAATACGACGAGTTCCGCCGACGTCATGCCGGTGAAGATGTGCCGCGCCGCAATCTCGAAGACGCGAGCGGCGACGCCTGGCTCGGCTTCGACAGCGGCTCGACCACCATCAAAGCTGTGCTGATTGACCAGGACGCCAACCTCCTTTATTCCTCCTATGCCAACAACAAAGGCGACCCGCTCTCCGCCGCTGTCGGCGTGCTGAAAGAGATTTATGCGCGCAAGCGTGATGACCTGAATATCAAAGCCGTGGCCGTGACCGGTTACGGCAGCGGCCTCCTGACCGCCGGGCTGTGCGCCGATATCGACGAGGTCGAGACGGTGGCGCACTTCACCGCCGCGCGTTTTTTCCAGCCCGAAGTGAGCTTCATCCTGGACATCGGCGGGCAGGATATCAAGTGCATGCGCATCCGCGACGGCGCAATCAACCGTATCCAGCTGAACGAAGCCTGTTCGGCCGGTTGCGGTTCGTTTATAGAAAACTTTGCCAACTCGCTGCAGATCGCACTGCCGGACTTCGTGGATGCCGCGCTGAAGGGCAAGGCCCCGGTGGACCTCGGCACCCGCTGCACCGTGTTTATGAATTCCAAGGTCAAGCAGGCGCAGAAGGACGGCGCGGAAGTCGGCGACATTGCCGCCGGGCTCTCCTATGCGGTGGTTCGAAACGCCTGTTTCAAAGTCATGAAAATTACCAATGTGGAAGAGCTGGGCGAGCACGTGGTCGCCCAGGGCGGCGCGTTTGTCAACGATGCCCTGCTGCGGGCGCTGGAGTTGGAACTCGGCCGCAATGTTTCGCGCCCGAATATCGCCGGGCTGATGGGGGCCTTCGGCTCCGCGCTGATCGCCCGTGAGCGTGGCCCGGCGCACGAATCCACGCACTTGCTTTCCCGCGAGGCCGTGGAGAATTTTTCGGCGAAAATGGTCACGGCGCGCTGCCGTCACTGTGCGAATAATTGCCTGTTGACGATCACCACCTTCGCCGACAAGCGCCGCTTCATTTCCGGCAACCGCTGCGAACGCGGCGCGGAAGCCACGCCGCAGGATCTGCCGAACCTTCACACTTATAAGTATAAACGCCTGTTCGAGCCCTATATTCCGCTGGCGGAAGACAAGGCAGTGCGCGGCACCATCGGCATCCCGCGGGCGCTGAACCTTTATGAGAATTACCCGCTGTGGTTCACCATGTTCACGAAGCTCGGTTTCCGCGTGGTGCTCTCGGAGCCGTCCAGCAAAAAAATATTTTTCCAGGGCTATGAAACGATTCCGTCGCAAACGGTTTGTTATCCGGCCAAGCTGGCGCACGGTCACATCCTCGACCTGGTCGACAAAGGGGTGGATCACATCTTTTTCCCGTGCCTGTCGTTTGAACAGAAGGACATCGCGAACCAGCCCGGCAATTACAACTGCCCGGTGGTGATCGGCTATCCCGAACTGCTGGCGAAAAACATCAATGCGCTGCAGGATCACAACATCTCGTATATTTACCAATTTCTGCCGCTCGACCGGCGGGTGCTGGCGCGGCGATTGCAGCATATTCCTCAGTTCTCCGATATTTCGTTGAGCGAGCTGGACGAGGCCGTTCAGGCCGGGTTCAAGGAAATGGACCAGTTCCGGCGCGACATGCAGCAGGAGGGCGAGAAAATTCTGGCTTCGCTGGCCGAATCGGGCCGCTTCGGAATCGTCCTCGCCGGGCATCCGTACCACGTGGACCCGGAGGTCAACCACGGCATTGCCGAGCTGATCAATTCCTGCGGTATGGCGGTGCTGACCGAGGACTCGGTGGCGCACCTGATGCTGCCGGCGAACCCGCTGCGGGTCGTCGACCAGTGGGTGTATCATTCGCGGCTGTACCGGGCAGGGGCCTATGCGGCCAGCACGGACAACCTCGCGGTGCTGCAGCTGGTGTCGTTCGGCTGCGGGCTGGACGCCATCACCGCGGACCAGCTCGAGGAAATCGTGACGCTGAAGGGCCGTCTGTATGCGCAAATCAAGATCGACGAGGGGTCGAACCTCGGCCCCGCCCGCATCCGCATCCGTTCGTTGCTGGCGGCGTTGCGCGAGCGCGTGGGCAAGGAAATCGTGCCCGATTGCGAATACCAGGAGCCGCCGCCTTTCACCAAGGAAATGCGCGAGACGCACACCATTCTGATACCGCAGATGTCGCCGATTCACTTCCAGTTTACGGAGTCGGTTTTTGCCGGCGACGGTTACAAAGTGGTTCAGTTGCCGGAAGTCGACCGCGCCGCCATCGACATGGGGTTGCGCTATGTCAACAACGACGCCTGCTTCCCTGCGATTGTGGTGATCGGACAGTTGCTCCAGGCGGTGCGCAGCGGCAAATACGACTCGAACCGGATCGCGCTGCTGATCTCGCAGACCGGCGGCGGCTGCCGCGCCACCAACTACATCGGATTTTTGCGCAAGGCGTTGATCGACTGCGGAATGGGACACGTGCCGATCGTATCGTTCAGCATGAACAGCCTCTCGAAAAATGTGGGTTTCCGGCTCTCCGGCAAAATGCTGCGCCGGGTGATCATGGCTGGACTTTATGGCGACGCGCTGATGCGGGTCGTGCGCCGGGTGTCGCCCTACGAACTGGAGCCCGGCAGCGCCGATCGCCTGGCGAAAGAATGGGGTGAGCGCGGCAAGAAATACATCGCCTCCGGAAATGCCATCGGATTCGATATCAACATGTTGCGGATGATCCGGGCTTTTGATAAACTGCCGTTGAAAACCGAGGAGCGCAAGCCTCGTGTCGGCCTTGTCGGCGAAATCCTGCTGAAGTATCACCCGGACGCCAACAACCAGGCGGCGCTGGTGGTGGAGAAAGAGGGCGGCGAGGCCGTCGTTACCGACCTGATGGATTATGTGCTTTATTCCTTCTACGACCATGTGTTCAATTATCACCACATGGCGGGCTCGTGGAGAGCGTATGTATCGGGGCTGACGGGGATTTTCTTCCTCGAATTTACGCGCTGGGCCATGCGCTTCGGCTTTAAGCGGAGCAAGCGCTTCACGCCGCCGATCCGTTTCCGCGAGCTGCGCGGCAAGACCAAAAACCTGATTTCGATGGGGCACCAGACCGGGGAAGGGTGGCTGCTCGCCGCCGAAATGGTCGAACTCCTCGAGTCGGGCGTGAACAACATCCTGTGCATGCAGCCCTTCGGCTGTCTGCCCAACCATATCACCGGCAAAGGGTTGATGAAAGAACTCAAACGCCGTTTCCCCGATGCCAATATCATCGCGCTCGACTACGACCCCGGCGCCAGCGAAGTCAACCAGATCAACCGGATCAAACTGATGATGTCCGTTGCCAAGTAAAATTGAGAATTGAGAATGGAGAATTGAGAATTATGGAAATGCAAATTGTCGCTTACAAAGGAATGGCCGGCTGCATTCGCCTGGCTGATGACAAGTTCGAAATGATCATCTCCGCCGCGGTCGGTCCGCGCGTTCTCGTTTATCGCCGCCTGGACGGCACCAACATGATGAAGAACTTCGACAATGAAATGGCCGACATCCAACCCGACGTCTGGCAGAGCTACGGCGGTCATCGCCTCTGGCACGCTCCGGAAGTCGCTCCGCGCACCTATTTCCCGGACAACGACCCGGTGGAATACAATTGGGACGGCAAGATCCTGACCCTGAATTGCGTGACCGAAAACACCACCGGGCTGCAGAAAGAGATCCTGATCGAACCGCTTGGCGGCGAGGCCGGGGTCCGGCTGTGCCATCGCATTTACAACCGCAATACGTGGGCGGTGTCGTTTGCTCCGTGGTGCCTTTCGGTAATGGCGCCCGGCGGCCGCGCAGTGATTCCGCAGGAGCCGTTTGTGCCGCACGGCAGCGGTCCCGGCGAATCCTTTGCTTATGGGCGCACGCTGATTCTGTGGCAGTTTACCAAAATGAATGACCCGCGCTTCACCTGGGGTGAGAAATTCATCCAGATGTGGCAGGACGACCGTTACGGTTCGAAGCTGAAAATCGGCGGAACCATTAAACCCGCCTGGGCGGCGTACGCGCTCGGCAAGGAATTGTTCGTCAAGAACTTCGAATACAAGCCGGATGCCGTGTATACGGACGGCGGCTGCAATGCTGAATTCTTCACCATGCCCGGCTTCCTTGAGATTGAATCTCTTGGAGCCTATGGCGCGGTCGAACCCGGTGCTTATGCTGAAACCAACGAGACGTGGCACATTTACCCGGTCGAACTGGCCGAGGACGAAGCGGCGATTGAAAAGCAGCTCAATGAATTAAAAAAATAACCTGCCACCGGGCGCTTGCCCGGACGCGGTCCAGCGCGCGGACAGCGCTGGTCGCCCCCTCAGGGCGAAACAAATGGTAAGCCGCACAGCGGCGCTACTTAAAAAGCTCACAATTCACCTGAGAGCGAGGTTGAAAAAACGCGAAGCTGATTTTTCTATATTGAGCGGAAAGGTGGAGCCGTCATCGCCTTTTCGCTCAACATTGAGTAGAAAAGATAGCTTCCGCTTTATCTTTTCTACTTAATATCGCTTTCAGGCGAGTGGAATGTTTCAGAGTAGCGCCGCTGCGCGGCTTACATTTCATTCCGCCTTAGGGGCGGCCAACGCTGTCCGCGCGCTGGACCGCGTCCGGACAAGCGCCCGGTGGCAGATTTGTTTTTAATAACGGTCCTTCAGGAGGTTTTCGACGGTGGCGGTGCGCCAGGCGACAACCATTGCCAGCACGAAAAACAGAATGTCCAGAGCTTCAAACGACGCCGCAAATCCCTGGGTTCGCGCATAACTTTTTATCTCCGGGATAAATGCCGTATGCGTTTCAATCCGGAGCGAAGCACGTTCCTCCTCGGTCATCTTGCCGTAGATTTCCCTGACCTGTTTCATATTCTCGGCATAGGTGGCTTCATGCCGCGCCAGTGCTTTTTTGTATTCGATGGTGTTGTCGTTATCTTCGTAATCGAAATCGTACGTATTCGGCAGCTTTCCGTCTTTTTCCATCTTATAACAGAGGTAGCCCAAATACGGAGCACTCCTGAAGTGTGTTTCCACTTCTTTTTTCTGTGCTTCGCTTAAACCGGCAACTTGTGCCTGGGCTTTTTTGGTGTTTTCTGCGGTAACTTTTTCGATACTTTCATAGGCCTGAAGATATTGGGCGTCGGTGGCGGAATCGTTTTTCGCCAGCTTGATCAGTTCCGCGTTGGGGTCGGTATATTGCCCCTTCTCGATCATCAGGCGGCTCAACCCCTCCGTATAATCCTCTTCGTCCAATTGAGCGTTTTCCATGGAGGTGGAGAACTCTTTTTCGAATTCGAAATGGTTGATGGCATATTCAAGCAGGATCACTTTGCCCAGCATAATGCCGACTACCGCCAGGACGACCGCGACAATCCCCATTTTGGCGCTGCGCCGTATGGGGTTCATCAAACGCATGGCGCCGCCGGTCAGGAACCCGACCAGAACCGCGACATAACCGAATTCCTTGTCCACGGCAATGCCGATGCCGCCCCAGATCAGCCCGCAGACGACGGCCACTACCGCGCCGACAATTACCGCCAGTCCGAATTTGCCGCTTTTCTTCAAGGCGATGGCGGTTTTCACATTCATGCCGGACTTCAGGTTGTGCCCGCAACTCATGCAGATGACGGCGTCCTCGGAGGACAGCTCGGCCTTGCATTTCGGGCAGAACCTGCCGCTGGATGGCGGCGGCGTGGTCTTTGGCGGAGGCGTGGTTTGCGGTTCTTCCTCCGGCAGCGGCTGGCTGATTTTTGGCGGGATATACTCTTCCTGCGGCGCTTCTTCTTCCTCGGGCGGCGGTTGGGGGATGATGACATCGGCCTGGCAGTTGATGCAAGTGGTCTCCATGCCCGCATATTGTGAATCGATCGTCATCTCCTGCCCGCACTTGTCACAGGTGAAAAGCATATCCATTACCGGACCCCCTTTGGTTGTATTGTACCCTGCTTTGTATAATTATATATGTATCAAGGTGTATTGTCAATAAGCATACTTCAATTTTATCCTTTAAAATTCAACCGCTGCCGGACGGGCAAGTCCGCAGCAGGGAAAAATTATTTTCCGGAAAAGATCGGGCAGGGTATTGACTTTGTCGGTAAATGTGGTTATAATATTAATCAAACCGGTTTGCTAAACTAATCAAAAGATTGAATGATGAGAGAAAAGAAAGTAACAATCAACGATGTGGCCAGATACGTGGGCGTATCGAAAAGCACGGTGTCGCATGCATTGAGCGGGCGGCGTCAGATCAGCCCGAGCCAGGTGGCCAGGGTGCATGAGGCGATCCGGGTGCTGGGGTATCAGCCGAACTTCGCGGCACAGGTCATGAATACCCGTTCAACCGGTTTGATTGGAGTCGTCATTTCGGACATGAACAGCTCGCATAACATCAAGCTGATCGACGAATTCACCAAGCATCTGAAACTGGCAAATTATTCATTGACGCTGTGCCTGGCCGGGAGCGAACGCTCCGCCGGACTGGAGGCCCTGAAAAGGGTTTCGAACGGCATGTTCGACGCTGTAATCAATATGCTGCCGCAGATTTCCGCACAGGAGGCCGAGGCCACCGCCGGCAATACCCCGGTGATGACGTATCTGCGGCACGAGAAATCGGCGATCCTGCTGGATTACCGGGCCGGGGTCCGACAGGTGATGAAGTACCTGTTCGACCTCGGGCACCGCAAAGTCGGTTATATTTCCACCTGTTACCGCAGCTATGGCAACGACGATCCGTGTCTGGCGGCATTTCGCGAATTCATGAGCCAGCAGGGATGCTCCAGCGAGAAGCTGGCTTATCTGGGAGACGGCGAGCTGGCAAGCGGTATTCGTGGAGCCGCCGAGCTGATGAAACAGGGCGCGACGGCGATTTTCGCCTGCAACGACGAAGTCGCTTCGGGGGTGTTGCAGTGGGCGCACGAAAACAGCGTCGAAGTACCGAAGGATTTGAGCATTGTCGGTTACGACAATACCTCGCTGGCGCGGGCGGTTTATCCGACGCTGACCAGTGTGGATCTGTATGTGGAAAAAATTGCCGAGCATACGGTAAAGGCGCTCCTGCAGCTGGTCCATAAGGATTACCTGTATGAAGTCCCGCCGCTGACCGTGATGCCGCAGTTGGTGATACGAAACTCAACCGGGCCCGTTCCCGCAAAGTAAGGAGAGGATGTTGTATGAAACGAAATAATTTTACACTTATAGAGCTGCTTGTCGTTATCGCGATCATTGCGATCCTGGCAGCGATGCTGCTGCCCGCACTGAGCAAGGCCCGCGAGCGTGCCAAAGAATCCACCTGTACCAGTAATCTGAAGCAGTTCGGAGTCGGTTATGCCATGGTTGCAAATGATTACAACGGATATATTCCGAATGTGGTCCATATCAATGGCCGCTATGGCCCGTCGACGGTCTGGGCCAGCCCGTACGGCTGGGGGGTAAATCGGTTATTCGTGGCCGGCACGAGCGCCGACTGGTGCATGGTCGGTCCCTCCCGGCTGTGGTACCTGCGATTTCTCCCGGAGGCAAGCCTGTACTTCTGTCCATCCGGCAAGTTTGGCAAAACCGAGAATTGGGACGCGGTGGTCCAGGGGGCACCCGGCGGCGGTCTCACGTTCAATGCTCCTTCGACCAGTTTTTACGGCAGTTATTACCAGCGCGGAATCAAGGATATCTGGTTCCTGGGCGGCAATACCACGCAATATATGAGCGAGTCCAAGCTGGACAAAATACCGCTCACGCAGTATCTGCTGCTTTGCACCGACCATCGCAAAGACAAGAACAATGCGATGCTCAGTACGACGCAATACGACTTCAATATTCTGCGTCCCGCCGGCAGCGTAGCCAAGGAATCATATCTGAAAAACAGTTTGGGGCTCTAAATGACAGGAAAAATTTTAATGACAGCAGCCGCATTATTCACCGGGCTGGCAACCGCAATCGCCGACAATCCGGTCGTTCATCAGGAAGCGGATTATTTCTGCCGGAAAATCGATAAACCGTTCAAAATCAATGGCCATCTCAAGCAATGGCGCGATGCCGGGGCCCTGCCGCTGTTCCTCTCCGGCGCCAAGCACGTGGTCATGCCGGACTGGCAGGGACCGGACGATGTCGGTGTCACCGCATGGATGCTGCACGATGACGAAAATCTGTATTTTGCGGCGCTCGTTCACGACAAATCGCCTCATTGGCAGGAAACTGCGGCGGCGCTGTATCGCGGTTCCGGTTTCCAGCTGGGATTTGACCCGTTGGACGACACGCTGGTGCCGGGTTACGACGGCAACGACATTGAATTCGGCTTCGGGCGCCTTGCGGATGGTTCGGCCGCGGCTCATACTTGGGTCGGCGGCGAAGCATTGCCGGCAGGGCCGCTCAACAATGTCCAGGTAAAAGTTACGGATATTTCCCCCACGGATTTTTTCTATGAAGCGGTGATTCCATGGAGTGCGATCAAGCCGTTCAAACCCGCCGAAAATGCCAGATTCGGCTTCAATATGCTGTACAATGCTTCGAAAAATCAACAACGCCGCGGCTGGCTGCACTGGACGCCCGGCATCGGCGAGGAAAAGCTGGCGTTCATGTTTCGAAACGTCCGGCTGTGCGGCAAAAACGAGGGCGGCTCCGAAGCCCTGATCACGACCGACCGCCAGCAGTATTCCAGCGGCGATACCGCCCGGATTACGGTTTACCTGCCCACCGGCAAAGCAGGGGAGGGCAGCGCGGAAATTTCGATCGTTGACAATGGCAAAATGATCCATCAGGAGAAACAGTCGTTCAAGGCGCTGCGTGGCGGCACCGAACTGAATTTCGTGTACGAAACCGGTCGCCTGCGCGGCAACGGCCTCGAAGTCAAGGTCACCGCCGCGTACCCGGGCGGAGAGGACACGCTGGAGGCGGAAATCCTGAATTTGTCGGCTACCCGGCTTCAGGAGGAGGCTGTCCGGCTGGGCGAGCGCTCGAAAGCGCTGCGGCAGAAACTCGAGACGGCCAGAGCCGCCTCCATTCCGGTGGATTATCCGCAGGTGTCGCTGGCGATTTGCGACGTCACGCTGCGGCACCGTAATTTCGACCTTTCCAAGCCCGAGCGGCTCCAGAAGTTCGCGCTGCTGCCGAAAATTTACCGCCAGTTCCGCCAGCTGAACGCCATGCTGGACCGCGCGGAAAAAGAGCTCGACGCCCTGCAGGCGGGCTCGATTCCCCGCAAAGCCGTTCCGGTCGTTCCCATGCGCGATATTTCCATCAAAAACGGCGCATTCTATGCCGACGACGAGCCGGTGATCCTGATCGGGCCGCATGGCTGGTGGCAGGTTTACCCGGACATCGACCTGATCGCCGAGGCCGGCTTCAACCTGATCGGCGGCACGCTGATTGCGGGCGACGCCACCCCCGCGCCCGGCAGGAAACGCACCGATTACGGCAACAGCATCCTCAAGCACATGCGCACCATGCAGAAATACAACATCGCCTATGATTTCCTGATTTCACCGCATCCGCTGCCGAAAGGCTGGACCGAGGCACACCCCGAAATGAAAGAGTATAACGCCAGCGGCTGGATCGGCAGCTCCCTCTACATCGACGCCACCCGCAAGATGGTCGACGCCATGTGGGAAGTCCTGATTCCGATGGTCAAAAACGAGCCGAATCTGGCCAGCCTGAATCTGGTCAACGAGTGGTCCTTTTCGGATGGCCGCAGCCATCTTCATCCGGCCATGCGGGTGCGCTTCCTTGACGCCATGAAGGTGAAATGCGGTACCGTCGAGGCCCTGAACAAACAGTGGCGCACCTCGTATGCATCGTTTGAGGCGATCGAACCGCTGAAATTCAAACGTAATACCCCAGGGGCTTTCTATGACTGGGAAAGTTTCCGTTACCGCGAGGGACTGGAAAATGTCCGGTTCCTGCATGATACCGCCCGCAAATACGATGCGAAAACCCCGCTGCAGATCAAAACCATCGCCGTGACCGACCTGAACCCGGAGCAGTACACTCCGGTAGGCGTCGAGCGCGAAGAACGCGGCGAGATCATGGACATCGCCGGTTCGGACTGCGCGAGCACCATCCATCTCGACTATTACCGCTCGATGATCCCGGACAAGCCGTCCTCCGATACCGAATTCCATGTGTCGGTGAGCACGTCTCCGGCGGAGATTGTGGTCGATTGCTGGAGTGCGATCCTGCACGGCGAGGGCATGCGCCAGTATTTCGCCTGGTCCAGCTCGTATTCGGCGGAAAACCTGGCGGCGGGAGCCGTCCTTCATATCCCCGAATCGATGGAAGCGCTCGGCCGTGCCACGCTGGATATCCGCCGCCTCGTCCCCGAAATACTGTTGTTCCAGCAGGCGATTCCACAGGCGGAGGTGGGAATTCTCTATTCGCCGGCATCCAAATACTGCGATCCCGCCTATCCGCCGAAGCTCCGCCAGTGCCATGCGCTGCTCAGTAATCTGGATGCTCAGATTCGATTTGTCAGCGAGCGCCAGCTGGCCGCCGGGAGGTTCGACCGTCTCAAACTCGTTATTATCCCCGGAGCAAATTATCTGGAACCGGAAACCATTGCCGCGCTGAATAAGTTCACCGCGCAGGGCGGCCGGGTGCTCCATACGCCCGGATTCGAGGCACAGGACCCCTACGGCAACAAGCTGCCCGCTTTGGAAAAAGCCGCAGTTATCAAGCTGGATGTCGCCTCGCTGGACCAGGCCCTTGGCAGCGTGAAGCGTCCGGTGCGTCTGCGTGATGCCGCCGGCAAAATCCTGACCGGAAACATGGAGCTGCGGACCGTGGACAATGGCGCCGAAACCCTGTTTTATATCATCAATTACGGCGCACCGGTCAAAGTTCAGCCCGAGCTGACCGGACAGAAAATTACCCGCGCCGAAGAACTGACCGGACCCGGCGAAGCCGTGTTCCCGCTCGATATCCCGAGCCGCAAACCTCTTATCTTCAAGGTGAAAAAATGAAAAAGCTCCTGTTGGTGATCCTTCTGGGCAGCGTGGCCGCCATGGCCGCCGACCCGGTGGTATGGAAAAACAAGAACAGCGACAAAACCCGCGAGAATAACGGACTCTATATCTGGTGGGCGCAGGGCCTTGCCCGTACCCCGGGCACGTATCAGATGACCGCTCGGGTCCGCCGGGATAATCCCGGCAATTTCACCCTGCAGGCGGTTGATGCGATCAGCGGCAAGGTCCATTGGCAGAAGGGAGCGATGGTTTCCGGTGAATTCAGCGATATCGATTTCGGTGAATTCAATTATGACGGCTCATATACCTTGCGGATTTCGGACTGGAACGAACCGGGATTTTATCTCGAATCTGTCACGATGACCCCCGTCAAGCTGGAAGATCTTCCGCAGCAGAAACAGGTCAGCGCCGATACGCTGAACGGCTGGTGTCCACTGTACCGCACCGGGATTGCTATCGATGAGAAGGTGAAAAAAGAAGGTACAGGCGCCCTGAAAGTGACCGTTTCCCCGAAGGAGGGTGAGCGCTGGTACGATGTCGGCGTAATCCGGCGCATGCCCGCCGCCGAAGCGAAAATGCTCTCGTTCTGGCTGCGCTTCGAGGACGAACCGCGCCGGATCTGGGTCAATATGATTACCGCCACTGGCAGTTCGGTAGCCACGGTGGACCCCGCTCAGTTCGACCTGAAAAAGGGCGAATGGAAGTTGATCGAAATCCATGCCTCGAGTTTTCACTTCAAACCAGTTCGACAGGTGCTCAACAATATCGTAGCGATTTCCTTCTCTCCCGAGCCGAAAGACGGCAAATGCACGTACCTCCTGGATGATATCCTGTTCGAATGATCCGTCACGGTGAATACGAGAGGCGGTGACATTCTCTCGTATTATTTCCCGTTAATCCAAATGGCTCAATATTCGCGCTGGAGGCCGATGACTTTGCCCTGGACGTTGATGTCCTTGGAAGAATAGGTTTGAGTGGCGAAATCACTGTTGGCCGGGCGCAGTTCGACTTTGCCGCCGGGGATTGAGAAATAGGATTTCACGGTATTTTCGTTGTTGACCAGCGCCACCACGATGTCGCCGTTTTTCACGTCTCCGGGAGCGACCTGTTTGACGATCACGACGTCGCCGTCGTAAATGCCCAGGTCACGCATGCTCTCGCCGCTGACCCGCAGGGCAAACGCGGAGTTCGCGCCTTTGCGTTCGATCAGAGCCTGGCTTACGTAAATTTCACTTTCCTGATATTCACTGGCTTCCGCCGGGAACCCGGCGTTGATCCGGCCGAGCAGCGGAATCGGCATGGAGAACGACATGAACCGGGCTTTTTTCTTGGGCTTGGAGAGCGAGATGCTCCGGGCCTTGGAACTGCGGGTCAGCCAGTTCTTGCGCTGCAGCGAACGCAGATGGGCAAAAACCGTGGAGGTCTTGATGCTGAAGTGATCCGCAATCTCGTACACAGTCGGCGCCATGGATTCCTGTTCAATGAAATCTTCAATGAAATTCAGGATATCCTTCTGCTTGTCGGTCAGGTCTTTCATCGTTATGCTCTCGGGTTTAGGTGATTACAGAAATTGGAAGCCGCGGGCGAAGTACTGGTCTTCAATCTTCACCAGCGGAATGAAAAACAGCTGGTCGTAGGTGATCATCTGGGGTTCGCCGTCTTTCTGCGGCAGGGCCTTGATGTATTCCACTTTCCAGAGGTAGATGCGTGATTTCGGGCCGCGGCGCATGGAGCTCAGCATAGTGACTTCGCGCTGTTCGCCGGACTGCTTCTGGTATTGTTCGCAGGAGTTCAGGAAATCTTGTTCGGTGATCTGGGTCTTGAAATCAGGCGTCAGGCAGCTGAGGAGGAGTTGGTAATCGGCGGTTTTGAGCGCCTTCAGGATATTTTCGCCGCACTGCTTGCCGGCGGCGTCCATTCCTGCTTCGTCTTCTTCGGTAATCATGCTGAATTCCTTGCCGGTTTCCACTTCACGCACCGTCTTGCAGCCGGCGGCGAAAATCATCAGCCCGGCCACGGCAAACATCAACATCAGAAATCTCATAATAAACTCCTATTTGGTTATTTCAATCACAGTAACTTCCGTCTGCACATCCACCGCCGTCAGCAGCAGTTCGCCCACGATCAGGTAAATTCCCGGCTGCTTGATGAAGGGCATCGGCAGGTCGATGAAGACCCGGTTGTAGGGCGATATGGCAAACGCATTATAGCGCAGCGGTCCCGACTGGTCCGGCAGATACTCCTTCCAGCGCGGGTCCTTGCGGTCGAATTCAACCATCTGTCCTTCGTAGGGACGGTAGTAGTAGTGCATGTTCTTGGTTTCGTCCACCTGCCACTCGACCAAGTCGATATTCTTGGTCCCGGTATTGCGCAGCAGGAACGGCAGCAGATCGCCGCTCGAAGCGCTGAAATGCCGCCGGGTTTCGGGAATTTCCAGTTTCAAGCTGTATTCCTTCAACTTCGGCAATACCGGACGGATGGACTCCACCGGCTGACTTTTGGTGGATACGCAACCGGTCGCGACCAGCAGCACCAGGGCCGCTGCAAACAATATGCTATTGATTCGCTTCATAAATCCCCTTGTATTTTTCCCCGCGGTAAGCAAAATCCTTCTTGCGTGTACCGACTTTGCTGAATAGAATATAGAGGCCGCTGGCGATCACGCCGCCCCAGTAAACCATCTGCCCCGGCAGGGATTGGAACATCTGGATCAGCGGCGTGGGTTTATCGTTCAGCAGGTTGACCTGCAGGAAGTCGATAATGGCGATCCCGACCCAGAAGATTCCCAGCCAGATGACGGCGGTGACCACCATCATAATGATTTTGAAAAGAATGGTCAACAGCCATGATTCAAAGCTTTTGGCCGGGTAGTTTTCATAAATTGTACCAAGGTGCCGTCGTTTAGCCATAATATATATTCCATAAAAATTATAACATTTATATTATCATATTTCCCGGATTATGCAAGTACAATTTAGTCGAAACTTTCAAGAAAATATTTGTGCAAAACACAGAATACACGGAATGGCGGGACTTGATTTTTTATTCTTGAGTTGTATCTTAGTATTGACATTGTTTTAACAAGGAGAATTGCCATGATCAAGTCACTGACAAAACATGGAAACAGTATGGCGCTGGTGATCGAGCGTCCGATTCTGGATTTGCTCGGAGCCGGTCCGGAAACTAAATTTGAGATTACGACCGATGGTGAAGCGTTGATTCTGATGCCGGTCAGGGATGCGGCCCAGCAGCGGCGTTTTCGTGCCTCCATGGAAAAAATCGGCAAACAATACGCCGAGAGCTTTAAGGAACTGAGCAAATGACCGGCGAGCCGGTATTTCTGAGCTTCGCGGAGGTCATTGAAATTCACGAATACCAGATTACCAATTTCGGAGGTACGCCCGGTCTGCGCGATATCAATCTGTTGAAGTCGGCGCTGGCTATGCCGTCCTCCACCTTTGGCGGTGCCTTTCTTCATCCCAGCATCCACGAAATGGCTGCGGCTTATCTTTTTCATCTGGCCGGAAATCACCCGTTTATTGATGGCAATAAACGGGTTGGCGCCATGGCTGCAATCATTTTTCTTGATCTGAACGGCATTCATTTCAATGCTCCAAATCAGGTATTTACCGAATTGGTTCTACAGACGGCCCAGGGGGAAATGCTTAAATCAGAAATCGCTATTTTCCTGAAAAAATACTCATCACTCAATCAGCGACATGAGTAGTTGAAAGTCCGGTCCATACGTTTATTATTAGCTGAGGGCTTCGAGGGCGTTCGGGGCGGTTTCTTCGGGTTTGACCTTGTACCAGGCTTCGAGGATTTTGCCGTCTTCGCCGATCAGGAACGACGAGCGGACGATGCCGAAATATTCTTTGCCGTACATTGATTTTTTGTCCCACACGCCGTAGGCTTCCGCCACTGCGTGATCGGGGTCGGCGAGCAGTTGGAAATTCAGCGTGTATTTGTCGGCGAATTTCTTCTGCTGCTCGACCGTGTCCGGGCTGATGCCGAGCGCGGTGACTCCGGCCTGTTTCAGTTCGCCCCAGAAATCGCGGATCGAACAAGCCTGCGCGGTGCATCCGGGGGTATCGGCTTTCGGATAAAAATAAACCAGCACTTTGGTGCCTTTGAAGTCCTTGAGGCTGATGGTTTTGCCATCCTGGTCGCTGAGCGTGAACTCCGGAGCTTTGTTGCCTTTTTCCAGTTTCATGATTCTCTCCTCTTCGTATGGTTGATTACCTGCAGACTGCCGAGCTTGGCGTGATTGAGCATCTCGGAAATGACTTTGCATTTGACCCGGAGCAGGAAAAAGACCGGAAGGTCCTCGTCGCACAGCGATTCGAAATTGCCTTGCCCCTTGGATATGATCAGGTCGGCGCCGCGCATGGTTTCCAGGAACTTCGGGCAGGAATAACGCAGCGACACGCCCGGGGCGCAGTCGCCGGTATCGATCACCGGCACGATATCGAGGCCCGACATCGGCACCTCGCGCGGTGTGATGTCGTTCAGCACCGGCTTGCCGCGCACGCCCAGCGTGATCTTGTCTTTGTAACGTTCGATCAGTAAACGGTCGAATACCGCTTCGCCGCAGTTGTCGACGATATAGAAAATATTTTTCGCGTTGTCCATGGCGATTTCCAGCTCCGCGATGGCTTTCGTGTCGATCGGCATGTCGAAAACCTCCAGCAGCCGCTCCCGCACCTGTTCCAGCTGGAAATGCCGGTCCGCGCCGAAGTCGATGATATTGGCGGCGATGATCAGCCGGATCAGCGCTTCAAACGAATCGCCTTTTCCGGCCAGGAGCTGCCGCATTTCGGGGAGCAGCGCCAGCGCGGCCTCGGTGGATTTGTCTTTAAGCTCGCGGTAGGCGTCGATCGGACCCATTACGTCGTAGATCACCTTGTGCAAGCGGGTGGCTTGCTCCGGCGGCGTCATGGTATAATCGATGTCGCCGAGGTTGTTCAGGGCCCGGGTGATAATCTCGCGGCGCTTCTCTTCGTCGTCGGTCACCAGCCGCGTCATATGGACGATGTGCGACACCACGCAGGGGATGCAGTCATAAGCAAGAATCATGGCGTGTTCCCCACTTTGAATTCGTGCTCGGTCGAGTTGCCCTGTACGCCGGGCGTGTAGAGCGTGACCGCGGTGGCCGGCAGCGCCGTAAACACGCCGTCGGTCTCCGCCCGCATCCGGTAATTCCAGGTGGAACTGCCGATGCCGGAGCGCTTGATATAGAACCGCGTGGCGGTGCTGCGCGTCTCGATGTACGTGCCCGCGTAACTGTAACTGTAGCCGCTGATCGGGTTGACCGGTTCCAGCCCGGCCGGGCGGCGATCCTCGATCATCAGATACTGGAAATCGTAGGCGGTATTCAGGGTCAGTTCGGCTTCCACCAGGTCGCCGGGCTTGAGCTTGTCGCCGGAATTCAGCGGGGAACGCTTGAACTGGTCGCGCCCCTCCGGCACCAGCAGCCAGTACGAACGCTTGACCTGCAGGTCGCCGCCCTTTTCGCCGATATTCTTGTCCTGGTTGTAACAGGAGAGATTGGCGGTGAAATAAACCGGCCCCTCGCCGCTGCGCTTGAACTCCAGCGAATGGCGGCGCTCCTTCAACCGGTCCGAACCGATTCTGATATTCTGCGGCGGCAGCATGATGTTGCTGTCCAGCGTGACTTTGTCGATCAGCTGGCCGTCGAGCTTGATGTCGACCTTGGCGGTGATCTTGCCGGGGGGCACCGTGGCAAGGTAGCAATTCAGCGCCTCGACGCAGGCCGCGTTCTCACGGACCGCCGTATCCTGCATCGAATGGAATCGGTTCTCAACCAGATATTTGACGATCTTCGCCGTCTCCGGTGATTCCGGGTCGGTCTGCAGCAATAACCGCAGATAAGCGGCATTGGTTTCCAGCTCGCCCGCGCCGCCGCTTCGCCACACCTGGCGGGCATCCACATTGATGCGGGCGGTTTCGTTGGCGGGGTTCTCGGTCAGGAACTGCTGCAGATTGCGCAGCACCATCTGCTGCTGTGCGCCGGCGGTGCTCAAGCCGAGCAATGCCAGGTGGTACTGCGACAACCGGGCGCGCTGCTCGTAAATGAAATCGCTGAACACTTTATCCGCCCGCCCCGCGGCGTGGAACGCATAGTTCACGGCGGCCGCGGTATTCGGGTTCATCTTGTCGCGGTCGCGGAGCGAAAACGCCTTCAGCCAGGTCAGGCCCTGTTCCATGGACGCTTCGTCGATCTTGAAACCGGCTTTCCGGGCGGCGGCCAACGCGCCGACCGCATGAGCCGTGGTATCGGCGGACGACACCTCGTAATACCCGTAGAACCACCCCCAGCCGCCGTCGGGGTTCTGGTAAGCGGTAAACCGTTTCAGCGTTTCCAGTACCAGGCGGTTAGCCTCGGCTTCATCGTAAATCATGGCGTATTCGGCCGGGATCTTGTGGATCAGCCCGGTTTCGATGTTGAAACGCACAAACCGCTGGGCGGCGATCAGGGCGTGGAGACGCCCGGTCAGCGCGTACAGATCCTTGCGGTCATTGTTGATCAGGTAAGGCAACAGTTCCAGCACCGAGGAGGCCGGCGAGGTGGTCAGCTTGATTTCCACGGAGGCCGAGCCGGGCGCGACCTGCTGCGGGAAATCCAGCGACACGAAAACGCTTTCCGTATTGGTATTTTCGATCTTGCCCGAGCGGCTCCACAGCTGCGGCAGCCCGTAATCCAGCACCGGCAGTTCCAGCTGGACGGCGTCGCCTCGGCTGCCGACCATGGCTTTGGCCAGCACCTTCGCCCGGCCGGACTCCAGCGCCTTGACCGGCCAGTAAGCCTGCGCCTGGCCGTTTTCGGTTTTCAGCTGCCACGGCTTGTCGTTCAACAGACTGAGCTTGGCGTCCGGCGAACTGAGCTCCGCCTGAATGTTCTGGATCTCGGTTGAATTATGCACCACGGCCATGATTCGCGCCTGGTCGCCGATGACCAGGAAGCGCGGCATGACCAGCCGGACGAAAATATCCTTGCGGGCGATGAATCCCGTTTCACCCTGTCCCACGGCATTCACCTCGTCGACGGCCCAGACCCGGCTGTGCCAGGTGGTGATATCGTCCGGCAGCGGCACCTGGATGGTGCTCTCGCCGTTGTCGTTGGTCAGCACGGCGCAGCGCCACAGCGCGGAATCGCGGAAATCACTGCGCACGTCCATTTCCGGCGTCTCGACCCTGCCCGCCGTATCCGCTTCCATCCGGGGCGCGGATTCGTAGGCCTTTTTGACGGCAATCTGCTGGCCGGTACGGTCGATACTGCTCATATTGAAATAACTGTTTCCATAATTGAAATGGCGCAGCCGGCCCCAGAAGAGCTTCCGCACATCCTGCACGTTGCTCTTGCTGGCGATGGCGTCCAGCGCCTTGTCGTAAACCGTCACGGTGAAAATCCCCTTCACGCCCTTGCCGTCGACGTCGGTGATCCGCAGTTTCAGCGTACCTTCCATGCCCGGTTCATAATGCGGCTGGGTCGGGGTGATCTCCACATTCAGGATCTTCCGCCGGGGCGGCACCCGCAGCTCCCGGGAGGTACGGACGCGCTCGCCGTTGTGAACCATTTCCGCTTCCACGAAAATATTCGGCATATCCTGCTCGGTGATCGCGATCTTACGAACCGCCATGCCGTTTGCCAGCGTGATGATTTCCGGGACCTTGCCCTCATTCGTCCGTTCGAACCAGAGCACGGTGCCGTCCTTGACGCCGGCCGTGATCAGGAGCTCGGCCGTGTCGCCGGGCTGGTAAATATCCTTGTCGGCCAGAATTTTCAGCTCGCCGAATTCATAATCCACCTTTTCCTGTTTGTCGCCGAGCACCACGATATCGTAGAAATCCTGTGCGTCGTAATTATTGCCGGCCTTGACCGATACCTTGATGCGGTACAAGCCGGGGTTACCGAGCCGGAATGAATGATGCAGCACGCCGGATTCGCCGACCTTGAGTCCGGTCCAGTCGCGGAGCCTCGTTTCAGTGGCCTTGTACTCCGAATCGTAAGCCAGCGCACAGAGCGCGACTTCCGCCTGGCCCGCCGCCGGCTGCCGGGCGGTATCGAACAGCATAATCTTGGCCGTGGCCATGTCGCCGGCATGGTAGTACCCCTTGTCGATGTCGATCTCGGCCTGATAAGGCACCGCCGCCGCCAGCACGGATTTGACCGCGCCGACCGAGCGCCGCGTGATATCCGTGACTTCCGCCGAAATCTGGTAGCGGTAATCCAGCTCGGGGTCCGCCGTCCCCCCCTGGGCCGTATCGATGGCCAACTGCAGCGTGCCATCCTCGTCCAGTTCGCCGATTCCGCTCATGACCGTGTCGACCGAAGCCGAATAATAATCATGGGTCTTATCGTAAAGCCAGTTGTATTCCAGGAACTTGTGCCATGGCCGGTATGCCACCGAACGTGTCACCCGGTAGCTCACCGCGCCGCGGACCGCTCCGCCGAAGTAATAGCGTCCGTTGATTTTCACGTCGATTTTCTCGCCCGAAGTCACCGCTTTCTGCGGCGTCTGGATCTCCACTTCGAACTCCGGCTTGCGATACTCCTCGACCCGGAACGCCAGCGTTTCGTTCAGGTTTTCCGGCAAACCTGCGCCCTTGAAATTCACCCGGATACGGGCCTCGCCCAAATCCACGTCGTCAGGCAGTTTGAAGCTGCCCCACAGCATCCCGGCGCTGTCGGTTTTCAACACTTTCCGCCAGATCTCGCTGCCGCGATAAGAACTTGCGATGACCTCGGCTTCCTGTTCCACGATAATCTTCGGCTTGTCCGGCACCTGGTCGAGATCGCGCAGCCAGAACTGGAAATTCACCGTGTCCCCCGGCTTGTAAACCGGCTGGCTCGAAATGCCGAATGTCCGCAGATTGTGGCTCGGCCACATGCTGTAATGCGGCCAGAACGTGTGGCGGAAGGTGATCGCATAAGCCGATTTGTCATTCTCGTCCCGCACATGAATCACGTACGAGTAATCATCCTTGAACTTATTGCGCGGGATGATTGCCATGCCCTTGTCGTCGGTTTTCACCTCGAATTCATCGATCAGCCGTACCACCGGTTTCTTTGAACGGTCCGTCCGGCTGCCCCAGATCCTGATTTTGCGCCCGCGCACCGGTTTGCCGCCGGCCGCTTCCGCCACGAAACACATGACCGTGTCGTTGAGCTCGCGCACCTCGAGCGTATATTCCGAAATACAGATCAGTTCGCGGATTTCATTGCCCCCCGGAATCACCGCGCTCAGCACATACATGCCCGGCTTCGACACCGGCAGCGTCAATTCGAGCTTCTGCGGCTTGTGCTCCGTGCCCGGATCAAGCTTGACCATCCACTGCTCGATGGTCGCCCCCAGGAATTGTTCCTTCTGCTCGGGCGTCAGCAGTTTCCGGAAACTGTAGAAGTTGTAGAAATCGTCCAGATACATCTGGTTCGCCAGCAGTTTGCCGGTTTCCGTGAGGAATTTATCCACGGCAAACGGCCGCAGTACCAGGTCGACCTCCGGCACATTGCGGTAGTTAAACGTCAGCACCGGCTTCCGCCCCGCGCTGTAAGTACGGACCGACTCGAAACTGCCCGTATACCCGGTAAGCTCTTTGTAGCGGTCCGTAATCTCCTTGTCGGCCGCGTCGCCGTGCTCCTTGAGCCAACGGTCCAGCACCTTGACCGCCTCCACATAGTTGCCGCGCGACTGGAAAATATCGCTCAGCATCGCAAACGGCGCCGCCTTGCCGGCATAAAGCAGCGAGCGGCAGATCATGATCGGGCTTAAACCCTCCGGCAGCGTAAAACGCTGGAGTCCGTTCGCCAGCTGGGCGTAATATTCATCGTCTTTCAACGGCGGCTCGATTCCCTTGCCGTGAAAATAACCGGCGAAGTGGTTCTGGTAAGGCAAGCCGAATTCGCTGCTCAGGAATTGCGCCAGCTTCATTTTGGCGTTGAACGCGTCGCCGGAGCGTTCCGCCTGCAGCAGCGCCCAGCGCCAGCGCTCGCCGTCACTGCCCGCCGTTTCAAAATTCTTCGGCACCTGGTACAGCACCGGGCTGCCGTCCGGATTGACCGGCGGCGCACTGTTGCGCATGCTTTCCGAGGCATAATACTCCGGCAGCCGCTCGGTATCGGTGGTGTACTGGAGTTTCCAGGAGTTCCCGCTGGTCCGCCCCCTGAGCAGGACATCCGCCAGCGTCAGGTAATACTCCGCCCGCTGGGCGTTGCTCAAATTGCCGAGCTTCGGTTTGACCTCCAGCAGTAGTTGCAGCGCCTGGACCCGGTCGCGCTCGTCGCAATACATCCTCCGGCCGCGGGTCGGGCCGCGGGTGAATACCCCGCCCACCGTCTGGCCGTAGCTCGGCAGCTGGGAATTGATGAATTCCCGGGCCATCGCCATCGCCGTCAGCGGCTCGCCGCCGCCTTTTTTGATCACGTCGGCGGTGAAGGCGTCGAACTCGCTGAACAGCTCGGCTTTCAGCATATTGAATACAGCCTGAGTGTAATATCCGGCACGGTCGCGGTCGCCGATTTCCTGTTTCAGGGTCAACCCGCGAAATCGTTCGTATGCCTCGCGGTAGTTGCCGTCGCCGCTCAATTTCGCCGCGTCGGTCCCTTCATCCGCAAACCCCGGGCGGACCGCCAGCAATACTGCCAGCACCGCCACGCATATACCTATACTCCTCCAAGCCATATGATACGCCTTCCTCTATTACTCGGAAGCAATCTCCATGCTTCCCTGGTCGATATGACACTTCTTGCGCATGGAGTCAAATTCCTTCTGCCACACGCCGTATTCGATTTCACAGATTTTGGTGCCGTCGCTCAGCACCGGGCCAATGTAACGGACCGGGCACTTCGCCAGCGCCGCCGCCAGTGACAAATCGCCCCATTTCAGGAAGCCCGGCACATGCAGCGCCATCGTGAAATAATCCGGAACCTTGTGCCCGGTAAACTGATAACTGAGCGGAGCGTCGTTCAGCGTGACTTCGTCGATTTCACCGTACAGTGCCGCGCACAACAGCGCCGCCACCCCGGTTTCGCGGTAGCCGTACAGCGAAATATTTTCCGCATCGAACCAGATCCGCAGCACCGAATTCACACAGTCGAGTTCCCGTACCCATTCGCCCATCAGACTGCGGCCCAGCCACAGCAACCCGCGCGAAAGCTCGTGAAACGGCTTCATCTCATTCTCCATAGCCGTCTGCCCGGTCCCGGTCAGGTCGACCAGCGCCACGCAGTAACCGTCCTTCAGCGCCTTGTCCACCTGCTCATCGGGCACCGCGTCCATGCCGGAAGTATGGCTGAAAATCATATATTTGCTCGATTTCTTGGCCTTTTTCACCAGCAGCGGCAGCATCTTGCCGCAAGTCGTCTCAACGCACAAACGGTCCCAGCCGTTCACTTCGCTGTATTCATTGACCATCGGCTCCAGCGGCTGCTCGGTCTTCATCAGCGAAGCCAGCTCGTCGCGCTTGCGGTCCTCGCTGAACGAACTGCGTTTCAGCAATACCTTGCGCATTTCGTTGCCCTGTTCCAGGCAATAATCGGCAATACTCACCACCTTCTTGTCGCGCTTGCCGTTCTCAAAAACCATCAATTCCGGCTCCGGCAGCGTCTTGAATTCCGCGAACGTCTTCGGCATACCGTGCCCTTTGTCCTTCAAATGCAGCTCGAACCAGCCGAGCATGGCCTCCTGGATTTCCGGCCAGTAGCCGTGCGTCAGGTTGAAAATCTGGTATGTGATGTTCTCGTCCGCCTTCAATTGCTGGTAAATCCGCCGGGCCGGACCATACGAACGCAGCATCTCGGCCGGGTAAAACGTCGGATTGGTGTCACCGAGGCAGTTGCAGATTTTCAGTGCCCGCGGCGCCGTCAGCGCCAGTACGCCCGATTCCTCGGTAAATGTCAAACCGTCCGGCAGCAGCTCGCAAATGCAGTTCAGCCGCCCCACATACGACTCAAAGGTCCCCACGCTGACCACCGGCATCGCGGCCTTGATCCGCTCGTCCATGGCCGCCAGCCACATGGTCTGGTTGCCGCCGCCGCTGGCCCCGGTCGCCCCGAGCTTTTTCGAATTCACCGTTTTCAGCGAACAGAGCACGTCCACGCCGCGCATATTGTCCACGATCTGCGCGCCCATCAGCGTCTCGCCCAGGTTCATCAGCGAGGCCCCCAGGTTGGCGCCGTGATACTCGAACTCGCCGTGCTTGCTGCTGCGCTCGCCCGACCCCCACGCGTCCACCGAGAGACACACATAACCGTTCATTGCCAGAATATGCCCGCGCTCCTGCACCCGTGTGGCCAGCCGCCCCTGCTGCCAGTGACCGTGCACATTGATCACCCCCGGGAACGGCCCCCGCCCGTTCGGCACATACAGATTGCCGGTCACATAAATGCCCGGGCGGCTCTGATACGTCACCTTGCGGACACTGTAACCGCTCATCTTGATGGTGCCGTGCTCCTTATAGTCGAGCGCCAGCTTGCTGTCATAAACAGTTCCCAGCTTGCTCCAGATCTTTTCGCGCAATTCCCTGGCATAATCCTTCCACGCGGCGGCATCCGGCACCGGCAGTTGGTTCACGGCGAAACGCCGCGTTGCTTCCAATCTCAAACTGTTATGTACATAGTCTTTCAGACTTTCAAACCAAACCTTCGGGCGCTTGCTCATGTGTAAATTCCTTTATCATTCAATCTTAAATCGATAATTAAACTCCTGATTCGAATAATATAAGTCATTTCCGCCAAAATAAAAGCCTTACCCGGATGATTTTTCCTATGGAAACGGAAAAAATGTTCCCGAAAAACGTCAATTCTTTCAAACCCGATTTGAATTTCCCGGAAAATGCAGTAATTTAAAAGCTATCTGTTTATTCAGACATCTTTAGCGGATAGGTGGCCGAGTGGTCGAAGGCGCAGCATTGGAAATGCTGTGTAGGGGAAACTCTACCGTGGGTTCGAATCCCACCCTCTCCGCCAATTCCTTTTTATAAGCTCAAAGCGAAGGATTTTGACGGCATGACTGATACAAACCTGATACACAAGGATTCAGAAACGTTGAAATCGAAAAAATCAAAAGAAAAGTATCTTGTCAAAGGATATTTCGGTGATCCCGATACATGGTGTCTCGTCTTTCGGGTGCCGCAACGCTTCGGCGGCAAATTGATTCGCCAGTCTCTTTACACTGATGACATTGAAGTCGCCCGATCTATCCGTGATAAATTTATTATTCCTATATTAACCGAAAGCTCCGCTATTGCAGCGCTGGAGGGAATTGGAAAAAGCATCATCCAATCACAAGGTGCAGCCCTGGAGCATCTGAGCCAGCTAAAAAATATCATCATGGCCTCCGAAGGCTTAAAATTAGGCGACGCACATCAAAAATACATCCGGTGGATGAAAAAGAATTCCGGCTTTCGGGATGGAACCATCAAAAAATACACGGATGATGTCGCCGCTGCAATTGAGGTACTCGGAAAAGATCGTTGCGCCGGGATGCTGTCAAAAGAGGACGCGGTCCGGTTGCGTGAAAAGCTGAAGAGCGCCGAAAAAAGCGCTACCACCATCAATAATGTATTCTCAACGTTTCGTGGTTTTCTCCGGTGGTTGAAAAAAGAAGGGCTGATGGCCTCGCCGTATGTGGTTGATAATTTTCTCATTGACTTGCCGCCGGTCCGCAAGGAAAATACCGCGATTGTTCCTCCGTCAAAGGCCGATGATTGCATGAATTGCGTCAAGGAATGGACCATGACACCGCGGATCGGCAGATATACCGGTATGCGAATCGGTGAAATCATGGCATGTTGTTCCAATTACAAAGGATGCAAGATTGTCAAGCATGAAGGAATTCTTTGCTTCCAGGTATCAAAGGAATTCAGTAAAACCCACGAAGATCGTTACATTCCCGTGTGTGAAAAGCTCATGCCTTTCATGACCAAAGCTAATATAAAAGAAGTCGCGGAATCCGCCAGGAATGACAGAACGGAATCCCCGGCCCAAAAGAAATACAATCGCAATGTAAAGAAGATCGAAAGTTGTGAAAAAGTATCTTTCCATTCTTGGCGCGTATATGCCAATACCATGATGATGGAGGCCGGGGTGGATGAACTGCTCTGCAAGCGCATTGTCGGCCATAGCGATCCGAGCAATGTCCATTACGGCTACACCGCCGGGCGACTGGAGGCCATGAAAGCCGCCCTTGACAAAATCCCCTGATCGTGGTTGTCCCGGAGTGATAGTATATGGATGAACTGATAATACAAGAAACTTTAGAAAGCCTCGGCCCGGCCAATGGGATCGGCTCCTCTCTGCTGTCTGATCTTCGCTGCAAGCATGGGGCCGACGATAATATCGAATGGTTCATGCTTTACGAAAAGCATCCCATATCCCCCACTATTCCGCCGCGACTACTCTATATCAAAGTGAATATCCTTACCCCGCTTGGCCGCCGACTGGTTGCGCTGAATCAAGGAGAAATTGCCCGAAAATGCAATGTCTATTCCAGCGACACCGGACGCTTTCAACGCGCCCTGTCATTTGCGATGGCTATCTGGGATAATAATCAGCCGTAAAAAAAACTCCGACAGGGAAAGAGGCAACACCTGTCGGAGAAAACCTTTCGGTTTATTTTTCTGGAGGCTGGGGCTTTGTATTTTGAGCAAGTGCTTTCTTCTCGCGCATTTCCTGCAACCATTTGGGAACTTCACCCGGTTCAAGTTTTCTAACCGTCCCATGCGGTATTGTGCCATGTTCCTCTTTTTTATCTTTCATGCTGGGAAGGTTGTTGATATAATTATCCATCTGTGAATTGCTGCTGAAAGGAAGCTGGGAAAAACAAATCTTCCTGACATCCTGTACAACAAGAATCATTGCGGTCATCAGTTCCCGGTTAGCTTCAAATTTCAAATTATCAACTTTACTCTTGGCAAGCTCAAGCTCATCCGCTTCTTTCTGCTTCATGCGCTCCAGCGCATTGAGCCAGATAACATCTTTTTGAGTGAGCGGTGCCAGCGGCGACAAATCATTCCTGTCACGGCAGAGGCGGATCAATTCTCCGTAACCGTCTCCGCCGTATCGGAGTTTTTTTCGGCTTCTTCTGCCTCCGCTTTCTTGGATTTATCGTATTCATTGGTATAAATCCAAACCTGGTTGCCGATAAACCGGGCGGCCTTATAATCCGCCGTCATCAGCAAATCGGCCTCCTCCTCGGTCATATCACATCCGTACAGAAGCGCCAGCATGACCGCGCGTTCTTCAAATACAACATGATCCTGCGTATGCTTCGGATTGCCGATCCACGCAATGCGCCCCCGCCCATTGAGCGGATGAATCGTGAGCTCCTGATCCCCGGTTTCAAAATGTACGGAGATCACCTTTGACGGAAGCTCTTCAGGCTTGAGCTTCGAGAAATCAATTCTCTTGATTTCATTTTTCTTTACTTCTTCAGCCATTGTTTTACCTCTTTTTTGGGAAAGAAACGAAGGCCGTTGCAAGGCAGCGGCCTCCGGTTATGGGAGATTATCCCCCGATTTCATCATCTTCAGCCGGGAAGCCGAAGGTGATCTGCATGTTCGTAATGTCACCATCAATTTCAGCGGCTACCTCCGCCATTCCTGAAATCAAGGCATTTTCAGTGAAGCCATCGGAAACTTCCATAAGATTGACTTCCCCGGCTTCCTTCTTGACCCTCAATTCATCCCATAATACCGGATCATAGAGCACGGTAATGGTCATCGGCTCCAGCGAATCCTTCGGCGTGTAGGATTTGTAGGTTTTTACATTGGTAACGACTTCCTTTTCAGTGGCCTCCGTCAGCGCCGGGCGGAATGTCGGGCTTCCAAGCAACTGAAAGTGATATTCGCCCCAGGAAACATACGTTTCCTTTGCTTTCTGCAAAGTTGCTTTTGGTGTAGGTTTTTCTGCTGCCATATTAAATTCTCCTATTTTTGGTCGCGTTGAACACTACCTAATCGCCCCCGGTCAACCATCGATCACCGGCAAATAAACCCTCATCGTAAATGAAACCATCAGCCTGTACCAGTTCGGATCGCCGGAATCAATACCGCCGTCTTTCGGCGTAATCCGGTAAATTTCAGCGTTACGACCACTTTCCGTCAATATGCTTGACTTGTCGCCCCTGATCGGGAATTCGGCTTTCAGTTTCTTGATCACCACATCGGATTCCAGCGTTCCAAAGCCGCTCCGGCAGAAAACCTCATAATTGACAATGGCAATCTGCCGTGTGCTTACATTGGTAAAGCCGTCAATATCACCGCCATTGAAACTCTCCCGGACCCATACCCCATTTTCAGGCTTCGAAAGGGACGTATTGGCAATCTGGAAACGCTCGGCATCAATAATCCCGGCTTCGAATATCCTTATCCGCATGGCTTTCAAAATTTCATTCTTCATAATCAGAAACCTCCATCCATGCCGCTGGCGATCTTCGCCCATTTATACAAATCTTTCTTGACCTCTTCCACGGTCAGCTCGACGAAATGCGCCGGTGCCTGGGCGCTCCACCCATTATTCAGTCTCTCGGCATACGGCAGGGAATTTGCAATGAACAAATCATCATCAATTTTCACGCTCATGAAAGCATCTTGAGCCCGATTCCCGTCCAAAGAATAGAATACCCGGCCCTCCTTGGCATATTCGGACGGCGCGGGATCGGGAATGCCGAAACTGATACCATTGATCGAACAATTCCACCCCTGCCGAAACCGGCCGGTCAATACCGGCGACTTTACGGTGATCCGGGCATAAACTTCAATTGCCGCCATTTTTTTGACATAGTTCGCCCGCTTCGCCGGAAGCTCCAGAAACTTTTGCACCTGCCCGATGTCTTTCAGATTGAATTTCATTTCACCGCTACTCCCTTGAGGATCAACAAATATTGGCCCGGCATATTGTTCATCCAGTCCTCCGGGATTACGCTTCGAATGGTATAAACAATCCCCCCGAACTCAAGCATATCCGTCCCCGGCTGCTGGATGGCCCCGGTTGATTCGTTCCACTCGGCAAATTCGATCACCTCCCGCATTTCCTCATACACCTGCTTCATGGTCAGATAATCAATCGGTATTTTCATATCACCGGCATAGACCAACTGGTTATCGATCATCCCGGCGTGAACACGTTCCGGCTGCGTACAGGCAACTGATTTCTCAAAAGTCGTCGCTTGCGCCGCACCGGTAATCTTATCGACATGAACGATATTCACGCGCAAAATGGCCGTATTGCTGAATATCTTGATTTTCGTATTCAGCTTGTTATTTAGTTTTTGCCATAAAGTTTTCTTTGCCATATACACCTCACGTAATCATACAATCAAACAAAGTCAACCTAATACCAAATAAACCTATAGCCCATAACTACACGAACGATCAAAGATAAATCATTACAATTTCGCCTAAAACAAAACACATTAAGCTCAAAATAAAAATATTCTACTTTTTTCACAATAGATACTTGACAGATTACAATATGCAATGTATAATATACAACAAAGGAAACAAATCAAACAAAAGGAGCGGCAAAAATGAAACTGATAGCCCCATGTTACTGCGGCGCGTGTACCTCTTGTCGCCCGGAATACAAACACCCGGCCACATGCCCCCGTTGCAGTGCCCTATCACCGGCATGGGAGCGCGGCAATGAGGATTTGTGCGACGACTGCGACAATCAGCAAATTATCTGCAATACCTGCGGAAAGCTGGAATGGCCGGAGCGGATCACCGCCGGACAGTGCCAGTACTGCTATGAAAACGAGGTTGAAGCAATATGATCAAACGGATATTGGAAACATTACTTGTCATTGCGGCGCGGATCGCACAACACAACCCCCGGATGGAACCGGACTATATATTCAGCAAAGAACAGGATTATTGAGGAGGTAAAAAAATGTTTAAGAAAGGTCAGAAAGTAAAAGTAGAAGTTCGCGGCGGCATTAGTATTGTCGATAATTGTGAGGAAGTTCTTACTTTTGAAACTGAAACGGAAGTTGGGTATTTCAGGCATTGGACAGGTGAGCGCGTTTGGTTTGATAAGAAAACCGGAAACTTGAATGATTCGCCCGGTTTTTATAATTCGGCGAAAATTGTTGCGAGGTAAGAAAATAATAGTTGAAAAAATTGTTCACTGATTATTCAAGCTACTGACATAACACAAACACGGAGGAAATACCAATGACCACAAAAATGACCGAAAACGGCATAACTACCACCCAAACGCCCGGACAGGAACAGCATGAATTCTGGACGGACTTTCAAGGCCGGAAATGGTGTTGCTACGACTACCGGCACACGAGCGGCGAACTCTTTTCATGCAACGACAAGACGCTCGAAAAATGCCGCCAGCGCCGCGACAACTGGCTCAAAAAACAGGAGGGCTAAACACATGAATCCTCTTTACAGATACAACGGTTACACGGATGAACGGGAACGTGTTGACTACATGCGGAATGCTCAACACTCTAAAACAACAAATCGCTGGATCATGCCAAAATTCAACAGACGCGGCAAGATAATCAAATAACGATTTTAAGGAGGGCCGAATCATGACCAAAACCAAACCGGCGTACAAGGTAAAAAAGAATGGCGAAAACACGTATTTCACCTTCAATCTGGCTGGCTTTAACGCCATACGCGAGATGTCGCACCGCGATAAAGTAAACTACACCGGGCGTTACTGCCGGGTGCCGGTAAATACTAAACTCATAGGAGAATGACCATGAAAATCAAAGTTACAATCACGGCGGAACTCGAAATCGACCCGGAAGTATTCATGAAAGACGGCGGATATGATGAAGTCAATCCACAGGATATTGCCGATAACCTGATGAGCTACGTTTCCTACGGCAATCTTCAAATTCCGGACAGTTTGGTACACCCCGAAAAATGGGGTTTGAAAAATCTCGAATGGGGCGAAGTCACTGGCCGCAAAATCAACTGATTACTGCGCCGGGGAGCAATCCCCGGCAATTGAAAAACATCTAACAAAGAAGATCATAAAATGGACAGATTCAAATTCAGAGTTGCGATCAAACAGCCGGACGGCACCTATAAGCGATACCCGGTGGAGGACATGCTTTTCTGTAACCCCATTTCGGCAGTATACAGAGACGGATCAAAGGAATTTCCTTATGGTCGTGACGTAGAGATTGACGGCGATAAGGCCATTCTCGAACAGTGTACCGGTTCGCCCGATAAAAACAAAGAACTGATTTACGACGGTCATATCGTACTGGCAAACATGCCTGACCTGCCAAAGCTGGAGGCCGTTGTAAAATGGAAGCGCGGCGCATGGTGGCTTGAATATGACGATGCAAGCGACGACACGCTTGACCGGATAATTCAAGACGGCGCAACACTTGAAATCATCGGCAATCTTCACGAAAAGTAAATCAGCGCCGGGATAATTTCCGGCATAATCTTACAAACTGAGGTAATAAAATGAAAAGAAATGTATCTGAAAGCCTCTTGAAAATCATGAAAAAGCGCAACATTAACATTATGAAACACGGTTACAGCGGACGCGGTATGTATGGGGAATACTGCTTTGCCTTTACCGCGGATGATCCGTTTGAGGCATTCGGCGAAATCCTTGCAGGGATCAACAATTCGTTCTGCGATGCTGATACTTACACAGAACTGGCCGAAATGATGAAAAATGCCCGTACTGATAGCCTTGGACTTAGCCGCGTGGTGTACTTCCAGGCTTATGAACCTTTCGCAACCAATAAGTGCGCCGAATGCGGCAAAAGCATTATCGGCGGCTATTACTCGGACCCGGACACCGAAAAACATATTTGCGACCCATGCGCTTACAAACAAAAACCCATTCCCGATACTTGGCAATGGATTGAAGAAACGGAGGATTGATCATGGCAACACTTGAAACAATCGTGCCGGATTTGGAACTGTGCGTATTGATCCCGGATGGCAAGTTTAATGAGTCTGCATTAGTGTGGAGTAGAACTTTTCGCCCATATCACGAGGGGGATGTTACTGTCGTGGAAAATGTTTGCCAAAGAGCAATGAAGCATTTACAGGTGACGCAATATGTGTCCAGGCAAGAAGTTCATCCTGCGCCGACACTGGCGGAAGTATTAGCTGATTTGCCGCCTGGAGCTACGGGATTTTGTACTATTCAGGATACTCAAAGCAACTATGCCGGATGCAAGATTGACACTTCGATTCAATTTGCCGCAGACGATGCTTATGAACTTGAAGATTTTGACCAGAATCCGGCCAATGCCGCACTTCGGCTGTGGCTGAAACTCAAAGGAATCTAGGTGAAATTATGAGGTTATGTCCATTTTGCATGGAAAATGCTGTACATATGTTCGATTCTGATAATGATCAGTGCAGTAAATGTAGGAAAATATTTCTGCCCGGTGAAGCAATTGACATACGGACCAATTTCAATAAGATCACCGAAAGCCCGGAAGCGCTGGCCGATTTTTTATCTCGTACAATCCAACTTTATGACGGACGGATAAAATGGGCCGGAAAAACCGAACCTTTCCAAACCTTTGACACTAAATCGGAGGCAGTCACGGCTACCCTTGCCTGGCTGAATCAGGAGGCAAAAAAATGATAAGAGTTTGCGCAACAAGAGACCGTTGTTCAGGATGCGGTACAACCCCATCCTTTGAAATCGAAATCGGCTATGATAACGGCAATATGACGGAAAAGCACCGGATGTGTTCGAAGTGCATAGAGGTATTTCAAGCCAATTTAGGTTTGGCGAAAACGCAAGTATCTCTTGATAATATTAAGAACGAAATTCAACGCAGGATAAAGGAAACCGACAACGTGATTGAATTTCATAATGTCACTCTTTGCGGTAGTGACGATGTCAATACTCTGCTTAATTCCTTTGTCCGCAAGAGAGCATGGCAGCAATGTCATGAAGAATTGCACTCTCTCTGTCAATTCATATCTGAACTGGAAAAGAAATTGAGTTGAATTATGTTACATGTGGTATGTTACTCCGGCGGCATAGAATCCGCGTTATCTACAATCGAGGTGGTACGAAAGTACGGCAAGCAGAATGTAATTTTGCTCAATCATGATATTTGCCCGGAGGCCGAAGATCAGGATATAAAACAGTATAAAAAGGATATAGCTGATTATGTTGGCTTGGAAGTTACTCCATGCAATGCTACGGCTGAATTTCCCCACCTTGATCCATTGAGAGCCTGTATTGACATTAAGGGGTTCAAGTTCGGCCAGACAAGAGAACTCTGTACATACCTGCTGAAAACGAAACCGTTCATGAAATGGCTTGCGGATAAGTCCCAGGAGGACACCACCATCTACTACGGGTTCACACATGAAGAGCTCCACCGCTGTGACCGCCGGGACGAAGCAATGAAAGGATGGCGGCTGGATTACCCTTTATTGTGGAAGAATCGGACGATCCATGATACTGCCGAAATCGGTATTCCAAAACCAGAGCATTACCGGATATGGAAACACGGTAACTGTGCCGGATGCCTGAAAGCCGGCTGGCAACACTGGTATTGCACCTACTGCCTCCGCCGTGACCGGTGGGAACTGGCGAAAAAGGCAGAGGAAGAGATCGGCTACGCTATCAACAGAAGAAGCTATGGCAAAAAAAGCATCCCATGCCGCCTGATCGAACGTGAAAGCGAATTTGAAGCATTACGCCGAGCCGGGATTCCGGCGACCGAATGGATGCCAAGCGGCCAGTTTTGGAGCATGGCAAGAAAGCTCCTCGACCAAAGGCAATTAGAATTCAATTTTGACGATACTGAATAATACTATGTAATAGGAAATATCATTAAAAAGTGCATAAGTAAAACATATTACCCAAACAATCATCCATTTTATTGAAAAACATCCACAAATATGATATATTACCCACAGAAGGAAATCATTGATGAAAAAGTATACCTGCCCATGCTGCGATAAAGAGCTCACTCCCGAAGTGATTGAACAGATCGTCAAAGACGCGATCCATTCCCGCCATGTCAAAATCGGCTCCGTGAAGACACCTAAAAAATCGGCCGCCTCCAGGGCTCATATCGCCAAAGTGAACGCATCCCTAACCCCGGAAAAGCGTAAGAAGGCCGCCGCCAAAATTCCTCCGGCGAAACGCCGCGAGAAAGCCATAAATGCCGTAACCGCCCGCTGGGCCAAACGCGATCAGGCAAAAGAGGGAAACTGATATGTCCATTAATTTTGACAAGCAACAGGAACTTGATAGGACAATGGGATATAATCAAGTTCCTGAAAACGTTATGCGGAGTTTTG
Source organism: Victivallis vadensis (assembly GCA_040394635.1). Taxonomy (GTDB): domain Bacteria; phylum Verrucomicrobiota; class Lentisphaeria; order Victivallales; family Victivallaceae; genus UBA5239. The sequence goes on along the minus strand of JBEBRW010000012.1, from coordinate 55,539 downwards.
TGGAAGGTGCTATTCCCTCGGTCGGAGAATATCATGATTTAGTCTCTGCTTCTTCCGCCCTGCAAAAATCAAAAGATGAAAAAGCCTTGGAATTTCTGATTTGTCAGCTCAACAGACATAAAGTCAAGTCGGTTGATGTATGTCCGTATTTTTTACGACATGAAACAGGATGGGGACATGATCAGCTCAAAGCCGTTTTTGAGCTATTTCCCGATAAAACGGATGACTGGCAGTTTTACTTCAAGCATAACACTGGATTATTTCGCTTTTTTAAGCGTTGATTCCGCCTTTTTACGGTCACGGTGCAATTGATTGAGAAAGCTCAGGTAGATGGCTCCTTTGAAATAGATATAAGCATGGTTCATGCTGTCATCCCCTAATTTCATTCCGTGCTGTTCAAGAATATCCATCGCGGCATGATCGCATTCATGCGCCAGGGCCATATAGTCCCATGTGGTGAAATCCATCTGAGGAAGCCATATCACTTCCAAAGAGTGAGAACCATTGGCCGCGTCAAATATGAAGGTTCCACCAACCTTATCAGGAGGGATATCGATTTCACCTTTTACCCGGTGCTTTCCACACATATAGGAGCGAAATTCATCCCGGGTGCCAATCACAAGATAAATCCTTCTTCCATATGTATCATTGAAATACGAATATGCACGACATTTTGAATGATCTCTCATCTTTGCAACCGCTCCTGCCGGATCACGCAAGCACCGCCGTCACCGGCAGCGGCGTCGATCCTCGCACCCATCGACTTGAGAATATCGATACAGACATCCCCCAGCTTGGCCGGGATCGCGTCACGGTCGAAAACCGTCCCCTTGGCGCTGGCAATACCCATCCGGGTAGTTTCAACAGCTCCGAGCCGGTCCACGGTCAGCAGGTACAAAGCCTGTTCGCAACAAGCCTCCTTGAGTTTATCGGGAGTTTCCATGCTGCCGTCAAGGGGATATTTGAACGGTTCCCGGTCATCATCGAAAAACACGGCATAACGCTCAATATCCCGTGACGCAGAAGCAAGGGCGGCTGATTTTTCTTTCTTCTTCTCTTCATCCGCCTCTTGCCAGTTGTCGGCATTGATCCGCTCGGAAAAATACTCCTCGGCCCATGCCAAAGTCGCATATGGAGTGGTGTACCCCATTTATTCGCCTCCACCGTTGCCGGTGTTATTTTTGGCGATAAGTTTTTCATATTCAGTTTTTACCTGATCGGCTGCCATCATGTTTGCGCCCTGAACCTTCGCCGCAATCAACGCCTTTTTCATCGCAGCGACACTCTTGACCTTATCGGCCTTGGCTTCATCCTGTTTCTGAATCTGGCTTTCGGTTTTGGTTTTCGGAGCCTGGGCCTTTTTTGCTCTCGCTGCTTTGGCGGTCTTGACGGCTTTTTCGGCGGCATCTTTTTTGGCTTTTTCGGCATTCGGATCGGGCTGCTCTACCGGTTTTCCGGCCAACGCCGCTTTTATCGCCTCTGCCTTGGTCCCGGCGGGAAAAACCATTCTTTCAAGGATTCCTTTACCGCCATTGCGGCGAAAAAGCACCGTGATTCCACGCGGGGTCTCGCTATACGGAAAAATTTTGATCTTGTCGGTCATTTTGCACCTCTTTATTGCTTGGGGGTTAAAAGCGGATTTGAGGTAATCGCCTCCGCTTAGTGTGTTCAACCTGTTATTTTACTTCGGAATGCGGATTACGGCAGCTCGCCGCCGATAATCTGCACCTTGGCAACCTTGTCGCGTTTTTCCGCCAACACTTCCGCGCTGTCTTTCAGCCCGTAAGCCCGGCAAATCCGCTGTTTGGGATTCTTGAACTCCAGGGTATATTCCCCGAGTGCCGTCCGCCGCCGTCCGTCAAATCCTTTCGGCGTGGTGTCCTCGTCGGAAAGACTGCGTCCTTTCAGCGGAACCAGCCCGAACCCGGAGGGATCGACGATGAACGCCTGGTCATCCGGAATCTCCGGATCGGCAAAAATGGTCATCATTCTTCCGGTCACGTCATTGATTACCGTCGCCACATAAGTTCCGCGTTCCGGGTCCTGCTGCTGGATAATGACCTTGTCATTCATGTCAGCGGAGAGCACCCGCGCCTGGCCAATACCGCAAATGATCACGGTCGGCGTACCGCCTTCCGCAGAAACCACCTGCGCACCATCGTTGACCACGAAACTGTCGAACGCATTGCCGCCGACATTGATTCCGAGACTGCCTTCGAGCGTGGCGAAATAGAACAATCCGCCAAGTGCCCCATGCTGGGTTTCGTTTGCCACCTGCGGCACCCCGCGCAATGCGGTCAGGCTCATGTCACGGGCCATTTCCATCAGCGCCAACCGGGTCTGATAGTTCATCTGGTTCTCAATCCCGTAGGTGGAAATCGCAATGGCCGTGCCGGTCAGAATGATGTCCTTACGGAAAATCTGAGAATAGTTGAAATTGGTTCCGCTCTGGTGAAAGAACTTGGTTCCTTCGGTCGAACCTTCCGGCTCCGGCGTGGAAACCACAATCAGCGAATCACCGTTGGCGGGCGTGGTCTTACTCGAACCGTTCGCGCCGACCAGTGCCAGCGTGGCCGCCGATCCGCTTTTATCCGCCACCCGGTAAATACCGTTGTCGCCATCAATCGATACCAGAGTGCCGATACGCAGTTTCGCCAGGTCGGCGGCACTCATCGGACACGCCAGATCGCTCACGGCCCCGGTAATCTTGCACCGCTTGCCAGTAATCTGGTCTTCCAGCCATTCATGCTTGCGCTGAATCGCTTCCCGCTTGACCGGAAAAAGCCGCATGATATTGCTGCTTGTCGAAATCACGGTCGAAAGTTGATCCGTCAAGTCTCGTTTCTTATTCTCGAAATTATAGGAATAAGTCATAGGATAACTCCTTTATTGGTTGTTGTTTTCGGGAGCCAGTTGAGCGCCAAGTTCCAGCATGGCATCCAAATCTCCGCTTTTCTTCGCTTCTTCATATTTGGCCTTCAATGAGGCACTGGGGTCGCCGCCCGGTCCACCCGGAGGTCTTGCCCCGCCCGGAACACTTGCCAAAAGGAATCCACGTTCACGCGCATAATTTTGAGCGAAGTCGCCCAACGGCAGACCGTCACCGGATACAATTTCTCCAGCATCGCTCCGCTTGAGATCACCGGCCAGATACCGGTAATAGAGAGTATCAGTCAGAGCATCTTTGTTCACACCGTTGATCTTTCCGACCGTCTCCTGGATCGTCGCTTTTGCTTTGCTGCGATCATCTTCCAGTTTCAGGCGGTTGAGTTCGCCTTCATACTCATTTAAACGCGGTTCGTTTTCTTTCCGCCAGTCCTGTTCGCCCCGGAGTTGCGCCGTCACTTTCTGTAATTGCGACTGCAATTCTTCGATTTTCGGAGCCGGTTGCGACTTCTTCCATTCATCCTGAAGTTTCTGCAAAGATTCCAAATCACCAAGTTCCTCGTACAGTTTTAACTTTTCAGCAAGTTCAGCTTTTGCCGTGGCCTCGGCAGCGGCTTTCTGTGCGGCGGCTTTGTGATCGTTCTTCTCTTTGTCAAGAGCTCCCTTCAGCTTTGGAATGTCTTCCGCATCTTCGAGCGACAGCACCCATGCGCCGCCAAGCTCTACGTAAAATTCACGCAGATGTTCCGGTACTTCTTCTTTCGTGGCATACTTGAATCTCAGTCCCATGACTTGATTTCCTTCTTTAAGTGTTTCTGTTTTGCGACCATTCGCATACCAGATCACACCCGGTCAACCACTCTTTTCTCAAAGTCCGGCGATTTTGAAAGAAGCAATATCCCGTTCTTTCAATTCTTTGATAGTGAAAGCCCGGTTCGTCTCGGGATTGACGAATTTATTCAGGGGCAGTTTTCCTTCCCGGTAGAGCTTGAACCGGGTCTTGCCGAGGTACTGACTGATGTACTGTTCATCTTTGGTTTTCAGCCAATCCTGAAAATTCATATTCTGCGGCACCTGCTCAAAGGCGGGCTTCCCGGTCCGCTTTTCATAATCCTTCTGGGCCTGATAGTAATATTTCAACCGCGAGGACCGCGACAGATCATTCCAATTCTTTTTCGGATATTTTTTATTGTAGGCGATTTCCGCTTCTTTCCAGAAGTTCGCGGCTTCCGCCGGACGGGTCGAACTGTTGAGTTCCGACAATTCCGTTACCGGCACATGAACGCACCGGCAATTGGGATGTACCGGCAGCTTCACCACTTCATTAAGCTGATCCGGCAGCCTCCACACGATACCGTCATACACCGCGCAAACCAGACACGTATTGCTGCTCAATGTCGCCACCTGCTTTGTTCCCAGGCATACATCCGGATTCTGTATGTATAACTGCATCTTTGCCTCATCGGCCATACCGGTACAAATTGTTCTTGCGATAGCCTCGGCTTTTGTCCGACTGATCTGCAAAATTCCGTCCTGGTAATTCCCCTCTTTCGTTCCCCGGATTTCTTTGATAATCTGGTCAGTGGATTTTCCTTGCGCGACCCCGGCCCGACAACTGTCCGCGATCCGCTGCGCGTCATCTTCACTTTCGAGTTGAAAAGTTTCCTGTATGGTTTTGCCGTCATTGACAAAGGCGTAGTCCACCATTGCCTTTATGCTTTTGCCTTCAAGCTGATGCAATGCTTCTGACGGTCCATTCATGGATTTCGCCAGCGTTGCCGCCCATTTTGCTTCATTGGCCGCCAACGCCTCGCATTGCGCCGTCATGTATTCCAATGCCAGCTCGTACCCCTTGAGCCGCAGTAAAAGGATTTGACGTTGCAATTCCTGATACCGCGCCAGTGTTTGAGCCGACAACACATACTCCCCGGCATTTTCCAGCAATCCCGGCAAAGCCCCCGCCAATTCATTGTCGGTGGATTTTATTGCGTCAAGAACCTCCGCCCCCCACGTTGCGGCCAATAATACCAGGTTAGCCTGATGATCGGCAATCAGGCGGGCGATTTCCCGGTCACTTGCCTTTTTCCTTGCCATTTACCTCGCCCCCTTTCCGGGGTTCGCCCGGCAAATAACCGCCTTTCTTCAATTCCGATGCGACTTCCTCGGCTCCCTCTACCTCCAACTCATCCATGTAATCCTCGAATTCCTTGTCGGTGATACCGGCTTTCTGTAACAGCGCATGGAAATCTTTTGCCGTGATTGGCAGCGCATTCTGCTTCTTGGAAATCCACAGCGAAATCAATCCGGCAATCTCAACACTGGTGTCCTCAATCTTGGCCGGGATATATTTCACATTCGCAAAAGCCTCTTCACGGCTCATTCCGCTCCATACCGCCGCATAACGCAACTGTTCTTCCAATGCCTTGCCGATATTCTGATTCATCGGCTCGATCAATGCGCTTTTACTTCCCTGGATAATCTCCAGCGAACGCCCGGACTGATTCGCCCCCACATCAAGCAATGTCACAATTTTTCGCTGGCAAAGCTCATGCAATCGGTCCAGGCTTTCCATCTGCAAACGCGCCCCGCCGCCGCTGGAACTCACCACGCCAATATCCCTGTCCCCCTCCAATTTTACAATTCCACCCGCCCCCACCATCAGCTCTTCTTCGCTCTTGTTTCCGTCACAACCGGTCATTTTATAGAAATCGCTTGCCGTAAAATGCAAAGTCTGCCGGTAATCCGCTTCCCCCCGGTAAAGCGACAATACCAGGTTCACCAGTTCATACAGCGGCGGGTCCTCATAATGCCCGCCTGATAAATCCGTTGAATTGACAAACGTGAACGGAATCCGGCTGCACGGCTTCCCCCGGAACAGCGGATACACCGCTTCACCCGATTGCGGTTTGTCCGGTTTGAGTGCCCTTACCGGCTTGAATATATCAAAATCCTCCCACTCTTCCGGCTTCATGAACGCAGTGTAATACAACCCGTTCTCATCCAGTGCCAGCACCCGCCACTTCTCATCCGGCTCCCGCTGCTTGGTTTTGTAATTGAAAACCTCATCCGTCTCATCCAGCAGCACGAATCTCGCAAAAGTTTCTCCGGTCTGGGAATTGGACGTGAAATCTTTGTCCTTTATGCTTTCCGGTTGCCAGGTGTTGATATAGAAATCCGGCATTTCAGCGGTGCTTTTCCCATCCCCGGCCACCTCCAGCGAAAGCCCCCCATTGCCGACAAGCAATATCTGCTTCGCCAGCCGCCCGGCCAATGCCTCCAGCCCATCCTTATAAGGCGTGGCCGAATCCTTGAAAAACTCCAGCGACTTCGGCAATTCGATTTTCGCCTTTCCCTTTTGCAACACCCCGAGCATAGTCTGGATTGCTTCCCGAAGATAATTATAAAATATCGCCCGCTGCTTGAAAGCCTTGTAATCTTCCTCTCCCTGCGTTCCGCCGTTCCGATGCCATGCCGACTTCGGCAGATACTTTGCCCCCAAACTTTTCACCCGGTCGCCCCCGGCAAATACATCGCGGCAGATACACCATTTCTCCCAATAAGTATCATAATCAGGTCCGTTGAACCTGTGAGAACTCAATTTACTCTTTGCCATATTCCTGACCTTTGTTTCGGTTTCCATTTACCAAATCATTCCAGGTCAACCCTCCGGGCAAAGAAAAACCCCTGCACTTAAGCAGAGGTTATGGAGCATGATCAATTCTATTTCAAATAATGGCGCGAATCGCGGCAGTGGCGGCTATTGTGAGTATGGTGGTACAGATCGTGATCAGGCGGTCGGCTATGTCCAGACCCATGCGGGCGCTGATGTGTGTCAGGCTGGCTTTGATGTGGCTGATATTCGCCTGTGCGCGTTTGCGGTCGGATTCGGTTACAGCATTGAGATATTTGTAATACTGGCTGGAAAACTGGCTGGCAAGGTCTTGGAGTTCGGCGGCGTATTCGGCTTTGGCTGAGGCCAGCAGGTCGGCCAGCTCGGTTTGCACTTGCGCCGCGAATTCGTCTTTGCTGATGATAGTGTCTAGCATTTTACCAGCTCCATTTGGTGTTCTCAAATTTTTCTACGGTCTTGGTGGCGTGTTCCAGATTTGCGCGACGGATGGCCTTATCGTCGTCGGTCAAGTTCTGGTCGGATTCGACGTACTGGATGTATTCCGGTCCGACAGTATCAATCGTTTGCCGGTAGGATTCGATGAACTGGCGGCTTACACAGCCGGTCAGCAGATTGCAGAATGCTATGAACAGAGCCACGTAGCACATGATTTCCGGTAGGTAGGTGATGATTTTCTTCATGGTTCAGTCCTTCACGGGTTCATAAGTTTTCTCAAAAATATCCGGCTTGCAGGGATAATGCTCACCGTTCACGCCGGTAATAATCCAATCACCCGGTGATACGACATGTTTACCCTCCAGAGTTTCGATGACCCCCATCACGCACCAATCCCAATGCGGAAACTCTTTTGAACATCCACTGGTGCCGCATAATTCAGCTACCTCCAGATAACCAGTAGGTCTTACAAATGGAGAATCCTGACACTCATATGAATACATCGGTTTACCTTCCACCGGCTTATTCCACTGCACAGCTTCAATTACGACAGGTTTCTTACGGTATTTCATGATAGACGCTCCTACATGTTGAGTTTGTTTTTTATGTCTTTGATATCGTCACGGCAGGGGCATTCCTGACGGCGGCGGCTGCATACATCGTGTGTTACAAAGGTGTTGAGTTTCTGCCCTAAATACCAGGTGCAGCCAACAACCGTGCCAATCAGGGATATGGTTTCAAACAGGGTCATGCCGCCACCACCTTTGTATTTTTGTAGCCCTTCCAGCCGCCGAGCTGGCAGAGGGTGGTCAGGGTCAGGCCGCGTTTGGTTTGGCGCAGGGTGTGTTTCCAGCCTTTTTTCTGTGCATGGGCGAAATAGAATGCATTGGTTGCCATGCGGATGTTCGCCAGTGTGAAATGCCAGTAGGTTCGCGGCATGTGGGCGTATTCCCAATCGTGAATCAGGGCTTCCGGTTCAAAATAGGTCAGCAGTTCGGTCACGAGCTTGCGGAACTTGGGGTTCCATGCGTCCGGGCCGATGCCGTTGTAACACTTCTGCAAATCCTCGATGGATGCAGAAAAAAAGCCAGCCGGGGCGGTCAGGTCGAATTGAATCACCTGACTTTTCAGCCGGGCTACATGATCTTTGTCGTAATGATAGCACATGGTATAAACCTCCACTTATTTGAGTAATGTCAACGTTGGAACTGCGCCCATACCGGACCCGGCGTTGCGGACCGGTTCGGAAATGGCGTGTACCAGTTCGTCGCCGTTCCATTGTTCGAACTGGTTGATTATCTTGTATGTCAGGTAGGACGCATTGAGGAATGACGGACCGAGGCTTTCCTGCCAGGTGGTCAGAACGGTAATTACCCATGCCTTGATGACGTAGCGGTACTGTCCGGCGAATTCGGTGTTGCGGTCCACATCGACCTCGAAAATATTGTACCCGGCTCCGTTATGGAAATACCGTCCGTATTTGTAGATATGGGTGGCACCCGGTACACCGACACCGGGAAGCCAGATGGTGGGGTCCGTGTGATCGTATTCACCGAGTTTGTAGCACGAATTGTACAGGTCGGTTCCCGCGCCTTGCAGTTCAATATCGTAATCGCTCCGGGGATTGTACAACACGGCTGCTTTGACCTGCCCGGAGGTGATTTTGGCAATGGCTTCCGGGCCGGGGGATTGATATGGTATCTGGTTTTGCAGATCGAAGGTTTTACCGCTTCCCCATGTCTGCGCGGCCAGAAAATCAATCAGTCCGTCCATCGTTTCGCGGCACAGTGCATTGCCGGAAAAATCGTATCGAATCAGAGGCCAAACATCATTCGATTCTGGTAGTTCGATTTCGCGAACGGCTTGCCCGGAAATATTGAATATGGTGGAGCTGATTAGGGAGAGCTTACCGACATTCGACAGCTTGCCTTTTATCCCCTTGCTCGTGAGAAACAGCAACGATTTCGCCTGATCGGGCAAGGCCAGATTATTCGCGCGTTCGACCTGAAATGTGATATTTGACGAACTCCCGGTAATGCTGAGTGGCGTTTCGGTGTATGGGTTGAGAATCAATAAGGCTGAGTTTGTCGAGCTGCGCGCGTTCACAGCATGGACGCCGTCCAGCGAGCATACATCTCTCGGAGTAAAGTCAATCCCGTATCCGGAAATTCTCTGGATTTTAACCATCATCTGGTGGTTCGGAAATTTGAACATGCCGGTGTAAATGATCTTGGGCGAGATGGGACCGGAGAACAGAAAACTTTCGAGGCTGACAAAACGGTCAAGTTCGGCAGGTCGGATTGCGTCAATCAAATCCAAGTAGGCTATTATCTCGATGCCCTTCAGTGTCGGTTCCAGTGCGGCTGGAATGGCGGTGATGAGGCAACTGTTGTACTGGATTTTTGTGATTGCAGAAGCGGGGCCGTACCATTTGGGGTTACTGATGTTGGTGGATATTTGAACGCCATATGCAACGTATGTATCTCCCAATACCATGTTATTGCCGGAGCTATACACGGTGAAAACGCCGCCCCCATGCTGAAACTGGACCATTTCGTTATTATCGGAAACGATGTACCAGCCCTTGTTTTCAAGGATCGTCCGCATGGCCTGACCCTGTGAATTGAGGCTGTGCCCGGCCAGATTCAAAAAACCGTTGTTTTGGAGGTTTGCCGGTACAGCGGTCAATTGCGTCAGGAAATGATTGATTGCGGTCTGGCTGTAGGCGCTCCCGGCCTGTCCGTCCGTGGAGAGGTCGATAAATTTCAGCATTTTGGCCGATTCGCCAATGGTGATTACCGGCGATATGGTTTGCGCCGTGGCCGAATAGTCCAGGATCAGCCGTGAAACGGACCCGCCGCTGATGTCGATGGAGGCTGTATGAGCGTAGCATGTTATGGTGAGTTCCCGGTAATCCCAGCGGAAATTGAGGGTATTGGCGGTCATCTGAAAATCAACGGATATTTCAGTGCCGAAAACTTTGCGTTGGTAATTGTCCGTACCGTCCGTGTACTTGCAGATGGACTTCGAAGGGCCGTTTTTGCAGGTCAATGTAACTTGCTTTCCGGCCTCGGAATGAGAAACCACCAGCGTTTCCTGTGCAGGAGGTTGCATGAATCTTGATCCGATGAGAAAAAGAAAATCGATTGCTTCCATTTGATACTCCGCTTCCTTCAGTGGACAGTGGACAGTTGATAGTTGACAGTTGAGAACTGACCCGCGACGGCGAAGCCTGGAGCGGCAACTTCGCCGCGGGTCGTACCCGCTTACTTCTTGAACAGGTCGTTCCCGGTCAGGCTCTTGTACCTGTAACCGACATAACCCATGAACCCTTTCCATGCCTCCACGTCCGCATTCGGAGCCGGATAGCGCTTCGACACGGCGACCAGAAAATCAGCGATATTTTCCTCGGTGACTTCCGGCACGTCGTCGTAATTCGGCTTGAGCATATTGGTCAAAAGACTGGTTGCCGCTGCCGGGGTTGCGACGTAGGTGTCGAGGAAGGTCTTGCGCCCGAATTCAAAGATTTTGGCGCGATCCTTCATGGCGGTGGCGGTGGTCATGGCATTCTGCCAGCGCTCGTACTTCACGGCGATTGCCAGTGCCTTTTCGTACTGTTTGGCGCGGTGATACGCGGACCACAGCGAAGCGTTGAACCGTTCCTCATCGCCAAGGCCGATAATCGCCTCCGGGAGCATGTACCGGGAGTACAGGCCGGATTTCAGCACATCTTTGTGGTTCGAGGGGTCGTAATCCGCTTTCCAGAGCGCCGCGATTTTGGCATCAATCTGTTCGGCGGTCGGTTTGCTGATCTTCTCAAGCGTGAACTGGTGGGGGATGATCTGCGCCAACTGCGCGTGATTGTCGCTGGCGATGTCGTTGAGTTCCGAATTGATGATGTAATCCGTCCAGTTCTGCCGGGCCTCGACAGCATCCGGGGCTTTGGCGGCGTTCTTTTCCGACCAGATGGTACGGAGCCGGGCGTTTTCAGTGGAGTTGAATACTTCGGCGTGGAGTGCGATAGCACCGATGAGCATTCCGACAGAGACGATAATAACTTTCGCTTTCATGTTTGGTGATCCTTTTTTGTTATTTTTTGAACAGGTCATTGCCTGTGATGGACTTGTAGCGGTAGCCGATGAACCCCATAAAACCCTTCCAATCTTCGACATTGGCGTTGGGGGCCGGGTAACGCTCGGACACATCTTTCAGGAATTCGGCAATGTCCGCTTTTTCCACGATGCCGGTGTAGTCCGGTTTCAGCATCTCGGTCAGCAGATTGGTCGCCGTGGCCGGGGACGTGATGAACGTATTCAGAAACGTCTTTTTGCCGTACTCAAAGATTTTTGCTTTATCCTTGAGCGACACCGCCGAAGTCATGGCGTTCTGCCAGCGTTCATGCTTGACCGCATAGGCCAGCGCTTCCTCGTACCGGCGCGAACCTTGGAAAGCCTGATGGACCAGCCAGCCGAACCGGGATGCACTGTCCGGCAGGGCTTCCACCGCTTCCGGGTGCTTGTAACGGCTGTAGAGTTCGGCTTTCAACAGAATGAGCTGGTCATTCGGATCGTATTCGGCTTTCCATGCGGCCTCGATCCGGGTGTCGAGCTGCTCGACGGTGGGCTTGCCGATTTTTTCCTTCACCAACATCCTCGGAATTAAGGTCTTGAGTTGGTGGTAGCACGAATGGGCGTTCTCGGTGTTGATTTCCGATTCGTCCACGTATTTGTTAAAGGCGGCGCGGGCATCGGCCATGTCCGGGGCTTTGTCGCGGTATTTTTCCGAATATACCCGGTACAGTTCACTGGCTTTTTCCGCTTCATAGACCTCCGCATACAGGCCCATTCCGACCATTGCAATCGCGGCGAACAATAACAGCTTTTTCATCATTTTTTCTCCTTTGTTGATTGGCTGTGTTATTGGTGATTCTTACTCAGGCACATGTTGTCAATGCCCTTGCCATTATACATTCCGTTGCTTCCGTCACCGGCAGTCGTGGCGACCATGTCGAACCCGGCTTTCAGGAAACGTTCCTCCAGTAGAAAACTGATCCTGCGGTTTACCTCCTTGCTTCGGTTGGTGTTATGGGCGCTCATGAAATAGGATGTTTCCCCCTGTATCAGACTGACCAGCGGCAGTTTGTCGCCAACTTTCCGGCGCACCTGACGCAATGCCTGTTGCGGATTGATCGACAGGAAGCCGAGATTGACCACCAGCACCGCGTTTGAATTGGCCGGGATGCTCACGTATTCGTGATATTCCCCTGCGGTATGGGTGCCGTTGTATCCGAAATAATACTCTCCGATGAATGCGATATCCGGATTACCGGCGCGGAGGCTGTGCATCGTGTAACCGGTCCAGCCCGGATCAGGAATGAACAGATGGATGGAGGTTCGCCGCCAGCCCATCAGGAACGCTTCGGCATCCTTTGCCAGCGCTTTCAGCCCTGCGGCGTATAAATCCGGGTCGATGTACGCCGAATCGCTCAGGTAATCATGGGTGGAAAACGAAGTCCACACACGCCAGCCGTTGAGCTTCAAAACGCTCTGCAATTCGGCCAGGTCGCGGTAATTGGCCTTGCCATCCCAAGCCGTCACCACGCCCCGGTAGCCGAGCATCCAGAAGTGTTCCAGCTCTTTGAACAGGTTTTCGCGCTCGGTCAGATTCTTCGGAGTACGGATTTCAAAGATGAATTTCACGTCCGGCAACTCGTACTTGACATACGGTACGTTCTCGAATTTGCGGTCGAAAATTTCGCCCCATTTGCGCCACACTTCCTTATCCATTTTCCGGGAAAACTTGCTGTCGTGGCTGATGTAATAATCCTTGATGTTCGGAATGACCTTGCTGTAAATGTCCGCTTCATCACGGGAGGAGTGCTTGACGGAGAACAGCCTTTCGGCTGCCTCCGTGTTGGCCGCGGCCATTCTGCGGATGCTTTCCAGAGGGTCAAGAATATCGGCCTTGATTTCGATATTCCCGAGCTTTTGAAGCTCCTCCTCGGACATGGCATCCTCAAACAGTTTGGCCGCATCTTCTGCCGAAATCGTGCTGGCTTCAAATACCGGGATCGTTTCCACGACGACCGTATTTTTCATCTCAACGACTTCGGCCGGTTTGGTGTTTTCAAACGCGGTGGCATCGAAGCTCAGGCTGGTAAAATCCTGAGCGTTCAACATCACCGCGCAGAGCACCATAACCGCATATGCAAATACCTTTCTCATGCTCGATTACTCCGGGGTTGTGTTGTAATGGACGTAAATATTCAGCACGTTTTCCAGCGCGGCGCGGTCGGTAACTCTGGTTTTCAACGCTTCCTCAAGGTTGAACGTTTCCTGCGTGTCGCTCTTGTAATACGTGCGGATGGTCAGCACTTCACCGAACTTGTAACCCATCGAACTCGGAACGCAGTTTTTGCCGAACAGCGCCCGGCTCTTGCCGGTGTTCGTGGCGATATCCCAAACCGGGTTCTGAATGTCTTTCAGGATGATCCAGTAACCGTCGCGGTTCAGGTACAGCAGACACGCCCTCGTGACCCTGCTGCCGTCCGCGAACCCGGTGAACTCCGTGTTCAGCGTCATCGGGAATGACTGCGCCGTTTGCACGAGGATTCCGTATGCCTCAAGAATCCTGGCAATCGCCTCGGCAAACCCGGCCCAAAAATCCTGCAATGCCTTGCTGATATCCCAATTCTCCATCCATGCGCCATCCCCTTCGCCACCGGCATTCACAATGGTTTGAGTGCCGATATAAGCGCTCGGATCATCATAGAAACACGCCATCGTGGACAGATTCAGACTGAACACAGCCAGCAACACCAGTAAAGTTTTCTTCAATTTCATTTCACACCTCTATGTTTAGATTTTATTTTATCCGCGACGGCGAAGCCTGGAGCGGCAACTCCGCAACGGGTCGTACCCGTCCGATGTTAGAAAATTTCGTTGTCTACCATAATAAACTCACCAATGTCAACCACTCCAACAAGGCACTTTGTCGTGTAGTCAATCGAACTGGCCCCATTCACCAAAGTCAGCGTGTGGCCGTTTGGATTGATGATTACCTGAATCGCCTGTTTGAACGGTATATTAAGGATGTTTTCCTTCCGCAGAACCGCATCATTGGACAGGATAAACCGCTGGACATCACCGTTCAGATAATCGACCGTGAATTCACCGTCCACCGATTCTTCATCCGGCACACTTGAATTGTCGCCAAAGGTGGTTCGCACCGGGCGCAGGTCAATCATGCCGTGATTGAATTTGAAGCCCCACCAGTCGGTACGCCCGGTCGCCTGATCCATCCAGCGGTAACGCGCATAATAGGTCTTGCCCGGCACATAATCCGGAAACATATCAGTGTCCATCGTAAAACTGATGCTGTCGCCATAATACGGATTGCCGATGCCGCTCTCCGGTACCCCGGCAAATTCGCCGTTGGAAAACAGCTCCATTTTCAACAGATGATCGTTCATCAGGATATGGGTGGTGTCCTCTTCATCGAAAAAACCGTTTTCGCAAACATCGAAGATAAACGACAACGTGTTATTATCCTTATCCTGCGGAATCGGCAGCGTGAACATCGCCGGGGGCATCTTTGCCTCAACCCCTTCCTTGAGCGCGGTCAGCTCCTCCGTCACTTCGGTATTGAAAACCGCCTGTTGCTCCACGTCATCCTGCAAGGATTCCAGATGCCCGGCCACGTCCGCGTTGAATTCATCCTGATCCGTGAATTTGCCGTTGTATTCGGTGATCTTGCCGTCATACTGCTCATGCTTCGCCGTAACCCCGGCATTGAAATTATCCTGCGCCTCCGATTTCTCCTGAAGCTCTCCCAAGTTCGCCGCAACATCGGCATTGAACTCCTCCTGGTCGCCAGCCGCCGTTTCCAGAGTGCCGATGCGGTTCGACAAACCGGTGATAGCGGCGGCATCCGGTACTTCTTCATAGGTTTTGACTTTGGTATCATCGACCTCCACCGGGCCGACCATACCGGCCTTCAACGCGGTAATCTTGTACCATTTGGCGTTTTCCACCACAAACACCCGGCCGCCAAGTTCGGGATTTTTGATATTCAAAATATCCGCAACGGTCTGTACCCGCGACCGCTCATCCAGTGGGGTATTTACAGTTGCCGGGCGTATGCTTCCCGATACTTCAATAACAGTGCTCATTCATATAACTCCTTATTTTCGATCCACATAGATAAACATTTCAGCGCTCGACAACTTGAATTCGCCGTAAATCTCATACGCGACATTGTTTATCACGCTGGTATAGCCATTGGCCCCGGTTCCCAAAAGTGATCCGCTGTCCTCGGCAAATGCCACCTGACCGTTCAAACCGTTGAACTTCGAGGCTTTCAGATTGCTCGATGTCGGAATCATCACCACGACCAAAGCCCCCTCCGGCACCACGCCGAGCGAAGTTTTCAGAAGGACATCGGGAGTAACGGCGACAATCGAACTTCGGGCATCGGTCAGCATTTCCATTGTGATTTCCTTGACCTTGTAAACGTCACCGGCCACGGCGGTCGGTATATATCCATAATACATCATCGCGTCACCCGGCTCGGGATCAGTACCGCCGCTACCGTCGCAATTGCACACACGCCGCTGCTTGTAACAAAGTTTTCCATCCACATCCGACAGGTATTTCAATACTTCCAGATTTTCGTGAACATGGAACATCGCAAGCCATTCGTCATAGCTCTTTGTACCGCCGCTGTTCAAATATTCCTGATATTGTGTGATGTCCTTCACTCCCTGGGCGAAGCGAATCCGTCCACCGCGCGAAACATTCATTGTGGAGGGAAAATAAATCAAGGTATAGCCGTACTTGTCGCAGGTCTTGACGATGATATCATTTTCGCCGGTGCCGATATTCTGGCAAACGCCGTTCCCCTCGGAATCAAACAGTTCGATTGAACAAATCTGCTTCGTGCCGTTAATCATCAGGCTTCCGCCATATATATAAGGAAATAACGGATTTTCGGGATCGCGCTCACTGAGGAAGTTGACATCCGGGATGATTTCGACATTCGCGCCCGGTTGCCCCTGTTTTCCCTCCGGCCCGGTGCCCCCGGTTTCACCGGTCTTTCCCCGTGGTCCGACCGACAGAATCACACCTTCTGACCAGTCACCAAAGGCATCACTCTGTTTCTGATACCAAAGCTGATACTCCGAACCGTTTTCATGCAGGTAACGGTCAGTGGCAATATACCGGAACCCCTTGGCCGCACCGTCATAATCACTGCGTCGCGCCAGTGTACCGGTCATATTGACATCAACGCCGCTGCCATCAGTTCCGTCCTTGCCTTTGATATTGATCCAAACCGCGCCGGCGGCTTCAAAGTCTGCAAACGTGGGATTGGCAATCGGAGCTTGCGAATGAATTTCCGCGCGCCATGTCCGCTCCTCGCTCGGTTCTTTATTGAAGTCCGTACCCTGATTATCTTTGGCGAACCGGACATAGGTGTATGAACTCACGCCGGTGCGTGTCCATTCAAGGAAATCATCCTGTGATCCCTCATGGCCGCCATCCAGCCAAAGCTGATACAGCGATTTTTCCCCGATCCCCTGAGCAAACCGAATCCGGCCGCCGTGACTGGTATCAACCCCACTGCCGAACTGTATAATCGTCTGCCCCTGCTGTTCATCGGTCAGGATCGCCACGGTCTGGCTGTTCCCGGGCGACATCGACACCGGCACCGTCCGGGCGATACCGTTTGCATCATAAACCTCGACATGGGCGATTGCCTGTGTGCCGGTAATAATCAGCGAACCACCCAAGATCGATTCACTGGTATAAAGCAGCGGTTCCAGTACCCGGGCGTTTTCCCCGGCCGGTCCCTGAATGCCCTGAATACCCTGAATACCAATATCTCCCTGTGGTCCGGCCAAAAGCCTTACCCCATCGCTCCAGACATCCCCCTCCATCAACTTCTGATACCAGAGCTGATACCAGGTCACGCCATCCGCTTCATAAATTTTATCGGTCGCGAGAAACCGCGTACCGATGGGTGCTTGAGCATATTTCAAACTCCGGTTGGCGAAAGTATCGGTAAAATCAATTTGCAACCCCTTTCCCTCTACTCCCTGCGGTCCATGTGGGATAGACAGCTTGTAAATTCGGTCATTGGCGGTTGAACCGGCCATTTCACTGACCCGCGGATCGGAACCATACGGCAGTAAATTGCACTCGGCAAGAATCTTCATGGAACCCGATGGCCCGGCGCTTCCTCTCGGAACCCCGATTGCATAAACCCGTTTGAAATCGGTCGATTCCGGTAATTCCGTCACAGTGGGCGCACTGTTCGGGTCGAGCGAACGCACTTCGGTAATCATGATCGTACCGGCTCCCCCCTGCGCCACCAGCAAATCCCAATAATCATTTGAGATTTCCGGCAGTTCCGGCGGCTCGATCCCTTTGCAGGGTGCCTTACAGCGCCACCACGAATAGTTATGCTGAGCCGCGTCATTCTTGACATACGGTCTGGTTTCGCTGTATTCGCCCTGCGGCGTAATCCCCTGTCCGTCCGCCCCTTTCAGGGAACAGGAGTATTCCCATTTCCCCTCTTCATTCTTCAAATAAAAATCGCCCGAAGTCCGCTCGATATACGCATCGGCTTCATTCGTCACAGAAGGCGCACCGTTGCCGGAAACCATACTGAACTTGTCGCCCTTCACGCCTTTGGCGACGCAATGCCACTTCTCCGGCGCGGTAGTCGGTGATTCGCCCATTGGCACATCTTCCAATGCCTGATACAAACTGCCCCTGTACGTAACCAGCGTCAGGATCGTGTAACCTTCTTCTTTTTCGGGCGCATAATCTTCAGCTTTGGTCAGATAACCCGGAATTCCCTGCGCCCCGGTCGGCAGCAGTACCCATTCGGACCACGCGCCGCCGCTGGCTTTCGGCCTCGTGCGGATTTCCACGTCGCCGTTTTCCAGTACCCGGCGCTCAAACTCCAACCCGAGCGCCAGACACGCATTGACAAATTGCACCAGCCGCGATTTATCTTCCTCGCTGATCTGCGGATCGGCGCTGGTGTCCGCGATCCCGGAATAAATTGCGAAATCGTCGCAGACAAACCGGTCAAGAGTTCGGACACTTCCCCCGGCTTCTACTTTGAAAGGCGCCAGTTCCAGCCCCTTGTTGTCAAGAAATTCAACGTCGCTGTAATCGACAGCCTGTTTCATTTTTGGAGAAAACATCAAAGCATAGAATACAAAAACGCCGTTGTTCGGGTCGGATTCCTCCGCGCTCATCACCGCTTGCATATAAACCGCCTCGGCGGTGTCCACCGGTGCCGCCTTCGCATATTCGCGGTCTATTACAGTGCCTTCGGCCAGCGTAAAGGTACAGATGTTCCCGGAGAACGCCCTTGATGTGTAATCCACCGTTTCCGCTTCGCCGTTGGGCGCGAAAAATGTGATGCTTCCGGCGGCCGCAATCGTTGCATTTGTCTGCCCGGAAAAAGTCACCTTCACCTGATCGATCGCACCAGTTCTCACCGCCTCGGTCAGCGTTCCCTTCACCCGGTGCGTATAGTTGTTGTCGCTGGTCAGGTAGGCCCCGATGCCGCCGGCGGCATACCCGGTGAATGGTGTCCACTCGTCCGGATTCACTCCTTCTTCGTTCCCCAGCGGTGTTTTACTGTACAGATGCCATTCGACGCGCTCAGTATTCTTATAGCTCGCCCGCGGCATATGGCTTCCAAAAAGATTACCGTCCGCATCGAAGTTCTGCCGCGTCGTCACATTGGTTCTTATTATCATTATCGCGTCTCCGCTCTTTTATTAATCACCTATGGTAAACCATCAAAAGTTTCAAAGTTTTTGCAGTTCTCACGTCGGCAGTGCACCGCGAATGTTTCGTGGTCGTCCAGCTTGCAGACGATCCGGTTGCCCCGGCAGGGAATATTCACAAAAGCCGGTTCCCCGGTGTCCTGAGCGTGTTTGCAGTCCGCACGTTGAAAAGTGAACAGCCCCGGATCGAGCGCCGTAAATTCCGGGTCGCCCCAAACGATCGTCCGATCTTCAAAGTTCTCGCCGGTCTGCCTGGCATAAAAGCAATCATACTGGAACAAAGCACACTTATAGGCCGGTTGGCCGTTGATGGTAATGGAGCGGTATTCCTCGCTTATCAGGTTGAATATCCGGGTGAAAACTTCTTCATTCAGCAAAGTACCGCTGATAATGATTTCCTGCGGATTATGCGGATTGAATGATATGCGATAAATGAACTTCACATCGTTCAGGCAAAGTTCCTTGATATATCCGACACCGCTCACAACAACCGTCCCGCCATCCCGCCGGGCGTAAACCGTCCGGTTTTCCCTTGAATAACCGCTCATGGCCGGGACAATGGCCGTAATGTCGGGCCGGTTATCTTCTGAAATGGGAATCTCCCCTTCGGCAATCACCCGGTACAGATAAAAACGTTCCTTTTCCACCGATCCGCCGGAAACAAAGCTGATCCGCCATGTGCCATTTTCGCATTCGGCGCATGGGGCGCATTCAACGGCATCTTCCGGCTGGCCGGTATACACTCTCAGCCATTTGCCGTAACGGTATACGTGGATTTTCCAAACCCCGTTCACTGGCAGACAGCAGAACCGAACACCATCCGCGGTAATAAACGGCATGTGTGAAATTTTCGGAAACTCAAGCATCATCTATTCTCCTGTTTTTTTAGCTATTCACTTCTCAAGCACAACTGCTCGGCCATGAGGTTGAATGATCGGGATTCACGCACCCCTGTTCCACCCTCATGCTTGATTTATAATGATAAGTCGATCCGAAGCTACTCGGCAAACCCACCAGCTTTCCAGCCGAATTGATACTGCCGTTCGCATAGGTGTTGCAGTCACCGATCTCGATCAACCGCCACACGCCGCCCGGGGTGCCGATCCCGTCCCCGGTGTACCCGGACAAATCCCATGTACTATCCGTATAAGGAGGGTCCAGCGTTGTGGCGGCAATGGTTTTCGGCGTACAGTCGCAAGGGCATTCCTTGCAGTACATGACCTTGCCGTTCTTGAGCACCACCTTCCCCTGCCGCATAAAAATCTTCATATTCTCTCAAATTCCCAATTCGTAACTCGTAATTCGTAACTCTTAACTATTTATCGTCCTCACAGTTGCCCCAAATGAACCCCTGCGCCATACCGTGCTGCTCCTGGGTAATCAATGGCGTTATCTTTTCAATCAGCCCGATCCGGGCAATCAGGATCAAGGCTTTCAGGTCACTGTCAGCAGGCAGGGATTTTTCGAATTTCATTTCCGGTGTTTTGGGTGTTTTCCCATCGGTATCATACTCAGAGGTCAAAATAATAAACCCGGCACTGTCGATGTCGAACTCTTTCGCCGGAATATTGAATCTTTTGTTGTTGATCCGGGCAATTCCGCAAGTCGATGATTCGGGAGTCGTACCGTCGCAAACCTTCACCTTGGGCTTGTCGTCTTTCGAGGTGTCGATCACCGTGAATGCCCCCCGGTAACTCGTACCGCCGCCGGAAGCTCCGAACTCCGTCAGCGTCGAGCGCCTGTTCCGCCTCGATTTATTCTCCTCGCCTTTTCCCGAATGCCCGCCGTTCGCCAGCGCAGTGTTTACCGCCAGCCTCAAGCGTTCGGTCATGAGGACAAAATTCTTTGCCACGAATCACCTCACTTTTCCGGGAACTTGTAGGAACTCCATGCCGTTGCCTTGTACCGGAAACGCTGGATTTTATTGTACGGATTTTTCGTCGGGTCCTCAATGGCCGCCGTGTTCAATGTACCGTCCGGTTTCAACGGCATCTGCTCCGTCACTTCTTCCCACGGGAGTTTGGCCCAGCCGCCGGCATCAACCTTGTCATAGGCATCCTTTGCCGCGATCACATCATCGATTGAACCGTATTTCGATGGCATAGCGATTTTGTGCGCATTCTCATTCTTCGTCCACGGAGTATAGCGGTAGATGGCCCCGAGTTCATACTTACTTCCCTTCTTGAATTTCGCCATTGTTCCCACGTCCAGCATTTCATCCATCCAGCCGAACGGATTGATCTGGATCGTCACGGTGCAGTTGTAATACTCCCATTTCACCTTGCCGTTGTTGTTGTAAACCTTGATCTGCTTGACCCCGATCGGCATCAGTTTCCCATAATATTTCAGGATCGGATATCCGTTGATCTTCTCTGTGTCTTTATTCAGCACCGGCTGAGTATTGAAGATAACCACACTCTTGCTTTTCAAGTTGAAGGAAAAGCTGAACTGCGTGATTGTGACCGTCTTTTCGGACACGATCTGACATCCCGCCGAGTTCATGTTCGGCACCCATACCCCCTTCATGTCATACCCGTGGGTATACGGCACCGTCGTATCGAAAAACCCGATATCCCAATTGACGATTCCCAAATCCCACGGCTTCACCTCGGAACCGCCGCCGATGCTCAAATTCCCGGTCGTGCTATAATTCACCTTCTTGTACGTCGCATCCACTTCAAAGAGCGCCGGAGTGCTTCCGGCCTTCTTGACGCTGATTTCCTGCAAAGAAAACACCGCATTACTCGGCAGTGCCGATTCCGTCTGCGGATACAGTTCATGCGATACCACGTCCGCCACCGTATGCTCTTTGTCACCCTGAAAAACCATTCGCCGGGTGATGGTAGTCTGTCCGTTCTTATCGGTTCTCGCCTCTTCTCCAATCTCATCATTTTTAATGAACAATGCCATAAATATCTCCTCAAATCGGCTCTGCGCCAAATTCATTGAACTTTTCGAAAATATCTTTGAGCTGATTCAGAATCGCCGACCCCTGTGAACTGATCGAATCACTCATCTTTTTGGTATTCTCGGCCGTTGCCTTCTGGAAATTCGCACCGCTGAGGCTCTGACGGCTTTGCATCCGCAGCCCTTCGATACTGCTGGCATTGATCGCCGTCTGCGTCGTTTCCCGGTAACGTGTCAGACTGTTTCTCATGTTATTCAGGTCTGAATAAAGCGCATTCCTGGCCTGTTTCTCATAGTCAAGGCGTTCAGCCTGTAGACGGTTCAGCTCTTTTTCCGCCTCCAGGCGGTTTTTGGTCAGCGCCTCTTGCGATACAGCCCCTTTGTCAACGAAGCTATCACCGTTCCATTTCCCGGCCAGCGCTTCGTATATCCCCTTGGCATACTGGCTTTCATTGGAAAACGTTTCATGGTTCGGCTTCTTCCATTGATCGATCCAATGATCTCCGGCCTTTTCCGGCGCGAAACCCGCCTTGAACGCCCCCCGAAAATCGTAATCCACCCCGGTATCTTCAGCATGAATCAATCCGCGCTTCTTATTTTTTTCAAACCATTTCTTGAATATTCGCTCTTCGCTCTCACTCAAAACGGTGTTGAACTTCTCCGGGTCGATTGCCTCTTTGAGACTGTTGACTTTTCCATCGACATACTTCTCTCCGGCCTCGTCAATAAAACTCAACTGCTGCTTCAGCCGGGCAATCTCCTGGTTGCGGTCACCGGCCAGTTCCTCTTGCGTCTTGCGCCTTTCCATATTGCCGTCTTTATCGTAGATGAACCCCTTCTTGCTTTCCGCCAGTTGCTTCTGCAAGTTCGCAATCTCTTTCTGCTTTTTTTCTTCATACTGAAGCCGCTGCTTGGTAATATCCGCAATTTCCTTTTCAACCCTCAAGCGAGCTTCTTCCGCTGTCATTGCTTTATTGTCATGATTGGTCTCGGCATCATCTTTCATCCCACGTAATTCCTCATGCTTTTTGATCAGAGCGCTCAATCGTTCATCCTGAGCCTTGAGTAATTCCGCATCGGTCGCCAACCGGGGACTTTCGCCATATTTTCCGGTTTCATCAAAAAGCTCCCGCATTCCTGCGGCAGAGGCATGGGCTGTCTTTCCCAGTGAAGCCAGGTAATCACTTTGCGTTGTGGTCTTGCCTTCCTTATCCGGATTTGGGATGGCATTTCTTTTCTGATGTTCCGCAATCGCCTGTTTTGCCTTCAACTCCAGCTCGGCAGCCTCCAGCAGCTTTTTCCATTGTGGTAACTGATGCGATGCTTCTCTCGCCCATGCCGTCCCTCCGCCTTCCGCGATGACCTCTTTGAAGTCTTTGACACGAGCCTTTAATCGTTCGACCTGCTCTTCGATCCCAATCCCTTCCAGAGACTTCGCAAATTTCTTTGCTTCATCATTCGTCGTTTCGGTATTTCCGTTGCTTGAAGTACTTCCAATCCCCCAAAGCGCCCCTTCCCAGATCGTTCGCCATGAACTCACCGCATTGCTGGCGCTGTCCCGGCGTTGCGTTTTATTTGCCAGTTGCGCATCTTCATACTGCTCTTTCAGCTTCGCTTCGTAAGCCGCTTTATCCTGCTCTGTCATTTTCGCCTGTGCTTCCGACAAACCCATCACTTTACCGGTGGTTTCATGGTACACAAGCCCGAGACTTTTATAGGCTGCGCTAAGTTTCCCCACTAATTCGAGGGATTCCTTCTTCTGGATATCATAAAGCGAATCATAACTGTTGAGTTCTTGCAAACGGTCAAGGGCTTTCTGATTGCTGTTCGCCTGTGTCGCGAAAACTTCGGTGCCTTTGGCCGATTCCGTTGCCAGTTCCCGCGACATCTTTGCCGCGTCCGCAACCACACTCGCATATGTTTTATAAATTCCCGCTCCCGCGCCGACCGCCAATGCCAATCCGCCAACCGCAATTCCCGCCGGACCAGCCGCCATCGTGAACATGCTGATTGCCGACCCCAAGCCGCTGATTCCCGGTATCGAGCTTCCGGCCACCATCGCCATTCCGCTGATCCCTCTGGTGAATCGTGTCACCGGGATATTCGCTCTTTTAGCCTCATTCGCCAACTTCTCCACCGGCGGCGGCAGTCCGGCCAGCTTCGTTTTCAAACCGTCATATTTTGCCCTCGCCGCGTCAGCCGTGGAAGCTGAATCCTCCAGCTTTGCATCGAACTTCGCCACCTCTTTTTGGGTCTTGGCGTATTCGTTTTTCAACTCGGCCAGCGCTGTTTTTAACTTTCCTTCACGCTCGGCCAGCCCGATAATATCACCGCTATAGGAATTATGCGTCGCGGCAAGCTGCTTGGTAACGGTATTGAGTTCTCTTTGTGCGGTGGTAAGTTTTTTCTTGATTTCCGCCGCGCGTTCATCGGCTGCATTCAGGGCCTCACCGGCGGCATCGGCTTTCACGCTGGCCGCTTCAAGTTCCTTCTTGGCCGCCACCAGTTCCTTGACGGTTCTGGCGTATTCCTCGGTCACGACAGTTCCCGCTTTCACCGTTCCCGAAGTTTTTACATGCCCCGCCGCCAATCCGTCCAATTTGCCGCTGAACTCATCGATCTTGCCGAACGATTCCGCAAACTTCTCGATTTCCGCACGTAAAACCTTCGCTTGCTCCTGGCTTTCCCGGAATCCTTCCACCAACATGCCGTATTGACCGCTGCTGTCGGATACTCCCCCCACGCCGCCGCTCGGCATCTCGAATTTCGGCATATCCGCAAAAGACTTCCGCGCCACAGCGGACAAATCGATATACTCCGCTTTCATCGCCCGCAGTTGCGCCAGCGCCCCCTGGGTATCGATCTCGATCTTATATCCTTTCCAGCCGCTTGCCAGCTTACTGGCATCGATCATCAGGTCGTTGAAATTCTTCAACCCCTGCTCGGCCTCTCTGGACTGCAACTCAATTGCAAGTGTGGTTATATCGGCACTTCCGCCGTTCCCGGCATTTTCTGTTGACATCGGCGCATCCTTCTGTTTCGTCACCTAATCCCCGCCGGTCAACCGCCAAATCCCCAACTGTCAATTATCCACTGTCAACTGTCAACTAAATAAAACTCCCAAAACTGACCTTGCCGCCGCGCTTCGCTCCGCACCGGTAACGCAGACAGTCCCAGATATGATCCTCCTGATGAGTGTTCACATCCTCCATGTTGGTTTCGTCGCGCTGCAAAGTCGGTACGGTCCGCAGGAAGTTCCGACAGTGGTCAAAAACAAATAACCCCGGATCGCTTTCACGCTCAAGCGCCGCCTTCAACCGCTCCCGGACCAACACCAATCCGTTCACGCGGCTTCCCGGCGACTTGTTGGCCGGTCGCCAGTACACGCCCGCTTTGCTGAACGACTTCGCCACGCTATGGCCGCGCCCCTCGCTCTCTGCGAATATCGCACTGTCGGCCGCGCCGTCATGCACGTCATACCCCAGTTCCCGGTCACGCTCAAGAATCTTCCGCGCCACCTCTCCCGGAGTTTCCCCGGTGCCGACATCCGGCTTACCGGCGCAACCGTACAGCTCATCAATTACAAACAAATCCCCGGTAATCGTCGGAATAATCGAACCGTCCGGCAGGATCAAATCACTGCCGTCGCTTTCGGCAAACCACAGACACGCCCACGGCTTTGCCGAACCCCAGTCAAACGTCCGGTCCACATGCCACGTATCCGGTACTTTGAATTTCGGCATACAATGCAAATCTTCGATCCACAGGTCATCCAACGCGCCCCCGGCGGTAATGTTCCAGTTCCCATCCAGCATAGCCTTGACCAGCCATTCGGTTCCCAGGCCGTGAAGCTGGGCGGCATACGCTTCCTGGTCCAGACTGGGATTGTCCGACAGCCGCGCCGGAATGAACTGCCGCAGCATTCCCCCCTCTTCTTTCGGTGTCCGCCAGATTTCCCCCGGCTTTGCCGGATCGATGAACGTTCCCTTCACCCAATTGTGGCCCTGGCCGCCGGGGTTGGAGCCGCAAACAATTTTCGGGAATGCGATACCGGGAAACATCTTCGTCATCATTTCAGGGATAACCAGTTTGTCCGGCTTGCGGCAGCGGGCACGGAGAAAACGGTAAACACTGTCCGCGAAAAGCGTCAGCTCGTCGATCAGCAGCAGATGAATTTCCGCGCCCCGGAACCGCTGCACATCCTTTTCATACTGGCAATGACACGCCATGATTTTCGCCCCGTTGGCAAACCGTATCTCCGCATGAGGCGACATGACAATGCTGCATGTGCCGTTTTTGATGTACGGATACAGCAGCTCCGGGAATCCGGTCGGCCCGGTGAAATGGTTCTTGATCAGGTCGTCGGAATAACGCCGGAAAATATATACCTGAAGGCCGGGTATTTGCAGACAGCAAACACTGGAAAGGACGCGCATCAAGTGACTTTTGCCGCCGCCCGCCGCCCCGCCGTACAAAATCTCCGTCGCCGGTGAAAGCAGCACATCCCCCTGCCGCTTGTGCAACCTGAATGTGACTTCATTCTCGGACACAGGATTCATTCCTCGCAATCGTAATAGGTTTCAAGCATTTTTCTTTGTCTCTCATTTTTCTATTACGATACTCAACTTCGGCGGCTCACCTTTCAGCCCGCCCGATACTTCCTGCTCAACCTTCGTCGTATACCCTCGCTTCTTTCCCAATGTGGAAAGCGCAAACTGGAGCGCATCGAACTTCCGGGGATGTTCGATCATGATCTTCGTCACCGGGTCAGGCGTTCCCTGAATGATCCGCAGAAGTTCCCCCTCGCAAAAATCAAGCATACCTTCCTGCTGCGATTCAAATTCCGCTTTTACTTCCGGGTACATCTCCACGTACTTCTTTGCCGTGCGCCGGTCGATACCTGCGAACTTCGCCAGATAGGACATAATGCCGCTCGACTTCTTTGCCGCCGCCATCAACGTTTCCTCGCTGACTTTCGGTTCGCGCGCGCCCGACTGTACATTTTGTACATTTTCCTGTTTCGCGCCTTTGCCTTTTCCGGCCATTAAACCACCTCCATAACGCCCATGCGTCATATCGTTCAGGCCGGGACCATTCCCAACCCTTCTATGATAACCGGCTCAGGTCAACTCTGTCAGGCAGGAAGAAAAAGAAGTAACAAGAAAAATATTATATATAATACAAAAAAGAAAAATTAAATAAAAAGAAAAAAGACCTCTCATTCAGACTTGACAAAACCTAAATTAGGATATATATTCTTTATCAGAAATCAATCGCAGTCAATAAAGGAAAATAAGAAAATGCCGATAATCTGCCGCTTCTATGGTATCGTGATAAAAATGTATTTTCAGGCAAGGGAACACAACCCGCCGCATTTCCACGCGCTTTACGGCGAACTTTCCGCGATATTCGATCTTGCCACACTGGAAATGATCGAGGGCGACCTGCCGCAGAAAGCAATCGCTATGGTTCAGGAATGGGCTACGGAACACCAACAGGAATTACAGGAAATCTGGAATACCCAGGTTTTCACAACCCTGAAGCCGCTGGAATAACCCGGAAGGAGGTAAAACATGATGATCAAAGTAACACGCCTGAAGCCGCTCCCCGGCTTTATCCTTTGGGCCGAATTCAACAACGGCAAACAGACCTGCTATCACGTTTCGGAATTATTCGACCGCATACCCGCATTCCGGGACCTGCGCGACATCCCCGGCCTTTTCGAACAGGTCCGGATCGACACCGGCGGCTACGGCATAAGCTGGAACGACAATCTCGATCTCGCCGCCGACGAACTCTTGCAAAACGGATATCCCGTAACCGCATCCTCTCTGGTCCAGCCGGGCAAATGCTGCCCCACCTGCGGCCAGATGATCCGTCGCAAAAGCCCCCGGCAAGCAGCCGCCAGCCGCGCCAACGGCAAAAAAGGCGGCCGTCCCAAAACCGCCCCCGCCATAAAATGAAAAATCCCGGCACTGCAACCAGTGCCGGGAAAGTTTCTTTGAATAAAAATCAGAACGAGGGAACCGGATCGATTTCAGGCGTTTTCGTTTTTCCCGATGACTTACTGTTTTCGAGGACTTTCCAATATTTTAACGCATTCTCACGGCTGTAAGTATATTTTGCAATCGTCTTTTTTACATTATTTACCGTCATATATGAATATGTTCCGGTCCGATACAAACACAAAACTTTCTCGTTGCATTTAGACTGGTTTGCCTCTGCGGTCGCATTACCATTCTTTTTAATGTAAAAACCCAATTTGCACCACCGGCAATGAACGATTTGATTATCACCGCTCACTTGAATTATCAATGAATGTCCTCCTGGATTCATATTCCACGGAACCGGGGAACCATCAACAAGACCAATGAGCGGAATATCGGTAATAAACACAGGCTCCCTTCCGAATTCTGAAGCATAGACCAAAATTCCATCATCCACAATCTGAGATATCACAGGCAAATCAGACACGGATTTAAATACATACATGACATCCTTCAATGATTCGTTTTCTTTCTGAACCTGAAACTTCTTTTCCTGCTCCTCTGAATCTTTCATTAACCGCAGCACGACTTTCTCCAGTTGTGCTCGTTGCGCCTTGGTCAAAGCCGCAATAAACTCATCGGAAAGATCATTCAAAGGAACTGTCGCACTGCCTCCTTCGTGCATGATGGTGATACCAGATGAAGATATTCGGTTGATTTCAACATCCTTGTACTCTTTACCGGATTTTGTCTTTACATCCAATGCGGATAATGCGATCATACCGCAAAACAGAATACTCGGTATAAGCGTCAATTTCATTTTTCACCTCTTTTATTCATTGGCAGTTTCACCCAGATCACCGCGCCATTCGGATGATCATACGGCACCGGTTTCTTATATCGCCTTGCCTTGCGTAAATGCCAGTAAAAGCGGTCCTCCCGGCGATTGTAGGCGCTGTCATACAACTCCGCTTCCCCGATAATCGTACCCGACTTACTCTCGATGATCCCGATCATCCCCCTGATCCTGGTATTCGTCGAACGGTACTCAATCGGCTTTTCACCGTCAACGATCTGACCGGCATAAGGTGATCTCACACACAGACACCGGAAATATTCGCCGTCATTCGCCAGCGTTGCCATTCTCACCTCTCTATTCAATTTATACCAATGCCGACCGGCATAGAACAAGGAAATATATCTGTCTTTCAGCCCCTTGTCAAATGCCGATAGCTTCATGCCAGACAACATCTGCCCTGTCAAACCAAACGGTTGACAACATATAAAACGAGCAAGCAAACGAATTAGAACTGCATAAACCGCCATCACTTATCGTCAATATCAATTAAAATCATATAGAAATAAGCTCAAATAAAAAATTATCACTTTTTTCACAATAGATACTTGACATATTTAACTATGCAATGTATAATAATTCAAAAGGCAACATATCAAACAAAGGAGATACAACCATGACACACGCAATAACCACCGAAATTCTGACCCCCGATTACGTTAATGGCGGCTTTCGCCGTCTCGACAAAAACGAACTGCAACCCGGTCAGGTATTGATCAAGACCGGCCCCGGCTGCTGCCAAACAACCGCCTGGCTCGAACGCATCGACAAAACCGGAACCAACTGGAAATATTACTATATCGCCTGTAAATACCACGATGACGGCAAGCGCTCTTATTACCGCTCATGCACCAACGAAATCAGGCCGTACAGCAAAGTTTTCGGAATCGGCACCTACTACAACGACCTCGGCAAACCGGAAATCATCAGCCGCAAGGAACTGGCCGCAATCGTACAGAAATGCGACCGGGAAGAAGCCCGGCAACGCGCCGCCCTGGCCGCTGAACAGGCCGAAACCCAGGCCGCCGCCGAACGCGGCCGCGCCCTCTGGACGCAAGCCGAAAAACAGCTCGGATTCAAACCGGCGGCGGTGATCATTGCGGAACTGCGGCAGGATGAAAGCGATTCAATGACCGATTATTTCGGCAGCCGCCCGCTGCGGCGCGTGGTTCTCGCATTTTCGAAACATGATCGCCGTATCTTCTCGGAAATGCGGAAAGCGGCGGCAAAATCAACCGTCACCGAAATTCAGGAACTCGCCACCGCCCCGGCGGAATTCGAACACCGCGAAAACTATTCAATGGGACACGGCATCTATCTCGGCACCTATTTCGACCATAACGGCTGGAAAGTCTACAAGACCTCTTTTCACGACAATCTGTACGCCGACGCCGGACGCCCCGGCGGCTTTGAAGTACTGAACTAATCAACCCAGGGAGATACCCGCCATGACGATTCAAGAAGCCAAAAACGTTCGGAAGGTGAGAATCAAAACCACCTTCACCGCCACCTTCACCAATGCCTCGGTTGGACATGGAGCATGGCAGGAAGCCAGAACCTTCACCGCCGGAGAAGAGCACTACGTCAACTGGCGGCCGGAATGCCTCATAGTTGACCAATTCCCCGTCTTTCCCAAATATTTCGATAATCTTGAAATAATCGAAACCCGCAACTAAGGAGACTACACCATGACCACAATCGAACTCAAACACTACCTGATGAAAAACTGCGTCTCAAAAGACAGTACGCGGAAAAACCTTCAACACACCTATTGCGATGGCGAAAACCTGATCGCCACCAACGGCAAGGTACTGGCATTTTTCCCGGCCGCGTCACTGCCGCAACCCCTCGAAAAAGGCTTCTGCGTACAACACACCACCGGATCGGGCAAAAGCAAAACCAGCCAGTACCTACCGGCGGATCAATCGATACAAACCCTGATTTACCCCAATTACAAGCAAGCCATACCGAACTTTTCAAACCAGCCGAATGTCACCCGCATGACCTACAAGCCGGATCAAACTACCCCGCTTCATGACGTATTTGAATTGCTTCACGCCGTCGCCAGCGCCTCCCGTGGCACCCATTTTCTTACCGAAGAACCGCTCACCATGTTGATGAAAACCTACAACATCAAATGGGATGTCGTATTTGCGCCGGGCTCGCCGGTTGTATTCACCCACGAAGATATAACGCTGGTACTCGGAGCTTGCGTCACAGTCGCGAATTCGCCCCTGCGCACCATCTTCAAGCAAACCCAACCCGCACCCCCCGACAAATCCGTTCCTCAACCCGCCAGCCCGGAACCGCCGGCGGCCAAAGCGCTCGCCGCTACTACGCCCAAAACCACCAGTTCAACCGCAAAACCCAAAAGCCCCGCCAATAACTGTCAATTATCAACTGTCAACTGTCAACTGCCGCCAAAGGCGGCCACACCCCGCCCGGAATACCGCTGTACGCTGAAAGACGGCTCAGTGATCATTTTGCAGGGCATACAGGCGGTCAAGAAACGCCGCAACATCGTAAGTTGCCAACCCATGACCAAAATCGCCAAAAATCACCGGAGCGCCCGCCGTTCTCGCCGGGGACGCGCCGCATGAAACCATTTTTTCGCTGCTTGTGTGTACGTGCCCCCTTCGCGGGGCACATCGTCGATAACCTCAAACCCATTGAATACCGTTCAGCCGCCACCAGGGTACGCGGCACCATCGGTATTATCGAAAGCGGCACCGGCCAGATCATTGGTCAAGTCGAACTATACGACTGTCAGCCCGGCGAATACGAAGGCTGCTATAACTGGTACCTGCGTAACGGCAAGCGCTACAAAACCCCGATACCCTACCGCCACCCGCGCGGGGCAATAATCTGGGTCAAATGCCCCCCACTGGAACACCAACCCGAATTCGAGCAGCGCCCCCCGCCGGAAGTGCTGCCCGATTCAAAACCGGAGGACTACCTGAACATGAAAAAATAATTCATAAAATCAGAACGAACGACATAAAACCGGGGACAGATACCGCCCCGGTTTTTTGATCTTTTCTATTTTTTGCGCCATTCGTTACTTGAAAACATTACGACAATAAACTATTGTTCTGTAACTCTCAAAAACCAAAATAGAGGTAAATCAATGAGCAGTATTGAAAAAGAATTTGAAAAAGCGATGAAAAATTTCATCTCGGAAAGCATTGCCAAGGACCTTACCGAAATGAAAAATCGCATTAAGGTGCTGGAAAAGGAAGTCGCGAAACTCAGCCCCAAAAAGAAGCCCGCAAGCACAAAAAAGACCAAAACCAATTAAATTCGTCTAATTTCAATTCAGTCTTTGCTCACCCCGAGCAAAGACTTTACAATCTCACCGTCAATATACCGCGTCGAACCGTCAAGCTGGCAATGCTCCAGGAACTCGTCCATACTCTCCATGCTGTTGAACACGATCACCTTGAAAAACTCGGCAGTATTCTTTTTATTGGCCCCGTCTTTACCACGCGCCCGGGCCTCTTTGATCTCGTTGATTTTATTGATGTCCTCCACAACCTCCGGCTCTTCCTCGCGCTGAATGCCTAAAATCTGATCGGCCACCGGTGTATCGAACATCAATTCAACATCCAGTGCCGAAAAACCCGCTTCCGCGAAACTCACCCCGTCATTAATGAATAAATCGGCCAGCTTGTCAGTACTGTAAGCCCCGGTCATATTCATATTGTTCAGCCGGATATTGATTTCGCGCTCTTTCTTCTCGTCAACATCGATCACCAACACGTCAAGCGCATAATCCTGATTCCCCTCCAGCTCGTCCAATACCCCCAAACGCTGATGCCCGCCCACGATGTAGCCGGTCCGCTTGTTCCAGACAATCGCATCCGCCAGACCGTCTTTGACGCTCTTCTTCAACAACTTCCGGCTGTGATCGTCAATCACCCGCGGATTATACGGCGCTTCCGCCATCATCGAACGGCGCACCCGCTGCGGCGTGAACATCTGATATTTACTGACCTTCATCTCACCATCCGGACCGCCAGCTTGTGCCGGTTCTTTATTCGCTGTCCGTCGCACGGGCTCCGTGCCTTTCTTACTCTTCGCCATATTTCACCTATCCCCAACTGTCAATTATCCACTGTCAACTATCCACTGAACTCGAACGCGCCCGCTCGAATTCCAACTGTTTTTCCTTCGCTTCCACATAAGGGAAGATCCTCTTCACCGTTTCATAGTCATCGGGAAAATGCTCTTTCAGGATCAAAAGATTCTCCGGCCGCAGGTCGCCGATGGAACGCTTCGCGTACCGGTATTCCGGCGATAACTGTATCTGATGCTGCGCCAGATACGCCTTGACTTTGCTCGGACACCACTCCGCCAATGGGTAAATCCGGCAATTCACTTCATCGACCTGGCCGACGCTCTTGATCATGGCGTTCCGCTCAATCGATTCACACATCATCTGCCCGTAAGCGAACCAACCGCACCCGAGTTCCCCTTCCAGATACAGCTCCACATCCTTGATCCCGATATTCGGGCACGTATCGGTGATGAAGTTCTGATCCCGGTACAACCCACCGGCGTAACACGTCCCGAGCATCCAGTGCGGCAGTCTCAAAATCTCCACCCCGTACCGCTTTTCGAGATACCGAATATAATTTTCCTGAAACTTCAGTCCCTTCACGAAATACATGAAAAAGGGGTACACATGCCGGAAGCTCTTGCAGCACAAATCCAGCATACAGACCGAATCCTTACCCAGGCTGACCCCGACGATCACACTTTGCGTCACCGTCGAGGCATACCGCACCGCATCCATCAACGCCATTTAAGCCTCCATTCTCTCGGCTCACCGGACAAGCCGAAATAAGGGGGCGCAGGGAACTTCCCGCTCCCCCCATTTTCAATTGTCAATTTTCCATTGTCAATTCCCGGCGCTTGCGCCGGATTAACCGCCGCTCGATCCGGTTCCCTGACGCAAACGGTTACTGGCCCGCTGCCGGGCTCCGGCACTTGACCTGCTGCCGCGATTCGGGGTCACGAAGTTATTCCTTCCGCCACGCACCGTTGAGGTTCTTGCTCTTGCCATTTTCAAACTCCTTTTTTGGGTTTTTATTAAAGCCGGTGCCGACGTTCGGTCGATACCATACCGGCTTCTACTCAATCATTCCGGGTCAACCCTGCTCGCTTCCCTTTCCTCTTTGCTCTTTTTCCTTTCCTCTGAAAAAATTGTTGCTTTTTCCGTTGTTTTTTCGCCGCCCCGGTCTTTTTTGTACGGTTTTAATACCTTTTAGCCTCAAGTTTTGTACGGTATTTTGTATTTTCCATTTTGTTACTCCGCAAACCTCCGCCGCCTGTCGATAAGTCATCTTCTCGATCTCCACCGCCCGGAACACCGCCAACTCCAAAGGCGACAGCCGCGCCCCCGGCCTGATTTGCGCCGTATCCAGATAACTTTTCAACCGCCGCTGGCCGCTGGCGATCCGTTTGTTGATATTCTGCTTGGTACATCCCCGCAACCGCGCATATTTCGCCTGATTCCCCTTTGCCAGCATTTGAAAGAATACCACTTCAAATCCGATCTGGTCATGAATATACAGTTCCCCCATGCGCCGCAGCAATTGCAGTATGGCCTCCTCGTTATTCTTGTCCCAGGTCCGCTTGTTGCAGATTTCCATGAATGCGGTCCGGTCCTCGTAACTCAAATCCGAATCTTCGACCATCCGGATGAATTTCTCCAACCGCTCGTCATTCACGCCGTTTTTCTTCTGGAAATCCGCCAGGGTATGAGTACCTTCCTCGTCCATTTCCTCGGAATACTCCTCCTGCTCGAACGTCTGCCGCCGCCATTCCTCATCTCGCTCCACCGCCCGGCTCCGGCAATCCTTCTTGAACCGGCAGTCGATCAGACAATGTTTTTTCTTACCGAAACACTTGAAAAGCTCGTCGTCAGTCATTCACAGCTCCCTTTGTCATAAAAATTTCCGCGCCGGGTCGCACCCGGACGGGGTTCAGCGCCGGAACGCTGACCGCCGGAGGCTAAAGATGGAAAATCCCTGATCCCTTTCTCTTCAACAATATTCTTCAAACCGTCCGTGGCCTCATACAACTCATGCCAAAATGTCAGCCCGCGCGGTCCTCGTTCTCCGATTATCCCCGGCGGATTCAATACACTCCCCAATTGAACCCCTTTCAGTTTAAAGTCCTTCAATGCGGCCTTCGATAACTCTTCTCCATCCTGAATCATGGCATATCCAGTCAGAATCAGTTTGGCGGCGGCTTCCTGCAATGTTTTTCCGGTCGCCTTGAATTCCCCGTATCGAACCTTGTACATCCTCTGTCGATGAAACGCCAGCACCTTCCAGCAGCCGCATCTGGAAATATATATCGTTATGCTTCGACCGGTCTTCACTCTGATCAATTTCATGATTTTCCTTCCTCCAATGGTTCATGTTCAATATTCCATTCACCTTCCAGCCAAGCCTTCTTCACATTCACTGCGGTTGGTTTCCCATTATCATTCCACCATAAAGGCTCTTTTGACACAGGAACAATTTCACCGTTGCGGTTCAACATCGCAGGTTCCTCCACGACAATCACCTCATCGCGCCAGTTCGCCGGGCTCTTTGCCCACTTCTTCCGAATCCGCTTCTTCTTGCTCCGGGGAAAACGGAACTGGACCTGCTTCTTGATTTCCGGCATACAGACAATCTGCTGATGAAATGACGGAAGCCGCATCGGAATTCCGAGACACATCATTCTACTCCAACGCTCCCGCTTATTTTCTTCCGCTTCCGCCTTTCTCTTCTCTCTGTCCGAAAAGTCCGACCCGTCCGACAGGTCCGCCCTCCTGGCCTCATCCGAACGCGGATCACATTCAAACATATCCTTGAACGAAAAACTCTTCATGGCTTCTAATAGATCATCCCGCGTCAACAGCGTCACCGGCCACGGCTTCGGCTTGCTCATCAAGCCAGAGTTCGCGGCCTTCCTGCTATCATCCAGTGACCACGCCTGTCGCCGTTTTTGCTGAATATCCTTATCCACTTCACGGATTTCATTCACAAATCTCGCTATGGAAGAGGGTTCAAAAATACCGGGCTTTCCGGCAGTTCCAAACCCCGCCAACGGCTCGCGTGTTCTGGCCTCAGCCAGGATACGTTCAACTTCCATATCCATTGTATCTTTGATTTTTCCCCGGAGCAACTTACCGCACTGCTCAATGAACTCAGGAGAAAGTTTCTTCATCGCCTTCTCATCAATATCCAACTCCCGGCGGATAGCAACATACTCCCCCCGGCTTTCACCGGCGGCTCTATCCCACCAGAGACGCGCCGGGCGCATATCGCCGCTCATCTGCCGAACGATCGGATCACAAACCGCCTCGCGACACGAACAACGATGCTTCCGGCAGTACCCCTTCCGGTGAAACCGGCAGTATGTACAAATCTTTGACCGCGCCCCCAGCGGATGCTTCGGAAACAGCGGCCACGGCTCCGGTATCGGCGGCATTCCGTCCTTTGGGTCCTTTAAGTCCTTTATGTCCTTTTCCCCATAATTTTCCATTCTCAATTCTCCATTTTCAATTAGCGGCCGTGCCGCTCCGCCCACGGCACCTGCCGCACCCGCAAATGCTCCGGGAACTTTTCAATATCCCTAACCAATTTCCCGTTAAGATGGATCTGTTTTACGAACACCGGCACATCAGCCGCCCGGCACTGTTCGACAATGGATTCTACCCATTCCAGCTTACATTCCCGCCCCGGGCGACTTCCTACCGATTCACCACCGACCACGACCCATTCAACCGGGTACGCACAAGAACACAGAATTCCATTGAATGATCCCCATGTCACACGATATTGCTTGCCTATCACCTCCGAATTACTCAGCGTCGGTGAAATATCGATTGCGGATAGTAACGGCTCCAAAGAAAGCCATTTGTTGTTGGAGATACCGCGAAAATGCTTCCACCTTTCATTGAACTCTTCTTGATTTTCCATGGTAACGCCGTAAAATATAGTGTTTCCATGTATAAGATGGGGTTCCAACTTGCCTAATCGATCCGCCCGCTTGGTAAGAATCAAGCTAATACTGCCCCATGACAAATTTTCAACCCATTCCCGAATTTGCTCATCGCTATGGCAATCCTCAAACAAATCGCCCATATCCTCGACAAATACAATTCCCGATTTCGGCGGCTTCTTCTTACAATAAATATGCTCTCCGCTCCAAAGCGCCTCCGCCCGTTCTTTGCCGTAAAACCGCGCCGCTTGTGCCTTGGCCCAACAGTTTTGGCACCCCGGAGAAATCGCCCTGCACCCGATCACCGGATTATACGTCTTTTCCCAATATTTGGCACTCGGCCATTGTATTAATTCACACATCATTCACCTCAATTCCGTTAAGATACAACCACAATTTCAACGCGGCGGTGGCTGAATTACACTCTCCGTATACTCCGGCTCTACCGTTATGAATGCGCCATTTTTTATTCCAGTCAGCCCGGCAGGTGACAAAATCCACAGCTATTCGCGAATTCCACGGGATGTTTTCAATTGCCTCCATGACCTCCGCCAACGTCGGAGCCGGGCAATTTGGCTGCTCTTTTAATTCCCCGGGGGAGAGCTTGCCGCGCACGTGCACTCCCCATCCATCATCATTTTCGAATTCATTAAACCATACACAGACAGAATCCTTGAAATATTCATCCGGTATCAGTTTGCACAATTCCAAATCCGGCACAATCTTCTCCAATTCCCTCATGATTCACCTCGCACTTTGTCCAAAACATTGCATATCGCATTGAATGCTTCCTTGTCCTCCAATGACAAATATTCATAGCAGACGCGATTGACCCGCTCAATTTTCACCAACAATTCATACATCTCCGGCGCAACGGCATACAGTTGCATGTTGGCTTTCCAGGTTTCTGCTCTGAAATGCCCCGGATTCGACCATGCTGTCGCATTACCCCATTCGTCTCGAACTGACCATGCGCCTCCCGGCGTTTCCTCTTGAGCTGTCAATGGGCCCGGCGTAAACTTCGGTTCATTCACGATTTCACCTCCTTCTCAATCATAAATCCGATTCTCGCTTCTCCGTCAGGATAGGTATAACTATGGTTCTCACCATCAGCCGCCAGTAATTCTTCTGTAAACATGGCTCTCACCTTTGCCCGGTCAGTCCAGCGTAACCGCCAAAGCGATTGATTTTCGTGCCGCATAAGAACACCATTCGGATGACGGATAAAGAACATGGTCGAACCATACGCCCCTTCGCCAATCCGCATCTGTACCAGCCGTCCGATATAAAGCTCCGGGTTATCGTTGCCCTGCTGCATACCGGTCACGACGAAATCCCCGAACTTCAATTCCTTCTCCCTGGGATACCCCATGAATTCGCCACGCTTCATCATGCCGGTCAAATCAATCCGACTCTCATCCGGTCGCCCCGGTGGAGGCACATCAAACATAATCCAAATTGTGCTTGCCTTTGTATTGCTATTCATCCTGTTTCCTCATATTTCTTATTGATTTCCGACCGGCCAAAAATCCCTGCCGGTAAGCCGCCGCTAGCGCCCCGGCATCAGCCTCCTTCTGGCACTCCGCCACTTTCTCGTCATTCCCATGCTGAAGAATCCTCCTGGTCAAATAATCACGCTCACAGCCACACCATGCACATTTCCAATAAAGTTCATCGGTGGTATGATCGTATGAATCAGTCATGGGCGACTTACATTCCGGGCAAGGTTTGAAATTGTTCATTTTTTCGCATTCGCCCCTCTTTCCAGAAACCAAAGATACAATTGCGATACTGCCTCATAAGCAGTTTTCCCGCAATGCCCCTGGCAATTACAAAAAAACTCAAATCCTTCCTCGGTATAATTCCCAATACCGCATTGCCAAAGTATTTCCCCATCGTGTAATCGATGGTAGAGATTAATGGATTGATGAGGAAACGCTTCAAGCAACACCTCCATGATCTCATCGATTTCCGGCTGGCGGAAAACAACATCACGGTAATCCTCACGATCTTCGCGGTTGCATACGCCAAAACCGAGACGCGGCTTTTCGCAGTTCGTACCGTTATCATCGCGTCCATAGTTCCACGTACAACGATAACAAATCTCCGCCCCTTCCGCGTCATCAACAATGTATAATTTACCTTTGACAAGAATAATCTTTCCTGCCGGATGCTGTTTTCTCATGCTCATTCCTCCATTTCCAATGCTTTCCGTGCCCGGCTGATCCAGCCGCCCGGATCGCCGGGAATATTCCACGGTCCGCCCGGTTTGCCGTACAACTCCACGGCCTCGGACAAGACTTCTTTTGCATCATTCATCTTATCGAAGGCATACAGCAGTATCGACACTTCCGAACGAAGCCCGGATATACCGAACATAAAAGGCGGTTGCATGGCATTACGATAATCACGGCCATACCGGTGTCGGACGGTTTTACCGCAAACCTCATACACACCCCACCCCGGCAAAAGTTGATCGCTTTCCTTCACTACTCCCGGCAGCGTCAGGTAAAACCGCCAGTTACCGAGCGCATTTTCCGCCAGCTCCGGGCTTCGGAAAAACTTTTTCTGATCCCGGAGGAAATCAGCTCTGGAAACCTTGCATTCCACGACAATACACTTACCTCCCACCCAACCGATCACATCCGGCGTTTCCCCGGCATACGTTCCACAGGCATGTGGCTCAACAAGCACAGTCCGGCAATGAAACGTATTTTTCATCCACCGCGTCCCACGGTCACATAATTCAGCATGGTTCATACTCATTCGCCTCCCTGCCGGTTTGCCTGCCGGAACGACAGCCCGATACACAGAAGAACCGAAACCGCCGCCAGCGTCCAGAAAATACCTTCACCCATGATGCTGATTCTCCTGTAAAATTTCTCTTGCCCTTTTACTTGCCTCCATAACGGAACACTTCTCACATGCTCCATGCCGCGTCCAATGAGCACAATGTTCACCGCAACACTCAAGCAATCCCTGAACCAGCAATTTAACATCACCCTCCAGCCGGTCGATTGTTTCCCCCCGGATTTTGCATGAACGCATCAATGCCGGTTTATCCAGCTTATCCAGCTCGGCATATTCCTCATCCGGCAAATCTTTCGCCTTGACAGCCAACACAATTTCGATTTCCTTGCAGATGTCCGCATGACAGGAATCGCACAATTCAACTTCTCCGAAGATATGCATTCCATACGGTAATCCATTTTGTACAATGACCTGAATTTCTCCATTACCTTTCATTTCCGAGCTGAACCGGTAAGTTCTCATAAACCCGATCTCAACCCCGCACCTGTCGCAAAAAAACTTCTTCATTTGCTGACCTCCACGCCATTCACCATGTCCGTTCCGTCTGTTTGGTCTGTAGGCTTAAAAAGTTCGCATTTAGTTTCACGAGAAGAAATATCCTCATTACGAAGGTCACACCAATCAGGATGCTCGGGCCAACCGTAAGTTTCTCTGAAATATTTACAATCGGAACATTTCAGGCTTTCATCCAGCACAGCCAATACTTCATCCATCGACAGGCAAATATGACCAAACATCTTAACCATGAGTTCCCATTCGCCAAGCGGCTCCGGCATGTACAGAATCGATAATCTACTGGCACCGACCGCATATCCCATTTCCATTGAGGCTGACCGGCCAAATGGCGCAACGCCTATAAATACATCAGCCCATTTCATTGCCGCAAAATCCGAATCGAAACCGGCCTGTGCCAGCGGATGCTTCAATGCTTCCCGATACTGTTCCGGGCTCCAGCTCTGCCAATTGGGATCAATCTCCGACCAATGGAAACCGTTATCCCCCGGACGCGGATTGCGAAAGTCATAGACCTCGTAACCTGCCGAACGTAAAGCCGCAACAACGCCCGGCTGATACTTATTTTTCCAACTGCTTGCTACATAAATTTTCATTTCCATCCTCTTTTTTTGTGTAATTTCGTGCTTTTTGTGGATAAATTATTCTTCACTGCATTTCGGCCCGGAACAATAATGCTTCTCCGTACAGTTGCCGCAGTGACCGTAACAATGGCAGTCACAACATTCCAGCGAATTGGAAGTCATATCGGATTCGCATTCTTCCATGTCCTGATAAATACACTCAAACGCGGTACAGGTTTTACACCCCTTCTTATCATCGGTCATTGGTTCTCTTTCATGACCCATTTCCTTAAGAACTTCATCGAATTCTTTCTGTGACATATTGGCAATGCGGAATCGCTTAATCACTTCCTCGAAATCATGCAAATGACGCTCAATCACCTCGCGGGCATCCCGTTCCGCCTCTTTCACCGCTGCCTCTTTCCGGTAATCGATATAATCCTCCTCCGTCATATTCCAATGCGTAGGACAGTCCACCACCGTTGAGAACCGGCAATAAAGTCCATTCGGCTGCTTGCAAATAAAAGCTCCCATCATTTCACCTCCAGTGCCTTGTTTGCAACTATGATTGCGTTATTAACGCCGCAACGCTCATTGCAATACTCTGTGCTTTTTGGACCGACGTGCCCACGGTATCCGGCATTGACAAGACAACCTCCCTCAAATGCTCTTTTACAGAGATATTCGAGAGCATCACGGGATTTGACCAAAGCAGCTTTCAGCTCGGTGATTTGTCCCTGGCCTTCCTCATGGGCTTTGATCAGATTGCACAATTCATTGAAATACATCCATTCCAACTGCGAATAATCAATATCTCGGTCCGGCACGATCCAGTCAATCCCGCCGCCAGGATTCCGTATCAACAGAAACCCCAATCCCTTTACCGGCTGCTCACCCTTGTGCCAATAATTTTTAAGCATCATCTCACCGCCTTTTTCTTCCGCGATTCCGCAAATAATTCCCTCATTTTCGCCATGCCGAACCCCTCCGGTGCTTTCAGCGGAATATTCTCTTTGGACCAGTGCCGATGCTCCGAGGTAATCACCTGTCGATTGTCATACTGGTCGAATCCTTTGAGATTACCGAGCCGTTTTAGCGAATAATTCGGTATTTCCAAGAATTCAAGGATAAACCTTTTTACATCATAGTCTCCATGATCCGCCAGCACATAAAATTCCCCCTCCGTTTCCGGTGTCATATGGATATACTCCAGCTTTAATTTACCGGTGGTCATATTACGCCACGGCTTACCGGCTTTCTGATCCTCAAACCCTTTCATACAGGCTTTTTGAAGCGTGTACCCTTTGTGCTTATATCGCTCCCGCAATTCATCTTCACCGAGATTACGCCCTTCATCATACGCTTTCTGACAACGCTCCTGCTGGCGCTTGATAAATTCACGATGTTTCTGGCATTTTGTCGGCTCAAGATGCTGGCGGCAACAGCAAAAACCATAAGTCGTATGGTCATCGCAATGATCCATCTGGCACCGGGGCGGCTCAATCAGCATGGATAATCCCAATAATTTATCGGCCACTTCCCGATTGCCCCCGGCCCGTTTGCATACGCTTTCGACCAGCTCTTCAATCGTATTGATTTTTCGATGCTCCAAAGCCTTCCAAAACCGTGTTTCATAATCAAATCTTTTCATCCTGCATCTCCTTGAAATGAACGCTCTTGCCATCCCGCCGCTCCATATCGGAGCACATCACATTGTCGCAATCCTCTTTCAGATCGCAGACACCGCACAACCCACCGAGAACGACCTCATACCGCTTGCCGTTCTGTTCAAATACTTCACCGATTCTACGTTCCTTCATCAAATCCTCCTGTATTATCCTTCAAGTATTTTCCAGCTCAAAATAATGACCTGACTTAATTTTCTTTCCCTTTCGAGCCATTCCTTTGTTTTCTGCAAAAACTCCCATGTAACTTTTTCGGTCGTCTCAACGAATCCATTACCCAGGACAAACTGGAAGCCTTCTTTCGCATGGTATACGATAAATATTTTCCGCTTCTTCTTCATTCCGTGCCTTACGTGCTTTCCGTGGTTACTCTTCCTCAATTATTATGAACGGCTCTTTGGGGATCAAAGCCATTTCCTCGGCTATGATCTTATCCCACCAGGCGATTTCCGCCTCCAGTTCCTTATTCGGCGTGACGAAATGAGCATCCAATATCTGCCGCAACAATTCATCGGAAACGCCATTCACCTTTTTCCAGATCGGAAAAACCTGTAATATGTTTTGCCCTTTTTCACGCCTTGCGGCGGCCCCTATTACGATTTTCCCCTTCCGCCAGCGCTGGACAGCGGAACGGATCACCGCTGCGGAATTTGCTTTCGACCGCAACCGCTCAATCTGATCCGGGTATAATCTCACACTCGCCATGATTATTTATCCTTTATCTTCAAGCGCTTTATTTGCGATTTCCTTGAACCCATCCTGGCAAGTACAACGCCGTCCGTTAGTTTCCAGATAAACCGGGTCCACGATCTCCCGCAATGCTGCCTCCAACTTTGCAATCCGGACTTCAAGCATGGCTTCACTCGGGCGATTGTTGATAAAGTCACACAGTGCCCGTTGCGCTTCAATTCTGCTGTTCTTGTTGAACACATGCAATTCATATTGGCATTTGGGGCACCGCGTTGTCCCGAACCATTTACGTCCGATATGAACTATCACATCAAGTCTGAGCTCTCCGCCGCAGAACGGACATGGTTTCAATTCGTTGTTACTCATGATTCAGTTTTCTCCTCCAGCGTGAAATTCTCATGAAAGCAATCTGAAATATCTTTGCAGTAATCATTCTGCCGCCGGAGGCATTTATCGCATATTTCCCGCATTTGCTCATGACATTTATTATGTACTCGGCGCACTGCAAAGTCTCCCCATGCGTTTATTCCGGAAACATAAACATGCGCCCCGGTAATCGCTTGCTGGCAATAACCGCACACGTATTGCTTCCGGGGAACTTTGACTTGGCGTTCACGATAAAAGCTCATTTTGCCGCCTCCTTCGTGTTTTTGAGAACGTCGTCAATTTCATCAGGATACCCAAGCTCTTCCCAAGTTGCAATATCCCCATTGAGGTGATAACCGGCAACCCCACTGGATTCGTTTATGATGCCATGAATACCCTGCAATACCCGAACCAACTCGGCTATATTCGATGGCTCGATTTGAGCAATACGCTCAATCGCCTCTGCTGATGTGTGTCCATCCCATTCAGGAGCATTTTCAAGTTCCTTCACCAGAAACATGTTCCAGTACGGATCGATGTCATAATGATACGTCGCCTGGCCCCCAGCGGTATCAATGCCGCAAATGAACATTCCCTCGAACATGGAACCGTCATGATGCTTGCGTGATTTCCATGTTTTGTCAGGATAACACTTGCACAGAGCGGCAAACAACACCGCTCGATGATGGTACAGTTCTTTGAAAGTATGATAACCGTCCGATGTTTCTTCACTGATCTTCTCGGATAACTGTTTTTTCAGCACCTCAATCCGCGTCAAAAGACTTGCCTTGTCCGACTGCGCCAGTTCACCGCGTAAATCATCGACTTGCTTCTCAAGCTCCGCAATCCGTTCCCGCATATTCCGCGAATCGGTATTCATCATATCGCCGTATTCGCGCCCCATGCGGACATAGTCGGCCAACAGCGCAACAAGCCCATTGTCGCCAAAATGATTATGTACTTCTTTCGTGATATATACTAAGGCCGCATGTTCCATGTCATCTATCGACCGTTCGCACCACCTTCCGACGACCGACTGTAATTCAAAATGATCTTCACTCATTTGATCACCTTTATAACTATCGCCAAGGTTATCACTACAAATGCGTTTCCAATCAGCGTCATGATTAAAGCTGTAATTGCGGCCCACATACAAGTTTTCAATCTTTCATTCATTCAACCACCTCCAAAACCCCACACGGCAATCCATTCAGTTGAGTAAATTTCTGCG
The DNA here is from genome assembly GCA_040394635.1 of Victivallis vadensis. Taxonomy (GTDB): domain Bacteria; phylum Verrucomicrobiota; class Lentisphaeria; order Victivallales; family Victivallaceae; genus UBA5239. The sequence continues at coordinate 11,171 of JBEBRW010000012.1, read as the reverse complement.
CCATCTCATCAGTGGTAATAATATTATCTACCCTGCACCAGTAAGATACTTTTTCTCCATGGCTTCCGTTTAAATACCAGCAACACGCCTGATAATCGGAATTTTCCATGGTTTTAACAAACGGCGGCGCTTCCTCAAACATCCACGGGCGAACTCTTGCCGGAATGACTTTTGCCACATTCCACCAATCATAACGCGCTTCTCCATCGATCAGATGGTCGGGAATCGTTACCGCCAGCCGTTCGTCATCGATTTGCCGGATCACTCCATACCAGCCGATATCGAGATTGCGACACCACGCACCGACCTGGCACCATTCCGGCAATTCTTTTTCTGGAGTTTCTTCAGGAACACTTTTTTTATACACCGGCTTGAAATTGTTTTTCAGACTTTCGAATGTTGCGGGCATACAATTATGATGATCAATTCCAACTTCAACGAGCAACACACCTTCATCGGAAATTTTTTCAATCCGCATCTCTTTGCAGTATCCGTCAACATGCACCCCCACCCGGCACCATTCCGGCAATTTAGCCTTTACAACTGCCGGGCGTTCAATCAAACTGTTCGTCCAATCGGACGCATCCCACTTTCCGGGAATAGGCCATGCTTGCCACTGTTTGACCGGATCGAACCATGCGACAGCCGTGTGTCCAGGCTTATTTTCATAAAACCTTGCCATGCTTGAGGCGCATAGCTCCCCACCGCCATTTACCGCCGCATATCGTGCCTTCTCCGGCCATTCAATGCCGCGCTCGGCCAACGATTCGACAGTCAGCTTCGGTAACGGCTCTTTTTCCGGCAACTCCGCCGTGTCCGACCGGTCCGATTCTTCAATTTTTTGCCAGCTAGCATCCCCACCCAGCAAGCAAACTTCAGGCACTTGTCCATCAGGAAGATCAATCCGTGCCTCGCATCTTTTATAACACCCTTTACATTTATACGTTTTCATGCTTCACCTCGCATTATTTTGAATTATGCATTTCTTGCATATTCCTCGGTTACAGTCGGTCATAATGATGACGGTTTCATAGAGTGCCACGGTCAAGAGTACATAGCCGATTGCGACCAATATATTTTCTACCCACAAAGGCATTCTCATTCAATCACCTCCCAAAACCTACTTCGCCGCCCACTCAAGGCATTTTCTACGGATTTCGGCAACTATCTCGGCTGGCAACTGGACAATCTTATCCTCATACCAGCAGACCGGCTTCGTGAAGTTCTTCAAGCCTTCCTTAAAGTCATCCACATACTGTTGAAGCTCCGGGATTGACAGCTCGGATTCATCCTCGCCCAATAAATCATCGTAGCTGACATCAATATCCGTTGCCATCCGAGCATCGCCAGTACGCAGGAATCGATCCTCCGGCAAAACATCTTTCTCGAAGCAGAATTCAGCCAGTTCGTCAAGGTCGGAAAACCATTTTTCGCTGTCCTCATCCATCAGCGGAAACTTGCCATCCCACATCGGAGCTTTCGCGCGGTCGGCCAGTCTTTTCAGATACTCGCACTCCTGGCAGTAAAGCAATCCATATTGCGCCGGACGGTCACAGGCCAGATTATAACAATGCTTATGCGTAGCCATAACGCTTCTCGCATGTTGTTCACTCTCGGTATAATAAACACCTTGCTCAGTCGTGACCTTATAAATCGGCACATCCGCCGGTTCCAAAATCACATCCTCTGGATAAATAATCTTTTCTTCACTCATAAATCACCGTCCTCATTTCCAAATTGTTTGCGAATATCATCAAAATTATTGCTGATTGCCAGCAATATTTCCCGTTCCTGCCGCTCCGCCGCCTGTACTTTTTCCCACTCTTCAACATCAATCAACGGTTCGACCGTATTTTTAATCAGGGATTTCAAAACGGAAGGCTCAAGGGCATCCAGTTCCCATGAACTGTCACCATATTTCTCGGCATAGCTGTCAAACCGGCAATCGGTAGTCTTGGCCGGATTCGGCGGAGGATTATATTTTTTGATCTGATCGAAATTCAAGGCGATTCGTTCGATATCAACCACAAATTCTCCATTCGCTTTCCTGCAATACCACTCAAAACAGTAGTCACAGGCATTTTCCAGTTCTTTGGAAGGGCTAAGCGTAAGATCACAGTTGCATTCTCTTGGAAAGCTGAACATCGATAAACGGTCAGTAATGTCCCGTGTCATATCAATGCCGCTGGGGTCATGATCGCCCAGGTGGACGATCTTCACCTGCTTTCCGGCTTTCAGCGCCTCCGCCAGCCGCTTACCGGCCACATACATTTCCGACTGCGAGGTATACCCCTTACAGGCAAATGACGATACCTTTAGATCGTTGCAAATGATTTCCACGACACCGGCCAGTGCCTCTTTTTCAACCCAAACTTCCACGTAATACGGCTGGTTTTCCCAATATGGCTTGTGATACTGTTTCGCTACCACCTGAATGATCTCATCCGGGCTGTTCCAGCAACCATCATGTGTTTTCAAACTGCGTGTACGGTCCTCTATCGAATCCCAATCGATCAGCCCGGCCAGTCTGCCGTCATTGATGATGGAGCCGAGATTTTTATATTCCGACTGCTTGTTCGGGATAACATCCCTGGAAACAAACTGATAATACAACTGCCGTAAAGTGAGCCGCAGTCTTTGTGCTTGATATTCCTCAATGATGGCATTGGCACACGTAATGATAGCCAATGAACGTTTTGAGAATTTTTTTGAAATAAATTGTTCTCTCATTACAACTCTCCTTCTTCTCGGTGTCCCCGGCAACCATGCCGGTAGCAGAAGTTATCGCATTCACACATTGGCAAAGCATCGGCCCCGAGCGCATGAAGCTCATGAAAATATGCCCGGACATCCTTCGGTGCCAGCTTGCGTCCGTCCTCATATTGCATGATTCCGGCCAGCCGATTCCATTCCTGTTCACCGTCGCGCCTCATTGCCCCGGAAATACTCATATTTACATGCAAAGTCCTGATGTTACCTTTGCCGGTCGGCCCTTTTTTCTTGCCCTCATCACACCGCGCACAATTATAAGGCTTCCCGGTAATCTGACACACGCCGGTACGTAAATGCTCCGATAAAGCAAATTTACTACTCATTTTCGGCCTCCTTCTGCGTTATGTTTGCTGAACCATTCCTGAACATACCAGAGCTGACCGCATCCACCGCCTATGTCATCCTGTCCAGCCGGATTGAATACCCGGGTACTGTGCCCTGATGCCGCGACTTCACCGGCAAACCATTCAACTCTTGCAAGCTCACTTTTATCCCGGTCAGGGTTGCTTTGATCCGGGTTGCAAACCACGCTGAAAGTGAAATTGAATACTACCGGACTGAATCGATCCACCAGCCTGTAGACCTCATCATAGGTTGCGTTTTTCTCGGTCACGCAGTAATTCAGGAAAACCTTTCGCCCGGTGGCTCTCCACCATGCCAGCCCGGCATCCCGGAGCTTATTCAGATTCATTTTGTTTTTGAACGGTATCAGCAAATTACGCTGCCGATCCGTAGCCTCGTGAATGGAGAATTGCAGACCGACCTTGTCGATCATCTGCGACAGTTTGATGATCTTGGCGAACACCTGGTCATCATCCACACCAACGGTTGAAATCAACAGTTCGGCATTCGGATAGCGCCAGTGGAGCATGTAAATTGCTTCATGAACATTATCCCAATTCAACATCGGTTCGCCCATGCTCATGAACATGATTTGAAAACGTTCACAATTCATAGCCTTGATATTATGGTGTCCAAGCGTAAAACCGATCTGATCCACAATCTCCTCGGCGGTGAGATTCCGGACAAAATGCTTTCCGGTGCCGCAAAACGTACAGCCCACCGGACAGCCGCTTTGCACCGAACAGCAAATAACCGTCCGTTTTTCAAATGATTCGTACTTGTAAAGAACCGTTTCAGCAATTGCGTCGTCAAACTCAAACACGTGTTTCCAAACGCAACCCTCTTTCGATTCAAAAGTTTTATGATAATGTCCCATTTTTGCCTCTTTATTTTGTAATTCGTGGTTCCAACTATTCCACTGATTCAAGCTTCCTGATCTGCAAACAAATCCGGCTCCTCGGCTTCAATTTCCGCCAGCTCCATATTCTTCTCGGCCTGGCGGTAGTAGGCCGCTTTCAGTTCCACGCCCACGCCGCGCCGCCCGGTCTGAATCGCGGTGTAAACTTCCGAACCAACCCCCATGAACGGCGTGAGCACCGTTTCGCCGGGATTGCTCCACAACTGTATCGTCCGCTCGATCACGTCTCGTTGCAACGGATGCACATGCTTCTCGTCGTCGCTCTCCCGGCACTCCCGGAACGGCAGCACCCGGTCCAGCCGGATATCGTCCCAAAACGCCGAAGCATACTGCCGCCATATCCAGTGCGAATATTTATTTTCGATCTGGTTTCCCTTCCAGCCCCGGTATTGCAGCAGCTCCGCCGGGATCAGCCGCGACCCCGCATAACTCATCAATCCAGTCGGATGCGCAATCGGCACCGGATTCACTCCTTTTCGACGGAATACCAGCAAATAATCCGCGCTGGCCACCGAACACCGGCTCGAATCATCGACAATCGTTTTATGTGCCAGGTTCTTCGCCATCGTTCGGTTGCGGACGGCCAGCGGTTCCTTCCATACCGCATACCGCGCGATATAGTGCCAACCCTCTTTCTCATGCAGCCGGATGATGTCACCCGGGAAGTCGATGTAGTGATCACAGCCGCTGTTACCGCTCGGTACGTCCATGCAATGCACCGCGGTCATTCGTCCCGGCATGGTCAGCCGGTGAAGTTCCCGAACCACGAAACCATAATGCTCGAAAAATTCCTCATAACTCCGGCAGTTCGACAAATCCCGCTCACTGCTACTGTAATGATACAACCCGCAGAACGGCGGCGAATACACCGACAAATGCACCGAACCGGAGCGCATGTCCGCCATCACCTCATTGCAGTCCCCTTCGTAAATTGCGTATTTTTCCGTGATTTTCTGATTCTTTACAGCCATACCGGCACCTCCGTTTTTATTTTTGCTTCAGCTTCTTTTTCAATTCTCAATCCCATATACATATTCGCCACCAGCCGGTCGAACATGTAATCGCATTGCCTCGCCTTCCGTTGCAGATTCTTCAAAATATTGATCTCACCCTCACTCGCCACGCAGTCCACCGTCACCGGCCCCTTGCGTCCAAACCGCCAGCAGCGCCGTATCCCCTGGTAATACTGTTCGTAACTGTGGCTCGGAAAATAAACCACATGCCCGCAATGCTGGAAGTTCAGCCCCCATGCCCCGATTTTCGGTTTGGTGACCAATACCCGGATTTTGCCGTCCGCAAACGCCAACAGCCGTTCCTCTTTCATGTCGTCCGAATCCGATCCGGACACCTGCACCGCATCAGGGATCAGTTTTGTCAGTAAATCGCCCTCATCATTCAGATTGCACCAGACCAACGCCGGTTCACCAGTGCCGTTTACCAGTGAGGCCGCTTTCTCACAGCGCTCCGTCAACGTCCGCCGCCGCTCTTCACGCTGCTCATGCAGCCCTTCCGCCGGTACCGAAAACAAATACCCCTCCGGCAGTGTCCGTGCCTTGACGATATGCTCCACCTCGTATAACGGCGGCAGCTTGAACGCCGCATCGTCGAATCCTAAATCGGAAGGGCTCCGCGCCGCCCGCGCCCAGGAGCAAACCCACTGCCAGAAATGCTCCTCCGCGTGGCCCTTGAAACGCCACTTTTCCCCGGTGTCAACCTGTTCGCCTTTCCGAAAATGTGTTGCCCGGTGACTGGAATTATTCTGACGGTTGATGAAAAAACGCCCGAGCATATCCGTATACCCCAAATCACCGAGTGCCTCGCTGGAGGTCCCCAGCTCGATATAATCATTCGGCGCTGCCGTGGCCGAACACAGCAGCCGGTACGGCAGCTTCCGCATGAACTCCGTAATCAACGCCTTGTACGAACCGTCGAATGATTTCAAAATGCTCGATTCATCGCACACGCAACCGATAAAATCCCCGGAATTCAACAAATGCAGCTTCTGGTAATTCGTCACATTGATTCCCCGCTTCACCTTGCCGTCCCGGCAGCAATGCGCTTCGATCCCGAATTTTTCCGCCTCCCTCAATGTCTGCGCCTGTACCGCCAGAGGTGTCAATATCAGCATATTCCGTCCGGTTTTGCGAACCACATTTTCCGCGAAGGTCAACTGAATCAGCGTCTTGCCCATCCCGCAATCAGCGAAGGTGGCCGCGCGCCCCTTGCGTACCGTCCATTCAATCAGCATCCGCTGAAAATCAAACTCCATCCCCGGCATCCATAACGGCTCAAAACCGTCATTCCAATCCAACTGCCGCTTACTATCCAAAAACTTATCGTAATTCATGCTTTTGCTTCTTTATTCTGTATGTTTTATTCGTACCCGAAATCGCCTTCGAACTTCACTTCTTTCACACCGTCGCTTTGCGCCACGCCGCAGATGAAGCATTCCTTGATCCGCCGCAGAACCGGGGTCACATCGTCGAAGATCGCGGCCAGACTGCCCTTGTAGAAGTTGCCGACCAGCCACAGGCGGTTGCTCCGGTCGCCGGAATACACGCCATCCAATAACTCAAACAGCATTTCCTGACCGCTGGCGGAAACATGCGCCTTATTGACCACTTCATCGATAATCAGGATGTTCAGCGAACCGATTCTTTCAAGAAAATTCTCTACCGCAAAAGTCTGATCGCTCATTTTGGCCGCTCTCCATTCTTCAAGCAGTTTACGGAGCGAACAATACCGGATTTTCTTTTCGGCCAGGATAAGCTGGATCGCGTTGTAACATACGCTGGTACTTTTACCCGTCCCGGTAGCCCCGGACAGTAACAGATTGCTGTTGCGGTTGCTCCAAACCCAATCAGCCACATGCTTGACCGGCGGTGTTTCAACCCGATACTGCGGTGGAATCCCGGCCTTGACGATCCATTTTGGCATGGAAGCCACATACTTTTCGCGTTTTTGCCGCTTTTTCTCAGCCTCATCCGCCAGTTTCTCCGCTTCGGCACACACGGCACAACGGCGATAACACTCATGCACCCTTCTCATGCTGTCGTTACCGTCAAATGGATCAACCGGATACATCTGGCCGCAACTTTGGCAGTCGATCCATGTTTTACCATCGTTTCTATCTTCTGTTTTCATATTCCAAGTTCATCCCTTTCTTTTGGCCCATTTGGTATTGCCTTCGCTCTTTCCTGCGCCCTCAGGAACCAGCCGGTCAGGAAGCGTTTTATATCTTTCTTCCGGTTTTTATCGTGACCGTCCAGCCAGGCGCTTGCGCTTTTGAGTTCGATCTCTACATCCAGCGCCGGAAAGTTTTCTTTCCATAAATCCAATTGCGATTGAGTGATTCCGCGAATGCGCCTGTCTCCGTCGTACTCGAAAGTGATCTTCGGCCCCGCCGCAGATCGCTTCGGGGAAGAAGCGTTAGCTTCTATAATACCTTCTCCCATTCTTTCATTCTTGTTACTGGTCGGTCGCTGGACATCTGCTGGCTGGTTGCTGGTCGGTTGCTGGTCATTCTGCTGGTCGTTCTTCTCTTCAATTGATTGATAACTGTCATATTTGCAAATGGTTATCACTGTTCCTTTATTGGTCGTTCTACTGGTCATAAATTCATCTTTTTCTAAATTACTCAAGATGGTTCTGACTGCCCTTTCTGTGATTTTCCATCTCTTTGCCAACATTTCACGACCGACAAAAACCTGCCCTCTTTTACACTCCATGCCGTTATGCCAGCCGTCAGTATGGTTGGCATTCAACACCAACCATACCATTGCCCCAAGGTATTCAATCCCTCTGGAAACAGACCGGCTTTCTTTGATTTTCCGATAAACCTTTACCCAACCTTCCAGCATAATTGCCTTTCACGTCCGCTATTTCGCCCTGGTTGAATTGGAGTAGCTCTTGACGAACTTCACACCGGGGATTTCCATTTCCCCCTTGGTAGCCTTTGCCAACGCATCCAGCACCGTTTGATTGACCACCAGATACTCACGCGGCACCAGATTCTTATCCACGACTTCGGCTCTCCAAACTTCACGCATGGCCGTACCGGCACATTTCGGTACGTATGATACCCCGGCTGATTCGACAGCCGCAGCCATGACCGCCTCCGCCGCCGTTTCAGTGTCCCCATTCGATTCAGCCTCTACAGCCAACTCCACCAGCCCTTCGGCATCCTCCCGGCGGCGTTCTTCTTCGGCGGCAATCCGTTTCTGCTCGGCGGCGTACCATGCGGTGGTACCGTTTTTCAACACTGTCATAGCACTTTCAATCGGCGCAAGAAATTCTTTCTCCAAAGCACAGATTGCCTTGTGGGCTTCCTGCGCCTTTTTTTTCGGATCACTGAAACGCGCCTCAACGCCTTTCTTCATCGTTTGCAATTTGCCGATTTGATCATTGGCGCGTTCATAAGTCACTTGATCAACTACCTCAATTACCGTTGAAGTAGTCTGCTGAATCTCGTTTTTGAGTTCAGCCTGATTGTCAATAATTCCATTCTGATTTTCCATAATATTTACCTCTTTAAAAAATTAAGTCCAATCGCCGCAGGTCGTACCTGCCCGCCGGAGGCATGATTCAATTTTTAAGCAAATTATGCTTTTTCCGCCAGTTGTATTCCGTGAGAACCGCCATCCAGATCAACGGCTCATACGGATAATCCACCAGCTCGTAATCACCGTCATCATGGTAATAACCGCAGGTCAGGCGGCTCGGCTTGATCCGTATATCAGGATGCTCCGCCACCCAATACCCTGTCTGCTGCAAACCGTGAACCGGACTTTTTACGCCGGTCTTGTGATCGTGCAGCCACGTACCACCGAATAACATGTCGTAAGTACCGGCATAACCGTATTGCGCGGAATATACCCGGTTCTCGACCGCATCCGGTTCAGGGAAATTCTCATTCACCCGGCACTTGAGATATGCGTTGAAATACCCCTCAAGCGCCGGATCAATGCTGTCGTAGTCTAATACTCCACGTTCGTACCACTCGATGTACGTATGAACGATGGAGCCGCGCTCCTGGGCGACTTCCAGTATATGACGCGGCACATCATCGTAATCGCTCAACCCGACACCGGCCAATATCTGCGTGACGGACGGAACAATCCGCCCATTCACTGAATACTGGTGTAATTCTGCATCAAATATCAGTTCTGCGGCCACGATCATCCCTCCGACGGAATAACATTACCCGGAGTACAGGTTTCGATCCCTCTTACAATGTCATTGCACTTATCGGCGGGAATATCGGCCAGCTCATTTACACCGGCCTCATACCAGACAATATAACCGAGCTCCTGATTCGTCAGCCCCCGTGCCTTGCTCTTGGCATAAAGCATTTTTCTCTGCTTTTCGCTGATGAGCATTCCGCCCTCATTACCATCCTCGGAAGGCGATTGCTGTTGTTTCGGCGGCTGTTGCTTTGGTTGCTGGAATCCCGACTTGCCATTCTCGCTGCCTTCGGGATTGACCGCACCGTTAATATCGGGATCGTCCAAATCCTGCACGAACATATCAGAACACCCGGTGGCGCTGATTACCGCATCGATTTTGGCGCGTTTCTTCGCCATTTTGAGCACGGTATTTTTCAAATCTTCGGGGTTTTGCCGAACTTGAAGAACCTTACCATACTCATAGCCCTCGCCATTTGCGGCTCTGATTTTGTACCCTCTCGCATCCTTCGACGGTTCAAAATGAATGCGCCGCCGGGTTTCCGGGGTAGCCTCCCATTCTTCTCGGCAAACTGCTTCGCGCCAGAGATACTTGCTTTCCCGGGTCGAACACTCCCCGACACCATACCCGACCGTATCGCCGGTGGGAATGTAGAAAAGGCGCGTTCGGACGCTGTAGGAATAATCGAATCCGTCGTAATGTTCCGTCACGGTTGGCTCATCGTTGAATTTGAAAGCCACGCACAATGTATCGGCTCCCGGCTTCAAGAGTGTATTCTTCTTCGTACCGGGTATTTTGTCATAGTGCGTTGCCGGCTTCATCACTTCGCGGGTAATTTGCTGGATCAAACCGATATGTTGTTTAACCTCAGCCGTTGTCAACGGCTGAACTGCAATTCGCGCCACCGGTTGAAGCGTCATTTTTTCCGTAGTGATATCTTCGCTCATTTTGCCTCCTTCACTTCGATCCCATCGATCAAAGTACCGCAGAAACACCCCAATTTTCCGCCCCTCTTGCAATTCCACCCGGTAGAACATTTATCAGAGGCTTTACCGTTACCGCCGCGATTGCACTCCGAACAGGCCACCCAAAGGGCTCCGCGCGAATCCCGAAAACTGTAGATTGTGCTTTTAGCCATTGTTTTCCCCTCCTTCAAGTTCCAGATTATCGCCGCCGTCTTTCTGGTCAAGGAACTTTATCGAATAGTCATAGGCCACCACTTCGCCTTTTTCGATTTTTGAAGTGAAGTGTTGCGGCGAAATAAAGGCTCCTGTCGCCTTGCTGATAAACTCGGCCGCCTCTTTGACCGTCAGGAACTCATGCCGCTTCTGGCTGTCATTCTCGATGATTTCAACCCTGCGGCCGGTGCGCTTGCGCTGCGGAACCATATCCATCAGATCATGAAGCTCCTTGTATTCCGCGACCGTACCCTCGAATTGAATGCCACTTTCAAACCATTTCATTTGCTTTTTCCTCTTTCGGCAAGTATATTGCCGTTGTTCATTTATGAATAGAGCTGTTAAATACCCTGAACTGTGCTTAACGGCTCTCTATTTTCCGACCTGCTCGATCCCCAGTCTGATCCGATTACTTTGTTGCGCCAACTGATGACATAACCCAACCAAATAACCGAATACCATACCAAAGATGAATATGGACACCAGCAGGGATAACTTTTTTGATGTTCCGTTTTGTGTTTTCTTTTTCATTTGACAAAATTCGGTTTGCGTGGTGAAAATACCTTCTCAAGCTCCTCAATGGAATACCGGAAGGCATGACCAACTTTCTTACGTTTCAACTGCCGGTTTCGGACTAGGGTATTGATTGCCCTTCTGCCGATTCCATATTCGGTTTTTACTTCACTTGTCTTAAGGTACTGTCTTGCCATGTTTAACCTCCTTTTTGGTTCTTCTACGTTTTGTGAAAAAAACGCTGGCTAACCGGAACCCCTTCG
>JBEBRW010000011.1:0-113624 GCA_040394635.1 Victivallis vadensis | reverse complement strand
ATAATCTTCAACAGAAAGGGGTGTTCTATGAGCGAGATTATTAATCAAGGGGAAATCGGGCAGGGCAGGGAACCTGCCGGAAGCGGACCGCAAATCAACTTTACCGTAGAGCAGGGGGAAGAAACAAAAGAGAAAATACCCTCCATGCCTGTAGATCCGAACATAATGAATATCGACGTCACGCCGCAAAGCCTCATCCGGTTGATCTACAATACCAATCCATTTTACCTGATCAGTTCGCTGCTGGTACTGTACGGCGCACAAATTCTTTTCCAGACCAATGACCTCTCCTTGCCCACGCTGATTCCGGTCGGTATTATATCTGCATTTATTGTGTTATTGACGGTTACTGCGATATTTATTGTCAAGGTCGGCAAGGTTTGGAACGATGCCCGCTCGATCATGATGTGTATCCTGGCGCTGCTGATGATCCTGTCGGTCAGCGTGGACAGCCAGACCCTGGATTCGTTTGGGGACGGCGCGATATGGCTGGGGCCGGGACTGGTGTTTTCGGTGGTGATCCTGGAAACGCTGCGGAGACAGTTGAAAATCCGGTTACCGGGTAACTTCCTGTTCGGAATTTACGCCATCATCGGGTTATTTTTTGCTTATCCGCTGATCGTGTCGCAACTGATCCTGCAGTATCCCGACGACCGGAGCCCGGGGCTGCTCGCGATCCTGGCATTTCCGGTGGTCATGGCGCTGGTGATCCTGAGCTGGATTCCCTCGGCCATGAAAGGACGGGAGATCGCGCAGGATAACGGCACGCCGTGGACGGCGCCGCGTTTTCCGTGGGTGGTGGCGGGCTTCCTGATTATCTGCGTATTTCTGCGGACGTACCTGCTGTCGCTCTCCTTTCAGGATGCGCGCGGCGTGGGCGGCTTCCGGGATCTTGAGACCGGGTTCGACCTCTATATGATGATTCCGCCGCTCTTTGCCGCCATGATTTTGATGGTGGAATACGCCCGCGCCACCGGCAGCCGGAGGGTTATCCTGCAGGCGGTTTTCCTTTCGTTCGTGCTGATTCTGCTGGGGGGCGTTTCGCTCTTTTCGCATACCAATGCTTACCGGCAGTTCACCGGACTGGTCTTCACGGATGCCTTCAACCCGTTGGCTCTGGGGTTCGGGGCGGCGGTGGTGTTTTACATCTACGGCTGGCTGCGGAAACTGCCTTATTTCGATATCGGCGTGAATATTTCGGTGATCGTGACCATGCTGATCTGCATGACGTATTCGGGCGATCTGCGCTGGATTCCCGCCGCGGCCAGTTTGCTGGTCCTCGGACTGATGCTGATCCGCCGCACCACGCCGCTCAATCAGGTGTTCTTCTTTGGGGCTTTGCTGCTGGCAACGGACCTCTGCCTGCCGGGCAGCTTGTACAAGACCCCGGCGCTGATTCACCTCTGCGTCCTGATGCTGATGCTGGTCGGGTACTTCAACCGCGCCACCATCTGGGGCCAAATCCTGCGCGTTATGGGCGTGGTACTGTGGCTCGGGCTGTTCATCGTTGGCATGGCGATTCTCCCCTCAAAGAACCTCGCGCTGCACTGGAAGTTCATCTATCCGGCTTTCATGTGCCTGAGCGGCATTGCCTACTGCCTGCTGTGCCGGGAAAAATATTTCAAGGTGTTTGCGGCGATTTTCGCCGGTTGCGGAGTCATCGGGCTGGGCATCTATTTTTATGGCAAAGTATTGGTGGTGAGCCGCGGCGGGCAGATCATTTTCTGGGCGGTCCTGTCGTTTGCGGGGGCGGTCCTGATCAGCCTGCACAAAGGTGGAATCCTGCGGCTTGGCAATCCCCCCATGGAACACACGGAAAAAGAAGAGGGCAACACCCCACCTCAATAGTGTGTTCCATGGTTTTTTATGATAAAATAATCAGCACGGAGCCGCCGAGGATAATGGCGGCTCCGATGATTTTTTTGAGAATATCTTTTTCCTGAAAAAAGCGGTACCCCAGCCAGACATTCAGCAGCAGCGATACCTGAAAGAGCGACAGCGCGTAACTGACCTCCATCAACTTGAATACGAAATTCGTCGACAGCTGCATGACCGCCGCACAGAAAATCAGCAGTCCCATGACCGGCCAGTTGACCTTGACCCCGGCCGCCTGGACCGGCAGGCACAGGAAAAATGCGAAAAATGCGCCGAACACGCACCAGATGACAAATGCCGTCCCCGGCGAGGAATACGCGATCACTTTTTTCAACAGAACCGCTTCGAGCGCGGTGAAGCACAGCGCATAAATCCGGAACTGAATGTCGCGCCGCTTCAACAGTTTCAGGCTGAAGCGCTCGGGCAGGGTATCCAGCACCAGATAGCTTCCGGCGATGATCAACCCCATGCCGAGAATTCCCTGCAAACCGGGAAATTCCCGCAGCACCACCATGCCGAACAGCAGTGCCACCACCGCCTTGTAAGCGTTGATCGGCCCCAGTACTGAGAGCTCGCCGTTCTTCAGCGCCATGACCAGAAAACCGTTGCCCAGCGCTCCGCAGATGCCGGTCAGCACTGCGAATCCCCAGAACGGCCAGCCGAAGGAACTCCAGTCATACCCGAACGCCATCACCAGCGCAATAACGCTCAGCCCCAGATACGTCAGAAAATTAATCTTCAACGAAGGCAAGCCGTTCGCGGCCAATTTCTTCTGCAGCACATTGGCAAAAGAATTGGCCAGAATCCGGGCAATGACTAAAACAACAACTATCATATGACCATAAAAAAAGAGTTAAGAATCAGAAACTCTTAACTCTTAACTCTTAATTCTTAACTAATCAGAGCAGTTCCGCGATCTGCACCGCGTTCAGCGCCGCGCCCTTCAGGACCTGGTCGCCGCTGATGAACATGTCGATGCCCTTCTTGTCATCACGGGAGATATCCTGACGGATACGGCCCACCAGGACATCGCCCTGGTTGGTGGCGTCTTTCGGCATCGGATAACGCTTGTTGGCGATATCGTCGACCAATTTCACGCCGGAGGCATTTCTCAGGATCTCGCGGACTTCTTCCGGAGTGACATCCTGTTCGAATTCCATATTCAGCGACTCGGAGTGAGCGCGGAGAATCGGCACGCGGACGCACGTACAGGAGATTTTCAGCTCCGGATAATGCAGCATCTTGCGCGATTCATAAACCATTTTCAACTCTTCCTTGGTATAGTCGCCTTCCTTGAAGACGTCGATATGCGGAATCAGGTTGAACGCGATCTGATGCGCGAAGAACTTGATATCGAGCGACTCGCCGTTCAGATACTGCTTGGTCTGGACCAGCAGTTCGTCCATGCCCTTGGCGCCGGCGCCGCTGGTGGCCTGATAGGTCGAAGCGATCATGCGCTTCAGTTTCTTGGCGCGGTGCAGGGGGGTGACCGCTACCAGCATGATGATGGTGGTGCAGTTCGGATTGGAAATAATCCCCTTGTGCCACTTGATGTCTTCCGGGTTCACTTCCGGCACGACCAGCGGCACGGAGTCATCCATACGGAACGCGCTGGAATTGTCGACCATGACCGCGCCGGCGTCCACCACGGACTTGGCGTATTCCTTGGAAATGTCGCCGCCCGCGCTGAAAAGAGCGATATCGATGCCCTTGAAGGAGTCATGTTTCAGTTCTTCAATGGTGATTTCGGTACCTTTATATGTCAGCTTTTTACCGGCAGAACGAGCGGATGCAAGTAAACGCAAATTTTTGACCGGAAAGTTTCTTCTTTCCAAGGTCTGGATCATTTCGATGCCGACTGCACCGGTGGCGCCGGCAACTGCCACATTGAATTCTCTGGACATACAGTTCTCCATTTTGAGAGTTAAGGTACCTGATACTCAGGTCATACCAAAAGCATTAAATATAATCCGTAAAACCGAATATTCAAACCGGAAAACAAGATATTTACGACTTTTCTACTAGGTGGAGAGCCGCGGGTCGAGGTGGTCGCGCAGGGCGTCGCCCAGCAGGTTCAGCGACAGTACGAGGAAGAACATGAACACCGTGGCGCCGCCGACTTCCCACCAGATGCCCTGCCAGAGGCGTTCCTGGCCGTCGGAAATCATCGTGCCCCAGCTCGGAAACTGCTGTACGCCCAGTCCGAGGTAGCTGACGATGACCTCGGTCATCACCGCCCCCGCGAAGCGGATGGTGAAAAAGATAATGACCAGATGGAACAGGTTTGGTACGACGTGTTTGAAGATGATCGGAAAATTGGAGAGCCCCGCGACTTTGGCGGCCTGTACGTAACCGGCCTCGCGCAGTTTGAAGGCTTCGGCCCGGACTACCTGGCACAACCCCACCCAGCCGGTGATGCCGATCCCGAGGTACACGGCCATCATGCCGGGCTCGGTATTGAAGAGCACGCAAATCGAACCGAAGATTTTTTCGAGCGGCGGATAGAGAAATCCTTTGGAAACAAGCAGGGCAAACGCCAGCACAAAGAGCAGCGACGGCATGGCCGCGAACGTGCTGTTCACCCACACCACGAAGTCATCGAGCCAGCCGCCGAAGTAACCGCCCAGTACGCCCAGCGTCACTCCGAGAATCACCGTAATCAGCGAAGCGATGAACCCAACTTTGACCGCCGTGGACGTGCCCGCCACCGCCCGGGCAAACACATCGCGCCCGAGGTAGTCGGTGCCGAACCAGTGCCTGGCCGAGGGGGGCTGGAAGCGGTCGTCGATGTTGCCGCGCTCATAAACCGGCGTGAGGTTGGCGTGACGGCAATAAATGGAGTAGGCCTCGACGCCGAACGCCATGACGATATACAGCAGCACCACCGCAAGCGAGATCAGGTTCAGACGGTTCCTCGTAAATTTCGCCAGGCTTGCCAATATCATAAATCAATCCTGTTTTCCGGCCTTGTACAGCCGGGTCAGCGCTACTTGCAGTAATGCGATTTCGACCGGGGTTACGCCGTCGATTCGCCCGGCCTGCGCCAGCGTGGTGGGGCGGACCTTGTTCAGTTTCAGCCGTGATTCGTTGCATAAACCGCTGAGCGAGTTGTAGTCGAAATCCTCCGGCACCTTCCAATTTTCGAGCTTGCGCAGCTTGGCAATGGAGCTTTCCTCGCGTTCGAGGTAGCCGTCGTAATGCGCCATGACCGCCAGCTGGCGCATAACCTTGCGCCCGGTGTCGGAATTCAGGTCGAGCTCCGGCATTTCGAAGGGGCAGGGCAGCACGGTCGATTGATCGTAATCGCCCTGCAGCATTTTCAAGTGTTCAAACAGCGATTTGCCCTGGTGCCGGGTGGTTTTGGCAAATGCCGTGGCTACATCGAGCAGGTCGCGGTATTCGCAGAAACTCCGGTATTTGTCGTCCGGCAGGATGTTCAGTTCGTGCGCCAGCGGACACAGCCGCAAGTCGGCATTGTCCTGGCGCAGCCGCAGGCGGTATTCGGCGCGGCTGGTGAAAAGGCGATACGGTTCGATGATGTCCTTGGTCACGAGGTCGTCGATCATCACGCCGAGGTAACTGACGTCGCGGGGGATTTCCACCGCTTCCTTGCCGGCGGCAAACCGCGCGGCATTCAGCCCGGCCAGCAGCCCCTGGCCGCCGGCTTCTTCGTAACCGCTGGTGCCATTGATCTGCCCGGCGGGGAAGATGTTGCGCCATTTTTTCAGTGCCAGCGTACGGTCGATCTGCGTCGGGAAAATAAAATCGTATTCGATGGCGTAAGCGAATCGGGAAATCACCGCATTTTCCAGCCCGGGAATGGTCGCCAACATCTGATTCTGAACCACCGGCGGCAAACTGGTCGAAATGCCGTTGATGTAATATTCGCCGGTGTATTCGCCCTCGGGCTCCAGGTAAAGCAGGTGTTTCTCATGATGCGGGAAGCGCACCACTTTGTCCTCGAACGAGGGGCAATAGCGGGCGCCGATGCCCTTGATCTTGCCCTGATACAGCGGCGCGAGGTGAATGTTCTGACGGACGATTTCCGCCGTTTCCGGGGTGGAGTAAACCATATAACAAGGCATATCCCGTCGCAGGGCCTTCGGCAGTTCGGCGGGGAGCTCAAAGTGACTGAAACGCTCCGCCGACGCCTCGGATTGCTGCCGGTCCATCTGTGAAAAATCAATGGTTTTCGCCAGGATGCGGGGCGGGGTCCCGGTCTTCAGGCGGCCGATGTCGAGCTGGAGCTGTTCGCGCAGGGCCTCTGCCAGCGCCGTCGAGCTCGGGTCGCCGCTGCGGCCGCCGGGCAGACTGGTCATGCCGTAATGCAGCAGCCCGCGCAGAAAGGTCCCGGTCGCGATGACGAAACTTTTCGCATAAAGTTTTTCATCCAGCTCGGTCGTGACTCCGGTTACCTGACCGTTCTCAAGGATGAAACCGGTTACCGCGCCGTGCTTCACATCCAGGTCGGGCTGATTTTCGAGCGTCAGCTTCATGGCGCGCTGGAAACAGACCTTGTCGCACTGCGCCCGGGGCGACCAGACGGCCGGTCCCTTGCTGCGGTTCAACAGCCGGAACTGGATCGCCGCCGCGTCGGTCACATAGCCCTGAGCGCCGCCGAGCGCGTCGATTTCGCGGGTCAACTGCCCCTTGGCGATGCCGCCGATGGCCGGATTGCAGCTCATCTGGGCGATGTGGTCCATGTTGGTGGTGAGCATCAACGTGGCGGCGCCCTGACGGGCCGAAGCCAGCGCGGCCTCGCATCCGGCATGGCCGGCGCCGATAACGATTACATCATAGTATTTCATAAATAATAATAGACCTCGAAAACCGCAAAAAATCAACCGCGGAAAGTGTTTTTATAGGACGAATAGGACATATAAGAGCTATAGGAGATTAGCTTTTGAGTTCCTCAGCGATCTCCTATCCGTCCTATATGTCCTATATTGTCCTATTGGAAATTATCCTATCCGCATTTGCTGTAGCCGCAGGAGAGGCACTTGATGCAGTTTTCCTGGTTGATCAGTTCCTTTTCCTTGCACTCGGGACAGATCATTTTATTGCTGCCGGTCAGCGGCTGGCTCACGGACACCTGGTCCGGGGCAGCGGCGGCTTTCTGGCCGTTTTTCGGCTCGATGCAACCGATCTTCAGCAGGTGTTCTTCGATCACCAGGCCGATTTCGGCGGCGAGGGACGGTACGAACTTGCCGTTGCGGTAGGACCCGCCGTTCGGGTCGTAAACGCTCTTCAACTCTTCGATCAGGAAGGTCGGGCGGGGATCGTGACGGAACACCGCCGAGATCAAGCGCGACATCGCCACGATCCAGCTGAAATGCTGCAGGTTCTTGGTATTGATGAAGAGTTCGTAGGGATGGCGCACGCCGTCTTCTTCATAATCATTGATGGTGATGTAGAAGGCGTCCGGCGACTGGGCCGTCTTGATCTTGTAGGTGGTGCCGGTGAGCTCAGCCGGGCGCTTGGCCATTTCATCGCTGCCGTTCTTGCTCTTGGCCTTTTCTTCCTTTTTCTCTTCCTTCTTTTCTTCCGTGCGGACCAGCACGCCGGTCATGTGCTCGGAAGGACGGAAGGTGGTGCAACCCTTCAGGCCGCTTTCGTAGGCCTTCATATAGATATTGGCGAAGTCGTCGAAGGGGTAGTCCTGCGGGATATTGATCGTCTTGGAAATGGAGCTGTCGACGAACTGCTGCAGGATCGCCTGGATGCCGAGGTGGTCGACCGGGCGGATGCTGTCCGCCGTGACGAAATACTCCGGCAGTTCGGCGATGTCCACGGACTTGACGCCGAGGTGCTCGCAGTATTTGCGGTACGCGTAATCGGAAATCTCGACTTCGGACACATCGTCTTCGTTGCCGTTGCGGATGCGGCGGGTGTATTTGATGGCGAACACCGGTTCGAGGCCACTGGAGATATTGTCCGCCAGCAGACTGATGGTGCCGGTGGGGGCGATCGAGGTCAGGTGCGAGTTGCGGATGCCGTATTTCTTGATGCCGTCGCGGATATCTTTCGGCAGCGTGGCGATGAATTTGCCGGCGCTGTATTTCTTGCGGTCGAGCAGCTCAAACGCCCCTTTGTCTTTGGCCAGTTCGATGCTGGCGCGGTAGGCGGCGTGGGTGATGGTCTTCATGATCTCGCCGGCGAATTCCACCGATTCCGGGGAGCCGTATTTGATGCCCATGAAGATCATGGCGTCCGCCAACCCGGTGATGCCGATGCCCATGCGGCGCTTGGCGGAAGCTTCGCGGCGCTGTTCTTCGAGCGGGTAATTGCTGAAATCGATCACATTGTCGAGCAGGCGCACGGCGATGGAGACCACTTCTTCGAGGCGCTCTTTGTTGATCTGCGCTTTTTTGCTGAAGGGAAATTTGATGAATTTGGTCAGGTTCACTGAGCCCAGCAGACAGGCGCCGAACGGGGGCAGGGGCTGCTCGCCGCAGGGATTGGTGGCGCAGATGTCTTCGCAATAATAGAGGTTGTTCATCTGGTTGATCTTGTCGATCAGCAGGAAGCCCGGCTCGGCGAAGTCGTAGGTCGAGCGCATGATGGTATCCCAGAGCTGGCGGGCCTTGACCGTTTTGGCGGTCTTGCCGGCGAACTTGAGGTTCCAATCGGTATCGTTCTTCACCGCCTGCATGAATTCATCGGTAATGGCCACGGACATGTTGAACATCTGCAGCTGGGTATTGCCGCGCTTGGCGGTGATGAATTCTTCGATATCGGGATGATCGCAGCGCATGACCGCCATCTGGGCGCCGCGGCGCTGGCCCGCGCTCATGATGGTGCGGCAGGTTGAATCAAGCACACGCATGAAGCTGAGTGGACCGGAAGCCGGAGCTTCACAACCCTTGATGTGCGAACCGCGCGGACGGATGGTGGAGAAGTCGAAGCCCACGCCGCCGCCCTGTTTCTGGGTCAGCGCGGAAGCTTTTACCGTATCGAAAATGCCGTCGATCGAATCTTCGATCTTGTTCATGACGTAGCAGTTGAACATGGTGGTCTGGTCGCGGCTGGTACCCGCGTTGGCGATGATCCGCCCGCCGGGCATGAATTCGAGGTCGGTCAGGATGTCTTCGAATTTCTTCTGCCATTTGGCCGGCTCTTTTTCGTTGGCGGCGCAGGCTTTGGCGACACGTTTCATGGTGTCTTTAACCGTTTTGTCGGCAGGAACTTCGGGTGAACCGCCGTAACGATATTTACGGCTCCAGATGTCTTGGGAAATGCTGTACTCTTTCATGGCTCTCTATATATTGTGGTTTGGGTTTGTGATTATACATTATATTGTGTGACAGTACTGTGTTTCCGGGGAAAGTCAAACAGAAAAGAAAGATTTTTCGCAATATTTTCCAGCAAAATAGACTTGACATCCGAAATAAGGTCTTTTATCTGGATTTTATTCTGTACTTTTGTGGTTTTCCGGTCAGGGCAATTCAAATTCCCGATCTGAAATTTCCGGATTGACGATTACCGTCATAACCCTCGACACGATCGGCGATTGCGGCGAAGCGGTGCGGGTTTCCTCCGGTAAAATGATGCCGTTGAAATTGCGGTATTTGCCGAACCAGGAAGTGACCAGCGTGAGGTTGCCGTCGCTGAAAATCCCCATGTCGATACGGCGCGGCAGGTAATCGCTGACGGCTACATAATACGTCACAGGAAGCTGCCGGTAATGTGCGTATGGATAACCGATAATCTTGTAACAGAGTATTTTATCGATGGTTGCGGTGTTTTTCTCTACCGTGATTTTCTCAAAATAATCCTTCATTTCCCCGCATGGATTGCTGATTACCGCCAGGAAACGCAGGTAATTGGCCGCGTCACCATCCAGAAGTTGAGGCAGGTTTTTGCCGTGGCGGAGCCAGGCGGTTTTGCCGTTGAACGCCTGGATAACCGGTTCGGAGCCGGGTACAGTGGTCACGATTTTGATCTTATTCGGAGTCTTGAATATATTGTCGACATACAGCGGCGCCTCGGAAGCCGGAAGGAAGGACACGGTCCGCCAACTGCAGCTTTTGATCGGTACGCTCAGGGTAGGGCGGCGGGCTTGCTCCACCCGGGCCAGCAACTCGCTGTCAGCGAGGTCATGGGCGCAGGCCGCGGCACTCAGAAACAATATCGCGATGAAGCGGGCGAACTTCATTTCTTGATTTCCGGGGCGGGCGGAAAATATTCCTGCGATTTACGTCCGCGCACCATCTGCTCGGGCTGCTCCTCGATCGATTCGATGAATTCGGAGAGCCGTATCATGAATTTCTCCAGTTTCGTACTCAGCTGAATGACCCGTTTCGAGAGGTCCGCGAAATCCTGTGCGGCTTCATCGCGCTTGACCCCGGTGGCCTTCATGAAGGTATTCATTTCGACCAGCACTTCGTTGAGCTCTTTGGTCATTTTTTCCACCTCGCCGGGGGGAATGGCCTTGGTGATGCTGATCAGCATGTTATTGACCGAATCGATGGTGTTGAAGGTCATCTCGACGCGCTCGGCGGTCAGGGATTCCCGCACCACCGAGGTGACTTTTTCCAGGTCCTTGGAAATATTGCGGAAGCGCTCCAGGGACTCCTCGAGTTCCTTGCCCACGAAAATACGGTTGACGCTGTCCATGGTATAGCTGATTTTGTCCGCCAGCGCCACGAAATCGACCTTGGTCATCTGGTCGATGGTCTTGGAGACGTTGGCGATGACGTTGGTCACGTGAAGGGTGCGGGATTTGATGTAGATCGTGTTCGGAGGCGGAATCACCTTCAGCGAGGGGAGCATGTAGGGGGCGGTGCTGCTGGTGCTCAGTTCGAGGTAAGCGCCGCCCATGATCCCGGCGGCATTGATGAAGCACGAGATTTTGCTGTTGTCGAAGAAGTCGCGGAAATCGCTGTGGTAGGGGGTGTCGACAATGCTGTTTTCATCGATATTGTCCATGGCGGACCGCCGGATGATGAAGTAGACGTTCACATAGCCGTCGGAGTCGCGCATGGCGATGCGGGTGACCTGGCCGACCGGCACGCCCATGAACTTGACCGGCGAGCCGACCGTGAGCCCTTCGACCGTGGAGTCGAATACGGTGATGGCCTGGATTCTGGGCTCGAAAACCTTGGTCAGTCCGAAGGCGATGAAGCAGATGATCGTCAGCAGCGCCGCGAAAAATATGAATGCTCCGAGTTTGACTTTGTTTGCCTGATTCATTTGATTGCTTACCTCGAAATTAAACGATTGTACTGAATATGCCGGTAATGATCGCGTCGCAGACCACGATCAGGAAAATGCCGGTGACCACTGCCGAGGTGGCCGAGCGCCCGATTCCCTGCGAATCGCGTTCGGTATAATACCCCTTCATGCAGCCGATAACGGCAACGATGACGCCGAAAAACACACTTTTGAACAGCCCCTGGAACAAGTCGATGGGCTTGACCACTTCCAGCGTCCGCGAGAAATATTCGGTGGCGCTGATGTCGAGCTTCTCGCAGGAGACGAGCATGCCGCCGATGATGCCGCAGACGTCGGCGAAAATCGTCAGACAGGGCAGCACGATGATCAGCGCGATGATTTTCGGAAAAACCAGGTATCCCACCGGGTCGAATCCCAGCGTGAAGAGCGCGTCCACTTCCTCATTTGCCTGCATGGTGCCGAGCTCGGAGGCGAATGCCGACCCGGAGCGCCCCGCCAGCACGATCGCCGTCAGCAGCGGCGCGAGTTCGGTCACGATCACCGCACCCACCAGGTTGACGATATACCCTTCCACGCCGTAGCGCCCCAGCTGGACGATTCCCTGAAACGCCAGAATCACCCCGACCAGCAGCCCGAGCAGCGAAATGATCGGCACCGCGTCGCTGCCGCAGGTATCTGCGTTGTACAGCACCGCGCGCCAGTTGATTTTGCCCGGATGCCGGAGGTATTTTTTCGTCACCAGAATCAGCTCGCCAGTGAACCCGAAGAGCATAATCAGCTCCTGGCAATAGATGCATGCCGCATTGCCGATCTGGTTACATAGTTGACTGAATGATCTGCTGCCCGCCATAAACTCTCAATCAATAGTGGTTTTTGATGTCGTTGCGAATGGCTTTGGCCAGGTCGTTTGCCGCCTCGGAAAAGGCCCGGGCGAATCCCATGGGGGTGCCGTCGGTGAACTTGATCAGGCTCCGGACCACCCGGGATGAGCCGGCTGATTCGCCCGCTTTCTCCTGAATGCTGTACGAAAACTGCATGATCGCTTCCTTGTTGTCCAGGTCGATCTCAAAGATCTCCAGCCGCCCGTTGACGGTCAGGTGCTTCATGGGTTTGACCGTGTCGGTACTGTCGGTCATGGCGCCCATGAGGTAGAGCCGGAGCATGTTTTCGGGGGAGCTGCCCCAGCGGTTCAGGTTGTCGATGACCTGCTGGTTGCCGTTGGAGCGGTAGCGCATTCTCAGCCCGGCCCCGGAGATGTTTTCGAAATCGTTGAAGGCAATCTGGACGCCGGGCGTGGAGAGCGGCGCCGGCAGATTCAGCTCATAATACGAGACCGGTTGCGAAGGAGTAAAAAAGCAGCCGCCGGCCAGAATTCCCGCCGCGACCAGTATCAGCAAATGAATTTTCTTCATATAAATATTCCCCTTAATTTGTAACGTGCTTAAACTTAACCTCATTTGGGTGAAAAATCAATATTGCCACTATTTTTTCTTCATAATTTTGACAAAAATTACTTCGCAGGCTATATTGTCCTTTGACACTTTTGAGGAAATAAGCCTGATATGGATAGCATACTGAACCGCATAAACTCTCCGGAAGACGTCCGGAAGTTAAGCAAGGATGAACGGATACAGCTCGCCGGTGAAATACGCCGCCGCCTGATCGCGACGGTGTCGAAGAACGGCGGACACCTGGCCCCGAACCTGGGCACGGTGGAGCTGACACTGGCGCTGCACTGCGCCTTCAACACCCCTGCAGATAAGCTGATCTGGGACGTGGGGCACCAGACCTATACCCATAAGCTGATCACCGGACGGCGCAGCGAGTTCGAGACGCTCCGCCAGTTCGAGGGCTGCTCCGGGTTTCCCACCCCGCAGGATTCCGAGTACGACTGCTTCATCGCCGGCCACGCCGGAACCGCCATTTCCGCCGCCACCGGCATGAAAGCCGCCGCCGACAAGCTCGGGCGCGGCGAACAGGTGGTGGCGATTGTGGGCGACGGCGCCTTTAACTGCGGCATTTCACTGGAGGGGTTGAACAACGCCAGCAGCAGTTGCCGCGGGCTGATTGTGATTTTGAACGACAACAAAATGTCGATCGCCACCAATGTCGGCGCCATGGCGCGCCACTTTAACCGTTTGATTTCCGCGCATGGCTACATCAAGCTGCGTTCGTCGATCCGCAACTGGATTTTCCGGCTGCGGCGCGGCAAATCCATTCACCGCTTCCTTTCGAAAATGTTCCGCTGGGTCAAGAACCTGATCCTGCCGGGAAGCATTTTTGAAACCATGGGCTTCCGTTACCTCGGCCCGATCGATGGGCACGATATCGAGCTGATGATCCGCACCTTCGACGCCGCCAAAAACAGTTCGCGCCCGGTGCTCATTCACGTGATGACCGGCAAGGGGCGCGGCTACCAGCCTGCGGAGAGCTCGCCGGAGAAGTTCCACGGCGTGACGGCGTTTGACCCGCTCACCGGCGAGAGCGCGTCGGGCGGCAAAACGACTTTTTCCCAGGCGTTCGGCGATACGATGGCCGAGCTGGCGACGGCGCACCCCGAGGTCGTCGCCATTACCGCCGGGATGGCTTACGGAACCGGGTTGAGGGAGTTCAGCCGGCGGTTTCCGAAGCGGTTTTACGACGTCGGCATTGCCGAGGAGCACGCCGCGGTGTTTGCCGCGGGGCTGGCGGCTGGCGGCATGCGCCCGGTTTACGCGGTTTACGCCACGTTTATGCAGCGGGCGCTGGATTGTTTGTTCCATGACGTTTGCCTGCAGAAGCTGCCGGTGATTTTCGCCGTCGATCGCGCCGGAGTGGTCGAGGACGGCTGTACGCACCACGGTATTCACGACCTCGGATTCATGCGGACCATGCCGGACCTGACGATCATGGCGCCGGCGGATAAAAATGAATTGAAAGCGATGTTTGTGCTCGCTTATCAGCTGGCTTCGCCGGTGGCGATCCGTTACCCGCGCGGCAGCGCCGAACCGTTCGGAGCCGATCTCTCCGCACCGCCGGAACCGGGCAGGGCACAGGTGGTTCGCGAGGGCAGGGACGTGGCGATCTGGGCCTGGGGCCGCGAGCTGGAAACCGCCTGCCGCGCCGCCGATAAACTGGCGGAAGCCGGAATCCACGCCACCGTGGTCAATACCCGGTTCCTGAAGCCGTTTGACGCCGAGCTCCTGCGTGCCCACGCCGCCGCCATGCCGTTGATTACGCTTGAGGACGGGCAGACCGGCGGCGGGCTGGCCGCTCAATGCGACGAGGTGCTGATCGCTTCACCGCACCGCGAAGTGTGCCACTATGGCTGGGGCGACAGCAAGCTCGAGCACGGTTCGCCGGAGAAATTACGTGAAAAATATGGTTTCACTGTAGAAAATATTGTAGATAAAATAAAAAATATCAAAGGAGTATCATCATGAAAAAAATGCTGATGATCGGTTGTTTCTGTGCGGTTACGCTTGTCTCGATGGGACAGGCCAATGCCCCCGATGCCAAAATATTGAAACTGGAAAGCCTGAAACAGCAGGCCGCCGACCTCGATAAAGAGATGATCGAACTGCGCACCGAGATTATCAAAAACGATGCCGATTTGCAGAAAATCCACAACCAGATTATCGCTCTTCACCGCGACCTGGCGCTGCGGGTGGACAGCAAGCGCGAAATGCGGGTACTGATCCTCAAAGCCGAGGAAATCAACCGCCAGATCCAGGAAATTGAAAAGAAAAAATAACAGGAGTTAACAGAATATGCCTTTTGAACATGGAACATTTGCCGTAACCGTTTTTAACCTGCGCGAAGAATTGCCGGAGGATTATCTGGATCTTTTTACCGGCATGGCCGCCGGCAGCATTGATTCGGTCAAGGAAGACCCGCAGATCGGCTGGGTCAGCGGTCGCCACCTGCTGGAAACCACCATCGACGAAGTCACCGCGCTGTGCGGCGGCCATCTCTATCTGAACCTGCGCAAGGCCGAGCGCAAGATCCCGTCGACGCTGCTGAACGCCATCTGCCGCCGCGAGGAGCTCGTTTATATGCAGGCAAACGACACCACCACGGTGCCGAGCAAGCAGAAAAAACAGATCAAGGAAGAAGCCACCGAAAAGAATCTGATGAAAATGGTGCCGACCATCAGCGGCACTCCGATGGTTGTCGACATGGCCTCAAAAGTACTCTATCTGGGCACCGCTTCGACGGCGCAGATCGATAATTTCATCGCTCAATTTTATAAAACCACCAACATCGAGCCGGTTCAGGTCACGCCCGAATGGTATCTGGAAAACCGTTTCCAGACCACCGAAGTGTCGATCCCGGTGGTGATGTTCTCCGAAAAAGGCGACGGCGAAACCACTCCCGGCCGCGACTTCCTGACCTGGCTCTGGTACTACAGCGAATGCGAGGAAGGCGTGATCAATGTCGAGCAGTTCGGCGAATTCGCCTTTGCCATCGAGGGCCCGCTGACCTTTGCCTTTGCCGCCGAGGCCCGCGGCGCCGCCGAAACCACGCTGAAGAAGGGCGACAGCCCGCTCCGTGCCGCCGAGGCCAAGGCCGCCTTGAACGTCGGCAAGAAGCTCAAGAAAGCCAAATTCATGCTGGTTCGCGGCGAGGATGTCTGGGGCGGCAGTTTTGATGCCGACCATTTCAACTTCAGCGGCCTCTCGCTGCCGGAAGGCGAAGAAATGGACCGCGACAGCCGCTTTGCCGAGCGCGTCACCAATCTGCACATTTTCCATACGGTCATCGGCGAATATTTCGCCAAATTCGTCAAGACCGTGACCGCGTCCGATTGGGATGAAACCGAGAAGAAAATTCAACGCTGGGTCCAGGAACGCGATTCCAGATAAGGAGACTGTGGCCATGAGAGTCGGCGAACGGATGAAATGTCCGCATTGCAGCCAGGACACCGTGATCAAGGAGAAAAACCTGATGGACGGCTGGACCGCTGTCGGCAAAATCCTGGCCTGCGCCATTTGCGGCGGCAAGCTCGGCGATATCGAAGCCGAGCCCAAAGCCGCGGCCAATACCGCCGCCATGGATTCATTGAAGGCGCTGCTGCAGACCGAGGGCGAGGCCAAACCGGTCATCGAAGTGAGCGAGGACGAAAAGCATTTCTGCAAGGATTGCGCTCACTTCATCAATCATCCCTTCATCACCCGTTGCGGGTTGCACAACCGCCCGACCGAATCCATGGACGACTGTCCCCAATTTACCCAGAAAGTGAAAGCATGAAATCACCGTTTAACAGCTTAGCCCAACGTATCGCCGCCTTCGACGCGGTGGATCTTTACCCCGTCGTAAGTTCGGAATTCTGCAACGGCCGCCACCCGGTCGAGGTCCTGCGCGAAATCGCCGGCGGCGGCGCTACGCTGGTCCAGCTGCGCGAAAAAAACCTCGACAAACGGGCTTATTACG
Organism: Victivallis vadensis; assembly: GCA_040394635.1. Classification (GTDB taxonomy): domain Bacteria; phylum Verrucomicrobiota; class Lentisphaeria; order Victivallales; family Victivallaceae; genus UBA5239. The sequence continues at coordinate 97,163 of JBEBRW010000011.1, read as the reverse complement.
AACTGGCGTGTACCTACCGCGAGATCACCGAAGCGCATAATATGCTGCTGATTATCAATGATTACGTGGATATCGCGCTGGCGGTGAATGCCGACGGCGTGCACCTGGGGCAGGAGGACCTGCCGCTCTCCGCCGCGAAACGGATTGCGCCCGAACTGCTGATCGGCGTCTCCACCCACAACCCGGCCGAGGCCGCGCAGGCCGTCCGGGAAGGGGCGGGGTACATCAACATCGGCCCGATTTTCGCCACCGGCACCAAGGCTGTGAACTGCGGCCCGGTGGGGATAGACATGCTTAAACAGATCGCACCGACCTTGAATATACCGTTCAGCATCATGGGCGGAATCAAGGCGAAGCATATCCCTGAGCTGGTGGCGGCGGGCGCCAAACGCATCGCCATGGTCACGGAAATCACCCAGGCGGACGACATCCGGACGCAAACCGAATCGCTACGCTCCCTCTTCAAAAAATAATCACTTTATCCGACTGAAATCAGGGTTCACGGTTTGGATTTATGGAATCTCCTCGAAACGGTTCCCAGTAATTCGGTCAGTTCCGTGCAACGGCAGGCAAACGCCAGCCCCAGATAGAAAACGCCGAAAAGAACAATCGCGCCAATCAGCGGCACAATTCCGCCGAGAACCGTAAAGCGGGTCATAAATGGATACAGCAGGTGACCGCCCACCCCCGCCGCCACGGCAACGAGCGTGATCCGGATCATGCTGACATAGACCGGTTTCATCTGCAGCGAGTGGCCGAGCTTGCGGCGCAGGATCAGCAGCAGGACGAAGTTGTTGGCAAACGACGAGATCACGGTCGCCAGCGCGATACCGCCCTGACGCATGTACTGCATCAGAATCAGGTTCAGGACGATGTTCAGGATGATCACGCAGATGCTGACCATGACCGGTGTTTTCATATCCTTGCGCGAATAAAAGGTGTTGACGATGACCTTGAACGAGCAGAACAGCGGAATGCCGAACGAATAGAAGAACATGGCATACGCGGTTTCATTTAAGTCGCTGGCAGTGAAACGCCCGTGCAATAGCAGCCGCTCCAGAATTTCGGTGCGGAAAATGATCATGAAGGCCGCCGTCGGAATCGCCAGAAAGTAGATGTGCCGCAGCCCCAGACGCAGCTGCGCCAGCATGCCTTCCATGTCGCCGCGTCCCACCGCCCGCGACATTTCGGTCAGCAGCACCCCGCTCACGGAAACAGCGAACACCCCGACCGGGAAATATACCAGCCGTTCGCTGTACTCAAGCGCGGAAACCGCCTGCGCGCCGAGGTATGACGCCAGGAAACGGTCCACCACCACGCTGACCTGATATGCGGAAGCGCCGATAACGCCGGGCAGGGCCAGTCGCCACAGTTCCCTGATCACCTGATAGTTGCGGATATCCAGCCAGTGAAAATCCGGCAGGATCTTTTTCCATTTCATCAGCATCAGCATCATGATGAATTCCACGATGCCGGAGACCAGCACCGCGTACGAAAACCATTTCAGCACCGTCACCCCGTCGCCGGTCACATACGGCACGATCAGCATAACGGCGATCATGAAAATATTCAGGAACAGCGCCCCCAGCGCCGGCAGGAAATATACCCGGAAGGTATTCAGGATCGAGCCGAAAATCCCCACCAGACACATCAGGAAAATATACGGCGAGAGCAGCGGAATCAACCGGCAGGCGAGAATCGCGTGTTCGCTGCTGACGAAGTGCCCTGCCACAATGGAGGTCAACGCCGTGATGACCGAGATCGCCGCCAGCAGCAAACTCAGCCAGAAAAAGATAGCGTTCAACTGTTTGCGGGATTCTTCCGGGCCGGATTTCTCCAGCGTGGATGACATCATCGGCACCAGCGCCTGCGCCAGCGCGCCTTCGCCGAGGATACGGCGGAAAATGTTGGCGATGGTGAAGGCGAGCACCCAGGCGGCCTTGTACACGCCGCCCCCCAGCACGTTAGCCTCCAGAATGATCCGGACAAAGCCGAGAATCCGGCTCAGGAGATTGGCAATCACCACTCCCATCGAACTCTTTAGAATGCTGCGGTGCTGTTGCTGTTCACTCATGTTATCTTATACAGAGAATCGGACGTGGATGACGTCGCCGTCCTTAACTTCGTACTCCTTGCCTTCGATACGGAGCTTGCCGGCAGCCTGTGCCTTGCTCCAACCGCCGAACTCGACCATATCGTTGTACGTGATGACTTCCATACGGATGAAGCCGCGCATCAGGTCGGTGTGAATCTTGCCGGCGGCCTGCGGGGCAGGGGTACCGGCGGTAACGGTCCACGCGCGGGATTCCATTTCGCCCGCGGTGAAGAAGGTCACGTATTTGAGCAGCGTGTAGCCGGTGCGGATGACTTTGGAGAGGCCGGTCTCGGTCAGGCCGAGGTCCTCGAGAAACATTTTCGCTTCTTCCTCGTCGAGCTGGCCGATCTCTTCTTCAAGCTTGGCGCAGACGGGAACGACTTCCAGATTGTGCGAAGCGGCGTATTCGATCAGGCTCCTGGACTTCGGTTCCTGGCCCCAGGTCTTCAAGGTTTTTTCATCGACGTTGGCGCAGACAAAAGCGGGCATGGTGCAGATCAGGCCGAGCGTTTTGACGATCTCGCATTCGCGCGGGTCGTCGTGATTGTAAGCGGGGAGGCGGCCATCGCTGAGGTCGGCGATCAACTTCGTGGCAAGGTCGAACTCGGCTTTCAGCTCGGGATCGCCGCTGCGCATCAGTTTTTTGGAGCGGTCGAGGCGGCGCTCGAGCATGTCGAGGTCGGCCAGCATCAGCTCGGTGATGATGATTTCGAGGTCGCGGACGGGGTCCACGTCGCCCTGTACATGGACCACATCGCCGTCGTCAAAGAGCCGGACCACGTGGGCGATGGCATCGACGTTGCGGATATGGCCGAGGAACTGGTTGCCGAGGCCCTGGCCCTCGCTGGCGCCTTTGACCAGACCGGCGATATCGATGAATTTAAGGGTGGCCGGGACGATGCGTCCGGAGTGTTCCAGTTTGGACAGCACATCCAGCCGCGGGTCAGGCACCGGGACGATGCCGGTATTCGGCTCGATGGTGCAGAATGGGAAATTGGCGGCAGCCGCGCCGCCTTTGCATAAAGCATTGAAAAGGGTGGACTTACCGACATTCGGCAAACCAACGAATCCGCAGGAAAAACTCATAAATCACTAACTCCAGTCTGTCATTTCATTAAATAAAAAAACCCGCCGGTTGAGGCGGGCAGAAAATTGCGACACTCCGGCATTACGGAGCGACGATGGCATCTTTCGGATAGAACACGTTAAACGCGTTGTGCTCCGTGTCGATAACCCACTCCGGATAGAGAATCGGTCCGTATCCCCACGAGGTCGTGTCAAAGGGATCGTCGGAGCAGCCCGGCAGCGGAATAAGGAAGGTGACGATTTCGACCACGCCGATCACTTCGCGGGCGATGACGTGAAAAATACCGCTGAATACACCATAAGTCAAAGCGGCGATTCCGCCCTGCTGGTGATTGACATCATAAGGACGGATCAATATTTCCAGCGGCCCGAAAGCCACGTTGGCAACTCCGCGCCCCAGCTTCACCAACGGATTACTCGAAAAGTCTTCCGAGTTCACCGACGACATCGACGCCGCGTTTACTGCCATGAATGCACACAGGATTGCCCCTACCAGAAATAACTTAGAATATTTCATTAAACCGCCCTTTTTTTGTATTCGATTTAAACTTTGGTTTATATTAATAACGTGAATATACTTTGTTTATTGGAAAATTTCAAGAACTTTCTCTTACATTTTTCATTTCAAATGATAAATTATATGGATTTGCGATAAATTCAACACAAGGAAAGCCCCGGATGACAAAAAAAACGATAAAAAATGACAAGAATCAGCGTTTTTCCGCGCTTACGCTCCTGAAAGCCTCGCATACCAGTTATGCGGAGAGCCCGGAAAAAGCGAAACTCGAGACTTTTGACAACCTTTATGCCGGCCGCGATTACGTCATTACCTTCGATTGTCCCGAATTCACGTCGCTGTGTCCGGTGACCGGCCAGCCAGATTTCGGCGAAATCACCTTGCGTTATGTGCCGGACAAGAAGTGCGTGGAGAGCAAATCGCTCAAACTGTACTTGTACTCGTTCCGCAATCATAACTCGTTTCACGAGGAAGTGGTGAATACGATTCTCGACGCGGTGCTGACGGCCTGCAAGCCGCGCCGCGCGGAAGTGGTCGGCAAATTCAGACCCCGCGGCGGCATCGCCATTCATGTAAAAGCAACTTATGGAGATAAGATTGATGAATAATAAAATCGAATTTGTGGAAAACGGCAGCGTCACAACCCCTGCCGGATTCAAAGCCTGCGGGGTCACCGCCGGGCTCAAAGCCAGCGGCAAGGCCGATATGGCCATGCTCTATTCCGAAGTTCCGGCCAATTTCGCCGGAGCCTTTACCAGCTGCATTTTCGCGGCGGCTCCCGTCCAGCTCTGCCGCAAGCGCGTGCTGGAAAGCAAAGTCATGCAGGCCGTGATCGTGAACAGCGGCAACGCCAATGCCTGTACCGGCAAGCCCGGCCTGGAAAACGCCCAGAAAACCACCGAAGCCGTGGCGGCGTCGCTGAACATCGCCCCGGAAGCCGTCATGGTCTCCTCCACCGGCCGGATCGGGGTCAATTTGAACATGGAAAAGATACTGAACGGCGTATCGCTGGCGGCCAAGGCCCTGCGTAGCGACGGCGGGCAGGAAGCCGCGCGTGCGATCATGACCACCGACACCGTGCCGAAAAGCGCGGCGGTGACATTTGAAGTCAACGGCAAGAAGATTTCCATCGGCGGCATGACCAAGGGCGCCGGGATGATCTCCCCGAAAATGGTATTGCCGCACGCCACCATGCTCTGTTACATCACTACTGATGCGAAGATGGACAACGCGCTGCTAGCCGGCATGCTGGAGAACGGCGTGGATGGTTCCTTCAACCGCATCACCATCGACAACGATATGAGTACCAACGACACCTGCATCCTCATGGCCAACGGCAAGTCCGGCGTGGAAATCGCCAAGGGTTCCCCGGAGGCCGCGCTTTTCAGTGATGCTCTCGGCATGTTGATGAAGCACCTGGCCCTGGCCATGGTTCGCGACGGCGAAGGCGCCACCAAACTGGTGACCGTGGACATTCTCGGCGCGCGTAATCGCGAAGACGCGGAAAAAGCCGCCCGCGCCGTCGCCAACTCCATGCTTTGCAAAACCGCCTGGTTCGGCGGCGATCCGAACTGGGGCCGCGTGGCCGCGGCGCTGGGTTACTCCGGCGCTCAGTTCGAACAGGAAAACGTCGATGTGTTTTATAACGACAAACCGGTGATCAAGCAGGGCAAGGATGCCGGCACTCCGGAAAAAGTTCTGGCAGCCGAAATGGCCGGCAAGGAATTCACCATTTCCTGCCACCTGAATGCCGGTGACGCCGCATACAACATCTGGACCTCGGACCTGACCTACGAATACGTCAAGATCAACGCCGAGTATACTACGTAATTAGAATGAATACGAGGGGCCCCACGCCCCTCGTGCTTCCCCTGCAGGCCGCATGACCTGTAGCGTTCCTCGCATTGGCAGTGTTAATTCTTAACGGTTTTGCTTTTGTGGCCGATGGTGGCGATTGCGTTCTTGCCGGAGGCGAGATCTTTCACGGTCAGTTTCAGGTCGCCGGCCGGTTCATTGAGCGGGAGCTTGAAATTCAGCTGCAGTACGCCGTCCGTCGCGCAATAATAACCGCTGCCGTCCAGCACTGCGTCGTCCGAACCGTACAGGAAGACTTCCATCGGCAATAAAGCCTCGACCGGTTTTTTGCGGTGATTGAGCACTTTGACCGTGGCCTTGAGCTCGGCGGTTTCGAGGTCGGCGGGCGCTTCGAGGACGACTTCGTTGATTTCCTCGGGCAGGAGCAGGAACACCCGGCCGCCGCTGTTATCGAAATCACAGAAAAATCCCGAACTGTCGTTGCGGTTGGCGACCTTGAGGTGCATACCCGAAACCAGGTCGTAACCGTAATTCATGGCACGGCCGACGTAGATATTGCCTTCATTGCTCTGGCCGCGTTCCTGGACCTTGCCCCAGGGGCCGACATATTCGCCGAAGGTCCGCTTGTCGTTGATCACAAACACATAATCGGCGCTTTTGTACGAGCGTACCCGGATGATCAGGTCGCTGTTTTCCGTCGTCGCGTAGGGTTTGAAGTGCGGCTCGAGGGCCTTGCGCAGGTCGGCGCCGAGGCGCTGGAAAGCCGCTTTGTCCTCGACGGAATTATCCGTGCGCTTCCGGGAACGGATCATCAGGTCGGGAACCAGTCCGGGCACCAGGAATTCATCGGCGATGATGAGTCCTGCCTGCTGTTTCTGGAACTTTTTGATTTCCTCGTAAACATCGGCGTTCAGTACCTCGCAGCCGGGCATGGCCAGGATTTTGGTGTCTTTCAGCCCGCCCTTGCGAATCTGGTCCTCATAAATAATCCCGACGTTGAAATTGCCCCACTGCAGGGCCTGATGCAGGTCGGCAATCCAGCGGGCATGGTCCTCGGCGAAAATCTGCGACGCGGCACTGTGCAGGATCAGGATTTCCGGTTTGTTCTCCGGCAGTTTGCGGAACAGCGGGCCGAGCGGGGTAACCACTTTGTTGATCAACTCTTTCAGGATGGTCCGGGCGTCGTGGGTGGTGTAGTTGCAGTCGTCACCGTCAAGTTCCTCGACCAGTGAACCGTAGTCCGTGTAGATAAGGCCGTCGATCTTGCGCGAAACCGCCAGCCAGAACATTTCTCGGAGATAATCCGGCGCAATGGTGATTGTCTCGGAATCCGGCTGCTGCTCCAGCCAGAGCGGCTTGACCGGGGTGGCCAGCGCGCCGGGGGCAACGATGCTGCGGCTCCAGCCGCCGGGGAGCGACGGCATGGTCATGCGGGGCTGGTCGCCACCGCTGCCGACCGCGATCAGGCGGTCCGCGTAATAAGCGGCGAGCAACGGCTCGGGTGTACAGTAACCGGCATGGGTGAAGCAGTCGACATGGCTCTCCGGATAGCGGAACGAGGGCGGTGTGAGCATGGAATCGGTCAGGGTAAGGAATGGGCGGCGGATATGGGCATAATAAGAATCGTTGACCGCGCTCTGCAGGCGGTTCCAACCGTCGCCGGTGGTCCAGAACCAGTGGTAATACGTCCACAGCGGATATTTATCGGGAATGATGCGGCTGCCGGGAAAATCCTTCAGCATTTGGTAGTTTGGGCAAAATGCCGAGGTAACCTCGGCGGGAATACCCATGGCGGCCGATTTTTTGAAGGCGGCGGGCTCGGTGGCGCCGAACGAGGGATTGGTGTTATTTCTGGCACCGGGATTGATCCAGACGCCGGCGAGGGCAGGGTGGCCCCCGAATGTTTTGGCCGTGAGTTCGGCGGCCTGTTCCGTGAGCTTCAGGACTTCGGGATTGGACGCCTCGGTATTAACCGGTGAATAGGGATTGTGCTCCTGGTCGAGGCGGGGGTATTTATCCTTCAGGCCGAGCGTGAAATCAAAAAGATCGATCCCGAGGAGCTGTTTCTTCATAAGTTCGTCCAGCTGGTGATTGACTTTCAGCGTATTGTAAATGTCGGCCTTGCCGTTCAGTTGCGCGGTGGCATTTACTACCGCGTGGGTGAAGCCGATCTGCTGCAGTTTGTCCGGGCTGCCGTTGTCCAGCATGATGACAGGGAATTCCGGCTGGTCATCCGATACGATCAGGATCTTGAATTCCTGGGTAGCCACGGCTGTATCTCCGGCGCTGACGGTGATGGTGGCCTGGTAGGCCCCGGGGCGGAGATTGGTTTCGATCGGCACCGCGACAATATCGCCGGGATCGGCTTTGATGGACGCCACCGTACTGGACTTCTCATAACCGGCCATGCTGCAGGTGATTTTGACCTTGCTCAGGTCCTGCGTCGGTTTGACGGCGATCAGGAGTTCGGGCTTTTCGTCGAACCGGAGGAAGCTCAACCGGCCGGCAGGCAGGATTACGTTCTGGGCACTGATCCCGGCAATAAGCATGCCGGCCAGACAAACAAGTATTTTTTTCATCGCAATAATTCCGCTTTACAGGTTTACATCAGAATATAATAAAATAAGCCGGGAAAGCGGTGATTTCAAACCGGATAATGCGATTATCGGGGAATAAGAAGGCGGCGGATGCGTGGAATATAATTGCGCAGGGGCTCACTCTGATAATTGGTGCCGCGCTGAATATCGACATCGTCCTTGCCGCGAAAAAAGGCATCCAGGACCCGCAAGTCGTTTTCCTGCAATTCATTTCGCGCTTCCTCCTGATTGAGGATGACCACGATCAGGGGTCTGTCCCGGAGTTTGCCCTTGGTACAGCTCCCACAGAAGCCTTCTTCATCCAGGAACATTTCCAGTTTGCAATATTTACTGAGGGCGGCGACCTGTTCACGGTCGTGCTTCAGGTGTGAAATCGGCCACATGCTGCTGCGGGTGGCGATCGGGGGGCGCTTGTGCACGGTGTCATTGGTACACAGTTCGCAATGATACGTGACAGACTCCGGGAGTTGCTCTACCGCCTGGGCCACCGCCGCTTTTTCCTGGACCTGGATTTGCCTGGCAGCAAGTTCCTTCAGCATCGCTTCGATCATTTTCCTGCTGGGGGCGACCGGATATTTCTCTTTTTCTTCCTTTTTGGCGTCCTGGGCGAAACTGCTTATGCCGGCGAACGCGGTTATACTGATCAAAAGTAAAAATAATAATTTTTTGCTCATGGAAACACTACTGCTTTCGTAATAAATTTTTGTACATCTATATTATAACAAAAAATATTATAAAAGTCTATACTGTTTCCGAAAAAAACATGAAATTGGCATGAAATATTCTGCTTGCTGCTTTTTTTCTGAATTTTGTCATTATTACCCTTGTAATTCGCTTCGGTCCGGGTATATTAACTGTTCTGTTTTTTTAGAAACAGCGGCAGGCCCCATTTTTGAGGCTTGACACCTGTCGCTGTGTAAGTCACAACCTTTAAACAAGGAGAAAAGGGATGGCAACTGCAAGTCGAGCAAAACACAAATTGTGCCGCCGTATCGGTCAGTGCATCTGGGGCAACCCCAAGTGCCCGAGCGTAAAGCGCCCGTACCCCGCCGGCCCCCATGGCAAAACCGGCCGCAAGAAGAAACTTTCCACCTACGGCGAACTGATGATGGAAAAACAGAAACTGCGTATGCACTACGGTGTTTCTGAAGAACAGCTCCGCGTGATCTACAAACGCGCCCAGAAAGGTCTCGGCAAAACCGACGAACGTCTGGCCCGTTTCCTCGAACAGCGCTTGGACGCCGTTCTGTTCCGTTCGGGTTTCGCCCCGAGCATCTTTGCCGCCAAGCAGTACATCAGCCACGGCCATGTGCTGGTTAACGGCCAGAAAGTCGACCGTTCATCCTATATGGTGAAGGAAGGCAGCGAAGTTTCGATCAGCGCCGAAAAGTCCCCGAATATCGCGGAAGTCGCCAAAGGCAATGCCGGCAACGTGACTGTCCCCGGTTATCTGCAGGTGGACACCGAAGCCCTGAAGATCACTCTGGTGCGTGCACCGGAACTCGGCGAGATTCCTGTCGACGCCAAGATCATCAGCGTTATCGAGTATTACGCCCGTTAATTTCCGATTTCAGGAAGTTCACAGCGCGGAAGTGTTCAACATTTCCGCGCTGTTTTATTTTCGGGGGAAATGGGACGGATAGGAAAATTCAAATCTGTAAAATATCGAAAACGGGTTTTTATTTATCGGTTTCAGGGACTATATTACCGGATTGAATAAGAAAGGAAACGATCGATGAAACATGTTAAGGAAACTGTTGTTTTGCTGGATTTCGGGTGCGAAGGCATCCAGAAAATCGCCCGGGGCATCCGGGACAACCACATCTATACCATGGTTATGCCATACTCCGTGCCAGTGGCGCGGCTGATGGAGGAGAAACCGGTCGGGCTGATTGTCTGTGCCGACGCGGTCATGGAAAAACCGGCCATGGCACTGGGTAAGTTCACCGAGCTCGGAATCCCGATGATTTTCGCGGGTGCCGCAGCACAAATCGCCGCCAAGCCGGAAGTTGCCCTTGACGATATCGAAACCATGTGCAAGTTCTGCAAGGACAAATGCGGCTGCACCGGCAGCTGGAAAATGGAAGAGTTCATCGACGAAGCCATCGAGGATATCCGCAAGCTCGTGGGCAAGGAAAAAGTCGTGCTGGGCCTGAGCGGCGGCGTCGACTCCTCGGTCGTGGCGGCCATGATCCACAAGGCGATCGGCAACCAGTTGACCTGCGTATTTGTCAATCACGGCCTGCTCCGCAAGCACGAAGCGGAAAACGTGCAGGAAATCTTCGCCCGTAATTTCAAGATGAACCTGAAATATATTGACGCCTCGGACCGCTTCCTCGACAAACTGGCCGGCGTCAACGATCCGGAGAAGAAACGCAAGATCATCGGCAAGGAATTCATCGAAGTCTTTGCCGAAGCGGCGGAGGAAATCAATGCGCCGTTCCTGGGGCAGGGCACCATTTATCCCGATATTCTCGAAAGCATCCCGTTTGACGGCAACCCCGAGGGGGTAATCAAGAGCCACCACAATGTGGGCGGCCTGCCGGAAGATATGCATTTCAAGCTGGTTGAACCGGTCGAAATGTTGTTCAAGGACGAAGTCCGCGTCGTCGGCCGCCTGCTGGGCCTGCCGTCCGAGCTGATTGACCGTCACCCGTTCCCGGGGCCGTCCCTCGGCGTCCGGCATCTCGGCGCGATCGACCGTGTAACGCTGGAAATCCTGCGTGAAGCGGACGCCATCGTCACCGAAGAACTGATCAAATCCGGCTGGTACCACCAGACCTGGCAGGCTCTCGTGGCCTTCCTGCCCGTGCGTGCGGTCGGCATCAAGGAGGGCCGGCGCACTTATGCTTATGCGGTCGCGATCCGCGCGGTGAACTCCGTGGACGCCGTCACCGCCGAAGTCGTGCGGCTGCCGTGGGACCTGCTGGAAACCATGTCGAACCGCATCCTCAAGGAAGTGGAGGGCGTGACCCGCGTGGTGTACGACATCACTCCCAAACCGCCGGGCACCATCGAGTGGGAATAAGCTGAATGGAAATCGTTTCCGGCAAAGCACGGGGCATTAAGCTGCAGGCGCCGCCCGGACTGGAAGTGCGTCCCACTTCGGTACGGGCGAGGCGCAGCCTCATGGACAGCCTGCGCGATTTTGACGGGCTCCATGTGGTCGACCTCTGCGCCGGTTCCGGCGGAGTCGGGCTCGAAGCTGCCAGCCGGGGGGCGGCGCAAGTCTTGTTCGTAGAAGCAAATTTCCGGCACTGCAAATTCATCGAGGAAAATATCGCCAGGGTCCGCAAGACCGGCGCCGAATTCGACGCCAAGGTCGTCCGGGGCGATATTCTCGATTGCCCGTCATATATGTTCCAGATGGCGTCGCCCGACCTGATTTTCGCTGATCCGCCGTATGCCGATTCGGCGGAGCTTTTTGCAGCGCTGTGTGCCAAGCCGGAGTTCCTCGAATGGGCCGCCCAGGCGAAAATCGTCTGGGAACTGCCCGATGCGCCGGGCTCGGCCGGGGCGTTTCTGATCTGCAAGATTCCGGGCCGGACGGGCAAGGTGCGCCGCCTCGGCTCCGCTTCATTTTTCATCGTGGATTGAGGTTATGATTCAAGTCCGGCGAAATTCGTGGAACTGGCAGCTCCGCTCGGAAGCGGTGCTGGACAGCTGGTTCGATGATTATCCGAAATATATGACCGCCAATCCGGTCAAACACAATCCGCAGCGGACGGTTTTCACAGTCGGCGACCGTTATTACGTCAAGCTCTTCACTCCGCACAAACTCGACGACAAGATCCGCGAGCTGCTTTCTCCACGCGCCCGGCTGGAATTCGAGACCGGTATTGAACTGGAAAACGCCGGCATCCCGGTGATTCAATATCTGGGTTGGGGCAGGCGGGGCGTCAAGGGCATGCTGGTCACCGCCGCTGAACCGGGCGTCAAAACCCTGTGGCAGCGCCGTTTGGAGATCACCCCCGAGTTGCTGGACAAACTGGCGGTGCTGACCCGGCAGCTGATCGAAAAGAACTTCTACCATCCGGATTATCACGCCGGAAATATCCTGTACGGCAACGACTTGAAACTGGTTGACGTTTATGGTATCCTGCGAATCGGCAGCTATGGACCCGAACAGAAATACCGGATGTGCCGCGTACTGCTGGGCCTGAAGGAATTCATCAGCGACGCCGAAGCCGCCCGGTTCATGGTTTCCGCCGGAATTGCCGGAACCGCCTCCGATGCCGCGGCGCTCTGGAGCGAATACCTGGTCCGCGATGGCGCCCGGCTGAACAAAGACTGGGAGAAGCGTTCTCGCCAGATCATCAGCAACTACGGCAAATTCGTTATCGTCAAAGACGGCATCATTTACCGCCGCATGCCGGATGAATCCGCCGCCTCGCTGGACGATGCCAAGCCCCGCGAATACTCACCCGAAGAAGCCCAACGCCTCTGGCTGGAATCCTTCCGTAAGGAACTGTTCGGCATTCCCTGCCGCAAGCCGCTGGCCCTGAAAAACGGCAACCGGCTCTACTGGGAGTCCGCCCCCGAACCAATCCTCAGCGACGAAGTGAAATCACGCATCGCCAGGATGCAGTTTTAGGTTTTCGAGCAGACTTCGATGTTCTGTTAACCTCAAAATCAATACTATGTTACTCCTTGCGGTAATGTTGAGGCGATATCCCTGTTTTTTTCTTGAAGATGTTCGAGAAATAATATTCGTCGGTGAAGCCCAGTTCGTAGGCGATGACTTTGACCGGTTTGGCGGAGTTTTTCAGCAGCATTTGGGCGGTTTCGATCTTGCGGTTCAGCAGGTACTGATAGGGCGTGGTACCGAAGTCGCGCTGAAAAATCCGAATGGTCTGCGTGGGCGAACGATGGATGGCGGCGCTGATCTCCGCCAGCAGCAGCGACGGCTTGAAAATACTGCTTTCGATCATCTCGCGGAGGATTAAACCTTCCTCGGAATAAGGCTGCTGCCGCGAGTTATTGTGTTCGTGCCAGATGGCCATGACGACCTGGAGCATTACGTGGGGGGCGATGCTTTCCACCCGGTCGCGGTTGCTGCGCAGTTGGGCCAACCCCTCCTCAAATACCTTTTGGACCGGACAGTTTTTCAGGTGATAAATCCCGGTCAACTGATAGGTGTTCAGCAGATTGGCGACAAAGGGGCCGCTGACGTTGAACCAGAGTTTGGTCCAGGGATTGGCGGCATTGGAGCCGTATTCGTGGTTCGAGCCCCCGGGCACGATGTAGACATCGCCGGCGGAGGGGTAGAAATAGGCATCCTCGAGGCGATAATAGCCGCCGCCTTTGATCACATATTCAAAAACATGGATATTTGAGGAGGCGGGCCGGGCGATCCGGTAGGAGCCGTCGCACCAGGAAGTCCCCGCCAGCTGCATCTCCAGCGGATTCCCCGGCGTCTGCGGAGGAAAAGTGATAATATCTTCCCGCATGCAAATAATCCTCATCAATTTGTAAATTTATACCATTCTTTTTTACTATAGATGATTATATATTAAATGTCAATTCATAATAAAAGGAGTTTCAACTATGAATATACCGCGTCCCGAATATCCGCGTCCCCAGTTTGAACGTGAGTCCTGGCTGAACCTGAACGGCGAGTGGACCTGCCGCTTCGACTTCGGCAAGAGCGGCTCCGAGCGTAAATTCAACGAAAGCACCGGCTTCGAGCAGCCGATTCAGGTGCCGTTCTGCCCCGAGAGCAAGCTCTCCGGTATCGGCCATACGGATTTCATCGAAATGATATGGTACCACCGCCAGATCACCATCCCGGCCAACTGGCTGGATAAGCTCGTATTGCTGCAGTTCGGCGGAGTCGACTACGAGAGCACGGTCTACCTGAACGGCAAGGAAGTCGGGTGTCATACCGGCGGCGCTTCTCCGTTCACGGTTGACCTCACGTCTCACGTCACGCCGGGAAATACGTATCATCTGGTGATCAAGGTCCGCGACGATATCCGTTCCGGCATTCAGGCCTTCGGCAAACAGGCGCCGTGGTTCAAGTCTGCCGCCTGCAACTACACCCGCACGACCGGCATCTGGCAGACCGTGTGGCTGGAAGCGGCCGACGCGCAGGCGCTGCGCCGCTGCAAGGTTACGGCGGATTTCGAGCGCGGCGCGTTTATTTTCACCCCGGAATTCTACAGCCTCCGGCAGAGTAACACCCTGAAAATCCGCGTATTGGCGGAGGGCAGGGAGGTCGCCGCCGCGCCGGTACCGTGCGTGAACGGCATTCCGGTGGCGCTGGAAGTGCCCGCGCCGGTGAGCTGGGAGCCGGGCAATCCGTTCCTCTATGACCTGGTTTACGAGGTGGCCGACGAGTCCGGCAAGATTGTCGACAGCGTCAAATCCTACGCCGGGCTGCGCAAGGTCCATATTGAGGGCGACAAACTTTTCCTGAACAATCAGCCGCTGTTCGTCCGGTTCGTGCTGGATCAGGGCTTCTATGAGGACAGCCTCTGGACAGCGCCGAGCGATGCCGCACTCAAACGCGATATCGAGCTCTCGATGGAAGCCGGGTTCAACGGTGCGCGGCTGCATCAGAAAGTTTTCGATGAACGTTTCCACTATTGGGCCGACAAGCTCGGTTACCTGACCTGGGCGGAGTTCTCCGACTGGGGCATGGGCTTCTGGCAGCACTATTTCAAGACCCCGGTGAATTACCATCTCGCCTTCCTCAATTACCTGGCTGAATGGCGCACGGTTCTGGAACGTGACATCAACCATCCGTCGATCATCGCCTGGACCCCGCTCAACGAAACCAACGGCTATACCAATCTGGCCGAGCACCGCCGTTTCATCAATGATATTTATGAGCTTACACGGACCCTCGACCCGTCCCGCCCGATCAATGACTGCAGCGGTTATATCCACGTCAGGACCGACCTGTGGACCGTGCACCATTACGCACAGAAAACCGATGAGTTGATCGGCGAATTGCGCCCGGAAAATCAGCCAGTCTTTGCCTTAAGTCCGGAAGTCGAACTACAGGCGTACAACGGCCAGCCGTACATCGTCGATGAGTACGGCGGCGTGAAATACATCCCGGCCGATCGTCAGGCCTATGCCGATAATTCCTGGGGGTACGGAATTCCCCCTGCAAGCATCGAGGAAGCCTTTGGCCGCATCCGCGACCTGACCGCCGCGCTGGTGGCCATGCCGGAGCTCAGCGGTTATTGTTACACCCAGCTCACCGATATCGAACAGGAGCAGAACGGTATTTACAACTACGACCGCACCGCGAAGTTCGACATGAAAGAGATCAACAAAGTATTCAGCGCCAAGCCCGACTGGAGCAAATACTGATTTCAATTGAGAATTGAGAATTGAGAATTGAGAATTGAGAATTGAGAATTGAGAATTGAGAATTACGGACTTCTCTCTTCTCTCTTCTCTCTTAATTCTTAACTGATTTCGCTTCCTGCCAGAGCGCTTCCATCTGATCGATGGTGGCGGCTTCCAGTGAAATCCCCTGTTCCGTCAGCTTCTGTTCGAGGTAGCGGAAACGTGAATTGAACTTACGGATTGTGCGCTGCAGCAGATCCTCGGATGAACCCTTTTTGCGGAAACGCGCCAGATTGACCACCGCGAAAATCAGGTCACCGATTTCATCGTTGATCTTTTCGTCATCGCCGCCGGCCATCGCTTCTTTGATTTCGGCGAGTTCTTCCTCGATCTTGTCGACGATCTGCTCCGGGGTCTCCCAGTCAAAACCGTACTTGGCCGCCTTGCGCTGGAGCTTCTCCGCCTGCAATAACCCGGAAAGCCCCCTCGGAATGCCGTCCAGCACGGACTCGCGGCCCGGATGGTTTTCGGTTTTCTTGATCGCTTCCCAGAGGTCGACCACCTGATCGGCATTTTCCGCCTCGGCCTCGCCGAACACATGCGGGTGGCGGCGAATCATTTTAGTGATAATCTCCTGCATGGCGTCACGAAACGTAAAGTCGCCGCGCTCCTCGGCAATCACAGCGAAAAACACCAGATTCATCATGATGTCGCCGAGTTCCTCTTTCATATGGGGATAGTCGCCGTCATCGACCGCATCCAGGAATTCGGCGGTTTCTTCGATCAGGGTACTTTTCAGCGATTCATAGGTTTGCTTGCGGTCCCAGGGACAGCCGTCGGGGGCTCTCAGTTTGCGCAATACATCGACCAACCCTTCGGCGGTGGCGGGGTAACAACACTCTTTCATTTCCATATCTTATTTTTCCAGAACTTCGCGGATATTGACGTTATTTACTTTCCATTCGCCCTCGATTTTGACCATCTTGCAGCGGAGGTCGCGGACGCCGTCCACATGTTCGCCGTTGCTGAGCACGCCGCGAACCGAGGCGGCGAAATCGGCGATGGCGCTTTCGCCGCTGGGGGCGACTTCAATGTAAAGGTCTTTGATCGAGGGGGTTATCGACCGGAACATCGTGCGGACGCGCATTGAGTTATTGGTAATGCTTTCCGAGGTGAAATAGCCGCTGTCGATATAATCGCCCAGGCTGACATTGCAGGGAGAGGTGAAAAAATTCGGCAATGCCTTGGAGTTGATCAGGTTGCGGGTGGTGCCGTCGCCGTCGCGTTTGGTGATGTTTTCGACGATTTCATTAAGTACGCGGCGAATGTGGGCCTCGTCGGTCTCCCGGTTAAAAAGGACATACCAGGCGCTAAAGCCGGCGATGCCCAGCAATATTAAAAGTATAACCAGTTTGATGATTTGCTTCTTTACCATAATGGCGCTCCTATGATGCGGCGGCGGGAAACTTGCCCGAAGCGGTGTTGACGGATCGGCTGTGAGCGGTTGTCGCCCACGACATAATAATATCCTGCGTCAACCTTGCGCGGGGGCAGGTTCCAGTCGCAGGGCAATTTCACATACGGCTCGTCCAATTCATGATCATTCACATACAACTTGCCGTTGCGGAATTCGATCACTTCGCCGGGCAGGCCGACCACCCGTTTCAAATACATGACCCGGTCATCGTAGCGGATCACCACGATATCACCGCGTGCCGGGTCGCGTTTGGAGAATTTGAAGCGGTAAACCAGGTTGACCCCGGCACTTTTGTACGTGGGCTCCATGCTGCCGCCGCTGATCAGGACCGGCGTGAAGAACACCCCGAAAAAGACCAGGCAGAAGATGACCAGCACCACCACTCTTATAATATAAGCAGGAGTGATCCTGGGAACGAAAAATTCCCGGACCGAACCGGGAATGAAGGTTTTCTTCAATTTATAAAAAAAATGATCGGATTCCATGTGGAGCTTCTCTGCCTTTTTATAGAGAATATTACAGCAAAACTGACAAAATACAAATCAAATCGCCCGTCCAAGTCAAAAAATTGTGCATTTGAGCGACAGCAACATCCGGAAGAAAAGAGTGTTTTTCCCCTCAAAACACCTTTCTCTTCGCAATGTTTATGACCGAAATCATAAATTACATAAAAAAAATGTGCGGAAATCGCCTTAATGAATTGAAATTTGCATAATCTGTGATATTTTAAAGTATAAGTTTAGAACAATCAGGAGATGATTATGAAACAACCATATAGAATTCCAATTATCGGCAGCAACTTCTTAAACGGCTTTTCCAAGCAGAATCTGATCTTTCGTGGATCATTGATCGCACTCTTTGGGATAGCGCTGTTTCTGCCGGTACAGTATCTGAACTACATTCTCTGGGCGATGGGCGCGCTGCTGATCGCCAATGGCCTCGGGGCCTTCCGTTATCAAGTGGCTGACACCGATGGCGCCTACCGCTGGGTTTACCCCATCCTGGTCATCATCCTCGGGGCTCTCGCCATCGTGGTGACCCTGAAGCCCGTCGTTGACAAAGTTCTGCTGATGATGGATGCGGATTTGAATTCTCTCGCATTCTGGTTCATCAGTGCATGGTTTATCATCATGGGCGTGGCGCATGTGCTTCTGCTTTTCATCCCCGGCGGAGAAGATCACAAATCCTTCGTTGGTATCTCGGTTGTTTTTTACTTCCTGATCGGACTGCTGGTTTTGATCATGCCGTTCACCATCGGTATGATCGCGATCACCATGGCCGGGATTCTGCTGATTGCCTGTGGTTTCTTCACGATTATCATCGGCTGCTTCATGCATAAGCTGGTTGCTCCTCCGACTGAAGTAGCCCTCGTGGAACAGGAAGAACTCTACAAGACCCAGATCAGACTGGAAAAGACCAAAGTCGAACTGGAAAAAGCCAAAGACGAGCTCTACAAAACTCAGATCCGTATTTCGAGCGCCAAGAAAGGCAAGTAATATACTTCGATCTCTTTCGAGGGGAATGGCAAAAACAGCCGTTCCCCTCGATTTTTTTTGCCTGGAAAAGAGGTGCAGGTCATGCGACCTGCCGCTGGAGCGCGAGGAACGTGCAGTTCCTCGCTATTTATGGCTCAAATTTGCGAAGCGTCGTCGAAGGCTTTCAAGGCTTCCGGGAATGGCGAAAGCACCCGGCGCAGTACGCCTTGGCAGTATGAAATACACATGCCGTAATTGGTTATCGGTACCCCGGCGGCACGGGCCTGCTGGACCCTGGACAATACCGCGCGGCGGTTGAGCATGCAGGCTCCGCAATGAATCACCAGCGAATAACTGCTCAGGTCCTCCGGATAGTTACATCCGGCAAAAGCCTCGATTTCAAGGTCGTTGCGCCCGATGTATTTCCGCAGCCAGCGCGGGATTTTCACCCGGCCGATATCGTCCTCGGTGGCGTGGTGGGTACAGGCTTCGGCGATCAGGACGCGCCCGCCGGAGGTTTTCAGTCGCTCGATGGCGGCGGCGCCGGCGGCCATTTCCGCCATGTCGCCCTTCAGCCGGGCAAAGAGGATCGAAAAGGTCGTGCAAGCGATTTCCGGCGGCGTCTCGCGGACCATCAGGTCAACGACCTGTGAGTCGCAAATGGTCAGAGCCGCGGGCTTTTTCAGATTGGCCAGCGCGGCGGCGTATTGAGTTTCCTTGACCATGATCGCCACATTGTCGTGGTCCAGCGCGTCGCGCAGGGTCTGTACCTGAGGCAGGATCAGCCGTCCCTTGGGAGCCTGCAGGTCAATGGGAATCAGCAGCACCACCGCATCGCCGGGGGCGACCAGGTCGGCGATCAGGGGCGGGGGCGACAGGAAATCTTCGGGGCAGAATTCGATCAGCGCCTGCTTGTATTCATTGAGGAAGCGGTCGCGGCCGGCCGGACTGCTGCTGGAGACGGTGATTACCGTACCGCCGGTCAGCGCCCGGATTTTGTCGAGGAACTCCGGGGCAGGGGCATGCAGGTCGCTTTTGTTGATGACGGTGACCATGGGAATTTTGCGCGACCGGGCCTCGGCCGCGATTTTCTCTTCGGATTCGCCCCATTGCCCGGCCTCGGTGACCAGCGTTATGATATCGGCCTGTCCGAATACGGCATAGGTCTTTTTTAGCCGGGCTGAGCCGAGCTCGCTGACGTCGTCCAGTCCGGCGGTATCCAGAAAGACGACCGGACCGAGCGGCAGCAGCTCCATCGGCTTGCTGACGACGTCGGTGGTGGTCCCGGCGATGGGCGAGGTGATGGCGGTGGGTTGACCACTGATCAGGTTCAATAGACTGGATTTGCCGACATTGGTTCTGCCGAAAATCCCGATATGCAGCCGCAGGGCTTTCGGGGCCTGTTCCATAATTTATCCTCTGGTGAAATCATTTATTACTGAAATATAACCGTGTTTGAGTGAAATAAAAGTCGTTATTTGTAATTCCCCTCTTTTAAAAATCGCGATTATAGGTTATAATATATAATAAATATTTTTTGGAGACAAAATGGCGCTGTTGAGTGATAAAGAGATTAAGGAAGTCATTGATCAGGCAAAAAATATGAAGTTCAAAGAGTCCCGCAGACAGGTTTCGTATTGGCTGCTGCGAGGCTTGTGCGCATTTATCGGAGCCGCGTTCTGGTTGTTGTGTCTGTTGCTGCTTGTGGGCGGCAATATTGCGTGGATCATTTTTTTGCTGCTGGGATTCTGCTGGATGGCGGCGAGCCTGGTTTTTCACCTCAGCTGGCTGCGGTATGCCGAGGCGTCGGTGTTGAAGTCTCTGTGCGGGGGAGGAGGGGAATTGGACGATGGCGCAAGTTCACGGAAAAACAGCTGAAAAGATCATGGTAGAGGCGGTGGAGCCGCCGTGGTATAAAGTGATTCTGCTCAATGATGATGTCACCACCATGGAGTTTGTGGTGGTGGTCCTGATGCAGGTTTTTCACCAGTCCTTTGAGGAAGCCCGGACGATGATGCTCAATATACATGAAAAAGGCAGTGCGATATGCGGGATTTACCCGCATAATGTAGCGGAAACCAAAGTGGCGCAGGTGGCTATGATGGCTCAGGCCAACAATTTTCCCCTGCAGTGCCTGATGGAGGAGGAATAGCTGATGTCCAACAATAAGAACAACATGCCTCAGCCCTCGGAAGAATTGCGGGCGGTGCTGAGTCAGTCCGCCGATTTCGCGCGGGAGTTCCCCCATGAAATGATTCTGCCGGAACACCTGCTGGCGGCGCTGTGCAACGACGCCAAAATCAGTATGCTCCTCGACAATCTCGGCGTCGACCTGTATGAAATGCGCAATGCGCTGTGGAAATTTCTTGACGAACGCCTGGAAAAAGTCAATGTCCAGGTCATGCCCGTGGAGTCTGTGGCCCTGAACCGGATGCTTACCCGGGCGCTCCAGCGGGCGGCCGCGGTACAGAAACCCGTGATCGGGGTGATTGATGTTTTCATGAGCTTTTTTGACGAGGACAAATCGTTTGCTACTTATTTGTTGAAGAAAGAGGAAGTCAGCAAGAGCCGGGTGGTGGACGAAATCAGCAGCGACGATTTTTATTCGGACAGCGACGAAGAGATCGAAGCCCTCTTCCAGTTCGATGATGAAGACGATGAAGACGGCGACGAAAAACGCCCCGACAAGGGACCGTTTCGCCATACCAAGAAATATGCGGTGAACCTGACCGAAATGGCGCGTCAGGGCAAGATCGACCCGATCATCGGCCGCAAGCGCGAGCTGGAACGCACCATGCAGGTTCTCTGCCGCCGCAAGAAAAACAACCCCGTCCTGGTAGGCGAAGCCGGTGTCGGCAAGACCGCTATTGTGGAAGGCCTGGCGCTGGAAGTCGCCAACAACCGCACGCCGGAGCGGCTCCGCGATTATGACATCTGGGCCCTGGATATGGGCGCGCTGGTCGCCGGTACCAAATTCCGCGGCGAATTCGAAGAACGCCTGAAAAAAGTGATCGACGAACTGAGCAAAGTTGAGCGGGCGATCCTGTTTGTGGATGAGCTCCACGTGGTGGTCGGCGCAGGTTCCGTCAGCAGCGGCTCGCTGGATGCCTCGAACATCCTCAAACCGGCCCTGGCAAATGGTTCCATAAAGTGTATCGGGGTAACCACCTACGATGATTACAAAAATCATATTCTGAAAGACAAGGCGTTCAGCCGCCGCTTCCAGAAAATCGACGTGCCCGAGCCCTCGCAGGCGGAGGCGATCGAGATTCTGCGTGGACTGAAGCCGTATTATGAGAAATTTTATGATGTCAAATTCGACGACGAAGCAGTCGAGCAGGCCGTGATTCTCTCCTGCCGTCACCTCAACGACCGTTTCCTGCCGGACAAGGCCATCGATGTGATGGACGAGGCCGGGGCACGCAACGCGCTGCTGGACAGCCATAGGGACCCGGTGATCCGGGTGCAGGCCGTCGAGGACGTGGTGGCCTCCATGGCGAACGTGCCGCCCTCGCGGGTCACCGCCAGCGACAACGCCAAACTGCGCAACCTCGAGACCGAGTTGAAGACCGCGATCTATGGACAGGACGATGCCGTGGCCGGGGTCACCTCGGCGGTGAAAATCGCGCGGGCCGGAATCGGCAGCCACCTGAAGCCGATGGGCTCCTTCCTCTTTTGCGGTCCGACCGGCTGCGGCAAAACCGAGCTGGCACGGCAGCTGGCGGAGAAACTCGGCATTCAGTTCATCCGTTTCGACATGAGCGAATATTCGGAGAAGCACACGGTCTCCAAGCTGATCGGCAGCCCGCCGGGATATGTCGGATTCGAACAGTCCGGGTTGCTGACCGAGGCGCTGCTGCGGACTCCGCACTGCGTGCTGCTGCTCGACGAAATTGAGAAGGCGCATTCCGATATCTACAATATCCTGCTGCAGATTTTTGACTACGGCACACTGACGGATAACAACGGCCGCAAGGCCGATTTCCGCAATGCTATCGTCATCATGACCAGCAACGTCGGCGCGCGCCAGCTCGACGCGCCGCTGATCGGGTTCGCCGACGAAATCCGGCCGGAGAATTCCACCCGCAAGGAAGTGGAGAAATATTTCAGCCCGGAATTCCGCAACCGCCTCGACGGCATCATTTTCTTCAACCGCCTGTCGCAGGAACTCATGCGCAAGATCGTGTTCAAGTTCATCGCTCAACTGCAACTGAGTCTGAATGAGCGCAATATCAAGCTCACGCTGACGGATGAAGCAGTGGATTGGTTCGCCGACAAAGGGTTCGATCCGAAGATGGGCGCGCGTCCGCTGGAACGGCTGATCCGCTCCTCGCTGCAGGAAAAACTGGCCGACGAAATATTGTTCGGCCGTCTGGCCCACGGCGGCAAGGTGCGGGTGGATATACGCAACGGCAAAATCCTGTTCCGGATTACCTCCGCGGCCCGTCGCGAGGCGCTGGTATGAGCCTCGAATTTCAGTCGGTCTTTTTCGATACGCCGATCGTCAACGGACGAATTATCGACTTCTTCATTCCCAAAGCGCCGAGCCGGGATGTAGCGCTGTTTTTCGTTCACGGCGGCGGCTGGCGCGGCGGTTCGCGCACGGTTTATTACCACATCATCGAAGAATATATGAACCGCGGTTTCATCTGCGCCACCACTGATTACAGGCTGGGCGGCGTCAGCGCTTTTGACCAGATTTTCGACATTCGCTGCGGTTATGATTTATTTGTGTCCAAGCTGAAGGAATTGAACCGCCCCCTGAAGATTTTCACCCTCGGCAGTTCCGCCGGGGCACACCTGAACGCCATGGTCAGCCTGACGGCTCCCGGCGAGTGCGGCGAGCCGTGCGAATTCAAGGGTGTGGGGCTGAAAAATGCCTGGGTCAAACCCGTCGGCGCGGCTCTGCAGGCGACGCCGGTGACCTTCGAACCGTGGGAAGATATTTTCCCGCACATCTGGACGTCCATGGTCGATATCGCCGGGGCGGCCTACGAGGAGCACCCGGACGTTTTCAAGCGGCTTTCGCCGTGCCGTTACATCAATGACGGAAGCCCGGCGCTGTTTTTCATGGAAGCGGAAAACGAGCACATGTTTCCCGGCGCGATGACGCAGGAAGTGGTGGACATGCAGCAACGGCTGGGCATCAAGTCGCAATGGAAAGTTTATCCCCGGACCGAGCACGGCTTTTTCTATGATCTGACCCGCCGCCAGCAGCGCGAGGCCTTCGAAGACATCATCGGCTTTATCGATTCGTTATAGAAAGACGAAGTAGAGGCCGATCAGCAGGATGGCGAGCGCGAGCAGCGTGGCAATGATGCGGTTGCGGGCCACCTGCGGACTGGTGTCGACGGCGGTGAACCCCGAAATACGATTGAAACTCTCCGTACGCGAATAGCCATACAAGGTATTTTTGTGCTTTTTGCGGTGCTTTTTCGGCGATCCGGACGAGCGGCCCATCAGACGCCTCCCATGGTCAGCACGATGGCCCCGCCAATGATCAGCGCCGCCAGAATAATCGCCAGAATGAGCGGGAACGCGGTCCCGATTCCCACCCGGATCAGTTGCAGGAAGGTCAGCGAAGCGACTTCGTGAACGATCGAACTATTGTGGTGCTTGCCGCCGCCCGTCTCGTAAGCGAGCAGCTTGCGCACGGCGGCGGCGTGACGGACGATGACCAGCCGGGCCTGTTCCAGATTCCGGTTAAACTCGTTGAACTTCTCCGGCTCTTCGTTGACCTGATCATAGGTTTCCGGCAGCTGGTTGATCTCCTGGAAGAACTGATCGAAGAGTATCTGCAGCTTTTCGGCCTCGGCCACCAGCTGGCGGCTGTCGGAGAGTTCCGCTTCGAGCAGGGCCGAGAACTCGGAGAGCCGCAGCATCTGTTCGCGCCGGACACGCGAATATTCCTCGAATTGTTTGCGTTCGATCAAAACTTTAGGCGGTGGGGGCGGCGGTACGGGTGCCGCCTGCTCGGCAACGGTTGGCGCCGGGTGATTGGCCGTTTCCAGATTGGCCTCTGCGGCCATCATCTGGGATTTCAGGCGATCCCCGGAGTAAATCAATTTATCGCTGATATAGTCGTTGCGTTTTTTCATACTGCTTAATATACCATTACGAATTTGAGTTGTCAATTATCGTTGCTTATTTCTTTTCTGGTCAAACGGCCGCGAACGTTTTTTCTTCAAAACCTGTATCTGCGGACGCCGCTCGGCCAAGCCGCGGTTGACGGTGATCGGTTCGCCGTCCGGCGTTTTGCCGGTGTAATACATGGCCGCGCCCATGGTCATCGGCAGCGGAATATAATCCTGCACCTGTTGCGGACTCCAGTTGTGGCGGTTCAGGAAATCGTCCACGGTTTTCATTTCCCGCTCGGTACAGCCGGGGAAGTTCGAAATAAAGAGGGGAATCAGGTACTGTTCCTTGCCCGCCTTGCGGCTCTCTTCCTCGAAAAATTCCTTGAATTCATAAAAATCCTCGGCCTTGTTCTTGCGCATCAGCTCAAGCACGCGCGGGTGCAAGTGCTCCGGGGCGACCTTCATATGTCCCGACACGTGGTGGCGGACCAGCTCGCGCATCAGTTCTTTCTGCTGTACGGCCAGGTCCAGCCGGATGCCGGAGTTGACGTAGAGGTGCTTGACGCCGGGCATCGAGCGGGCCTTGCGCAGCAGATGCATCAGGCTCAGGCCGTCGGCCACATAGTTGGGGCAGGGGCGGGGCACCATGCAGGAGGAGCGGTGGCACTTGGCGCAGACGGCGGTGTCCTTGACGAAACTGCCGTAGATGTTACCGGCCGCCCCGCCGATGTCGGTGATGGTGCCTTTGAAATTCTTGTTTGAAGTCAGTTTTTCAATATCTTTGAGCACGGACTCGTGACTACGCGAAGTGATCGCGCGTCCCTGGTGCGAGACGAGCCCGCAGAACGAGCAGCCGCCGGGGCAACCCCGGACCGCCGGAATCGAGGCGCTGATGGCGTCGAACGCCGGAATCCGCCCTTTGTAGACAGGATGCGGCAGGCGGCTGAAGGGCAATTCATGCACGCGGTCGAGTTCTTCGGTCGTCAACGGAGTCGGCGGCGGTTCGATGACCAGCACGCGGTCGCCGTAGCGCTGATAAATGCCCTTGCCGGAATACGGATTCATTTCGCTTTCGACGGTAATGGTCTCGGCCATCAGCGCGTCGCGGTCGTTCTGCATGGCATCCCAGTTCGGCAGTTCGACGTAATTGCTGAAATCCCAGCTCTCCGCCTCTTTTTTGCCCAGAAAAACGACCGAACCACGGATGTGGCGGAGCGGTTTATTGTCACGCAGGCAAGCGGCGATTTCCACGATTGTTTTCTCGCCCTGGCCGTACATGCCGATTTCGGCCTTGCTGTCGACCAGAATACCGGGGCGGATCTTGTCCTGCCAGTAATCATAATGGGCCACGCGGCGGAGGCTCGACTCCATGCCGCCATTCAGGATCGGCAGGCCGGGGAACGCCTGGCGCGCCAGCTGGGAATAAACAATCAAGGCGTGGGGCGGGCGCAGACCGGGGGTGCCGTTTTCCGAGTAGGCATCGTCGCGGCGGAGGCGGCGGCCGGCGGTGTAAAGATTGACCATCGAGTCCATGTTGCCGGAGGAAATTGCACAGGCGAGGGCGGGGCGTCCGAGAAGCTGCAGCGACTTGGCGTCCTTCCAGTCGGGTTGCGCGATAATACCGCAGCGGTAGCCTTCGGCCATCAGCAAACGTCCGATCAGGGAAATACCGTAGGACGGATGGTCGACGTAGCAATCGCCGGTGATCAACAGGATATCGAGCTGGTCCCAGCCCAGTTTGTCCATTTCGCGCCGGGACATCGGCATGAATTCAGGAGCGTACATGAGCTTTACTGACGCGGCGGCAGCATACCGCCGTCGGTGATTTTGCTGACGTCGGTGGGCGCGGCCGAACCGATCAGTTTAAAAGGCAGCTGGAGCTGGGCCGTGCGATGGGTGGAGTAATTGTACTTGAGCGTCATATTAACGTTCCGGCCTGCTTCTCCGCGCGGCGGGTCGATCCGGAACAACATGGAATACAGGGTCTCGGCATCGGTTTTCTCGATTTTCCAGTTCTTGGCATCGAATTGTCCGTTCCCGACCCGCAGTGCGATACAGGGGTAGGTGTTCAGATGATCGGCCAGCGAAAAGTCGTAAATGCTCAGCGTGCGCCCGGCATCGAGCTTGCAGACCACCACGGCATAACCGTTTTGCGTGTATTGCTCGGGAAACGCGTCTTTGTCTTCGTTCTGAATTCTGACGGTGGAGGTGGTGATTTCCGCGCAGGCGATATTGCCGAAATGAAAACGCCATACGGCACCGAAAAGGCTTCCGCATATCACCAATGCCGCAGCCACCATGATCAATCGTGTTTTATTCATGCTCCAAGCCTCAAATAGTTTATATGTATTATAGCCTGTAAAAAGCGCAAAAGCAAGTATAAAACCATGTTTTAGCCCGGATTTTATGGATGGGTAATCCGCAGGAAGTTTCCGGACATGATCGCGTTATAGGCCGGCTGTGAGAGTTTTCCGTCCTTCAGACCATTTTTCAGGTAGGGCAGAATGTCGGGAATCGGTTCGTCGATGCCGGTGAAGCGGTCGGTGCCGAAGCAGATCCGGTCATGGTATTTCTCCAGGAACTCGTAACCTTTGGGGTCGCGGCTCAGTGCGTGGTAGGCGCTGCCGGCGGAAATATCGCCGTAGACGTTCGGGTATTTTTCGAACAGTTCCCACAGGCGTCCTTTTTTCGCATAAGAACCGCTCATGTAGCCGGCCCGGTTTTCTTCGGTGATATCGCCGTCAAGCTCGTTCCAGAAGCACGGCGAGTGACCGAGGAAAATCGTTTTCGGGAACATTTTTACAACTTTTTCCGTACGGGGCAGCCCGAGGTCGTCGATTGCGCCATAGCTGGTAGAGCCCTGCGGTTTGAAGTGGAAAATGATCGGCAAGCCTTCCTCGCCGGCGGCGAAGAACAGCCTCTGGTACAGAATGTCATCCATTTCCAGCGATGCGGTCATTTCGCCGATGCCTTTGCAGCCGAGATCTTTGTAGACCTGCATCAGCTTGACCAGCTTGCCGTCGCCGTAATTGGTGATCGAGCGCGGGTCCACGTAGAAAAATGCGGTGAAGCGGTCCGGGTGCTTGCGGGCGGCTTCGATGCAGTCCTGGTTGCCGCACACGCCGTAAAAGTCCAGGCACTCCGGCGAGGAGAGCGGCAGCAGCACGGAACGGTCGATTCCTTCCATATCCATGCGTTTGAGCAGGATATCGGCGGTGAAGGGGCCGCGCCCGAGCAGGACACGGCTGAATTCCGGGAAGTGATCGAAGGTGATATGAGTATGGATGTCAATTATCACGATAGGCCTCATCAACTTTTTTGAACGCCGCGATGATGGCGTCGGCTTCTTTTTCGCCCCAGCTTTCGGAAATGACCAGATTGAAGTGATTGGTCATGGCGGCTTTGGCATTCGGGCACGTGAACTCGGTACGCGCATCGCCCTTGTATTCCGGGTTGTTCCACGGGAATTTGGTCCAGCGCTCCTGGAACCACTCGAAGGTGAAGGGGAGGGCCGCCGAATAATCCGGGTTCATCTGGACACCCTCGGCCATCAGCGCGGCGCAGTAGTCGGCTTTGCTGACGGTGAGTTTGCCGGTATTGACCCGCAGCCGCCACCACCAGTAGACGTGCTCGGCGCCGGGCCGCAGCTCCGGAATCTCGATGCCGGCCAGCTCGCCGATGCCGCGATCCTTGAGCATCTGAACGAACTTCTGTTTGCGGGCGATGATCGACGGCAGCTTCTTCAGCTGTACCCGGCCAATGACCGCGCCGAGCTCGTCAAGGTTGCAGTTAATGGCCGGAATCGTGTTGGTGTGGCCGGGCATATTGAACGGCTTGCCGCGGTCGGCGGCCCGGCGCTCCCGCCAGTAAAGATCCTCGGTCCGGCTGAGCACGGCTCCGCCCTGGCCGCCGGTACAGAAGTGCTTGCCGAACATCAGCGAAAATGCCCCATAGGTACCGAATGTGCCGACTTTTTTGCCGTTGATCGCGGCACCGTGCGACTGTGCGCAGTCCTCGATGACCGGCAGATTGTGTTTGGCTGCCACTTTCATGATACCGTCCATGTCAGCGGGTTCGCCGCCGATGTGCGCCACTACAATCGCCCGGGTCCGGGGCGTGATGACCGCCTCGATCTGTTCGGGGCCGATGTTGTAACTGTTCGGCATGGTGTCCGCGACCATCGGGATGCAGCTGAGCATGACAATCGGCATGATGCCGCCCGGGTCGGTGACCGCGCTGACCACCACTTCGGAGAAAGGCGGCAGATCCAACGCCCGCAGCGCCACGTAAACCGCGTTGGTCCCGGAGTTTACGCCATCAGCGAAGCCGCTGCCCATGAATTCGGCGAATTCCTTGCAGAAGGCTTCTTCTTCGGGGCCATTGTAACCGAAGGCATTACCCGAGCTGATGCTGGCGTCAAAGAGACGCATGACCGCCTCTTTTTCCGCCGTGTCGAATTGTTCGCGTCCCCGGAAGGCGAAGTCGATTGCCTTACTGCCGCCGTTGATGGCCAGTTGCGCTGATTTGCTCATTTGGATTTTTCTCCTGTAGTTTCTTTGATAAATTGTTTGGTGGAGAGGAACGCTGCCAACATGGCGGCGCCCAGCCCGGCCTGAAAATTCAGAACGTCAAAGCTCAGTGGCGGCGTGTCCGGCCCGTAAGCACGGCGGATGCCCTCGTGCCAGTTGTCCGGGGCATGCACCATGATCATCTCGGGGTGGTAAACCCGGGCGATTTCGCGACAGGCCTGTCCCAGGTAGCGTTCGATATCCCCCTGAATCCGGGAATGCTCCGAAAGCGGCTGCTCCTCGCGCCTTTCCGCGATGGCACCTTCTGTAACATAATTCTCGAGGCAGCCATGCTGGCCGCAATAGCATTTGCGTCCCGCCTTATTGACCGGCAGGTGAGCGAACCAGTCCTCGTGTTCGAACAGGTTTGCCGTGGGAAAACCATTGACCACCAGCCCGAATTCGATGACCTTGCCGGGGTGGATCAGCGCCAGGTTGCGGCATTTGTAATGAGCGCTGACCTGATACGCCAGCATATTGATATTGACGTCGCGGTAAACCGGGACCCCGGTCTCGCGGTTCAGATAATCAACCAGCCCGGAATAGAGGTCATACGAGGCCAGCGGCGGCTGCAGCCAGCGCGAAATCGAGATGCCGATTGCCCCCAGCCGACGCTCCGGATGCTCCTGCAGGGCCTGCTTGACCAGGTCGAGAACCTTCTTGAAAACGGTGAGCTTGCTGCTGTTCCGGTCGAACTTGATGCAGTTGCTGTCCAGCGTGTTGTTCTGGTGATCGATCATGTAGCAAGACACGTCCAGCCCGGCCGAAATAACCAGCCCCAGGTAACAGAGGTTTTCACGGTTGGGGAAATAAAGCACACCGGGGCGTCCCTTGCCGACACTTGGCTCGGTTTCGCTGCGCAGCAAGCCACTGGCGGCCAGTTCCTCCAGATAAGCGGAAGCGGTGCGGATATCCAGGTCGACCAGTTCGGCGGCCTCGCTGCGCCGGATGCCGTTGCTGTTCAACACCAGGCGCTTCAGTTCCATCAATTTTCGGGATTTTTTAGTTTTGTTATCCATTTTAGTGCATTTTAATTAATTTCATTTTGCATATAAATATTATACGGTAAAATGAAGAGAAATCAATATGCCGCTGCGGGAAAAAACAGAAAACAGTTTGCAGGAAATGTGGATTTCCGCCAAAAATGAATAAAAATCAATTTTGCGGGCAAAAAAAAACAGCGGCTGATGCAACACCAGCCGCCGAATGAATGATTTAATCAGTTCAGTTCAAACCGAAACGCAGGAAGCAGTAATCGGTGTTCCAGACCTGTTTGTGCCAGGGCGGGTAGACGCCGTCCGCATCCTTGTAGAACGAGGCCGGACCGACAGCAAAGCTCTCGCCGTCTTCCAGATGGAACGGCCCGAGCATGTTGCGCAGGGAATTGGTCAGGGTGACTTCCAGCTTGTTGACGCCCGGCTTCAGCAGGTCTGCGGGAATCGCGGCCTTGTAATCCGGGTAGATGATGGCGGCAAGCGGTTTGCCGTTGACCTTGACATCCGCCACATTCGCATAGAGATTGGCGAAGCTGATTTCATTGCCCGCCGGGTTGGCGACTTCGAAGTCCTGTTCCAGTGTAATCTTGCCGGCGAAGAACGGGAAGCCGGACTGCTCGATGTTCCCGCCATTGACCTGCGAGGGCAGGGCCGTGAGCACGAACGCGCCGCAGTAACGCACGCCGTTGCGCTCCAGATCCGTGAACTTGCCCGGAGTCTTGACGCCGAATTTACCGCAGAGGTAGACGGCCTCGACTTCGCTGTGGAACGACAGTTTGTTGCGTTCGCCCTCGAAGTGCCTGGCGGCCCGGATGCTCTGGTAGGTCTCGGGTTTCTGGTAGAAATGAGTCTTCAGCACCAGCGAATTCCGGCCGGCGGCAACGGCCCCGCCGATGTCGATCCGCTCAAAAGCCTTGTCGGCGAAGAAGCCGCTTGACTTGTTCGATATGGCTTTGCCGTTCAGGCTGATTTCGTAATACTCCGGGTGCTCGATCAGCAGTTCAAGCGGCTGGCCCAGTGCATATGCCGAATCGACTTCAAACTCAAACCCGAGCTCAACATCCGCCTCACGTTCCAGCTTGAGCAGGGCATTCTGAATGGTCAGGATGTATTCGCGATCGAACATTTTCTTGCCGTCGGCCACGCAGGAGCACATGTCCAGCGTCAGGATATTTTCACTGCAATCCTTGACTGCAAAGTCCGGTTTGAGCTGGATGGCTTTGCCGGCGGGGGCAGGGGCGGCGGCGGACGCGACTTCGTGATTGCGGGCCAGCAGCACCAGGTCGCCGACCGGTGCGAAGCGGAACGGAATACGGCATTTGCCGTTTGCCTTGTCGTAGAAAACGGGCTCGACAGCGCCGGTGGCCGGGTTGTAGCACTCGACCCCGGCAGCCTCGATAACGATCTCGGTATCAAAGCCTTTGAAGCGGTCGGTGTTGACCAGGTAATAGAGCTCGGCCGGTTTGCCGTCGAAATTGGCCAGGGAGCGATGGGCGGCGTTGATCGCGGCGACCTGTTTCGAGGTGCCGGGCTCGGTAATGCTGACGGCTTCGCAATAGTTCGCCAGTTCGGCGGCAACTTCGGCGGCGGAATCGAGGAATTTCACCTGTTTGAGCAGCGGCAGGTTGCGGGCAAGCTCGCCATCGACGTAAAACTCGGAGTGGAAATCGTTGCGCTCGCCGAGGATGACGCCGCCGTTGTTGGCGAACTCTTCCAGCATCGTCACCTGGCGCGAGGAGAGGTTCATCAGCTTGGGCAGGACCACGACGGAGTAGGAGTGCCGACCGATGCGCAGCTTGGCGCCTTCGACACAGCCATGCTGCTCCATCAGGGTTTCGTCGCCATAATGGTGTCCGATGTGGGCGTCGACCAGTTTTTGGCTCAGCCCCTCAAACGCCTTGGAGTACATATCGATGATATCGTCCATCGGCTGCCGGCTCGCCGCATGGTCGCGGTTGAACAGCAGATGAGCGGTGGTCACGCCGTGAATGATCAGGGTATCAACACAGGGGGCGCTCTCCGCCAGCAGCACGCCGAGGCGGGAAACATAGTCGTTGAAGCGGTGATACTCCGGCCACCACGGCTGATGGATAAAGAGCGACGCCGGGTAGTCACGCTTGCGGATGCCGCGCAGGGAGTACCCCTCCAGATGCTGGCAGAGCAGATTGATGCCGTGGACCAGCTGCCACTGATAGAGCCATTTCAGGTCGGCAAACGTCACCGCCCAGCCGCAGAGTGCGAAGGTTTCGGAGAGCACCTGCTTCTTGCCGGTCTGCGCGGCCACACTTTCCAGCTGCTTGGGGGTGACCAGCGAGGTGAAATGACGGCCGAGCGCATCCATGCCCGGGATCGTGTAATACTGATAATGCGGCATGACCGAGCCATTGCTGGTGATCTGCCAGAAGTAGTTGTCCTCGAGCACCATGTGGCCGGTGAGATCCCAGCCGCGCTCATTGCACCAGTCATAAATGGTTTTGAGGAAGTTGTTCATGAATAACCGGGTGGTCAGGCGCCAGAAGCGATAGCGGGTTTTGCGGTAGCAGCCGGTTTCGAGGAAGAGCTCGGGCAGGAGATCGATCAGGCTGGAGCCGAACTCCGCACTGTATTCGCGCTCGTAAATGAAGGACCACGGAATGCCGTTGCGCGAGATCTGGGGCTCGTCGGTGAAGAATCCCTTCATGCCCTTGCGTTCATTTTCGCTCAGTGAATCGTAATATTTCTGGTAAATGGCCTCGATGAACTTGAGCGTGACCTCGCGGTCGAGGGTGTCGACATAATACGGATTGACGTCAAAGTAACAGACCAGCACGGTATCGATGGCGGAAGCGGTATCCTTGTCGATCCGCTTGCCGTCCTGCGTGTAGACCGCGATGAAGTTGGCGATGTCCGCCACGTCCTTGCCGCTGATTTCCTTGCAGCGCAGGTACTTCTGCTGGTACTTGAGGCCGAGTCCGTTGACGATGCCGTTGCCGAAGCCGCTTGGCCAGCCGCTTTCGTCATAGGCCCAGGCGTTCATGTCCTCGCGTTTGGCATCCTCGATACAGCCCTTGGTGAGGTCGAACCACTCCTTGCCGATATACTCGGTGAGCAGTCCGCCGCGGGCGTGCATGAAAAAACCGCCGTGCCCGGCCTCGCGCATCAGGTGAATCTGACGCGAGAGCTCATCCATTTCCAATTTGTCGTTCCAGCTCCAGAAGGGAACCGGCCGGTAATCCTTGGCAGGATTCAATGCAAGTTCAAAAATATTCATCAGGCAATTTCTTTTGATTAAAGTTCGGGTAATTTGCGATTTGGGAAAAATGCCACGAAATCACCCAAAAGTCAAGCGAAAATCATTGAAAGTTCGTGATTTATCACTCTTAATGAAATTTTATTTTTCCTTTTTCCATAACTGTACTTGAAAAAGTAACGATTACTGGTATGTTTAAAAAATAGGTCAGCTCCATTAATATTAACTGAACCCAAACAGTGGAACTATGAAAAAGAAGCAGAAAGAACAACAGAACGACGACCCTGGACCGCGATGGCGTGGGGTTGCCGGCCGGTCGAACCTCTGCTTTTCAGCTGATTGAGGATGACCAGGCATACCCAGCTCCACGCGTAACGATCGTTCCCCCCAGGTGTCTTGAAACTTTAATCAATCAGGACAAGGAACAACTATATGCTCGTAAGTTACGATATCATTGATGGACGGGTCGTCGAGTGTCCGACGGAGAGACTTGGCCGCATCCAGGTCTACACCACTCCCGACGAGGAGGATAAGAATTATCTGGTGAGAGAGTGCGGCATCGATGAACACACTTTTCACTCGGCGCTGGACGAAGACGAAATCTCCCGAATCGAGTACGAAGACAATCACATCGCGGTCATCATGAAACAGCCCCGCAACTATAAAGGGGATAAAAATCTGGATTTCCGGGTTTCCTCCTTCGGCGTGTTTCTCTTCAAGGACCGGACCATCATCCTGCAGGCGGAGCCGACCTACCTCTTCGAACACGGCAAAATGCCGCTGCGAGGCAATTCCGCCGCCGGGGTACTGCTGCGCCTGCTCTATCACTCGACCCATCATTTCCTGGAGCACATGCGGGTGATCCGCTCGATTTCCGATGAAGTTGAGGCCAAAATCGAGCATTCGGTGACCAACCGTTCGCTGGTCGGCATGTTCACGCTGTCGAAGAGCCTGACGTATTACCAGAGCGCCATCAGCGGCAACCAGGTGCTGATGCAGAAACTCAAAAACGACTCCCGCAAACTCGGTTTCACCGAGGATGAAGAGGATTTTCTCGATGATATCACCGTTGAAAACAAACAGTGCAACAACCTCGCCCAGATTTACTCCAACATTCTGATTGGCATGTCCGACGCCCGCGTGGGCGTGCTGAACAATAACCTGTCCACTGTCATGAAACAACTGGCGATCATCAACATCGTGTTCATGCCGTTGAACGTGATCACCGGGCTCGGCGGCATGTCCGAATATTCCATGATGACCAGCCATGTCTGGTGGCCGCACGCTTACAGCGCGCTGGTGCTGGTGATGGCGGCCATCGGCTATGTCACCTATCTCATGGTCAAACGGGTTGGCCTTGGCGAACAGAAACGAGATAAGTGAGGTCAGGCATGTACAAGATTTTCAACTTATATCCGTTCAAAGATTCGCCGGCCTCGAAGAAGCGTGCGCGCCGTTCCTGGGATTGGATTTGCCTGCTGACCGGGCTGCTGATCATCTGCTCGGCGCTGGTCTGTTTCGACAAACCGTATGAGATCGGCGAGCCGACCATGCACGGATTTCCATTGTGGTTCCTGGTATTTCTGGGGTATCCGGTGCTGGCGCTCATCAGCATATTCAACATCATTTTCGGACTGGACGGCTCGTCGTTCGTTCGCTTCGTTGCGGAAACTAATCCAGCAATCGGACTGGGAATCATCGATTTCCTGACACTGGCGGCGATCTGGGCAATCGTCCGGTTCGCTATTCTCCGTGCCTTCGGCTCACGCTGGGTCCAGATCTGCTGCAATTTCATGCTGTTGATCGCGGGGTGGGGGATTGCCCAGTTGTTTTATTTCCTGATGCTTTTTCTGTGGGACCGGGGAGGATTCCAGCCGCTGCACAAGCACCTCGAGGAACTCGAGCCGCCGCCGGAAAAGGTAATCATCGTCGAGCCCCCGGCCAGCAATCTGGAGAGCCAACACCGCAAATATGAGCTGAAAAAGCAGAACTGATTGTTGCAAATTTGCATATTTGAACTATTTTAAGAGATTATTTTAATAAGGAGAATAAACCTATGGACTTCAAAACTTATTTCCGCCAGTATCCGAACCGGGAAGGTTATTTCGGTGAATACGGCGGTATCATCGTACCGGATGAACTTGTATCGGTGTTCCACGAGATTGCCGATGCTTACAACGCCATCTGCCACAGCGCCCAGTTCATCAGTGAACTGCGCCGCATCCGCCGGGAATTCCAGGGGCGCCCGACTCCGGTTTACCACTGCGAACGTCTCTCCCGTAAGCTCGGTTCCGCCCAGATTTATCTGAAGCGCGAGGATCTGAACCATACCGGCGCCCACAAGCTCAACCACTGCATGGGCGAGGGGCTCCTGGCCAAATTCATGGGCAAGAAGAAACTGATCGCCGAAACCGGGGCAGGGCAGCACGGCGTGGCGCTGGCGACCGCGGCCGCATACTTCGGCCTCGAGTGCGAAATCCATATGGGCGAAGTCGATATCGTCAAACAAGCCCCGAACGTGGCCCGCATGCGCATTCTCGGCGCCAAGGTGGTGCCGGTCTCCTTCGGCTTGAAGACCCTGAAGGAAGCCGTGGATTCGGCTTTTGAAGCTTACCTGAAGTCCTACAAAGATTCGATCTACTGCATCGGTTCCGCGGTCGGCCCGCATCCGTTCCCGATGATGGTGCGCGACTTCCAGATGTGCGTGGGGCAGGAAGCCCGCGAGCAGTTCCTCGCCATGACCGGCATCATGCCGGATATGGTCTGCGCCTGCGTCGGCGGCGGCAGCAACTCGGTCGGAATGTTCTCGGCGTTCCTCGAAGATCCGGTGGAAATCTGCGGCGTGGAGCCGCTCGGCACCGGCACGACGCTCGGTGAGCATGCCGCCAGCATGAGCTTCGGCAAAAAAGGCACTCTGCATGGTTTCGAAAGTATCCTG
This sequence comes from Victivallis vadensis, assembly GCA_040394635.1. Classification (GTDB taxonomy): domain Bacteria; phylum Verrucomicrobiota; class Lentisphaeria; order Victivallales; family Victivallaceae; genus UBA5239. The sequence goes on along the minus strand of JBEBRW010000011.1, from coordinate 60,992 downwards.
CTGCAAAATGAAGACGGCTCGGCGGCCCCGGTTTACTCCATCGCCAGCGGCCTCGACTACCCGAGCGTCGGCCCGGAACACGCCTTCTGGCGCGATGCCGGACGCGTGAACTACGTCACCGCCACCGACGCCGAAGCGGTCGATGCGTTCTTCAAACTTTCGCGTTACGAAGGCATCATCCCGGCTCTGGAAAGCTCCCACGCCGTGGCTTATGCCATGAAGCGCGCCCGCGAAATGCACACCGGGGCAATCCTGGTGAACCTGAGCGGACGCGGCGACAAGGATGTCGATTACGTGATCGAACACTACGGTTACGGCGACACCTACGGTTTCCCCGGAGATTAATGCATGCCCCGGAAAATTCTGTTCATACACCCGAATTTTCCGGGCCAGTTCCGGCACCTGCTGAAGTTTTGTGCAGGTCAGCCGGAGCTCAAAGTCGATTTTATTACTGAAGCGCTCCCGGTCAATTACCCGGGAGTTGAAATACACCGCAGTTATGCCCCCGGCCGGACACGGACCGAAAGCGTAACTGCGGTTTTGCTTGAGCTCAAACAGCGGGGCTATTCTCCCGATTTGGTCGTCAGTCATTCCGGCTGGGGAGGGGATCTGCATCTGTTGAACGTATTCCCGGCGGCGAAATTCCTCTCTTATCCGGAGTGGTACTACCATACAGGAAATCCCAGGAATCTCACCATTGAGGAATCGTTGAAAAAGTGCACCTGCGCCATGGTTCCGACCGAATGGCAGAAGTCCCGTTTTCCCAAGCAGTTTCAAGGTAAAATCCGGGTGATTCATGAGGGCGTCGATACCGCTTTTTATAAACCGGTTCCCAATGCGGTATTCACTTTTTTCGGGCGCAATTATTCGGCCACTGACGAGATTGTCACTTACGCGGCGAGGGGGCAGGAGCCTATTCGCGGTTTCCCCGAGTTCATGCGGGCGCTCCCGGCGGTTCTGGCGGCCCGGCCGCAGGCGAAAATCCTGATCGCCGGTGAAGACCGGGTCTGTTACGGCGCCCAGCCGCCCGGTGGCAAAAGCTGGCGGCAGACCTTGAATGAAGAACTGAAATTGCCCGAGGACCGGGTGATTTTCTGTAACAAATTGCCGGAAGAGTATTTTGTCAAACTCCTGCAGGTTTCCTCGCTGCATGTCTATTTGAGCAAGAAGTTTGTGCTGTCTTGGTCGCTGCTGAACGCCATGAGTTGCGGTTGCCTGATTCTCGGCAGTAGTGGCGAGTCGGTTTCGGAAGTCCTGAAAGACGGTCACAACGGATTGAGCTGTGAACTGGACAGCGGCGCGATTGCCGCTGCTGTGATCCGGACATTGGAACAAAAAAGCGAGCTGGTCAGCCTGCGGAAACAAGCCCGGCAGGATATCTTGATGAATTACGACGCGGCCCAGTGCGTGCAAAAACAATATCAATTGATAAAGGAACTGCTTTTATGATCATAAGTACCAAGCGACTCGATTTACGCGAAATGACCTTGGACGACTACGCCGATATTGCCGAAATCCTGCAGGACGAACAGGCCATGTATGCCTATGAACACGCGTTCAGTGATGAAGAGGTGAGGGGGTGGCTGGATCGCCAGCTGCAGCGTTACCGGGAACACGGCTTCGGACTGTGGGCGGTGATCGAGCGCGGCAGCGGCGAATTGGTGGGCCAATGCGGCCTGACTATGCAGGAAACCGGGGCAGGGCAGGAGGTCGAGATCGGTTACCTTTTCAAGCGGAAACATTGGCACAAAGGTTTTGCCACCGAAGCGGCAGCCGGATGCATGGATTACGCCTTCAATATGCTTAAATTGCACCGGGTGGTCTGCATCATCCGGGATAATAACGGGCCGTCGCGCCGGGTGGCCGAGCGTCTCGACATGCGGATCAACGGACAGTTCGTCAAACATTATTATAATGTGGATATGCCCCATGTCATCTACTACAAACGCAACCCTCTGGTGACCGTAACGGATTATCAACCGGCTTGGACGGAACAATTCAGTGAACTGAATCACCTGGTGGCTCCGTTGGGCCTGAGGCTGGAGCATGTCGGCAGTACCTCCGTGCCGGGTTTGGCTGCCAAGCCGGTGATCGATGCCGACCTGATCCTGCCCGACTGGAATCGCTTTGACGAGCTCAAAGATGCTCTGCAAAAGCTCGGCTTTTACCACATCGGCGACTATGGCTTGATTGGACGTGAAATGTTTACCCAAACCTTGCGCCTGAAATTCCCGCATAATTTCTATGTTTGCCGCCAGGGCTGCGAAGCCCTGAATAATCACCTATTGCTGCGTGATTACCTGCTCAGTCATCCGGAAGCCGTCAAGCGCTACGGCGATTTGAAAAAATCCCTGGCGCAACAATTTCCGGATGACGTGGACCAGTACTGCAGCGCCAAGAGCGATTTGATCGCGGAATTCCTGGCCGCCGCCGGTATGAACGCCGAAAACGTCCAGAACATTCACCGTCTGAATCAACGCTGAAAAACAAAAGGGAAGGGGGCATATCCATCTCACGGATACCACCCCCTCACCTGTTTTTTATTAAGTTTTTACTTAATCAAATTTCTTTAATCCCTGACTTGATTAAACCTCCTTCCAAACCCCATGGTCAAACCGCACTGGCACAATAAATTCGACTAAGGGAAGGGGGCATATCCATCTCAACGGATACCACCCCTCACCCAATCATTATCCATTTTCCAAATCTCTTCTAATCACCCCATCAAATATCGACTGAATCAATAAAGATCGATTTAGCCATATCCCGGAAAAACGCATTCTAAAGCCATTCCAACAGCGATTGGCTCAAAACCGTCCATCAACCGGTAAAATCGATAATCAGCCCTTTATTCATCATTCTATGAAGGGTCAAAAATATCAACAATTGAAAATCTCCGAAATTCACTGCTTAATCCACCGTTATCCTGTGGATGAAATGAACAACTTATTAACAGGCGCTCATTTAGTTATTCATATATTCCTCATAATAAACATTATATGAATCGATAGCATCGCCCTTTCCTATATATGAAACTTAACATAATATACATTATGCGACGTGATATTTTGGTACTGGAAATCCTGAAAATCGGTTGTAGAATAATGTCATGAACAAAAAAACATGGGTGTATTGTCTTTTCTTATGGAACCGATGAATTTAAATCAACGAAACCTTTTATTGACGATTATCAACCATGAAAGAGATGAAATGTCAACTAACAGCAGAATAAGCAAATATAATATGAATGATAAGGTAGTGAGATATGGCACGCGTATCCTGACTACGGCGATCATCGCACTGGCGGTTATCGTGTCATCGTTCCTGCTGTCGCATTTCTTCATCAAGATCCGGAAGGAAAAGAATCTTTCGGTAAAGGGATATGCCGAGCAAATCGTCAGCGGCGACGTGGCCAAATTCCAGGTATATGTATGTGCACGCGGTGCCAATCTGGAAGATGCTTTCAACCGGCTGCAGCGTTCACAAGATAAGGTTGTACTTAAGTTGCAGCACATGGGATTCAAGGTGGAAGAGATTTCCCTGGGCAATATCGCTCAGGAGAATATTTACCGGAAGAATGAGCGTGGCGTAACCACGGATGAGCTGCTTCACGTGAAAGCCGGCCGCAAGGTCGAAGTGAATACCCGGCAGGTCAACCTGATCGCAGACAATTACCGCAATCTCGATGCGTTGCTTGCTGAAGGTGTCGACCTGAATACCGGTACGCCTGAGTATTATATTTCGGATCTGGACCGTTACAAGCTGGCCCTGATGCGGAAGGCCACGGCCAACGGATTTGAGCGGGCCAAGATTCTGGCGGAGAACAGCGGCGGCAAGATCGGCCGTCTGCTCGAGGCCAAACAGGGCGTCATTCAGATAACGGCCCCCTACTCTACTGAAACCTCCCACGGCGGAGTTTATGATACGGAAAGCCTCGAAAAGAGCATAAAAGTGGTTGTGAACCTGGAGTACCTGCTGGAATAGCCTTGAAATTGACCCCCTTGTTGTTGGCGGACAGTAATTTTTCACCCCGGAAACTTTACTGTCCGCCATTTTTTCTATGCGGATGAGCTTACTTTTTCGGGGTTTCCTGAATCCGGCGGGTCATGGCTTCTGCATCGATCATCTGAATGAAGATGCTGTCGACAACCTTGAATATGGAGCCTGTAATGAAGAACTGTTTGCCGCCGACGGTGGATTCGAACTGTTGGTATTCCGAATCTTTCAGGCGGCTCGCCACTGCGAAAATTTCGGATACATGAGTACGGTCCGGATAGAAGCCGTCTTCGTGGGGCATAATGATTTCGTCGCCGGTGACCAGCCCTGCCCTGTTGCCGCGGAGGTCAACGAAATAGAACCGCAGGTCGGGATTGGCCTTGTGGGCCCTCATGATCGGATAGAGGATGCTTTCCAGGCGCATTTCAACGCCGGCCACACCGATAAATTCCTTATTTTCCTTGCGCATCGGATAACGGCAGACAATGCGCTGGCGCCCGGTATTGCCGATATAGGGCTGGCTCCAGATGATCCGGTTGCCGGTATTGCGGTTATCCGGATTGTTCCAACGCTCATAAAATGCGAAGGTATTGGGATCGTCATAGCCGCCGGGGTAAACAAAGCCAACGCCGTTTTTCCAGACAATCATCAGTCGTTGAATCAGGCTTCCTGTTGTGAACAGGCGATTGTCATCATGGACAATATCCCTGCTCTCGAAGTTTGAACTGATCACCTTGCGGCAAATCCGTATGAATTGAACTTCATCCATCAACTTTGCATCTTCCACGGTCGACGCCTGGATGGAAGGAACATAAGCGATGTGCTGCAGGTTGATCGGATTCGGATATACGTCGGTTTCCATCATGCCGGGGGGGCTGGTTTCCGCTTTCCGGTACAGATTGTTGGCATAAAATTTCTGATCTTTGCCCGCCGGATGACCATCGATATTTTCGATAATCAGGTCGGCATACATCATGACCTGCGTCTGCCCGAGCAGGAAGTTATTGCTTACTTCGTTGGCCAGTTCGTCGGTTGTAGACTGGAGCCGGACCATCTGGGTCAGGCTCGCCTGGCGGATTTTTTCCTTGCGGCTCGCTTGATAATAAGACTGGAAAAGCAGACAGAGCAGCACGATGAAGGTCAGCGATACGGCGATGATGGATTTCAGCCGGTTGTGATAAAGCGTCCGCACAAACCTCTTCAGCAATCCATCCGGGTCCGCCGATACTTCTTCGTCGTAAATGAAATGCCGTATATCCAGTGCCAGTTCGTTAACCGTCTTGTAGCGGTGCGTGGGATCGGGATTAATTGCCTTGAAAATGATCGCTTTCAGGGAATGATTGACCTTCATGCCGGGCTGGAAATGCCATTTATCCAGGTCAAAAACATTATGTCGCGTAATGTTGGTGGTCTGGTGCGTCCGGGTGGAGTTGGTCGCCTTGGCCCGGAGCAGCGTCACCAGCTCAAACAGGATAATCCCGAGGGAGTAAACGTCGATCTGAAATGTCACTACTTTATCATTAAGGAACTCGGGCGGCAGGTAATTCGGGGTGCCGCTGATATGGTCCGGGGTGGTGTCCGCATAGCGGGCGCAGCCCCAGTCCATGATATAGACTTCGCCGTATTGGCCCATCATGATATTGTCCGGCTTCAGGTCGCCGTGAACGACTTTCCGGCTATGGCAGTAATTAATGGCCTCGCAGATCTTGAGAAAATACTCCAACCGGGAAATCAGCGCCCGCTGTTCCTGCCGGTAACTGATCCGCTTGTTGGTATAAACTTCGCGGGCGGTCTTGATGAAATTGGAAAGCGAGGTGCCGTTGATCAGCTTCATGATCACTTCCCAGTTGCCGGACTCCCCCTTCCCCATGGCGTAAATCGGCACGATGGACGGGTGGTCCAACTGGGCGTTCAGGCGGCATTCTTCCAGGAAGGATTTGACGATACGCGGGTTGTCTTTGTATTTTTCCTTCAGGGTCTTGACGGCCACGACGCGGTCGAAGGCCAAATCCTTGGCCTTGCCCACCTGCCCCATGCCGCCCGCGGCGAAATAACAGATGAACCGAAACCGGTCCTTGTAGTCCGATGCTTCGGTTTCTTTGTCTATTTCAAAGTCAATCTCGTCCGATTCGCCAGTCGCTTTCGATAAAACAACTGTTGCATTCAGTTCATCGACATCGAACTCGTCGTTGTAAATATCATTGTATTCTTCTGTCATCTCGCAGCTTTCCATTTGACCGAGATAAATATGCCATATGAAAAGTATTTTTTCAAATTATATTTTGCCAAATCGTCCAAAAAATATTAATTTCACTCTTTATTTTTGATAAACCACGGAAAGTTCCGTGGTCCAAAAATTTCCAGCGTTATTGATTATTCAGACGCGCCTTGATGTTTTTCAATTTCTCGGCGGACTCAAGCTCCTTGTAATAATGGTCCAGCGGATAGCATCCGGAGACCAGCCCGTTGCGCGGTGCCGTGGTGCAGTCGCCGAACGTCCGGCAGATCCGCCGCTTGTCCAGTCCCCTGCCCTGCAGCTGGTCCGCACAAAGTTCGGGATACGAGAGCACCATGCGGCCGATGCCGACGTAATCGGCCATGCCGTGCCGCACCACATATTCCCCTACCTGCGGCAGCCATTCCTGCAGACAAGTATAGCCGGAGCCGATCATCTGCATGCCGGGAACCAGTTTTTTGATCTCGGCCAGGGCCGCGATCTGGCGGAACGCGCCGATGGTCGGGTCTTCCGGCGGCAGGTAACCGTCGCTGACCGGGTAGTACGCCGGGCGCTGGATATGTGGAATATAGTACGGACTGCCGACGGTCGAACAGATGAAGTTGATCCCCATCGTCTGCGCCAGTTTCAGGAACGCCGCCGGCTCGGTCAGGTCATAGCCGTGTCCGGTGCCGTCGCCGCCGAAGGCATACGGATAGTTGCCGTTCCAGTCCATCGGCTTGCCGATCCGGTCCGGTCCTTTTTCATATGGAATCATATCAAAGACACTGAACCGGAACGAGATATCGAGTCCCGGCACGTTGTCCTTGATTCCCTGTACGATATCGCGGAAGAAGCGGGTCCGGTTCTCGAACGAACCGCCGTATTTGCCGGGACGGTCGATTGCACTCAGGAGCTCGTGCGCCAGATAGCCGTGAGCGTGCTTCACGTCGACAAAGTCGAATCCGCCGTCCTTCGCCAGCTTGGCCGCCTCGATGAACGTGGCCACAATCTCATCGAGTTCATCGTCGGAAACCACATTTTTCGCCGAGTTGCCGAACTTCTTGTCCAGCAGCGGATGGGCGTAAGCGGTCACGGAATCCAGTTTTTTGTCATCATACGGGTGGGAATAACGGCCGGAGTGGGTCAGCTGCAGCCCGATATAGAGGTCGTCGGATTTGCCGAACTTTTCATGGTGCCGTTTGGCGACTTTGGCGCGCAGTTTGCCGATATTTTCCGCCGTTTCGGGGGTGATCATCATCTGACGGGTGTTGCTCTTGCCGGAAAGCATCACGGCGGCGGCCTCGCAACCGAAAAGAATCTTGGCGCCGCTCTCGCCGAACCGCAGCCAGCGCCGCTCGGTCAATTCGCTCGGCGAACCGTCCGGCAGGCAATCCCAGCCCTCCATCGGGAGAATCGCCCAGCGGTTGCCGATGGTGCGGCCGTTCAGCTGAGCGGTCTGCGACAAAGCGGAGTCCGCCCCGGACTTCATTTCCGGCACGAACCAGTGCGGCAGTCCAAGTTTGTCCAGATGAGCGGCAAATTCTTCAGCGTTCTTGATCGTCGATATTTTCGTGTATTGACTCATTTTTTACTTCCTTTAGGTAAAAATGTTAATTTGTGTTCGCCCCTGCTGCCGGAATTCGTGGTCAGCGTCAGACGGTTCAGGCTCTCGCCCCAGCTTAGCAAAAGCCTGCTGTCGGTTATTTTCAACTTCTCGGCGTCCAGCTTGCTGTCGGAGCCGGAGATCGTCAGGACCATATTCAGAATCTGCCAACTCTGACCGGTCAACTTCTTGACCGCCCCCGGTGTATAAAGCGGGATCACGACCGTATTTTTGCGGCCCGCAAGCTTCCATTCATCATGAATTTCGATGCTCGACGCCGCGAAATCGTACGTTATGGCACGGACGCAGCTTTTCAGCTTTGCCTCCGCCGGATACGCCTTGGTCAGGTCCAATTTCAGTACACAACACTGTTTATTCTTGCGGAGTTCAAGGACTTCGGCATGGAATTCCTTGCCCGGCAGTTGTTTGACGCCGTTGAACTGTGGGATATTGTGCCCGTCTGAGTTGATGATCCAGTTTTCATAGCGTTTGTCGCTGAAGGTGAAACGGGTATATTCCGCCCAGCCCGGATCGATGATCACCGGCTGGTCCTGATTGATAATAATGAACTGGCCGACATCGATATGGTTGTGATTCTCGGCATTGTGCCCGCCCTTGGCAGCCAGCGACAAGCCGTTGTCCTTCACGAACAAAAGTTCGGTTTTCTCATACCAGGCAACCGACTTTTCCGGCTGTGCCGGGGTTTTCGATTCAGCAGGCAGCCAGAAGATGTATTCCAGTGCCGTGTTGATTTCGTATCTGGTCGCAGGGACTTCAGGGGGGGCTGACAGGCTCAGGGCCAGCTTTTTTAGTTTGCTGCTGCCGACCCGTTCGCCATAACGATAGCATGAAGGACACGGCACCAGATGAGTGGAAGTCCCCGCATCGGCAAAGGCCGCCAGGTAACTTCCGCTCAAACAGGCATCGGCAATGTACTCGCCCATCCGCTTCAATTTCGGATTATCCGGCCAGGTCCGGAGCTGCTCGTAAAACCGCAGCATCACCGCCGGGGAAACCGCCCAATAGGTCGGCCCCTCGTCGCAGCCGCCGTCTTCCGGGTATTGTTTCACATAAAGTTCGACATAACCGTTCAACTGCTTGATGATTCTTTTCAGGCGGGCCGGTTCGTCCTGCAGTGCGGTCAAGGCTGCGCCGAGGCAGTTGCTGCTGCACCACGGCGTCCAGTTATTCAATCCCTGATGCCACCAGAACGGAAAAGGCTTGACCTCCATCGGTTCGATGATCCGGGTAATCAGCTGGCGGCGCACCATCCGCACCAGATTCGGGGAAATTTCGCGGAGCTTGTCTTCCAGCAAGTCCAGGCTCCGGGCCAGCAGCATTCCGGTTTCCGCCGCGAAGAGATCGAGCGTTTCATAAGGCTGATCGGGCAGCGGGTCGCCGGTCGTATTGGGAATGTGGGCGGGCAGGCTCCAGGTATGCTCGGCAGTGATCGCCCAGAGATAATCGATGATGCCGGTCATGAACCGCCCTTTGGCCTCGAAACATTCGGCCAGCAGCAGCACGACAAGTTGCCGGCGGCGCAGGAAATAACAGGTTTCGTAATTCGATCGGTTGCCGTTCTGCACAAATTCCATGAACAGATGAGCCGGAAGCTCCGGGATGCTGCTTTGCTGCAGTATTTTTCCGGCCTCGGCAATCAGTTGTTCGCTGAATTCTCGGTTGCGCGGTGATTTCCGGGCACGATCCCATGCTTTGCGGTCGGCGGCCGGAGGAAATATGGTTGTTTTCACAATTTAAATCCTTCTCTTAAATGAACGATAAAAACTTCGCAATCTTCCAAAACCTGATAACGGTGCCGGTTCAGCGCATCGAACATGATCGACTCCCCGGCGGCGAGGTCATAATCCCCCTCCGGCAAACTGAATACCACCCTGCCCTTCAACACCCAGCACATTTCCGAACCGCTGCGGTGCAGATGCGGCCGCTCCAGCACGGCCCCGGCAGGAGCCGTTCCCCGCAGCCCCTTCATGTTGCTGTAGGAAACCTCCTGAAAATGAAAACCTTCCGAATCCCGTTCAGTAGCCTCGGCGAGCCGCGCGTGACGGTTCTCCGCCACCTTGATCAGATCGGCGGCGCTGATGCCGAAAGCGTGTGCCAATTTACCGATGGTTTCCAGCCCGGCGGTGATCTGGTTGCGCTCGAGCTTGGAGATCACCGCCGCCGAAACCCCGCTGCGCTCGGTCAGTTCGGCAATGCTCATTTTTTCGTTTTTGCGCAGGTCGCGCAGAATTGAAAAATCATACATGGAGTTTTCATCACTCATAAATCTTCTGCTCCCGATAGTCGTTCCAGACGTTTTCGAACCAGCCGTCGCACTCCGGCAGCCCCCGGCAGGGCTCCCAGTAATTTTTTACGCTGCCGTCAAACACAGTCAACTGCACCTGAGTGCGGAACTCGCGTTTCTCCGACTGGTAGTGCCAATCCGTCCCCGGTACCGCTGCGCCTTCCGGCTTCAAAACCAGCGCCGAACCGCGCGAGCCGATTCCCTGCTCCACCGCCGCGCTTATTGCTTCGAGGTAAACGGCGTGAGCCAGGCACAGCTGCAGATTGCGCAGCGCCTCGGCTTTGCCGCTCGGCCCGCGCCATTGACAGCCCTGCGCCAGCAACCGCTGATACTGGGCCCAGGCTTCCGCGCAGGCATTGCCGCCGCGGATATGCGCGCCGTATTCAGTCATCCGGTGCTGAAGCTCCATACGCTCGGCCTGCCAGTCGTTGGCATTGCCGGTTTTTGACAGATAATCATACAGGAAATTCAGTTCCGCCGCGACCGCCGCCTCAAACGCGGCATCGTCGATACTCTCCTCACGGTAGCGCGCGGCGATATACTCGGCGGCCCGGAATGCGCCCGCCTGCCCGGCATTCAGCGCCGAACCGCCCGGTCGGGTCACCCCGTGCGAACCGTTGACCTCGCCCACCGGGAACAAATGCTTGATATTCTCCGATTCCCACCAGCAATTGGCGGCCAGACCGCCGTTGTTATGCTGCGAACAGACCGCAACTTCCAGCGGCTCCGTGCTCAGGTCGATGCCGTGGTCGCGGTACAATTCGATCGCCGGTGTGTTCATTTTCGCCAGCCGCTCGAGCGGCGTACCGTACAGGACGCTGGATTTCTCCAGATATTCGTAAGCCTCGGCGTCGAGCGTCTTGAAGTCCAGCCCCTCGCCATTGCTGCGGTAGTCCAGGAATACCCGGCGCTTTTTGATCACGGTCTCGATATGCACCAGGATATCGATCATCGAGGAGCCATTCGGAATCTTGGTCGTATCAAAGGGCCATTGATAACCCTTCAGGAAAATCATCGAATTCATTTTGCCGGTATTGCCGAAGAAATCAAGCAGAAACTCGCGTTCGTCGCTGACGCCGTCCGCCGCCGTGGAAATGACTCGCGGCAGTACCTGCATGTAGGTCCCGGACACGTTCCAGCGGAACTTGGTCGACGCCATGCCGAACTGCGACTCCGGCAGATTGCGCGCCAGCGCCCCTGCCCTCAGCGCCAGCCCGATTCCGCCGGTATGCACCGCCGGATAGACCGAAGCTTCGTACAAACCGCCCGGTCCGCCCACCGCGAAAACCACATTTTCCGCCCGGTAAACCTCGAACTCGCCTTCTTCGTTGATGGCGATCACCCCCGCGGCCCGCCCGTCGACCTTCAGCAGCGATACCGCCACCCGGTTCTCGATCACCGGAATATCGCACTTTTTGACCGCGTCGATCAGCTTCAAGCACATTTCACGTGACGTATAAGGACCGCAGGACGTCGCCCGGCGGAACGGATCGTGGTCCGTCTTGTACCCGATGTACTGTCCATAACGGTCATGCGGAAACGGCACCCCGAGGTTCACCAGGTTATAAAACCCGCGTACCGACAGCGCCGCCTCGGCCAGCGCGATATCGCCATGAACACAGCCGCCATTGAACAGCGTTTCCGCCAGTTGCATCGGCGAATCCGGCACATTAGCGTACATGCCGAGCTTGTAATAAGTCTGCTTGTCGCTGCCGGTGTTGATAGAGGTCCCCTTGCTCAGCCCCTCCGACAGGATCACCACATCCTCGACGCCGAGCGCATGCAGCTGCAAGGCCGTATTGAGCCCCGCCGCCCCGCTCCCCAAAACCAACGTATGCACCTTCAAACTCATAACTTCTCCATTCCTCGCGGTTGTGTATTTTTTCCTGTAGCGCCTTCGGCTTGCATTTGTTTCGCCTTATGGGCGACCAGCGCTATCCGCGCGCTGGACCGCGTCCGAGTAACACCCGACGGCATATTTATTCTTTAAATTCTTAATTCTTAATTCTTAATTCTTAATTAATTACAGCTTCGGTAGTTCCATTCCGCCGTCGATGTTGATGACCTGTCCGGTGGAGTACGCCAGCGCGCCGTTGGCGAGCATCAGGGCGGCCTTGCCGATGTCTTCCGGGAAACCCCAGCGTTTCTGCAGGCACAAACCGTCGTTGATCAGTTTGTCGTATTTTTCGGTGACGGTGCTGGTCATGTCCGTTTTGATGATGCCCGGGCGGATCTCGTATACCGGAATATCGTATTCGGCCAGGCGCACCGCCCACAGTTTGGTTGCCATCGAAATCCCCGCCTTGGAAATACAGTATTCCCCACGGCTGACCGACGCCACCGTCGAAGAAACCGAACTGATGTTGATGATCGTACCCTCAAACTCCGGGTCCATCCGCCGCGAGGCGATCATCAGTTTTGCCACCGCCTGCGTCAGGAAATACGGCCCCTGCAAATTGATCCGGATCAGTTCCTCGAAACTTTCCTCGCCGGCTTCCAGAATGTCCGCCCGGACCTTCGGCGCCACCCCGGCATTGTTGACCAATACATTGACCGCCGGATATTCGGCCAGGATTTCCTCCAGCATCATATTGCGCGAAACCGCATCGGAAATATCGCATTGACAATAAATTACCTTGCCGCCGCCGAGCTTCCGGAGCTCCTCCACGACTTCATGGTATCTTTCGGCCGGACTGGCCGCGCAAATCGCCAGGTCATAACCGTTTTCCGCAAACTTCCTGGAAATCCCCAACCCGATCCCGCGGGCCCCGCCGGTAATCAATGCTACTTTTTTCATGAAAAATTTTCCTTTTGGCTATAATACTAATTATTATATATCCAAAAAGAAATATTTCCACTGTTTTTTAGCAAAAAAGAAAAATAATGCATTGGAAATACCGCGTTCGGTTGGGAATTTTCCGATCCGGTGCTATTTTAACAATAGAAATGGAGGATGGAACTATGAAAACTGCGTGGATTGTCGTACTGCTGCTCGCCGGTGTTGTTCAAGTATCGGCCCAGGCTGCCGAGCGGGACCGGTTTCTGTACAAGGATACGCCCTGGACGGTGCTCGAAACCCTGAAGCGCGGCAATGCCCGGTTCATTTCCCAGAGATTGAGCCATCCGCACACCGACGCCGCCCGCCGCCAGCTCGCCGTCACCAGCAATCAGGCCCATTATGTGCTCGGCACGGTGTTAAGCTGTTCGGATTCGCGGGTGCCGGTGGAACTGATTTTCGATGTGGGGATCATGGATCTCAACGTTCTGCGCGTGCCCGGCAATACCTGCGGCAAAAACGAAGCCGCCGGCATCGAATACAACGTCAAGCATACGTTCACGCCGCTGATATTAGTGCTCGGGCACACCGACTGCGTTGAAATAGCGGCCGCGATGAGCGATGAGGCCCAGAAAAAACTGTCGCCCAACACACTGGAACTGATCAAGCCCATCCGCAAGGTCGCCGAGCGTGTCAAAAATGATAATAAGCACTTGACCGACGAAGAACTCATCGCCGTCTGTACCAAAGAAAATGTTTTCGAAGCAATCAAGGAGCTTCTCACCCGCAGTCCAGACCTGCTCGAGCTCGCCATGGCCAACAAAATCGCCGTGGCCGGTGCGGTTTACGACCTCAAGACCGGCAAGATGGATTGGCTGGACCGCTGGCGCGTCGCCGAAATCATCAAATCGCTGGAGCCCCCGAAGCCGGAACCCAAAGCAGAAGCTCCCGCCAAATAATCTCCCCACCCTACCCGCCTGAATACGATGCAGTGATATGCGTAAACGGTTTCATGAATGTTCTTCATTATAACCGCTGAGCCTTTGGGTAGTTGCCTGAAAATTGTGCGTAAATGTTTACGCAAGGTTGAAATCGCCGTTTTTGGCTATATTCTATTAAGTGAGAAACTTTATTAACAAAAACAGGAGATTTATACCATGATACTGAAGATCAATCCGGCCATCAAGCCCGAACTCGACCCCGGTTTTGTTCCGGCGGTGCTCTGGAACCGTGCCTTCCGCGATGCCGTCAAGGCCAGCGGCAAGGGCCGCAAAATCGTTATCGCCCTGAACCGCCCGAACGGCACTTGTTCGACGTTTCCGACCGAGATATTTCCGAATACCGATGAGTACAAGGACCTGAACGTCAAGTATGTCGAACGTATCGTCAAATTCATGCTCTGGCAGAAGGGCGGCTTCCGCGTGATCATCGCCGGGGCCCCCGACGTGGCGGAAGAACTCTCGATGATTTACTCGGCCAACGGCGCCCGCGCCTTTGACTTTGAGATCATGGGCGAGCGGATTTACGGTCATCCGTTTGAAGTCGTGGGCGTGCCGATCGAGGAAGCCCCGGAATCGAAGGAAATCGAAGTGGCGCTCGGCGGACACATGGACGGCTGCCGGATCGGGTTCGACCTCGGCGGCTCCGACCGCAAGTGCGCAGCCGTCAAGGATGGCGAAGTCGTTTTCACCGAAGAAGTCCGCTGGGACCCCTATTTCGAGAAAGATCCGGAGTATCATAAGGCCGGCATCATCGATTCCATCGAACGCGCCGCGGCCCACCTGCCCCGCATCGACGGCATCGGCGGCAGCTCGGCGGGCGTGCTCGTCGACAACCAGCCGCGCATCGCGTCGCTCTTCCGCGGCGTCAGCAAGGAAGATTTCTCCACCAAGGTCGTCAATATTTTCACCGATATCCAGAAGAAATTCAACGTGCCGACCATCGTGGCCAATGACGGCGAAGTCACCGCCCTCGCCGCCGCCATGTCGATGAAGTGCAGCGGCGTGCTGGGCATTTCGTTCGGCACCAGCGTGGCCGGCGGTTACGTGAACCTCTCCGGCAACATCACCGACTGGCTCGACGAACTGGCCTTCACCCCGGTCGACTACCGCGAAAACGGCCCCGTGGACGAATGGTCCGGTGACGAAGGCTGCGGCGTGCAGTTCTTCTGTCAGCAGGGCGTGGCCCGCCTGGCCCCCCTCGCCGGTCTGCATTTCCCCGCCGATATGAAGTTCCCCGAACAGCTGGTGGAAGTTCAGAAACTGATGGAACAGGGCGACGAACGCGCCGCCGCCATCTATCGCACGATCGGCGTCTGCTTCGGCTATGCGATCGCGCATTATGCGGACTTCTATGAACTGCACAATCTGCTGATCCTCGGCCGCGTGACTTCCGGCGAAGGTGGCGAAATCATCCTGAAAGTCGCCGAAGACACCCTGAAAACCGAGTTCCCCGAACTCGCGGCCCAGATCACCTTCCGCATTCCGGACGAACAGTTCAAGCGTCACGGCCAGGCCGTCATTGCGGCCAGTCTGCCCGTAATCAAATAACCCAAGGAGGCTCTCATGAAAACCTTGATCAAAAATGCTCATATCATCTCGCCGGACGTCGATATCGTCAACGGCGCGATCCTGATGGACGGCAAGACCATTGCCCGGGTTTATCTTGAAAACGAAGATCTTCCGGCCATCGACAATATTTTCGATGCCGGCGGCAAAATGGTAGTACCAGGCTTCATCGACGTCCACTTTCACGGCCGCTCAGGACACGACTTCTGCGACGGCTCCATGGAAGGCATTGCCGCCATCGGCAACGATAAAATCCAGGACGGCGTGACCTCCTTTCTCGGCACCACGCTGACCGTGGGCGAGGAACAGCTCAGCAAAGCGCTGCGGACCGCCGCCGAATATATGAAGAACCCCACCGGCGCCAAGATCGCCGGCATCCACCTGGAAGGCCCGTTCATCAACCCCAAGTGCCTCGGCGCCCAGAACCCGGAGTTCATCCGCAAGCCGGATATTGAGATGGTCAAACGCCTGAACGCGATTTTCCCGGTCAAAAAAGTGTCCTACGCGCTGGAAGAAGAAGGCGCCCTGCCCTTTACCCAGGAGCTGCTGGCCATGGGCATCACCCCCTCCTGCGTGCACACGGCGGCCACCTACAAGGATTACTTGAAAGCCAGTCAGTACGGCTTTAAGAACCTGTCGCACTTCTGCAATCAGATGACGCCGCTGCACCACCGCGACATCGGCATGGTCGGGGCCGGACTGCTCCACGACGAATCGTTTGTCGAGCTGATCTGCGACAAGCTCCACATCTGCCCGGAAATGATCAAGCTGGTGTTCAAAGTCAAGGGCGCGGCCCACGTCCAGCTGATCACCGACGCCATGCGCGCGGCGGGCATGCCGGACGGCGAATACGACCTCGGCGGCATGAACGTGATCGTGAAAGGCGATGCGGCCCGTCTCGAAAACGGCGCCCTCGCCGGTAGTACGCTGCTTTATTTCAGCGGCCTGAAAAACGTCTACGAGATCACCGGTTATCCGCTGAAGGAACTGATCAAGTCAACCTCGTGGGCGCAGGCGCAGGCTCTGAACCTCCCCGGCCTCGGCAAGATCGAAACCGGCTACTCCGCCGACATCCTGGTGCTGGAAGACGACTTCTCCCCGGCCGCGGTCTTCGTCGACGGCAAGCGCAAACTCTAAAAGACCTTTTTCGTCCACGAAAGTCACGAAAAACACGAATGTTATTGGCCGCCGATTCGGCGGCCAATTCTTTTTGTTCGTGAATTTTCGTGTATTTCGTGGACAGAATTCCCCTACTCCACCTGCAGCAGGCGGAAGCCGCGGGACAGCATTTTCAGGGCCTTGGCGGATACTTCGGCGTAGTTGTTCAGAGTATCGCGAATAACCCGGCCGGACCAGCGGCCGAGGTCATAGCTCTTTTCTTCGTAAGCCACGTTGAAGATCACCAGCAGGAGCTTGCCGTCGCGCTCATAGCTCGACACGGCGACGCCATCGGGGTACTCATTCGCCGGATTCCGCCAGTAAGGCGTCCAGACCGTGCCGGGCTTGTCCGCCCCGAATGTTGCCAGTGCATCCCAAACCATTTTATTGCCCGGGATTTCAATTCCGTTCACGCTGTAAAGAGTGTCGTTATGAAGAAGCGCGAGACCCATGATTTCCGCCTGGGTGACGTTTCCGCTTCTGGCCTGCGGGTATTGTTTGTAGATGAGCCCGGCGAAGTGAACCCCGACCGTGCCGACCTTTTCCGTATTCATGCATGCCAGCTGATAAAACTCGGGCGAGAGCGAACTGTAATCTTTGGCCCGCGTCCACTCCTCGCCGGTGGTGTTAACGTCCACCCACAGCGTGTTCGGGGTCATGAGCCGGCCGTGAAGTATGACGATCCCCTCCGGGTCATTTCCCTTGACGAGCGCCTGCATCCTCAGGAAAAGTTCACGCGTTTCCAGAACCGGTATCGAGCCGCGGCGGCGCCCGTCCGTATCGGTATAACCACAGCCATGGTTCCGGTTTGAGCAAACTCCCATTGAAGTCATGTCAAGGTATATGCTTTTCACCCCCTGTTTCAACCGTTGTTCCAGGCCATAACAATAGTAGTCGGGCCAGGAACTCTTCGGGCAGACCAACGTCGAATAATACTCGACCGGCAGCCGGTTCGCGGGATAGCGCTCGAAATCGGCCAGATATTTCGTCACGTTCGGGACCATCGGCGCCATCATGGCGTCGTACCACAACGTCGGCATGGCTTTCGAGCTTTCGTTGATTCCTTTGATATGCGCCGCGATTTCCGCGAGTTCCTTTTCCGGCGGTTCGGGGTTGCCGCATTGCGTCGTTTTCAGCGTCCAGCAGGGCAGAACGTCCGTGGTGTAATATTTTTCGGGGAAAACAGGCAGTTCCTTCGGCCGCATGAACCGCGGGGACCAGGGGTCATTGAAGTGACGCTGCGCCACCTTGTTTTCGCGCCGGTAGGTTTCCGGGTCCCAGCCTTTTTCGCCGTAGAAGAACTGCCCGACCCGGCGCAGTTTCTGTATGTCGCCGTGTTCCTTGACCGGCAGGAGCGACACCCCGAATTCGTACCGCAGCGGAGCTTTGATCTCCGTCGGCGTATCGATGAAGTTGATGGCGAAGGCGAATTCATTCTCCCTGTCCGAAACTGAATTGTATTTGTCCTTCACAAAGAAGTTTTCCTGCGAGGGGATGAGGAAATAGGCCCCCCGGTCCTCCCCGCCGACAAAGTAGAAGGAGCCGAACATTTTTTCATAGTGCCAGCCGTTTCCAGAAGCCTCCACGGTATAGTGCAGATCGGGCTTGGGGAGAACCCTGTCCGTCCTGGCCTTGGAAATCAGGGCATAATAGAACGGCACATCCAGCGGCGACGAAGCATCGCTCGAAGCCATATAGCGCAGTTTCTCCGGTTTCATCGGCGCGGCGAGCGAGAGTTCCTTCACCTTGACATTTCCGCTTTTCGGCGAGAGTTTCACCTTGTGCCAGAGGAACGAATCGAACTCAATCCTCACGGTTGCCTCAAGGAACAGATCCTTGCTTTCCCCTTTGTAGACGAGCGTGATTCCGCGTTTGTTCCCGTCGGTGACTTTCAACGGTGCGACCGGCTTGAATTCCTGAATGCCCGAATCCGTTTCCGCCTGAAACGTCCAGGCGCCCGACGAGAATTCCTCGCCTGATAATGTGATCTTTTCCGGCAGGAAACTATCCTTGAATACCAGTGAGTGCCGGGAGACATCCACCTGGATTCCGTCCGCCGTTTCGCTGTGCTTCAGCGGTGAAAACCCGGCGGGCGGAGCCGTGACGATTCCGCGTTTGTGGGTAAGCCAGTCCGGACGCTCGAACTCAAACGGTTTTGAGAATGAATTAAGCGCCTTGCCGGTACGGTCATCGAGCCGGACCAGCAATGTATATTTTCCGGCCACAACCTTTTCCAACGGCATCTCAAGGAAAAACTCGCGTTTTCCGTCCGTGGGCAGGGCTTCGGAAGCGACATCCTTTCCATTCTGGTCGGCAAGCCGGATATGGATTTTGCCCGATTCCGGCAATGTCTGCATGTTCAGTGCCCCGGAAACGGCCAGCACATCACGCGAGGGGATATATTCCCCCTCGCCCCAGAACGGCGGTTGAATGAACAGGCAGTTGCCGTGCCGGGACACAACCCCGCTTATGCCCTCGCCGTCGGTAATCTGGAAATACATCATTACATGACGCTTTTCTTTGACGGTCACACCGCCCTCCCAGTCAATCCTGTCCCCGGAAAAATCCGTTTTGCCGGAAAATAACACATCCTGGGAGTTTTTGATATTCCAGACCCGGGGCATAAAAACATAATTGCCCGGCCCGGTGAAAGTCGCCCGGTAAGACGCCCGGCCCGTTTCAAAATTCCGGCTGTCCTCGTATCGTATCACAGACTTGCCGCGGGCAAACAGGAGCATTCCCCGCACATGAGAGTCCGGCAATCCCCACGGACTCGAAACGCGCGTCCACGAACTCTGCCGCGGCAGCGGAGACGAATAGAATTTCTTGTTACCGTGGGTTCTCACCAGCGTGGCGGGCACCTGAAGCAGTTCTCCGGGTGGAGGCGGAGTCATTTCCAGAGATTTCCACGGAATGGCGATTTCGCCCTCCCAGATATTCTTCACCAGGAACTCGCCCGGAAGGATGCGTGATTTGTACTGCCACTCCGGGTTCCACCCGGATGCCGGCTGGATGTTCCAGTTCTTATACCGCAGGTCGGTTTTGCCTCCGGCGCGTTCGACCACGAATTTCATCCACATCGGGGAATCCGGCGGGCACAGGGTGATTTCGAGCGAGTCAACACCGACGGTCTCCTGGGAGTCGTCGGGAAGCCGGACGATTTCAGGGTCCATATCCATTTCCGCACGAAAGCCGATGTAGAGGTTTTCGTCGTCGAATTTCATCATCAGCCGCATCTGGTCCGGGGTCGGCGGAGTGTCCTCGGCCACCCGGATGAAACGCGGAAATACCGTGGCGTCCGCCCATTCCGCATCGTTCACCACCCCGTCGATCACCGGAGTTACGGCGCTATCGGAAATACGTTGTTTGCTTGACTCATCCGTCGCCTCGGCTCCACTAAGGACCAACGACAGAAACAATACCGGGAAAATAATTGCTGCTTTCACTTTTTCAACCTCAATAATTAACTGCTATTCCACTATAAATACCCCTTGGATGGACAATAACCGGAACCCATAATGTCGTTCCACTGCCGACCATATGCTGCGATTCATACATATCATTGCCCAGTTCCTGAAGAGTTCTCGGGGCCACATGTCCGTCTACAAACGAGGCGTTCATCCGGGAGTTGTGCCTGAGGCAGAATGTAGAATTGATCGAACCCTCACTGGCAGTCAACTGAGAATTGATCAGGTAAAAGTGCGAACCCCGGTTGGGGTTGTTATGCTTGAAGCTGTCCGCCGAGAAAATCGCCAGCGTCGGCTTTTTGCATTGCTTGAACGACCAAGCCCCGTAAGTACTGCCGTTGACCTGGCATTCGATCGGGCGTCCATGAAAACTTACCCCGAAAACGTATTCGTAATTATCCTTCACCGCATCCGGGATCTCCACGGAAGGACACCGCATGCCTTCAAGCGATATCCGCTTTTCGGCAATGAGCTGACCGCTCCACCGCTGTATTCCGGTCGAGCGCCAGATAAAAATGGTTCCGTCATTTTCATCCACATATTGCTGAACCACGGTTATCACCTGCTTCTGTGCGCCAATGCACTTGGTGGCTTTGGCTTTCTCACGGGCTTGATTCAACGCCGGAAGCAGCATCGCCGCGAGTATGGCTATGATCGCTATTACCACCAGTAATTCGATAAGTGTGAAATATTTTCGGAATTTCATATATCCTCCTTGAGTTATATTAGTTTTTTCACTGAATTCCGTTCGATCAATTGATAAGGCAAGCGCCGTTTCATCAGTGTGGCCGGTAACGATGAGTTGCGCGGAATCTCTTCCAATATTTCCAGCGCGGCGTGCGCCAGACTTTTCGCGTCCTGCGCGAGACTGGTGTACGGCGGGTTCAGCCAGCAGGACAGGCCCGGCACTTCCGCCGCGATCACCGAAATATCGTCCGGCACTTTGCGCCCCAGAGAATTGAGGTGGTGATGGATCTCCATGGTCCAGTCCTCATGCGCCGAAATCAGCGCCGTCACCCCATGGTTGACGACCCGGGACAATCCATCCAGCGACAACTCACCTTCGGGCATGCCGGTCGAAACAAAATCAGGGGTGAAGTCGATTCCATGCGCCGCCAGGCCATTGCGATAGCCGAGCGCACGCTCCCGGTTCCCCCAGTTTTCGCTCTGACAGTTCAGGAGACCGATCTTCCGGTGCCCGTTTCGCACCAGGTAATCGATCGCCATCCGGATTCCCTGCGCGTGGTCCGTGGACACACTGTGCGAAAACGGCGCATCCTCGTAATTGACCATGATCACCGGGCGCTGCAGACTGACCATTTTCTCATAGTCCTTGCTGCCGGGCCGCCAGTTCAGGACAATGGCCGCCACCGTAAAATTCGGCTGAATCAACTGAATATCGCCCGCCTCATACAACCGGGCGATATACCCTGCCCTGTAGATTTCGCGCATCAACGCGGTCGCCATCATCGCCGCGAACCATGACGGCGGCTCAATGGCCTGACTGGTCGGCACGATAATGGCGATATTGTCCTTGCGGGCGGTTTGCTGCGGGGTATAATTGAGCTTGCGCGCAGCGTCGAGGATCTTTTCGCGGGTTTTCTCCCGGACCGGCGCCGTGCCGGAAAACACCCGCGACACTGTCGCCTGCGACACCTTGCAGTATTCCGCCAACTGTGCGATATTGATATTTTCAGCCATTATTGAAACCCTTTCTGAAACTCTTTCATTTCTATTATACCGCCAAAAGCAGAATTGTCAACAACCCCAACTGAGAATAATCGCGAAATAAATCCAAGGAAAGAAAATCTTTAACCACGGAAGGCACGGAAAACACGGAATTTTTAAGAATCACAAAAATATGCAAAAGGGGGAGTAATCTTTTTTTGTGCATTTTTGTGATGGTATTTTGTGAACAAAAGAGAAATATTCTTCCGTGCTTTCCGTGCCTTCCGTGGTTAAAAATCTCTTTCCCCGGCCTTTACGATTTGGGATAAGATCTGGAAGAATTTGTCTCTGGTGTATTTTTCGTGCCAGGGGGTATGGCCGCATTTTTCCAAAATGTGCGTCGTGAACTCGATACCGGCCCGTTTCAGCGGTTCCGTTACGGCTTCCGGCGGCGTGGTGTCATAATCGCCGTGAATCACGGTGATCGGACATTTGATCTTTTTGAACAGTTCCAGCAGCTCGCCGCTTTGACGCATTTGCGCGGCCTCCGGCCAGACTTTGGCGTACATTTCACCGTCGGTGGTAGCAATTTCAAATACCTCGTCCAACGAACTGTACGTATCGGCTTTATCGGCCAGTTCGCCCAGTTTCCGGAGCCAGGCGTCTTTGTCCGGCGCATCGCCATCCAAATGTTTGATGGCTTCGAAATACTGTTCCTTTTCGACGGCGTCAAGGTGCGCCAGGCGCCGCTCAACAAGCTGCGGCAGGTATTTTTCATCCAATGCGCCGCAACCGACCAGGATCAGTTGCTTGACACGCTTGGGATATCTGGCCGCGACCATCGCAGCAAGCCACGCACCCCAGGAGTGCCCGATCAGGATCAACGGCCCATGGTCACCGATCTGTTCGCGCAACTCCTCCACCTGCCCTTCGACCGAATAAGCCGACTGCAACGGCTCCAGCACGCCGCAATACGCGGAGAGACCGCGTGCCAGCCCATGAGCCGACTGCAACGGCTCCAGCACGCCGCAATACGCGGAGAGACCGCGTGCCAGCCCATGAGCCGACCCGATGCCGCCGGGCCCGCCGTGCACCACCGCCGCCAGATAAGGATTTTTGCCAAGATATCGAATAGTCATACCGTAATTTATCGCCGGAAAAGGAACTTTCAATATTGACAAGGCTTATTCGCCGGGATAATGTATTTTGTAAACCGGAGGTGCATATGTTTCGTTACGCGCTGATTCTTCTTTCGTTTCTTCTCTCAACCGGTTATCTTCTGGCCGAAGAGAAACTTTCCGCCAAACAACTCCTGCAATTGGTCGACAGCACAAATGTTGACTATTCGTTTTTTACGAAAAAAGGCGAAAAACGCTATAAGGATGCTTCCTCCAAGATTCTGGAAAAGGATTTATCGGTCCTGTATCAATATTCCCCCGTAAAAAGTGAATTCATTTCTTATCCCTGGCTTGTCAATACCTTGGAAGGACGGTTATATGCGCATGATTTGCAAAAACATGTAAACCGCCGATTGAACCACAGCTTATCCGAAATCAAATTCAATCGAGACAAGCCGCCGTTCGGGGACTTGTCCATTGATGAAACGCCCAATCTGGATGGGGCGACATCGACTTTGCCCATGCGTACGATCATCCTGTCTTATATGCTAGGAATCGAATCGGGCTGGCAAGAACACTTCAGGCTGGATGAAACAAGCAAGTACCCCCATATTCCCATCCGATACGAAAATAATTTCCCCAAGGTCAGATATCAGCTGGGCGACGACGCCACAAACATTCAAAAACGCCGGTGGGCCCTGCTTTGCGCAGAGAATACTCCCCTGACTCCGAACAGCCAGACCGGAGCAGCTTATCAGCAGCTTCTGAAAAACCGGAACATGCTGGTAATCAATTCCGTATCACCGGAAGCCGTTGCCGCATTGACGGAAAAGGATTTTGAAGAGAAGTTCGGCCTCACAACTTTGTTTCCTGACAAGGGCGAGATTTTTCCCCGTGAATCGCTCGATCAACTTGAATATAAGATCATTGCCTACGACGCACTGGTGGCCGTCGTACACGTCTCGAATCCGGTCGAAAGCATAACCCTGGAGCAGATCAAGAAGATTTACACCATGCCCAAAATACAGTCGACAGCCGAAATACCGGCCGAAGTAGCAGCGATGCTCAGTACGCTCACTTGGAAAGACATCGATAGCAAAGGGCTTTCAATTGGCATCATGCCGCTTGACCGGAATCCGAATTCCGGTACCGGCATCCTGATGCGGAATCTGATTTTCAGAGGTTCGTTACCGGGTAACAGCAATCGAATTCACAAGGAATTCACCATGCGCGGAATATTCGATGCCTTGAACTCATACCATGGCGCACTCGGTTTTTCGGTATTCTACTTCGAACAGAACATTCACCCCGTTCCCTACTCAAAGAATCTGGCCATCAACGGCGTCAAGCCAACCAATGAGACTATTGCCGACGGCTCCTATCCGCTCCGCGCGCCGATTTACGCCGCCATCCGGCGCGATACCCCGGCCGATTCTTCCGTTCGCCGAATCTACGACTTCCTGACCACCCCGGAGGGCCAAACCGTGATCGAAGCCGCCGGTTATGTTCCGCTTACCCCGGTAAAAAGATAAAAAAACTTGTAATTGAAGTTGAAATTTTCAAAAGAGTCATTAAATTAAGCGGAATCAGCCAATGTAGCTCAGTCGGTAGAGCAATTCACTCGTAATGAATAGGTCATCGGTTCGATTCCGATCATTGGCTCCACTATGTGAATTTGAAGTCCGGCTGGATTCGAGAACCGAACGGCCGGATTTTTTTGTTTTCCGTACTTCTTCATGACCGCGATGGGAGCGACACCGTGTTTGAAAAGACTTTTCCTCGTTGCTACCTTGAAAAATGCCCGTTTCGGTACTATTTTAATAGGTTTATAGGTTGCTTGGCCTGATTGAGTGGTCGGGCATTGGGTTTTGGGTGTTTTTTTGTTGGTAATAAGCTTTTTAGCATTGGATTGTATCGTATATGCAGACTCAGGAATTACGTAAGTCTCTTGGTTATCCCGCGGGATTGGCCCTATTGGCTTTTTTGATACTGGTGCCGATCATTGTTTTGTCGGATATTCCGCAACGGGACGTTTGTTTGCGCTATGCGCCGATGGCGGAAGCGATTGCCGCGGGTGATTGGGATGTCGCTTTCCATACGCGCATACCTCCGTTTTTCGCCTCCATCAGTTCACTGTTTGTCCTGTTGTTCGGGTGTTCCGGCTTTCTGGCCTGCAAGCTTGCCAGCGCCATGACATTCAGCTTGACCGTCTTTCCGCTGTGGGGAATATTCCGGCGTATTTTCGATGCCAGAATTGCTTTTACCGGATGCATGTTATATATATTCTGTGCTTATTTGCTGCGGGTGTCGGGTATCGGAATGCGCGAAAGCACCAAATGTCTGGGGCTGGCGATTCTGGCCTACGGGATGATCCTGATTTATCAGTCGCGCGCCCGGATATGGGGCTATCTTATTTTTGCCGCGGGAGCCGCGATGATGATCATGACCCGCGACGATTCATTGCTTTTCGTGGCCTTCCTCGGGGCATGGCTCCTGGTCGATGAAATCCGCAAGTGGCGCAAATTCCCTTGGCGCAGCATTGTGGCCGGTGCTTTGATCTGGGTATTTCTTTTGCCGGTGTCTTTCGTTAACCTGAAATTGACCGGCTGGTTTGTGCCCGCTTCGCGGATTCCCCAGGTCATGGGCCGCTTTTTCCCGAGCGAAAATCTGGTGGTTCGGGAAACCACTTCCGGCATTGTGCAAAATGAAAACACCTTGACCGGATTCAGCAAATTCGCCGCATCCTTGAACAAGGAGAGCATTCTGGACTTCATTGATTCCGTGTTCAAAGGGGCGTATTTCATTTTTGCGATTCCGGCGCTTCTGGTGATCATTTACCGCATTCGCAAAAAACAGTGGACGCCGCTGGAAAGTGTTATCCTGGGTTTGTTTGTGGCACATACACTATTGATCATACTACAGATTATAGTGTTCGATCATTATCTTTATGTTTCCCGGCGCTATCTGCTGCCGGCCGCGCCGCTGCTATTCGGTTGGACGGCGTTGGCGGGATTTGCGCTGGCCGGGGCGATCCGCCGCTATTTGCCGCAGCGTCTGGGGAAACCGGTGGTCGCCTTGCTGCTCCTGCTGCTTGCCGGGGGGCTGTATTATGATGCATTGTCCCCTCAATTGAAAATGCGGACCTCCAGGAAACATTCGTTTAACCGTCTGGCGATTTTGAAATGGCAGGATACCATCCGTCAGGATTACAAGGGCCCTGCCCGGCTGGAAGAACGGGTTTTCGACATATACCAGTATCATTCTTTCCGGCGTCCGACCATTGCCAGCGATGAAATGGTGGAAGTGGGGTACCTCGCCGGCGGAGAAGGTTATGAACTGCGCGCCGAGGATGATTCTTACGATTATATCATTGATTATGTCTTGAATCCGGACCCGGTCCCTGCCCGCGCGAAGTATCGCCGGCTTGATTCTTTCGAAACCAACAAGGGAACCTATATATTATGGAAAAGGGAGTGGACCGAACATGAATAGCGGACGTATACGAATCTTATTCCTGGCCCTTTCCGATATGGTCAGTCTGTGCCTGGTGATCCTGCTGATCGCCTGGGGTTACAAGCAGTTCGGGGCCGATTACCAGATATCCGTTTACTTGAAACTGTGGCCGGTTCTGCCTTTTTTCCTGATCTGCAACGCCCTGATCGGCCTGTATCATGGCAACTGTTTCTACCCCGGAACCATGATCACGCCGGTGGAAGAGCTCCGGCGCAGCGTTTATTCGGTCACCTTCACTTTCATCCTGCTGCTCTCTTATCTGGCCATCATCAGGCAGAACACGGATTATTCGCGCCTCGTCCTGATCGTCAGTTGGGTGCTGGAGCTGGGGGCAATGCTGGTTTTCCGTAATATTGTCCGGTTCGTGCTGCATAAGTTGTCGATCGGCCAGATCAAGGTACTGATTGCCGGATATGGAAAAACCGGGAAAGCGCTGACCACGTTTTTGAACGGCGACCAGTATTACGGCTACAAAGTGGACGGGTATCTGGATGATATCAAAAAGGACGGCGAGAGCCTCAAATACCTGGGCAAACTCAAGGAGATCGCTGTCATCGGCAAGAAAAAGCACGTGGATACCCTGATCTGCTGCCTGCCGTGGCACATTACCCAGGCGAATTTGAATAAATACATGCGTTACTACAAATATCTGGTGATCATTCCCGATAATCAGGTATTTCCGATATCCTGGGTCAAGCCGATCGACTTCAGCAGGATGGCCGGACTGGAAATCTGCAATCAGCTGCTGCTGCCCGGCCCCCGGATTCTGAAGTTCTTTTTTGAAGTGATTGTCTCCACCATCGGCATGATTTTCCTGCTTCCGCTGTTTCTGGTCATTGCCCTGACCATTAAATTGACCAGCAAGGGAAAAGTCTTCTACAAGAGCAAACGGCTGGGCGCAGGCAACAAAACCATTCAGGTCTGGAAATTCCGGACCATGTACCAGGACGCGGACAGCCGCCTGGAAAAAATCCTCAGCGAAAACCCCGAAATGGAGCGCGAATGGCGCGAGAAATTCAAACTGACCCGGGACCCCCGGATCACTCCGATCGGCAATTTCCTGCGCAAAACCAGTCTGGACGAACTGCCGCAGCTCATCAACGTGATTCTGGGCGAAATGTCCATGATCGGCCCGCGCCCGATCGTCACTGCCGAGAAGAAATATTACGGCAGCCAATACAAGGTTTTTTCCCGGGTCAAACCGGGAATCACCGGACTTTGGCAGGTGTCGGGCCGCAGCGATACCAGTTATGACGACCGGGTTTCCCTGGACATCTATTATATTACGAATTGGTCGATCTGGCTGGACATCCTGATTCTGGTTCGCACAGTCAAAGAAGTACTCCGCTGCCACGGCGCACGCTGATCATGGATTCGAGAAAATGAAAACGGACGACTATATTCGGATATTCTGGAAAAGCTGCGACTGGCTTTTTCTTTTTACCATTATAACGGCTCCACTTCAAATATACTTGCCCCTGTCCGTTTGCCCGTCGCTGGGGCAATTGTGCTCCCTGGCTTTATTGCCAGCCGCCGGATGGTGCTTTCTATGCAATGTCAAAAACAGAAATATATTCTCATTATTTTCCGTTCTGCTGATGCTTCTGATTCTGATTCAGACTGTGAGTCTGGTCTATGCGGTGAACCTGTCAAAAGGAATCGGTCCGATTGGGCTGCTGGTTACTTTTTTCAGCCTGATCAATTACGGATATCACCGTTATGATACACTAATCCCGTCTTTACGCAAATACTACCCGGTGGTCCTGGCTTTATTTCTGGTTCAGGTACTGCTTATATTTGTATTTTATTTTTCGCCTGCATTGGAAGGCAGTTTCTGGCGCAGCGGCGCAGCGCAGGTTTTGATGAATCAGCGTATCGCCAAGGGCGGTGATATGTTCTCCAATCTTCTGGAAGAGGCACGCAGCGGAGGCACTCTGGTAACAGGACAACTGGCAGCCATCCTGATATGGCTGGGCGCCGTTGGCTGTATGATTGGTTACCTGCGGAGAAACGATTGGAAATATTTATTGCTCACCATTCTTTTTTCCGGGGCAATCGCTGCCACCGGGACCAAAAGCATTATGCTGATATGGATATTGCTTTTAATCGGCGGCATCGCGTTTCTTGCCGGAACGCGCCGGAAATTTGCTCTTGCCGCAGCAGGTGCCTTGATCATTATGCTGCCGATTTACTATCTTCCACGTATAGAGTATACTTCGACGGAGGCGAATCAAGACCAGATACCCCATGAAGGCCAGATAAACTATCATGGCGGCAACCGGAAACACTTATGGCGTTTGGCAGCTCACGCGATCAAAGAGAATCCTCTGCGGGGCGTTGGCTTCGGTGGCTGGGATAAGTATTATGAAGCGGAAAAAGGAGAATGGGCCGCCGAATTCGGCGATTTTATCCCTACTCCCCATAATGTTTATCTGCTGATATGGCTGAGGAGCGGATTTGCGGCATTTCTTGTCCTGTGTGCCGCCGCATGTATAACAGGTGTCCGAACCCTGTATTGCTGGCGGCGGCGAGATCCCGCATGGCTGGTTCTGCTGGGTGGAGCATGCTGTGGGCTGGTTGCAATAGGAATAGTCGAAGATAATCCCTTTTGGGGAGGCAGTGAATACCTGATTCCTTTGTCGGCATTTATTTTTGTGGTGTTATTCAAATTTTCAAAACAGGCGAAGCATGAAGACTGTAGTGCAATTCTTCCTGAATAATATCTTTGCCAAATACGGCAGGAATACATGCTGGCTGATGGGCGAACGCTTCACCCTGATGGGATTGGCTTTCATTTCGGGAGTATTCATTGCCCGCTGCCTTGGCCCGGATTCTTATGGTATCCTGAATTTCGCCATCGGTTATGTGATGATTTTCGCCTTTCTGATCATTCTCGGCATGGATCAGATCATCGTTCACGAATTGCTTTTGTGTCCGGAACGGGAAAACGAGATTCTGGGCAGTGCGATAACCCTCCGCCTGGTCGGTTGCCTGGTTATGTTGGCGGTGCTGCTCGTCTCGGTATATCTGTTCAAGGTCGATCCATCTTCCCGTCACCTCATTTTTATAATTTTCCTGGGTTATATCGGTGTGGCTCTGAATGGTATCGATGCTTATTTTCAGGCCAGAGTCAAGGTCGTCTATACCGCCCGGATTGTCATCATCTGGGCCATCATCATGGCCGCCGCCAATATTTACGGTGCTTTTCAACGGTTCCCCCTCTATTATTTTGCTCTGATCAACGCCCTGATCGTGCTGTTGCCGGCTGTGCTGAAAATCGCGGTCTATCAATTGTGGTTCGGCTCCGTGCTCCGCTGGAGGTGTCGCATCGGGGAAATAAAGCTGATTCTCCGGCGCTCGGGTTGGATGCTGTGGCTGATGATTACAGGCCTGATTGTTTCCAACACCGGCTATCTGATCCTGAAAGCCATCGGCGACAATACCATGATCGGCAACTATGCCATTATCACTAAAATTCTGTCCTGTTTCATCGTGTTTCCCGAGACCTTGTCCATATCGTTATTTCCCGCCATTGCCTCCGTGGCCATCGAGTCCCCTGAAAAATACCGTCGGAGACGCGGTATGCTGTACTGTGGTCTCTTCTGGTTCGGCATTCTGGTTTCAGTATTTCTCTTTTTCTTCGGCAGCTTGTTTATCCGGATTTTGTACGGAGGCGCATACGATTCGGCGGCCAATAACTTGTGGATTTCGGTAGCCGGTTTTTCAATCAGTTCGGTATTTATCGGTTTCAGTAAATGGTGTATTATCGAAAACCGCCAGTGGATATTGTCAATCGCCACCAGCTGCAGTGCTGCAGGCGCTATTTGCTTCACCTGGTACGGGGGAAGCAAATGGGGGCTGGAAGGCGCGGTGTGGAGTTTTGCCGCTTCCGCGCTTCTGTGCTGGTTCGGGACTCTTTTCTGCGGCAAAGCCATCCGGCAGGAAATTTGGGTCATCTTCAAAAGCATCTGCGGAGTATTTAAATGAAAAAAATCATACTCAACGGCAAATTTCTGACACAACGGATTACCGGCGTGCAGCGCTACGCTCGGGAAATCGTGGCTGAACTGGATAAAATTATCGAGAAGGATTTCATCCAAATCGCGGTCCCGCCTGACGCTGCGGATATCCCTGAATATAAGAATATTCAGGTTGTGCGAACAGGCAAATTGCACGGCACGTTGTGGGAGCAGATTTCATTTTTCCGTTATGTGCGGCAGCAGCAGGGCATCGCCTTGAACCTCTGTAATTCTTCTCCACTGCTCAATCCCGGTATTGTCTGCATTCACGATGTAAAAATCAAAACGATGCCCCGAAGTTTCAGCAAAAAGTTTCTTCTCTGGTATAACATCTTGTTCAACAACTCCATGCGGCGCTCAATCAACCTTATCACGGTATCGAATTTCTCGAAAAATGAGATTATCAAATATTATGCCGTGAACCCCGGAAAAATATCGGTAATCCCCAACGCCTGGCAGCATTACGAGCGAATCGGCTATGACGAAAATACCCTGAAAACATATGACCTGGGAAAAGGAAACTATTATTTTGCGCTCAGCAGCCTGGAGCCGAATAAAAATTTCAAATGGATCGCAGAAGCCGCCCGAAACAATCCCAACGGGACCTTTGTCATTGCCGGGGCTCTTGACCGGAAAAACTTCTCAGACGGCTTGAATTTTGAATTTCCGGATAACTTGAAACTGCTTGGGTACATCAGCGATTGCGAAGCAAAAACCCTCATGAGAGACTGCAAAGCGTTCCTTTTCCCCAGCTTCTATGAAGGATTCGGCATCCCCCCGCTTGAGGCGCTCAGCGCCGGAGCCAAATATCTTGTTGTTTCCGATAAGGAAGTTATGCATGAAATATTTGGTGATAACGCTATTTATATCAACCCGGAAAAGGCGGATTGCGAGCTTTCCGCATTGATCGGAAATGGCAAAATTGCCGATCGCTCTGTTCTGGAGCGTTACTCGTGGAGCGATTCCGCGGGAAAACTGCTGGCCTTACTGAAACATTTAACTCCTTATGAGAAAGGAAATTGAATATGCCACGGATAGCCCTTCTTCATTACTGGTTGACCAATATGCGCGGCGGCGAAAATGTCCTCGCGGAATTCTGCCGCCTTTATCCTGACGCCGAGATCTTCACCCACGCCTTCAATGCTCAGGTGATCGATCCGGTCATCGCCAACATGCCGGTGCACGAAACGCTGATCAGCCGCCTGCCCGGGGCCCGGCGCGGCTGCCAGAAGTATCTGCCGCTGATGCCCTTTGCCTTGAGTAAGCTCGATTTGTCGAATTTCGACCTCTTGATTTCCAGCGAATCCGGCCCAATAAAAGGCGTGCGCAAACCGGCGGGAGCCACGCACATCTGTTACTGCCACAGCCCCATGCGGTATCTATGGGATATGTACGGCGATTATTACCGGAACAGCGGCCTGGCCGGAAAAATTGCCATGGGCACCTTCAAAAATTACTTGCGCAAATACGACTTGAAGTCCGCTGAATCGGTCGATCATTTCATTGCCAACAGCAGCTTCGTGGCCGACCGGATCAAGCGCATTTACGGGCGCGAATCGACCGTGATTCATCCCCCCTGCGACTCGGAATATTTCTCCGCCGGCGAACGCTCCGGCCCGGAGGATTATTATCTGTTTGTGGGGCAGCTGATCGCCTACAAGCGGCCCGATCTGGCAGTGGACGCCTGCCGGAAACTCGGCCGGAAACTGATCATCGCCGGAGACGGCAACGTGCGTAAAGCGTTGGAGAAATCCGCCGCAAGCGATGCCAATATCCAGTTCGCCGGGCGCCCCTCGCGGGAAAAATTGCGCGAACTGTACGCCAGAGCCAAGGCTTTGTTGTTCCCCGGCGTGGAGGACTTCGGAATCGTCCCGATTGAAGCGCAGGCAGCCGGTACTCCGGTGATCGCCCTGGGCAAAGGCGGCGCGCTGGAAACCGTTCGCGACAACGAAACCGGCCTGTTTTTCAAGGAAGAAACGGTTCAGTCCCTCATCGACGCGATCACGGAATTTGAAGCGAAATCATGGGATATCCAGCGTATTCGCGCTCATGCCGAACACTTCAATCCCGCCCGTTTCCGGCAGGAATTCAGCGATTTCGTGAAGAAAAATTCTTAGCGCTTCAGCGATTTCCGATATTGCTCGAATTCATCTTCGGGCTGCAGGAGATTCTGGCGCAGCCACTCCGGGGTGTCCGGCTTCATGATGTAGTAACACAATACCCGGATGCCGTGCTTCTGGAAAGCCTCGATATTTTCCTGGTGCGATTCCGTCTTGTTCCAGCAGGAAATCTCGATTTGGTCGATCTTGCGCGCTTTCAGCTTTTCGGCAAATTCATCGATGGTAAACGCCATGTCGCCATGGAAGCTTTTCCACGCGGGCCTGTCCTGATAAGTCTCGAACACAACCGCTTCGGCCTGATTTCGCAAGAGCCCCTGCTTCCGGTCGGTACGCTGCGGAACCTGTTTCAACTGCGCCTCGACACGCGACTTGAAGTCCTCCCAGCGGTTCTCTGAGAGAATCCGGTGCGGGCAATATTTACCGGACCAGTCCTGATGCATCCGCAGTTTATCGATGTCCATCTTGTAATAATTCAATAGCCAGGCGCACAGTTTCACCGCATTATCTTCGGCCCGGCGATAGCGCCGCTCGTTGCGGCCGTAATATTGACTGCGGCAGATTTCGATGCCGATGCTGGAGGTGTTCCCCTTGCCTTCCGCGCCGTCGCCGGCGTGCCAGGCGTGAATATTCAGCGGCATCAGCTGTACCGCGCCGAGCTCATCCACGGTGAAGTGAAACGACACCGATTTATCATCGCGCCGGAAATCCACGCGGTCCCGCTCCTGCATGGCCGAAAACGGTTCCGCCGTGTTGTGCACGGTGATAAACTCCGGCCCGGTCATCGGTCCCGGCAGCTTGTATTTCTGATTATATTCATTCTGTTCGATCAGCGCCTCGACCCAGACCAGATCATTTCGGACGGCGGATCTGCCGCTTGTCTTGGCGGCCCCGGAGGTTTTCACGTCGACGGTGCCGAGTTCCTTGTATTTCAACGATCCGGCCCCGGAAACCAGCCCTTTCAGGGTGTTGGCTCTTTCAAATTCAAACTTGGACGCGCCGCTGATTTTGATTTCGACATCACCGATTTTCTCCAACTTGACCTGAGCTGCCCCGGCAGAATTCAGGCTCAGTCGCTCAATCTCACCCTTGCCATCCAGCTTCGAGCTGCCGTGAATATCGATATTTGCCAGTTTCGCGGAAACCTCAAGTTTTGCCTGGCTTGAACCGGTCAGATTGAGTTTCAGCGTATCGAATTTACTTTCGGCGATCTCCAGCTTGGCGACGCCGGAGAGGCGGCATTCAAGCTTTTCGGCGCTGTTTTTTCCGATCTCAATCCTGCTGGCCCCGGAGGCGGAAATCTCTTCCGGCAATTTCTGCAAACTGATCTCCATCAGCATCGGTTTGGTCGGATTGATGCTGCCGTCTATTTTGACATTGAGCTTATTATTCGCCAGCTCCAGTTCAACCAGCTCGAGGATATTCTCCTCGACACTCAGTTTGACCTGGTTCTGAGCGGCCCCGGTGATGATCTTCACCTGCCACACCCCGCCGACGTTCACCTCGCTCAGGTTACCGCAGGGATACGTTTTTTCCTTCACCACGCCGTTGCCTTTGACGATGACGCTGGACTTCGTGCCCAGCAGCACCAGCGCCGCCAGTGCAAACAGTACCGTCACGGAAATCATCAAAACCTTGGATTCAAACATCGTTTCCCCTCCTGTTTATTTAGCGGACAGCAACCCGATGGCCTCCAGCTGTTTACCGTCGGTCAAATTCTTCAGCAGTTCCGCGGGAACCGCTTTGGTGCTGCATACATAATAGGTGATTGCCAGCGGATACTGCCCGGAACGGATGTTCGCCAGCGTCGGCTCGATTTTGTCGACCGTCAGGAACTTGACTTCAAAGAGCAAACTCCGGCTCCAGAGCCCGCAGGCCAGCGCGTTCGGATTGCCGGTCACGTAAACCATCGGCTCCGTGGCGTTTTCAAACAGCGCCACATCCTTGGCCACCGGTTTATTGTCCAGCACGATGCGGTTAAAAACCAGACTGCCCAGCGCATTTTTGCCGGGCGCGACCTTGTGGATCATGTAATTGGTACCGTTGTAATCTTTCCATGAAATGACCAGCCCGCCGAAGATCTTCCGCAGGTCCTTCAGCGAAATATCCGTGACTTTATTCGTCAGGTGAATCCCGATGCCGAGCGCCTCGATCGCGTACGGTTCGGCGGTCAGGTTCTTGACTTTTTTCTTCAACTCCGGCAGCGTGTCCGAGCCGCATATAACCATATCGGCGGTGCCGTTTTTCAGCTCTTCGGCAGCCTCGTCCAGCGTGGTGTTTTTGATATTGTAGGCGACCTGGGTGTTCATATTCATCACGGTCCTGCGCAGCATCGGCTCATTGCCGAGGGTGTCGAGGATGCGGACTTTCGGCTGTTCCGCAGCCGTCAGAGCGCCGATGACCAGAAATAGATAAAACGCGGCGGCGTATTTCATAAAAAAACCTCTTTTTTCACAGTGAAATATCAAAATAACATGCTATATTAACTATTTCAACTGTGGATATATTTTAAACGAAAAAATATACATAAAGCTCGGAGGCAATAAATGGGCAATTATGACTACCTGAATAAAATCGGGAAGGAGCCCGGCAATCTGATCAAGGGACTGCAGGCGGTTCAGGGGCACGAAGGTTTCGTGTCCAACGAAAGCATCGCGGCGGTCGCCGATTACTTCGGAATTGCCGAGGTCGAAGTAGAAGGCGTACTGACCTTTTACGCTCAATTCAAACGGATCAAGCCAGGCCGCAACAAAATCAGCATCTGCGACGGCACCGCCTGCCACATCAAAGGCAGCACGCAGATCCTCGACTGGGTCAGCACCCACCTCGGAATCAAGTCCGGCGAAACCGATGCCGATGGCGCATTTACCCTCGAAACCGTGGCATGTTTAGGCTGCTGCAGCCTGGCGCCGGTCATGAGCATTAACGGCAAAATCTTCGGCAAGCTCGACCGCAAATCCACGATCAAAATTCTCAAGGAGTATCAGGAACAATGACCATCAGCGATAAAATCAGGAAAATCCGGGTCGGTACTGCCTCCTGCGGGCTGGCTGCCGGCGGCGGCGCGGTCCTTGAGGCCCTGCGCGGCAAGGCCCCGCAGCTGGATATCGACGAAGTCGGCTGTATCGGCCATTGCTACGCCGAACCCACGGTCGAAGTTGTCACCGACAGCGGCTCCGTCCTCTACGCCGGGGTCAACGCCACCGACAAAGCCATCGACAGCATCCTGTCCCTCGGCGATGATTTCCGCTTCCACATTCACGAAGAACGCGCCACCAAGGAACTGCTCAAGGTCCTGAAACTGGCCGGGCGCATCAATCCCATTTGCCTTGACGAGTATAAAGCCCGGGGCGGCTACGGCGCACTGAAGAAAGCGCTTGAAAACACCCCGGAATGGGTCGTCGAAGAACTGAAGAAATCCGGTCTGCGCGGACGCGGCGGCGGCGGCTTTCCCACCGGCATGAAGTGGTCCTTCCTCGCGGCCAAGCAGGCCGAACAGAAGATTATGATCTGCAACGCCGACGAAGGCGACCCCGGTGCGTTCATGGACCGCTCGCTGATGGAGAGCGTGCCGCATCAGGTGCTCGAAGGCATGCTGATCGGCGCTTACGCCACCGGCGCGACCCGTCTTTTCATTTACTGCCGCGCCGAATATCCGCTGGCCATCAAGCACTTGAAGATCGCCATCGACCAGATTTACGCCAACGGTCTGAACAAGATCGGCGGCCGCGAGCTCGAAATCACCATCAAGGAAGGCGCCGGCGCATTCGTCTGCGGCGAAGAAACCTCGATGATCGCCTCGCTGGAAGGCAAACGCGGCACCCCGCGCTTCCGCCCCCCCTTCCCGACCGACAAGGGCTGGAACGGCTGGCCGACCTCGATCAACAACGTGGAAACCTTCGGCAACGTGCCGGTGATCATTGCCGAGGGCGGCGACGCCTTCGCCTCGGTCGGTACCGACGGCGGCAAGGGCACCAAGCTCTTCGCGCTGGCAGGCGACCTGAAGTACCCCGGTCTCGTCGAAGTGCCGCTGGGCATCACCCTCGGCGAAATCGTGTTCGGCATCGGCGGCGCCGACCCGGACAAGGTCAAGGCGGTTCAGACCGGCGGCCCCTCCGGCGGCTGCATCCCGAAAGAACTCTTCAATACTCCGGTCGACTACGATTCGCTCAAGTCGCTCGGCGCCATCATGGGCTCCGGCGGGATGATCGTGATCTCCAATGACCGCTGCATGGTGGAAACCGCGCGTTTCTTCCTCGACTTCACCCATCGCGAATCCTGCGGCAAGTGTACCTTCTGCCGCATCGGCACCACCCGCATGTACGAGACGCTGGAGCGGATCGTGCACGGCGACGGCACGCCCGCCGACCTCGAGTTCCTCGAAACCATGGGCAAAAAGGTCATCAAGGGCTCGCTCTGCGGACTGGGCCAGACCGCCCCGAACCCCGTGCTCGCCACGCTGCGTTATTTCCGCCATGAATACGAAAGCCACGTGACGGACAAACAGTGTCCGGCGCTGCAGTGCAGCAACCTGGTCGACGTGGTGCTGTTCAAAGACAAGTGCATCAAGTGCCGTCTCTGCATCAAGAACTGCCCGGTGAACGCCATCAGCGACGATTTCGTGGTGGACAACAGCAAGTGCACGCGCTGCAATACCTGCATTGAAATCTGCCCGAAAAAGACCATTGCGCGCGTCAAAAAAGGAGAAAGCAACCGTGGATAAGAAATTGATCAATTTCAAGATAGACGGCAAAGAGTTTCAGGCCGAGCCGGGACAAACCATCCTGAGCGTGGCCGAGGCGAACGGAATCGTCATTCCGACTTTGTGTTTCAGCAAGAAGATATCGCGCACGACCTCGTGCTTCGTCTGTATGGTCAAGGACACCAAAACCGGGCGCTTCCTGCCGTCCTGTTCGGCCTGCCCGGTAGAAGGCGGCGAATACGATTCCTCGACCGACGAAGTCACCGACATGCGCCGCACCGCGCTCGAACTGCTGCTCTCCGAGCATCAGGGCGACTGCGAGGCCCCCTGCACCATCGCCTGCCCGGCTCACGCCAAGGTGGAGGAATACGTGCGGGCCGGCCGCAAAGGCGACTTCCTGGAATCGCTGAAAATCATCAAACAGCGCATTCCCATGCCGATGAGCATCGGCCGCGTCTGCCCCCGCTTCTGCGAAAAGGACTGCCGCAAAAACGTTACCGACAAACCGGTCGCCATCAACGACTTCAAGCGCCTGGCCGCCGATATGTTCTATGACACCTACAAGGAAGAGCTCCCTGCCCTGAGCGGCAAAAAAGTCGCGATTATCGGCGCCGGCCCGGCCGGACTGGCCGCGGCTTATTACCTGCGCCTCGGCGGCGTGGCCTCCAGGATCTTCGACAAACAGGCTGAGCCCGGCGGCATGCTGCGTTACGGCATCCCGGAATATCGCCTGCCGAAGGAAATCCTGAACAAGGAAATCGCTCATTTCACCGAAATGGGCATCGAAATCGAATGCGGCAAAGCGCTCGGCAAGGAGCTGAAGCTGGCTGACCTCGCCCGTGACTACGACGCCGTGGTTGCCGCCATCGGCTGCTGGAAGCCCAGCTCCATGTACACCGAAGGCGAAGAACTCGCCGAACAGGGCATTCGCTGGCTCGAAGTCAACAACTGCGGCAGCGGCAAGAACCCCGGCCGTACTATTGTGGTCGGCGGCGGCAATACTGCCATGGACTGCGTCCGCACCGCTACCCGCCTCGGCGCACCCGAGGTGACCTGCTGCTATCGCCGTACCGAAAAGGAAATGCCGGCGGAAGCCATCGAAATCCACGAGGCCAAAGAAGAAGGCGTGAAGTTCGAATTCCTCTGCGCTCCGTTGAAGATCCGCAAGGAAGGCAAAGAGCTGATTATGACCTGTCAGCGCATGGAACTCGGCGAGCCCGACGCTTCCGGCCGCCGCAAGCCGGTGCCGGTCGCGGGCAGCGAATACGAAATCAAGGCCGATACCATCATCGCAGCCATTGGCCAGTCCACCGACGCCACCGCCGATTTCAGCACCACCAAGCGCGGCGATATCCAGGTCGATGCCGCCAGCAACCTGATGATCGGCAACATCTTCGCCGCCGGCGACTGCATCAGCGGCGCCGCCACCGTGGTCGAAGCCGTGGCCGGCGGCCGCAAAGCCGCCATCAGCATCCTCCGCATGCTCAACCTGACCGACGAACAGCCGGAAAAAACCAT
Organism: Victivallis vadensis; assembly: GCA_040394635.1. GTDB lineage: Bacteria > Verrucomicrobiota > Lentisphaeria > Victivallales > Victivallaceae > UBA5239. The sequence continues at coordinate 22,247 of JBEBRW010000011.1, read as the reverse complement.
CAACGTTTCGCGTGGCCACTGGCAGAAGAACCAGCTCAAGAAAGACGATCTGGTATTCCTGCGCAGCGATGTTTCCGACGCTCCCCGCGTCGACCTGAAGCTGATCGAGCTCAAAAAACGCACCACGACGTTTGACGAAGTCTCCAAGACGCTCGGCCTGAACGAAATGAAGGCCGAAGGCAAGCGCTGTATCGAGTGCAGCTGTACCGCGAAAAGCGACTGCCAGCTGAAAAAACATTCGGAAACCTACTGCGCCAGCCCCACCGCGATCAAGGGCAAGAAACCCGAAGTCGGCTATGACAACCGTCACCCGGCGATCATTCAGGACCGCATGAAGTGCATCAAATGCGGCATCTGCGTCAAGGTCTGCAAAGAAGTGGTAAACCAGAATCTGCTGAGCGCCAAAAAGCGCGGCTTCAACACCGAGGTCAGCGCTGCCTATGACCTGCCGCTGCCGGTCAGCTGCAGCGAATGCGGCCAGTGCATCGAAGAATGCCCGGTCGGCGCCCTCGACTGGAAGATCAAGAAATAAGGCAATACTGCAACTCAGGCGGCAAGGATTGAATTCAGTCCTTGCCGCCTCTTCGTTTTAAATTACCAAAAAATAATCTTCCGGCGCGGCAGGCGTTAGACAAATTATATACTGCGGTGTATATTAACAGCCTGAATTATGAAAGAGATTATTATGATGAATTTTGCCAAGTCCCTGATCTGTCTGTTTTTCGTGTTGGCACTGTTCGGCTGCCAGAGCGGCGGCGAGCAACCTCCGCAAGTGGTTGAGAAAAGCTCTCCTGTTGCCGCCGCTCCTTCCGCAGCGGAAGAAACCGACATGGAATCCCCCGCCGAGCAGCCGCAAATGGAAGACAAAAACACCGACTCCGACGCTGACCCGGTATCGCCCCCTACCCCGCCGAAGGACGGTCCACTGGACTCTCTCCCCCTCGGGATCATCGGCGAGGAAGAACCGGTTTATATCGAGAATATCCCTGTTTCAATGCCCGCGCGGGTGGACACCGGGGCCGCCCTCTGCTCGATCGACGTGTCGCACCTCAAATATTTTGAGCGCGACGGCAAGTCGTGGGTTTCATTTTCCATCAAACCCCGCGCCAACGGCAAGGAGTATCAGTTTGAGCGCAGGGTCAAGCGCAATGTCAAGATCAAACGGCACGGCATGGAAGATCCGCCGCCCCGCCCGCTGGTTGAGCTGAAAATCAAGATGGGCCGCCTCACGCTGATGCGCGACTTCACCTTGATCGACCGCCAGCAATTCGAATATCAGGTCCTGATCGGCCGCAATTTGCTCAAAGGGCTTGCCGCGGTGGATGTTTCCAGAGTCAACACTTTAGCCGAATAAGTTTTTTTTCATGAAAGAGATTACCGCCAAAACCCAACTGATCATTACGGTCAGTCTGCTGTTCGCCATCGCCATCGCCGGAATATTCTACAAGGTTTATTTCCTCCAATTCAACCTGCGTCCCAACGACCGCACGCTGCTGTGGCAGGTCGAGGCCCGGATCGACTTCAAACCCGGCCAGGGCCCGGTCAAAATATCACTGGCGGCTCCGGAAGACACTCCGGGTTACAAGGTCTTTTCCGAGGACCAGATTTCGGATACCCACTACTCGTTTCAGTATACCGGCGAAGGTGACCGCCGCCGTGCCGAATGGGACTCCGTGGACTCCCCGAAAGATGCCCAGACGATCTTTTACCGCATGAAAATTTTCGATACGAAAATCTCGCCGAATGCCACGAAAGCCCCTCAGCCCGTGCTGGGCGAAAAGCACGTCTGGGGCGGCCCCTCCGCCCGGCTGAATGTTAAAAACCTCCTCGACCAGGCCTCTGCCGACCATGCCGACACCACTCAATTCACGCTGAATATCCTCGATTATATTTTCCATGCCGACACCGATGGCGTCAAATCCCTGCTGCCCGAAGTCAGCACCACCGACGACAAGCTGGAACTGGCCATCAATTTGCTGCTGGAACGCGACATTCCCGCCCGCCCGGTGTACGGCGTGCAGCTGATCGACGGACGCCGCCGGCAGCTGATCAAAACACTCGAAGTCTATTTCAATGGCGCCTGGCACGGTTACGATGTGAATCAGGTCAAACCGGGCTTCCCGGAGCAATATCTGGCTCTGCGCCGGGGCGATAAATCGCTGCTGGACGTCGAGGGCGGCACCAAGTCGTCCGTCCGTTACTCGGTGTTTCAGGCTACGATTCCCTCGCTGGTGCTGATTCCGGCCAAACGCGACTTTATCGGCCGCATTCTCGGTTCCCTTTCGGTTTACGAACTGCCGCTGGAGAGCCAGAACCTCTTCAAGCGCATCGCGTTGATCCCGCTCGGCATCCTGCTGGTGGTGCTTATCCGCAACGTGGTGGGTATCCAGACCATGGGGACCTTCATGCCGGTGCTGATTGCCCTGGCATTCATGGAAACCGAACTCATCCCGGGGCTGATCAGCTTCCTGATCATCATCGTGCTGGGGCTATTGGTGCGCTTCTATTTATCGCGCTTGAATCTGCTGCTGGTGCCGCGAATCGCCGCAGTGGTGCTGGTGGTGATTTTCCTGATGAAGATCTTCAGCTTGCTCTCCCATAACGTCGGCTTCACCTACGGCCTCTCCGTGGCGCTGTTTCCGCTGATCATCATGGCGTGGACCATCGAGCGGGCGTCGATTCTCTGGGAAGAAGACGGCGCGCTCACCACGGCCAAACAATTCGGCGCCAGCATGGTCTCCGGACTGCTGTGCTACTTCGTCATGTCGAACCGTTATGTGCAGCATGCCACGTTCGCATTTGCCGAAATCGACCTGATCGTGCTCGGCCTCATCCTGCTGCTCGGCACCTACTCCGGTTACCGGCTGACCGAACTCAAACGCTTCAAATCGTTGGTGATCAAATGATTTTCGACTGGGCCTCGCCGAAACGCTTGAGAGAAGCCGGCATTCTGGGCATGAACCGGCGCAACCACTCGTATATCCTGAAATACAACCCGCGCAAGTGCTACCCCCGGGTCGACAACAAGATTCTCACCAAACGGCTCGCCACCGAGCTCGGCGTCAATACCGCCGGCCTGATCGGCGAGATCGAATTCCAGCACGACGTGGCCAATCTCCCGGAAATTGTCAAGGACCACCGGGAATTTGTCATCAAACCCGCTCACGGCAGCGGCGGGCGCGGTATTCTGGTAATTGAAAAGCATAATGGCAGGGTGTTCTTTAAAACCGGCGGCCAGAAACTGCGGTTTCATCAGGTTTACCGCCATATTTCCAATATTCTCAGTGGGCTTTACAGCCTCGGCGGCCAAGTGGACGTGGCGTTGATCGAAGAGCGCATCCAGTTCACCGATATTTTCGACGGTTTCAGCTTTCAGGGTATCCCGGACGTCCGGGTGATTGTGTTCAAAGGGTTCCCGGTCATGGCCATGTGCCGGCTCTCCACCCGCGCCTCGGACGGCAAAGCGAACCTGCATCAGGGTGCGGTCGGCGTCGGGCTCAGCCTGCGCGACGGCAGCACGCTTCACGCCGTGCAGCACGGCAAGCTGATCACCCGCCACCCCGACACCGGCAAAGAGCTGAAAACGCTGCAGATTCCACTGTGGGACGAGCACTTGCGTCTGGCGGCTTCCTGCTCCTATTTGTGCGGACTCGGCTACTTCGGCGCGGACATCGCACTCGACCGCGAACGCGGCCCCCTGCTTCTTGAGCTGAACGCCCGCCCCGGCCTCGCAATCCAGGTCGCCAACCAGACCGGCCTCGCCTCGCGCCTCGAACTGGTCGAAAGCCTCAACCCCGCCGACTATCCGAACGACGCCGCCCGCATCGCCTTCTCCCAGGCCCACTTCAACTGACAAAAAAATCCCGGTACAAGTTTGACCTGTACCGGGAGTGGTTATCTTGCTGACGATCAGCTTTCTTCGGCTGCTTCGTCTTCTTTTTGGGTGTTGTTGATGGCGGTCATCAACAGGCCTTGTTTGCCCTTGTCGATCAGCAGAGTGTCGCCGTCGTTCAGCTCGCCGCCGATGATCATGCGGGATACCGGGGTATCGAGCTCGCGCACCATCAGGCGTTTGAGCGGGCGGGCGCCGAATACCGGGTCGTAGCCCTGCTCGGCCAGATACTCGCGGGCCTTGTCGCTGATCGTGAACTTGATGTCACGGTCCTTCAACAATTCCTCGAAGTGTTTGACCTGGATATCCACGATCTTCAGCAGATGTTTCTGCGTCAAAGTGTGGAAAATCAGCACTTCATCGACACGGTTCAGGAATTCCGGCCGGAAGCTGGCGCGCAACAACTGGTTGAGCTGTTCGCGAACGGCGTCCACATTGCCCTGATGCTGCAGAATCAGGTCGCTGCCGAGGTTGCTGGTCATGATGATGATCGTGTTTTTGAAGCTGACCGTGCGGCCGCGCGAATCGGTCACGATACCGTCGTCCAGAATCTGGAGGAAGATATTGAACACGTCCGGGTGGGCCTTTTCGATTTCGTCGAAGAGGAGCACGGAGTACGGACGCCGCCGCACGGCTTCGGTCAGCTGGCCGCCTTCATCGTAGCCGATGTATCCGGGCGGTGCGCCGATCATCCGGGCCACGCTGTGCTTTTCCATGTACTCGGACATGTCGATCCGGATCATGGCGCGTTCGTCGTCGAACAGGTTTTCCGCCAGGGTTCTCGCCAGCTCGGTTTTGCCCACGCCGGTCGGGCCGAGGAAGATAAACGAGGCGATCGGACGGTTCGCCGACTTGAGCCCGGCACGGGCACGCAGAACCGCGTCCGCCACCGCCGCCACGGCTTCTTCCTGGCCGATCACGCGCTCATGCAAATGACTGCCCAGCTCGAGCAACTTGGCTTTTTCGCTCTGAATCAGCTTCTGCACCGGAATATGGGTCCAGCGGCTGACGATCTCGGCGATGTCTTCCTCATCCACTTCTTCTTTGAGCAGATGGTTATCGCCGGCCTTGATCTTCTTTTCCGCGTCTTTGATCTGCCGTTCGATGCCCGGAATCGTGCCGTGCCGCAGCTCGGCCGCCCTTTCCAGATTGTATTCGCGCTCGGCCTTGTCCAGCATGCTGCGGGACATTTCCAGCGATTCACGCAGGGTCTGGAGCTCGGCGATGCCCTTCTTTTCATTATCCCAGCGGGCGCGCAACTCTTTGCCTTCGCTTTTCAGTTCGGCCAGTTCGGCTTCCAGGACTTCCTTGCGCTGAACCGAAGCAGTGTCCTTTTCCTTTTTCAGTCCGGCGATTTCGATTTCCAGCTGCATGGCACGGCGCTCGATTTCGTCGATTTCAGTCGGACAACTGTCGATTTCGGTACGCAGCTTGGCCGCGGCTTCGTCCATCAGGTCGATGGCCTTGTCCGGCAGGAAACGGTCCGCGATGTATTTATCGGAAAGCAGCACCGCCGAGATCAACGCACTGTCCTTGATCCGCACCCCGTGGTGCAGCTCGTAGCGCTCGCGCAGACCGCGCATGATCGAAATGGTATCCTCCACGCTCGGCTGGTTCACGACAACCGTCTGGAAACGCCGTTCCAGCGCCGGGTCTTTTTCGATATATTTGCGGTATTCGTCCAAAGTGGTCGCGCCGATGCAATGCAGTTCGCCGCGCGCCAGCATCGGCTTCAGGAGATTGCCGGCATCCATGGAACCTTCCGAGGCTCCGGCCCCGACCACGGTGTGCAATTCGTCGATAAACAGAATCACATTGCCCTCGGCCGAGGTCACTTCCTTCAACACCGCTTTCAGGCGCTCTTCGAATTCGCCGCGATACTTGGCACCGGCGATCAGGGCGCCCATGTCGAGGGCGACCAGCTTGCGGTCCTTCAATCCTTCCGGCACGTCGCCGCGCACGATACGGCGGGCAAGGCCCTCCACGATGGCAGTCTTGCCCACGCCGGGTTCGCCGATCAATACCGGGTTATTCTTGGTGCGGCGCGACAGGATCTGAATGGTGCGCCGGATTTCATCGTCGCGCCCGATGACCGGGTCGAGCTTGTCCTGAGCGGCCAGCAGCGTCAGGTCGCGACCGTATTTCTCAAGCGCCTCAAAAGTCGATTCGGGGTCCTCGGTAGTGACGCGCTGATTGCCGCGAACTTCCTGCAACGCCTTCATGAATCGCGCCTTGTCGACGCCCTTGGCGCTCAGCAGCTCGGCCGCCTTGCTGTTTTTCTGCTCCAATATGGCGATGAACAAATGCTCGACGCTGACGAATTCGTCCTTCATTTCCTCGGCGACCTTGCCGGCCTTCAAGATGATTTCGCTGAATTCGCGCGACTGGTACACCTGCCCTGCCCCGGGCCCGGATACCGACGGAATCCGCTTCAGTTCCATGGAAACATCCATGGCGAAGCGCGCCGCGTCCAGCTGCATGCGCTTCAGCAGCGACGGGATCAAACCGTTGTTCTGCTCCAGCAAAGACGCCAGCAGATGCAAACCGTTGATCTCCTGGTGCCCGTGCTCGAGCGCCAGATTCTGGGCTCCGATCAGAGCCTCGCGTGATTTGGTTGTGAATTTTTCATTACTCATAAATACTACCTCCTAATAACAAAAAATATATAAATTGATTGAAGCAAATACCATGCCAATCTACACGGACAGCTACGGACCTGCACAAAATTTCCCATCATTCAGCGGCCGGAGGCAGCGACCAATTCAGGCGCATAGCGCCGGCCAATTCTCCAATTAAAAAGAAAAACCCCCGGCGGAGGGGTAGCCGCCGAGGGGACCGCTCCAGGGGATAGAGCGGATTAGGAGGGAGTGGGGTTAAATTTATTCGGTTGAGACTCTGATTTTGTGAACCTTGGCCGATTCCGCTTTGGGCAGAATCACTTCTAAAACCCCGTCCTTTATCTTCGCTTTGATTTTGGTTGCGTCAATTTCCTTAGAGATGGAGAACCGGCGGCGGAAACGAACCGCTTTGCCTTCGTCCTTCATGTCGCTGTCGCCAACGACTGTCATGATCTGTTCTTCCACATCCACCGACACGTTTTTGTCGCAGACGCCCGGCATATCCATCAGCACCTTCATGGCGCCGTCTGTTTCGTATATATCCACCGGCGGCAGATAATCCACATATTCGACCGGGACTTTTTCCTCTGCGACTTCCGCTTTTACGACTTCATCACTCATAGTTCAATCCTCCTTACCAACTTTGACCGTGACCGGTTTTTCGATTTCATCCTTCGGCATGGTGATTTCCAGCACGCCGTTCACGTATTTGGCCGCGACTTCGCCGCCTTTCACCTTGCACGGGAGTTTGTATTTTTCCTCGTAGCGGGTGAAGCGCCTTTCGGAATAGAGCCGGTTATCAGTATCCGGATCTTCGGCGCGTTCGCGATTGGCCTTTACGGTCAGGAAATCGCTGACGACCTCCACGTGAATCTCATCCGCCTTCATGCCCGGCATCGCGATCTTGACCACCAGTTCCTGTTCATTGTTTTCCACGTTCATCCGGGGAAAACCGGTCAGGTAACGGTTTACGCCTTCCTGGAAAGAATCAAGCATGTTTGACAGGTGGCGGTTCAGGTCGGCCGGCTTGAACGGGACCATCGAGTTGAAGTTGTCATACAATCTCATTAACATAATCATACCTCCTTACAGGGTTCTGCCCTTTTGCTTAATTATGTTGTCGGCATATATAAAGCAAGTGCCGTGCCAACTTTTTGAATCCGTGCAGGAACCAGCAGAAAGATATTTTTGTATCGATTCGGCGAGATGGGACAAAATTGTGACAAAATAACGCAGCCGATTGAGACTTAAGCTCAAAAGGCTGCGCCAATTTTATACAGTTGTTTAATAGACGATTTTATTGAGGGGGTACTCGACGATGCCGTGGGCACCGGCGGAGCGCAGTTTCGGAATCAGGTCGCGCACACTGTCGCGGTCGACAACGGTGTTGACGGCGAACCAGGCGTCTTCCGAGAGGTTGGAAATCGTGGGGCGCTCGAGCGCCGGCAGCAATCCCAGCACGGCCTTCAGGTTTTCTTCCTTCACGTTCAGCATCAGGGCGGCCTTGTGTTCGGCGGCCAGGACGGCTTTCAACAGCATGGAGAGCTGCTCGATTTTGTTTTTCTTGAACTCGTCTTTGACGGACTCTTTGTTAGCGATGAAGCGGGTGGTGCTTTCGCAGAGAGTGTCGATGATTTTCAGGTTATTGGCCTTGAGGGACGACCCTGTTTCGGTGATTTCCACGATCGCGTCGGCCAGGCGCGGCGGCTTGACTTCGGTGGCGCCCCAGCTGAATTCCACCTGGGCGGTGACGCCGTGTTTGGCCAGGTAACGCTTCGTCATGCCGACCGCTTCCGTGGCGATCAGCTTGCCTTCGAGGTCGGCGGGCTTGACGATGCCGGAATCATTCGGCACGGCCAGCACCCAGCGCAGCGGTTTGCGGCCGGTTTTGCCGTAGACCAGTTCGCAAATTTCGGTGACGTCGGAACCGTTTTCTTCGATCCAGTCGTGGCCGGTCAGGCCGCAGTCGAGGATGCCTTTTTCCACGTAACGCGACATTTCCTGGGCGCGGATCAGCATACATTCGATTTCGTCGTCGTCAATCGTCGGAAAGTACGAGCGCGAGCTGATGTTGATGGTGTAACCGGCCTTGGCGAACATGTCGACGGTGGTCTGTTCCAGGCTCCCCTTCGGGATGCCGAGCGTGATTTTAGCCATTGTTTTGATCCTTTTCTATTATGTTATTATTGTTGCTGTTGTCTTCTTCAAGCTGGCGGAGGATGATTTCCGCCGGGGTCAGGTATTTTTTGTCGTTGTTGCACTGTTTGCAGCAGACGACGACGTTGCCTTTGTTGCTGCGGCCGCCGCGGACGACCGGCAGGAGGTGGTCCATGGTCAGCTCTTCCGCCGGATATTTCTGGCCGCAATAATGACAGATTCCCTTGGCGAGTTGCTCCTTCCACCACGGGCTCTTGCGCAACTCGCGGGCTTTTTCGCGCTCGCGGGCCACGTGCCTGGGGTCCTTATTGATTTCAATCCAGTCGGCCATGATTCATCCTGATAAATATGTAAACCGAAATATAGCCTCGGTTTGGCGTTTTTCAATTCCTTACCGGTTCAACATTTGCAGAAAGATTTTGACCCGTTCGTCGTCCGGCTTGATTCTCCGGGCCCGCTCGCCCCATTGACGGGCCAGCTCCATATTGCCGGTGGTGGCGGCAATCGCGCCCAGGTTCAGCATGATTCCGGTATTGCCCGAATCCAGCGCCAGCGCCCGCTTGAAGTATTGCTCGGCGGACTCCATATCCTGTTTCTTGAAGCATACCACCCCGGCGGCATTCAGTGCCCGGCGGTTGCCGGAGTTCACCGCCAGCGCGGCCAGATAATCCTGCAGCGCGGCGTCCAGGTGCCCGACTGATTCGTAAAAATAGCCCCGATTGTAATACAGCTCGTCCTTGTTTTCCATGAAAGCGGCATCCGCCAGTTTGAAATAATCCTCGGCTTCGGTATACTCGCGTTTGCGGCTTTTCAGGATCGCCATGTTCATATACCCCTCGCCCCGGTCCGGCTCGGCGGCGATGGCGCGCTTGAACAACGGCTCAGCCTGCCCGGGGTCCATATGCATGTAAATGGTGCCCAGGAAGTTATTGTTGCGGGCGGCCTGGCGGTCGTCATCCTCGAGGCTGCGCCGGACGGTTTCCGCGGCGCTTTGGTAATCGCCGGCGGCATAATACCCCTGCCCCAGGAGCCAGGCGGCTTCCCGCTCCTCACGGACGGCATGGAACGGCGCTTTCGGCAAAATAACGATGGCCGAGGCCGCCAGCACCGCCAGCGTCAGCCAGAAGGGCCGGAAACGGTTTTTGCGGATGAATTCATTGACCAGAAATGCGGCGAAAATGAAAACCGGATACAGCATCGCCACCCGGTAGCGGCCGCTGGTCACGGTAATCACCTGAAGCCCCCAGAAGCTGAGCAGCCACCACAGCAAATGCCGGTACCCCATCAACTTGCGCCAACGCGTCAGCACCATGCTGAAAAGTCCGGTCAGCGCCAGAATCCCCACCACCAGAAATGACCAGAAGGTATATTTCTGCACCGGCGTGTAGTACCGCAGCGGCGCGGGGTCGGCCCCGGAAATCAGCTCCCGCCAGTTCCAGACCAGCACGGCCTTGCGCAGGCTCAGGCGCACAAACGTGAACGGATGCTCGCCGATGAAGCGGAGGGATTCGCCGAGCAATACCCGGTCGGTGGTGGTTCCGGCTTCTTCCGCTTTCTGCCCGGCCCAGTTCTGCAGCTCGGCCCAGTCCGCGCCGGGGCGGACGTTGCAGGTGCCGTCGGCATTGACATTGTTGCCGATGAATAAATTCAGCCCGCCGTGTTTCTGAATCGGGACGAAGCGCCCCTCCAGCCAGGAGTTGTACCCGACGACCGGCCCTATGCAAATCAGCGTCCCCAGCACAAACATCAGCGCCGGGCGCAGCCGGTACTTGCGCCACGGCCAGACGCTCAAAATCACGATCTCCCCGGCGATAAAGATCAGGCTTCCCGGATGGGTGATCGCCGCCAGCCCGGCGGCCACGCCCGCCCCCGGATAATTCTTGCGCCGCAGGAAGTACCAGCTCAGTCCCAACAGCGGCAGCAGCAGCACCTCGCTGACCAGTTCCGCCTGATAATAAATCAGCGGTGGGTACACGGCCACGATACCGGCAAATACCATCGCGGTCAGGTTCGGCCGCCGCCATTTGCCCCGGCACAGCGCCAGGTACACCGGCACCGCCCCCGCCAATCCGACCAGCAGCTGCAGAAACCGGACCCAGAAAAAATTGAACCCGGTTATTTTGTAAAGCAGCGCCAGGAAATACGGGTACAGCGGCGCGTGGATATGAACCTTGTTCCACAGCCATTGACCGCTGACGATCTCGCACGCCCAACGGTCGTACTCCCCCACATCGGCCCCGGCCGGATGCGAAAACACCGGCGAAGTGCTGAATTGCCACAAATAAAGCAGCCTGAATAACAGGGCGAATACAAGAACTCCCCCAGTTAACCAGACATGTCTCTTGATCTTTTTCATTAGTCAGTCTATATTATTGTGATTTTAGTACAAATTACACGTTGACAAAAAAAAATCAATGTTTATATTTACTTTTAAACGAAGGAAGATGATAAATATGGTAGAAAAAACAGTACAAATCAAAAATACGGCAGGCATCCATTGCCGTCCGTCCAGTGTAATTCTCAATAAGATCCAGGAATTTCCCGGTCATGCGTTTCATATCTCCGCTCCCGGCCGCGCCGAGACCGAGCTGAACAGTATCCTGAGCCTGATCGCCATGGGATTGCACAAGGGTGACCGCGTTACGGTCAAAGTTTCCGGCGCCAATGAACAGCAGGCCGCGGATGCCATCGCCGACCTGTTCGCCACCGAATTCGACTTCCCGCCGAGAGCTTAATTCTCCGGCGTATTCTTTTCCGGCCGGGCCGCGCTGAGTGCGATGCCCGCGCCGATCATCGTCGCCAGCAGCGAACTCCCCCCGTAGCTCAATACCGGCAGCGTCAGCCCGGTCGGCGGTACGATTGTGACATTGACGCTGATATGCAGCAGAGCCTGCACCGCCACCAGACAGCCGAAGGCCGCCACATACAGCCGCCGCTCGTTATTCTCCGTCAGCAGCGACAGTTTGACAAACGCAAACACCAGCAGCCCGAAAATGCAAATCACCGGCAGCGCCCCGGCTACCCCCAGCGATTCCGCGATTGACGCAAACACCGAATCACTGTGCGAAAGCGGCAGATAACAATTCGCCCAGATCGCCTTGCCCCAGCTCATCCCCGTGACTCCGCCGCGCGCCAGCGTATACTGGAACTGCAGCACGTGCCAGCCGCTGCCGCCGGGGTCCGCCAGCGGGTCGAGAAATCCCTCGAAACGCTTCAGCACGTAGGGTTTGGTCATCAGCACATAAATTGCCGCCGGTATGAAGCCCGCGGGCAACAGTGCCAGCGGCCAGGGCGAACCGTCGCTCAGCCAATAAACAATCACAAATCCCGCCAGGTACACCGTCGCCGTGCCGAAATCCGGCTGCAGCAGGATCGGAATCAGCCACACCAGCGTAAGCCCCAGCATGGCCCCGAAGCGCTTGATCCCGACCGGAAACATCGTCCCCCAGAAGCAGAGCGTCAACAGGAAAAACGGTTTGGCCAGTTCCGACGGCTGCACCATGAAATGCCCGAACGAATACCATCCGCGCATGCCGTTGATCTTGATGCCCAGCGGAAAAACCAGCAGCAGAAAGAGAAAAATCAGCGGCACGATGAACCGGGCGTTTTCGCGGTAAAACCGGAACGGGATTTTGGCGCAGCCTACCAGCAGTCCCAGCCCGACCAGCAGCCACAGGAACTGCCGTCCGACGAAATAAAACGGCGAGGCATTCAGCAGCGTGGCGTTGTAAATCGCCAGGCATCCCCACAAACCGAGCAGGAACAGCAGCCCCGCGATAATCAGCGACCAGTTGAAATGGATTACCGTTTTCAATGTCCCGCCTCCAGTAATTCGCTGAGCGCGAAATCGAGTTTCACATCTTCACCGGGAATCGCCGGTACGACCAGTTTCCACGTCCCGGCGATCCAGTTGCGCCGCCGGTCCAGCATGACTTCGTATTCGCCCGGCACGCCGGTCAGTTCCACGTTGTATTCTTTCTCGGCGCCGCTCTGTCCCACCTGCCCGATGATTTTGCGGACCTCCGGATAATCGACCACCAGCCGCTCCTCGCGCGGCACCACCTGCAGCTCCGGGTAACCCCGCAGCAGCTGTTCCAGCCCGAGCAGCTGAAACGGGCTCAGGTTCGCCTTCAGCAGCCAGGTCGTCTCATCGATCACTTCGGGCTCGCAGTCGGGAACCGCCATCCGAACCTCTTTCATCATCATTTCCTGCTCGATATTGTCGGTCGAAGGATTGACCAGGAAGAGGTCGAAATATTTCTCGCTCCAAGCCAGCACCACGCCGTTGCGGTCCAGAATCCGGCCGCGAGGCGCCTGCAGCTTGCCCAGCCGCAAGGCTTTGTCATTGCCGAGTGCAAGGTATTTGTCGCGCTTGATCACCGAGTAATACAACAGCGCGCCGGCCGTCATGCCGCCCCAGGCCAGCAAAACAACGAGTAAGGTTAAAAGTCGGAATCGGAATGTTTTCATAATGCAGGAAAAATAGCATAACTCTGCTTATTTTCAATGTTATTATGCTTGATTTTTGCCTGAATACCATATACCTTTTAAGATTATCAATTTTTTAAGCATCTAGATTTGGAGAAGTTGAAATGAAAGCATTGGTAAAAGCCTCCCCCGCGCCCGGACTGACCATGACCGACGTCCCCATGCCCGAATACGGCATCAACGACGTCCTGATCAAAATCACCAAAACCGCCATCTGCGGCACCGATGTCCATATTTACAACTGGGACGCCTGGTCGCAGCAGACCATCAAGACCCCGATGGTCATCGGCCATGAATTCGTCGGCCACGTCGCCGCCATCGGCAGCAACGTCCACGATGTGAAGATCGGCGAACTGGTCAGCGGCGAGGGTCACCTGGTCTGCGGACGCTGCCGCAACTGCCTGGCCGGACGACGGCACTTGTGCAACGCCACCAGCGGCGTCGGCGTGAACCGTACCGGCGCTTTCGCCGAATACCTCGTGATTCCGGTGACTAATATCTGGCACTGCAACCCGGCCATTTCCACCGACGTCATCGCCTGCTTCGACCCGCTGGGCAACGCCACCCATACCGCGCTGTCGTTTGACCTGCTGGGCGAGGATGTGCTGATCACCGGGGCCGGTCCGATCGGCATCATGGCCGCCGCCATCGCACACCACGCCGGGGCCCGTTATGTGGTTATTACCGACGTGAACCCCGACCGTCTCGCGCTGGCCCGTAAGGTCGGCGGCGTCACCCGCGCCGTCGATACCAGCAAGGAAAACCTGCGCGACGTGATGAAGGAACTCGGCATGAAGGAGGGCTTCGACGTGGGTCTCGAAATGTCCGGCAGCACCGCCGCGTTGAACGGCATGATCGACACCATGTTCCACGGCGGCAAAATCGCCCTCCTCGGCATCCTGCCCCCGCAGGCCGCCATCGACTGGAACAAAGTCATTTTCAACGGCCTGACCCTGAAAGGCATTTACGGCCGCGAAATGTTCGAGACCTGGTACAAGATGAGCGCCATGCTCGAATCCGGCCTCGACATCAGCCCGGTCATCACCCACCGTTTCCACTATACCGAATTCGAAAAGGGCTTCGAAGCCATGCGCTCCGGCAAGTCCGGCAAAGTCATCCTGAACTGGGAGGAATAATCATGTACGGCAAATTCCAGGAACACCTGAATTCACAGCTTGAAACCCTCAAAACCGAGGGGCTTTACAAAAACGAACGCATTATCGCCAGCCCGCAGAACGCCCGGATCAGCGTTGCCGACGGCCGCGAAGTCCTGAACATGTGCGCCAACAATTACCTCGGCCTGGCCGATCACCCCGAAGTGATCGAAGCCGCCCATCTCGGCATGGACTGCCGGGGTTACGGCCTCTCCTCCGTCCGCTTCATCTGCGGCACGCAGGACATCCATAAGGAACTGGAAAAAGAGCTCTCGTCCTTCCTCGGCACCGACGACACCATTTTATACAGCTCCTGCTTCGATGCCAACGGCGGCCTCTTCGAAACGCTGCTCGGCCCCGAAGACGCCGTCATCAGCGACTCCCTGAACCACGCCAGCATCATCGACGGCGTCCGCCTCTGCAAGGCCCAGCGCCTGCGTTACAAAAACAACGACATGGCCGACCTCGAGGCCCAGCTGCGCGCCGCCTCTGCCGCCCGCTTCCGGCTGATCGCCACCGACGGTGTTTTCTCCATGGACGGCTACATCGCCAATTTGCAGGCCGTCTGCGACCTTGCCGAGAAATACGATGCGCTGGTCATGGTCGACGATTCCCACGCAGTGGGCTTCGTCGGGGCCAATGGCCGCGGCACCCCCGAATACTGCGGCGTCATGGGCCGCGTGGACATCATCACCGGCACGCTCGGCAAGGCCCTCGGCGGCGCCAGCGGCGGCTACACCAGCGGACGCAAGGAAATCATCGATATGCTGCGCCAGCGCTCCCGCCCGTACCTCTTCAGCAACACCGTGCCCCCCGCCGTGGTCTGCGCCTCGCTGAAAGCGCTCGAACTGGTCGCCAACTCCTCGGAGCTGCGCGAAAAACTCGTTGCGAATACCGCCTATTTCCGTGAACAGATGACCGCCGCCGGTTTCGACATCAAGCCCGGCACCCACCCGATCGTCCCGGTGATGCTCGGCGACGCGGTACTGGCCCAGAAAATGGCCGCCGCCCTGCTCGAAAAAGGCGTTTACGTGACCGGTTTCTGCTATCCGGTGGTACCGAAGGGCGAGGCCCGCATCCGTACTCAGATTTCAGCCGCCCACAGCCGCGAAGACCTCGATTTCGCCATCAACGCCTTCAAGGAAGTACGCGCCGCCCTGAAGTAACTCAAAAGAAATTTTGTGTGTTTTTGTGCATTTTGTGGTAAAAAATAAACATAATTTTCCGTGGTTTCCGTGTATTCCGTGGTTAAAAAAATTTGTATTTTCACGCTCGCCGGGCTATATTGCATAGTATTCAGGAGATTTTTTTATGGAAAAAAGCCAGACCGGCCGGAAACGAACGCTATATATCGCGGATTATTGCCTGACACCGCACAAAAGAATGCCCAAATGCGCCATCCTGCGCAGTCATGAGCGTATCATGGCCATCGGCGGCCTGTCCGCTTTCACCCGCGACCGCGAGGTCGAAATCTATGAATTCGAAGACGCATATATTACTCCGGGGTTCATCGACAGCCACATCCACGGCGCCGGCGGTTTCGATTGCTCGCAGCCTCTGGAAAGCCCAAACACCATTTCGCAGATGAGCCAGACGCTCTCCCAGCGCGGCGTGACCAGTTTTATCCCGACCATCGTCCCCGCATCCAAAGAAAAAATGCTCGAAAATCTCGATATCCTGAGCAAGCTCATGCAGCAGGAACAACCCGGCGCGGACCCCATCGGCATCCACATTGAGGGACCGTTCCTGAACCGGGTCAAAGCCGGGTCCATGGAGCAGAACGACCTCAAGGAAATCGACCTCGGGCTGGTGCGCGAATTTATTGCCGCTTCCCGGGGCAAACTGATGAAAATGACCTTCGCACCCGAGCTCGACAATTCCGTGAAACTGGTCGAACTGCTGGTCGAAAACAATATCCTTCCCTCCATGGGACACAGCATCGCCGATGACAAATCGACGCTGCGGGCCATCGATGCCGGTGCGCGCTGCGTGACGCATCTTTTTAACGGCATGCCGCCGCTGCACCAGCGCGACCAGAACCTCACCAGCGTGGCACTCACCGACGAGCGCGTCGCCATTGAAATGATTCTCGACGGCATGCACCTGAATGCCCGTATGGTCGACATGGCCTGCCGCTGCAAGCCCTTCGACAAAGTGATCGGCATCAGCGACGCCGTCCAGGCCGCGGGTATGCCCGACGGCGACTACACGCTCGGCTCCACCCGCATCGTGATCAAAAACGGCGTTTCCCGTACCCCGAAAGGCATCCTGGCCGGCTCGACCCGCCTCCTGGATTCCGGCTGGCACGAATTGATGTCTTATTCGCACATGGCCGACACCAGCGCTTCCGCCTGTGTGTCGCTGAATCCCGCCATGAATCTGCGCCTGGAGGACCGCGGCGTGCTCCAGCCCGGCAAGCTCGCCGACTTCGCCGTCTTTTCCAACGCCGACAACAAGCCGCTCATGACGGTGAGAAAAGGCGAAATCGTCTACAATGCCGGCGAGCACCATTACCGCTACAGCCCGCCGCAGGAGTAATTTTTCATGGCATCCGAACAATATCAGCTTCTCGATTCCGGCAACCTGACCAAACTGGAACAGGCCGGCCCATACCGGATTATCCGCCCCGCCCTGAACGCCTTCTGGAAGCCTGCGCTGCCGCAGTCCGAGTGGAGCAAGGCCCAGGGCATATTCGAGCGCAATTCCAGCGGCGGCGGCAAGTGGCGCTATCAACACGGCGGCCTCCCCGAGTCCTGGCAGCTCGTCTATAATGGCTTCAAATTGCTGATCAAGCCGACCAACTTCGGCCATCTCGGTTTTTTCGCCGAACAATATGACAACTGGAACTGGACGCAACAGGTCATCAAGCAAATGCGTGGCGAGGTGAAAACCATTAATCTTTTCGCTTATTCCGGGGTCGGTTCGCTGGCCATGGCCGCAGCCGGTGCGCAGGTCTGCCACGTGGACGCCGCCCGCGGCATGATCGAATGGGGCTGCCAGAACCAGCAGTTGAATTCCAGCGTGCCTGACAACATCCGCTGGATCGTCGACGACGTCTCCAAATTCACCGCCCGCGAGATTCGCCGCGGCGCCAAATACAACGGTATCACCCTCGACCCGCCCAGTTTCGGGCGCGGCCCCAAAGGGCAGGTCTGGAAAATGGAGGACAACATCGGCCCGCTGATGGATTCCTGCCGCCAACTGATCGACGAGAAAAATCCTTATTTCGTGATCCTGAGCTGCCATTCGCCGGGGTTCTCCCCGATCGTCCTCGAGCATATGTTGCGCGATATTTTCGGCAAAAGAGGCGTGGTGGAATCCATGGAAATGAGCATTCCCGACTCGACCGGCCGTCCCCTCCCCGCCGGCGTCTCCGCCCGGCTGTTCGTCAAATAAAAAAAGAGCTTATCGTTTAATTGATAAGCTCTCAAAATGTTCAGATAAATTCTTTTCTTAGAACTCGCGCCGGAATGCGCTCACCATCAACTGCCAGACCCGGTCGAACAAACGTTCCCGGTGGTGCACGGTCACTTTGACCACGCGCCCCGCGAAAAGCTCCGGCTGCTCGTCAAACGCGATTTCAATGCGGTACAATGCCATCACCGAAGGATATTCCCCTGGCTTCGATTCATCCAGGTACACCGGAATCGGACCGCCAAAGTGCTGCAGCAGCGGCGAGTTACGCAGCTTGGCCGGCACATGGAACACTTCCTTGATGGTCCCGCTGTATTCCTTGAGCGTATCCGGTAGTTTCACCGTTACTGTCAGCGGGACATCGTTGCCATCCGCATCCTTCCTGGGCGTGAGCCTGGCGATGTCACGGTCCCCGGCATACGCCTGCACGATCAACTGCGGTGAGACGATTTCCGCCACCAGTTTACCTTTCGGCAGATACATACCGGCATTGGTATCACGGATTCGAGGTACAAATACCCCGTCCATTTCGGCATTCACGGTCAGCGCGGCCTTGCGCCGGACAAATTCCTCCTGCCCCACGCGGTCCGAATTGATCTTTTCCTGGCTGACAATGGCCCGGCCAAGAGTTTTCTCTTCCAGCTGAAGCAGGGCAAAGAGCTGTTCGTCATAAATCAATGTCCAGCGCAGACGCTGCGAGCTGAAGTCCAGCAACGGGGAATTCAGTTCGAACAGCAGGTCGTTTTTCTTCACGTTCACCGGGAAACGCGGCAACTTGCCGGTCAGATATCCCGGTTCCACCACGGAAATCAACAACTGTTTTTCCGGCTTGATTTCACCCGGCAGTGATATGTTCCACGAGATCGGCAGCAGCATAACCAGCGTCACCAGCACCAGAACCACCGCCGCCAGAATCCAGCGGGCCCGGTTGGTCGATCGCTTCGACAGCATCCGGATGGTCTTGAACTCCCGGTAAAACGGGTAAATCACGATACTGTACAATTCGAAAAATACCAGCACCACCGCGATGGCCTGAACGAATTTATGGTAAATGATCAGGATAATCGAGGTGTAAAGGAACAAACGGTAAATGAACGAGGCCACCCCGAAAACCAGCAGAAACGCTCCGTGCCGTTCATGCGGCCGGGTCCCCAGCCTCAGGAAGAACCAGCGCCAGAACTGCTTGACATACTCGGCCGAACGGGTCATCAGGTTCTCGATTCCGGTGATGTCGCACAACAGGTAATAACCGTCGTAACGGATGCACGGGTTGCCGTTCACCAGGATCGTGCTGATGGTACTGACCGCGAACACGTAGAACATCGTCGCCTTCATCTTGCTGCCTTCCGGCAGGTAAACCCAGAGCAAGGCCGCGATACCGCCGAGCAGTAATTCGATGATGATCCCGGCGCCGTCGACCAGCAGCCGCTGCTTGCGCGGCAGCCGCCAGCTGTCGGTGGTGTCGGTGAAGAGCCTCGGGAAAAATACCATGAAGCCCAGCCCGATCCCGCGTACCCGGCAATCGAAATGGGTGGCCGAGATCACATGCGCAGATTCATGGATCAGCTTCAAAAACAGAATGGCAAAGAAGTAATTCGCCAACCCCGCCCACGTCAGCGAGTTGATGAACGCGGTACTGACCTGGTCGAAGTAACGGATCACCATCAGATACCCCAGCACAGCCGGAATCAACAACGCGATGATAAATGGCTTGGACGCCAGCGGACTGAGGAATGGTTTGGCGGCCTGCAGGAACTTCTCCGGCCGGATCGGCGGCAGCTTAAAAAAGAGGTATGCCGCCGACAGCCGCAGGAAGGTGGTTTTTTCGCGCATTTTCCGGTGCTGGTTGCGCTTGGCGCTGATATGCCCGTATTCCGGCGAAATCAGGTTGTTCTGCTGCAGGAAGGCCAGCAGTTCCAGCAGTTCCTGCTGACTCACGTGAATGCCGGTCTCGTTCAGTTTCTGCAGAAACTCAGCCACCGGATAACTCTGATTCAGCCGGGCGATGATGTTCATCGACTTCGGGCTGATCTTGAAATAAGCGTCCGCCTGCGGGTCAAAAAGCATCGGGAAATCCCCGTGCTTCCCGCTCGGGATCAGCTCGATATCGTTGCGCAATGCCCCTGTGACCGGATCAGCCATATTAAATTCCCCGGAGGTAAAGCACTACACTCTTGAACAGATAATACCCCAAAGATACCCGGCCGCCGCTGAGCTTGGCGATGCCGCGCATCCCGTAACGCAGATCTTTGTCGGTCGGCGGCAGTTCCGTCAGGACAATATAACAATAGGTGCGCTGTTCGGTCAGTTCCGGGTACGGCGAAATCTCCATGATCTTCACTGCAATCGGTTTTTCCGGCGCAGTATGCAGGAACAAAGTCGCTTCAAGATTATCAAGCAGAACCGAGGAGTTACGCTGGTCGACCGGAATTTCCGCCACCTTGCCCTCGCCGCCGTAAATATCGAAAATCTTCTCTCCGGCGTGCACCACTTTGCCGATCAGCATTTCGGCGCGCCCATCCGCCAGCACCAAGGTTCCGCTCGCGGGCGCCACAATCTGCGATTTGCTCAAATACCACTTGGCTTCCGCCACTTCAATCCGAGCTGTTTCAAGCCGGGGCTCCAGCAATTTCACATTGGCGAGACGGTCCTTTTCCTTGAACGAGGCACGCTGTTCATTATCCAGCTCTACCTCGATTTCGCGGACACGGCTTTCCGCCGCCGCCAAACGGTACATCAACTGGCTGGTATCGTACTCGACAATCACTTCGCCTTCCTGTACCATCTGACCTTCTTGCTTCAAACACTTCGCAATCGGCCCTTCGAACCAGGCATAAGTCGAGGTTATATCGGGCGCTTTCAAGGTAAATTCAGCGGTGGCGGACTCCGGCACACGGATGAACATGCAGGCCACTATCACCAATAACAGGATCAGCAGAAACATCTTCTTGAGACTCATATGCTTCCGCAGACGCCACTTCATCGGATTGGTGCACAACCGGTGGAAGTACAAAGCCTCCGCAATCGTGCTCGATAGCAGCTTGGCGGAGTTCAAGGCGAACGAGGGGATATTTTTATCATACTCGATCAACCACAGAAACCGGAACGGCTGGTCGCTCACCGCCTCGGGCGGCACCATTTCAAAAATATAATACGTGGTGTTCTGGTCCATCAACTCTTCCAGCACCGCGTGCGGGACATCCAGGTCCTTGGAGTTCTCCAGCGTCAGGGTCAACGGCTCGGGCCCGACTTTCAGCCCGCTGCACAAATCCGCCTGCAGCACTGCCTGCCGGGAATGCGAATTGACCTGCGCCTGACCGTACTGGGCGATAACCGCGGCCTTGCCGTTCACTTCCTCGATAAGGACCGAACTTTTGAAGTTCAACAGTGTCCAGGAGTTGTTCACCACCTGGGCCGCCGCATCGGCGAAATCCTTGGTGCCGAAGAGATCGTGTCCGAAACGCAGAATGATGGCGAACGCCCTCAGCCGCGACGAAAGTTCATTGACCTGTTGTTCGAGATTACTCATCTTCCAGCGTCCCGGTCATACCGGCGGTATAAACGCCGTCTTTGTTATCGATCAACGCCTTGATCTGGATGGTGCCGGAACGGGGGTCCGCCTGAGGCATGATTTCAAATACTTTGCCCGCAGCGGTCAATTTCTGATCGGGCAGCGATACTTTCACCGGTGCGCCGAGCTTATATTTCTCCAATTTCGCCATCGGGATATAGACCACCGCCAGCAACTGGTTGTCGTCGATGATCCGGAATAACTGCTGCCCGGAGCGAACCGTTTCATGCTCACGGGTGAAAATTTCTTCGACCCGTCCGGCGAACGGTGCGGAAATCGTACAGAACGACAAATTCAGCGTTGCTTCAGCCAGAAGGAACTTGCTGATATTCATCTCATTTTCGGCCTTACGGTATTCATATTCGCTGGTCATCGTCTTATCGTACAGGGTCTTCTGATTATTGTAGGCCACTTCCGCGAACTTGAACTGCTCGGTCGCCCGGGTCACTTCAATGGTGTTGCGGCGGTTATCCAGCTCGGCCAGGACTGCCCCGGCCTCGAACTTCTCACCGGAGCGGTAATTGTATTTCACCAGCACCCCATCCAGCCGGCTGGAAATGAGGGCTTCGCGGAAAGGCGCCAAAACGACTTTCGACTGGAAATTGCCGGTACGAGTGGAAGTGGGTTCCACTTCTGCAGCCAGTAAAAAACTACAGGCGGTAAATGCGATTGCTGCTGACAATAATTTTTTCATGACTGCTTCCTTCCTGAGCGATTAATTCAAAAACCGATACCCATCAGACGCGAGGTCGAAACCATGGCAACATCGGCGGCTTTTTCTTCTTTGGCCGGTTCGGCTTTGGTTTCCGGGGTAGCCGGGGCGTTCACCGGAACGACTGCAGACGGAGCGGATTCAGCCGGTTCGGCAGTGGCCGGAGAGGCGTCGCCTTTGACGTCGTCGGCGGATTTCACTTCCTGCGCCGGGACGGCGATCGGAGCGGCTTCGGTTTCGG
>JBEBRW010000010.1:0-116783 GCA_040394635.1 Victivallis vadensis | reverse complement strand
ATTATTCGGATTGTGAAATTTAAGAGGATTATTTATAGCTTATGCTTTCTGATCGTGACTATATGAGACAACCGAATAATCGCCGGTTCCGCAAGGGAGCCGGTGTTGAGCCTTTTCATGTTCTGCTGGGGTTGATTGCCGTCAATGTCCTTGTGTATTTTTTGACCGCATATTCCATACTGTGTCCTATGTCCCAGATGTATGGATTGTTTGCTTTGAGTTGGAAGGGGCTGCAGGCGGGATGGTGGTGGCAACTGGTTACCAGCATGTTCATGCATGGCGACTTCTGGCATATCGCCTTGAATATGTGGGGATTGTTCATTTTTGGACAGTTGATCGTCAACCAGATGGGGATTTTACGCTTCTTTCTTCTTTATATGATCAGCGGTATTTTCGGTAATTTGCTCTGGCTGCTTTTTAACATGGGGTCTCCCAGTTACCTGCTGGGCGCCAGCGGCGCGCTGTTCGGCGTGATGCTGGCGGTGGCCATGTTCATGCCGAATGCCCAGTTTATGCTGTTGCTGCCGCCGGTTCCGGTCCGGGCGAGGACGCTGGTGATCATTTTCGGCGTGATCGAGGTCATCGCCGAGCTGGGCAAGGGCGGCAATGTGGCGCACCTGGCGCACCTCGGCGGGTTTATCGGTGCTTATATTTTCCTGAAAGTCGCTTATGGCAACCGGATGGAATGGGACCCGCTGGGATTCATGTTCGGCGGCCGTACCGCGCAGAGGCCGAGGGCGGCGAGCGCTCCCCCGCCTTCGCGGCCATCGTACCGGATGGCGGACGATGCCGATACTTCCCGCGAAAATATTACTGTTTCCGCCAGGCAGGTGGACGAAATTCTCGACAAACTTTCGCGTTCGGGAGCCAACAGCCTGACCGATGAAGAACGCGCAATTTTGAACGAAGCACGCAAGAAATACAGTAAGCACTGATGAAAACATCGCTGTTTGATTACGAACTGCCGGAGGAACTGATCGCTCAATTCCCCAGCGGCGTCCGCGGTGAGTCGCGGATGATGGTGATGGACCGCCGGAGCGGCGCATGTTGTATTTATCCGTTTCGCGAAATCACCCGTTTCCTCAATCCCGGCGACGCCATGATTTTCAACGATACCAAAGTGATCAACGCCCGGATGTACGGCCGCAAAAACGGCAGTCCAGACGCCGCGCTGATCGAGGTTCTCCTGACCAATCCCCTGCAGCCGCCGCACCGCAAATTGTGGCAGTGCATGGTCAAACCCGGCAAACGGGTGCCGCCGGGTTCGCGGGTCCAGCTGTTGACGCGGAGCGGTGAGTTGGCGGCCGACAATAACTGGTTCGAGGTGAAGGAGCGGTTTGACGACGGTTCTTTCGCGATTGAATTTGATGCCGATGATTTTGAGTTCCTGCAGGAGCGCTACGGCCATATTCCGCTGCCGCCGTATATCAAGCGTGAGGATCAGCTTGGCGACCGCGAGCGGTACCAGACCGTTTACGCCCGTGAGCCGGGCGCGGTGGCGGCGCCGACCGCCGGGCTGCATTTCACCAACGAAATCATGGAGGACCTGAAGCGGAAAGGGGTCAACCAGGCGGCGGTGACGCTGCATGTCGGCCCCGGCACGTTCAAACCGGTCAGCGTGGAGGATGTTACCGCGCACAAGATGCATTCCGAGTATTATGAGTTGAATCACGAAACGGCGGATTTGATCAACCGCACCCATGCCGCCGGGCACCGGGTCATGGCGGTGGGGACGACCTCGGTCCGGGTACTGGAGAGTTGCGCGGCGGATGGCCGGGCGGTGGCCGGTACCGGCAGTACCGATATTTTCATTTATCCGCCGTATCAACCTCAGGTGGTCGATATGCTGCTGACCAATTTTCATTTGCCCCAGAGCACGCTGATCATGCTGGTTTCCGCTTTTGCTTCGCGGGAGAAGGTTTTGGCGGCTTACCGTTATGCGATCGCAGAAAAAATGCGTTTTTTCAGTTATGGCGACTGTATGCTGCTGATCTGAATTTGCATTTCGGGGGTTGCGGGGATATTTTACAAACAGAAAGCAATAAACAGGATAAGATTTATGAAATACGTATTTGCCATGTTGTTGTGCTGCACGTTATTTGTCTCGCTGTCGGCGGCGGACGACAGAGGCTACAGCGTCGATATTCCCATCAATACCCCGGGTTCGGGGAGGTATGAAAGGTTCCGGCCCAACCATCATGTGCCGTTCGGAGTGCATTGGACCGAGGCGAAGCCGGCGGATTTTGTCTGGCTGCTGCCCTCGATGCTGGGCGGTACGGTGGGCGTGGCCGTGGGCAACGTGATCGGCTGGCCCTGCAAGGCCGTCTACAATGCCTGCCGCGGTGAATTCAGCGGCGAGGCCATGGTGCCGCCGCTGGACTGGGCGGGCAAATATTTCGGCGTGCCGGGGTCCTATATCGTGGGGGGCCCGTTCTGGGTGCTGAAAAAATCGTTTTACGACTTTCCGGTCTGGCTCTTCAGCAGCGATGAAGAAATTGAAAAAGAAGAATACGACTATTAAATAACGGAGAAATGCATGCATCCCTATTTGGATATGAACCTGGAGTTGGAGCAGAGAGTCGATGATTTGCTGGGACGTTTGACGCTGGAAGAGAAGGTGCGGCTTTGCCACGGGGTGTCCGCCATGGAAACCGGCGATATCCCGAGGCTGGGGATCGGCAAACTGAAGATGGGTGACGGTCCCCAGGGATTCCGTTTGGAGGATGGAAATACGGCTACCGCTTTGCCCTGCGGGATTTCGCTGGCCTGCAGTTGGAACCCGGAGGCCGCGGAGCGCTTCGGCGGCATCATCGGCCGGGAAGGGCAGGCGTACGGAATCCGGGTCAGTCTGGGGCCGGGATTCAATCTGATGCGGACGCCGTTGAACGGGCGTAATTTCGAGTATTATGGCGAGGACCCGGTACTGGCCGGCAAAGTCGCCTGCGGATATATTCGCGGCTGTCAGGCCGAGGGCGTGGCCGCCACTCCCAAACACCTGGCCATGAACAATCAGGAAATCTGTCGTACCACCGGCAGTTCCAATGCCGACGAACGCACGATTCGCGAGCTTTACCTGACTCCGTTTGAAATCGTGACCAAGGAGGCCCAGCCGTGGATGATGATGTCCTCTTATAACCTCATCAACGGAACTTATGCTTCGGCTTGCAAGCTGCTTCAGGAAGACATCATCAAAGACGAATACGGCTTCGACGGCGTCATGGTTTCCGACTGGGGCGGCGCGCACGATACGAAAGGCTGTGCACTCGGCGGACTCGACCTGGAAATGGGGCAGGGTCTCAACTCCATCATGGGCGCGCCCCTGCTGGAACTGGTGCAGAAAGGCGAAGTCCCGGAAAGCGAAATCGACAAGAAGGTGCGGCGCAATCTCCGCCTGATGTTCCGGGTCGGCATGTTCGACCGGGATTATATGCCGGAAGGCGAATGCAACTCCGAAAACCACCAGTGGGAAGCCCGCCGCCTGGCTCAGGAAGGCATGGTCCTGCTGAAAAATGACGGCCCCATGCTGCCGCTCAGTATCGAGAAAGTGAAGAAACTCGCGGTCATCGGCCCCAATGCGGCGTTTAAGCACCACATGGGGGCGCTGGAAGTTTGCGGCGGCAGCGGCGCGGTGCATCCGCCCTATGAAATTTCCCCGCTGGAGGGCCTGCAGAAGTATTGCGGCGGCAATGTCGAAATCATTTACACCCCCGGCGTGGTGTTTGACAGCGAAACCATCATTCCCTCGACCCTGCTCGGGCCGGGGCTGAAGGCGCAGTATTTTCACACTGCCGGGGAAATGCGCGGCGGCGGGACGCCCTTTGCCCAGCGCATCGATCACAATATGTCGTTGAACTGGAACAGCCAGTTCAGTGTCGGCGGCTCCAATACCGACGGTTTGCCCAATGATAAGTTCGCCGTGTGCTGGACAGGGACCATTACCCCCGATTTCACCGGCAAGAGCACCCTCAGCATCAATGCCCTGCATGGCGCTGCCACTGTTGAGCTTGACGGCAAGACGGTGATCCGGAAAGAGGGCGCGCTGCGTTTCGAGGCAGCATCCTATGAATTCCAGGCGGAAAGCGGCCGGGAATATCAAATCAAAATTGAATTTGAGTGCCGCGACGCCAACCCCGAATTCAAACTGCTCTGGGCGGTTGAGCGGGAAGGCAGCTTCGATGAAGCGGCCAAAGCTGCGGCCGAAGCCGCGGCCGAAGCCGATGCCGTGCTGTTTTTCGGCGGCACCAATCATCTGTATGACAAGGAGGCCATCGGCTGGGGCGATGTGCCCGGAGCCGATATCCCGGATCTGGAGTTGATCGGGCCCCAGGCGGAGCTGATTTCCCGCCTGGCCGCGGTCAATAAAAATATCGCGGTAGTGTTGATCAACGGTTCCGTGGTCAGTACCGAGCAATGGTACGATCAGGTGCCGGCGATTCTGGAGGCGTGGTACCCGGGGCAGGAGAGCGGAAACGCGCTTGCCGAGGTGATCTTCGGCGAAGCCGCGCCCGGCGGGAAACTGTGCTGTACCTGGGGGAAGAAACTGACCGATTACGCCTGCCATGCCGCCGGGAATTACCCCGGGGTGCGCAGCGGGGATAAGCCGTATGTGAACTATGAGGAAGGTCTTTTCATCGGTTACCGTCACTTCGACCGGGCCGGAATCGAACCGCGGTTCCCGTTCGGATTCGGTTTGTCCTATACCACGTTTGACTGCGAACTGCTGTCGATGGAGATTCCGGGCGACCACCTGGTCAGGGCCAAGGTCCGGGTGACCAATACCGGCAAGCGGCAGGGCTCGGAGGTGGTTCAGCTGTATGTCGGCGATGATGAGAGCTGCGTCGAGCGTCCGGTCCGGGAGCTGAAGGCGTTTGCCAAAGTTTCCCTGCAGCCGGGCGAGTCGGCGGTGGTGGAACTTGAGCTGAAGCGCCGCGACTTTGCGTTCTGGAACCCGGAGAGCCGCAAATGGGAAGTGGAGCCCGGCAGTTTCACACTGTATTTCGGCACCTCGTCCCGGGCGATTTTCGCCAAAAAGAGCGTCGGATGACGTTTTTTCGGAAAAACATGAAATAATTTTGCGAATTCGGGCTTGCTTTTCTTGAAATGACGGCAATTTTATAATCAGGTTGAGTTGTTCCGTAGCACACGATACGGATGGGTCGAAAAATGTTAAATTTAACTTATGGTGATCTATGGGGGCGGAAACAGTAATCCAAACTGAGAATCTAACCAAAATCTACAAACGTCTGTTCAAGGCTGGGAACAGAGCCCTTGACAGTCTGACCATTTCTGTTCCCAAAGGCTCCGTATACGGTTTCCTCGGCCCGAATGGCGCAGGGAAAACCACCACCATTAAAATTCTGATGGACCTGATCAAATGCTCCAGCGGGACCGCGTTTGTTTTGGGCAAGCCGTCGTATGATGTTGAAGTCAAGGGACATATCGGGTTTCTGCCCGACTCGCCGGCGTTCAGCCCGCAGCTTTCGGCCTATGAATTTCTCAATATCTGCGGCAAACTGCTCAAGATTCCTTCAGCGGACCGCGGACCGCGCATCGAAGAGGTGCTGCAGACCGTCAAGATGTATCCTCATATGAAGGATAAGATCGGCTCATTTTCCCGCGGGATGCTGCAGCGCATCGGGGTGGCCCAGGCGATCCTGAACCAGCCGGATTTGCTGATTCTCGACGAACCGCTGCTGGGGTTGGACCCGTACGGGCGTCAGGAGTTCAAGCAGATTATCCTGGGGCAGCAGGCGAGGGGGACCAGTGTCTTTTTCAGCAGTCACATTCTTTCGGACGTGGAAGAAATCTGCGATCATGTCGCGATTTTGAACAAAGGGAAACTCCTGTGTGCGGGCCGGCTCGATAACCTGCTTGGCGCCAAGGGCTTCACGGTAATCATTCCGCCCCACCACGACGATATACTTAAAGAACTGATAACTATGGCATCCAATACTTCACGCAAGGAGGATGGAACATGGGTGTTGTCTTTTCCACAGGATGACGGGATCAAGGAGAAGGTTAATTCCATCACCGCGAGATCGTCGGAAACCATTAACGTGTCGGCGTCGCATGAGAAGCTGGAAGAGTTCTTCTTCCGGACCCTCGACGAGGACAACAAACGTCTTAAACAACAATAAAAACCAACAATTTAATGGAAAAAATCGAAAAACTTGTGGAAAGTTCAGAAACCTATGTTATTAGTATAGTTAAGACAAATTTGAGTTCACAAAACAAACCAAACAACAAGAAACAAAAGAGGATGATAAACAAATGAATGAAATCATCGCAATCGCCGGCAGTACATGGAAAAATGTCCTGCGCCTGAAAGTGGTCTATTTTCTGGTATTCTGCGTGTGGGTACTGGTGGCCAGCGCCCTGAACTACGACGTTCTGTCGCTCGGCCTGCATAAGGAACTGTTGGTCGATGCCTCGCTGCTGCTCAATACGATTGCAGGGGTGCTGGTTATCATTTCGTTGACTTTTGAAATTCCGAAAGAACTGAAAGAAGGCGTGGCCTCGACTATGCTTTCGAAGCCGCTCGGCAGATCTCAGTACCTCGTCGGCAAAATGGTGGGTTACGTAATCGTCGGTATCATTGTTTGCGCTCTGATCGCGATCGGTTCATTCTTCATCTTCAATATTTCGTTCAGCGAAAAGATCGGTATGGCCATGCTGCAGAGCCATATCATGGTAATTCTCTCCCTGATTCCGATGGCGGCGCTCGCGGTTCTGTTCTCGATCGCGCTTCCGGAAATCGTCGCCCCGATCGTCACCGTCCTGGTGGTCTGGTTCACTCATTCGACCGGCGCTCTCGCCAAGATTCCGGTCCTCTACGGCGGCATCATTCCCGACCTGGATCTCTTCAACTTCAAGGCGGATGCGGTTTACAATACCGCGATCACCTGGAATTATGTGATCATGGTCGCGATCTGGGGGATCGTGTATGCGGTCTTCGCCACCACGCTGGCCAGTTTCCTGTTCGGCCGCAAAGACATCAAGTAATTAAACCGAGGAGATAACTCATTATGAAAAATATTGTACACGTACTGATCATTGTAGTGGCAGTGGTCGCCGGGTGGCTTCTCGGCAAAAATCTTCATGACAAACAGATTGAACTCTCGCCGACCCGTACCAGCTTGACCAGACTGCCGCTCGGCGGTTTCCATAAGTTCCTTTCCGACGTGGAATGGATGCTGTTCGTCAACTATCTCGGCTCGCTCAACACCGTCAACAATGAAAACGTCGACAAGGTCGTCGCCCGTCTGGAACGCCTGATGTCCTACGACCCGAACCTGCCGAAGATTTATCAGGAAGGCGCCGCGATGATCTCGATCGCCGATCCGGGCAAAACGGTTGAAATCCTCGACAAAGCCTGCGACAACCCGAATCTGAAGAACAATTCCCAGATTCCGTTCTATGCCGGTTTCGTCCTGGTACAGCACATGGATCCCCCGCAGCACGCCAAAGCCGTCAAGTATTTCAAGATGGCCATCGAGCGCTCCGGCGGCAAGGATCAGGGCAATGCTTACTACACCAGCTATTACTATCGCGCCAAGGCCAAGGAATTTGCCGACGGCAAGATGGATGATCGCCTGGCCCTCCTGAATGTCCTGTACAAGGAATGGAACGAAGCCACCCTGAACACCCGCAGCGATGCTCCGGCCGCGGAATACAATTCCCAGGATCTGAAGGACCGCTTGCTCCAGGCCGTGCGCAATGCCAAGAATCCGTCGGATGACTACAAGCCGACCGACGAAGCCATCAAGCTCGCCGATGAAGTTACCCAGAAGGTCTTCAGCGATGCGCACCTCTGCCACAACTGTACGGCTGCTTTCAACCCGGGAGTGAAATTCTGCAGCAGTTGCGGTACCGCGGTGAAGGAATATGGCGTTTGCCCGTATTGCAGCAAGGTGCATACCGGTGCCAGATTCTGCCCGGAAAAAGGCAACAAGCTCTAATCTCAACACGGAAACCAGGGGGCAGGCATGAAAATCAGGTGGGAGAAGAATTTCGTAATATTCTCGTCAGTCTTCTTCCTCTCCTTTGTAGCTTACCTGGTTTCTGAAGGTATCCTGCGCGCCAATACGTTGGCCGCAGTCAAATCGGACCAGCCGGCCGAATACGGACGGCTGGTCGATTGGCTTCCAGCCAAATACAAACTGGCGATTGAATACCGGGCCAAATATCTTGATCTCAAAGAGAAAATGGAGAAAGCCCGTGAGACCGATGTCCGCGTTGACGCCATGTTCAACTTCGCGGATTATATCAAAGTAAAAGATAAAGATGAAAGTGACCAGGTCTTTGCCGAAGTCGCTAAAAATCCTGAATACCGCAAATCCCGCAGGGCCTATAAATCACTGGCCAGACTGCTTTTGAATAAAGATAACAAGTACCAGTCATTGTCGATCAAGGAATACCATGACCACATCGACGGTTTGACCTGGGACGAAGATAAAATGCAGGCGTGGACCGCCGGCCGCAATCAGTTGAATTCCCTCCGCGTTTCCGCCCAGGTGCATCTGGATTACCTGATGCCTCTGATGAAAAACAAGATGATCTACACGAATTTCGATACCTTTTATGGCAACATCCAGACGCATGCCAATAACCTGAAAAATGCCGAGCTGGTTGAAGAAGCCAAAAAGGTTCGCGAGGAAATCAAGGCCGCCAAGCGGGGGATTCCAAACAATATCATTCAGGCTCCGCTGGATTTCCGCAAGAGATATGCCGAGTACAAAGCAGATATTGCCAAAGCGGATACCCCGGAGAGCAAGCTCAGTTCGACGATTGGCCTGGCTTCGTTGCTGTTTGACAAGGACAACAGCGAGGCTTCGCAACTGCTGGTGCCCCTTCGCGACAATCCTGAATATGTCAATTGCACGAATTATTATATGCTCCTGGCCAGAATGCTGCTCGAAAAAAGGGTCACCAAACAGGTTACGATGGCGGAGTATCAGCAATATATCGATAGCCTGACCGATGAACAGACCAAGCTCAGTGCCTGGGAAGCCGGCTTCAGCCAGCTGACCGGTATCAAAGCTTCCGCCGCGACCTTTGTCAATTACCTGAAGCCGTTGATTGAGAAAGAACCGAAGTACCGGGAATACCGCCAGTTTATTGAACGGCTCGAGAAGAAAGCCACCGAGGCCAAAGACGACGCTACGGCGACCAGGGCTGCGGATATGATCAAATCGATTAATGAAAATTATGATATCCCCTGGCTGAACCCCCAGTCAAGAATATAGAACACTGTTTTGAGGTAATAAGATGTGGGCGATAAGTGAACTGTCTCTGAGAAAAATGCGCGAAGCGGCGTTTTATATTCTGGTTCTGGTGAGTATTTTTATTTGCGTGATGGCGGACAACGCCGACCCGATTACGGGGCAGATCTCGCAGGGATCGCTGTTCTCGTTTGCCCTTAGCGGCACGGGGGTGGAAGTGCCGCCGATCACCATCGGCAGCTGTGTGGCGATGCTGTTCTGCATCCTGATCGCCGTTTTTTACAGTGCTTCGGAAATTCCGTCGGATATTAATAACGGTCTGATCATGATTGTGTTGTCGAAGCCGCTGGGCCGTATCCAGTACCTGGCCGGCAAATATGTGGCTACCATGATCATGAGCCTGGGCGTTTATGTATTGATCCAGATCGCGTTGATTATCTCAAACCGTGTTTTTGGGTTAGGCTCCACGCCATATTCATTTGCCCTGATTTGCCGCCAGTTTATCCCGGCGCTGATGTTGATTCCGCTGATTGCGATTACCATCGCGTTTTCGACGGTGGGCGGCTCGATGGGGGCCATGGTGATTACCACGGTTTACTCGTTGTTCTCGCTGGCCATGGGCTTCATGCCGCTGACGATTGCGCTGTTTCCGGATGGCATGCTGCCGGGAATCGATACGATCATGACATTGCTTCATTATCTCTTCCCGAACTTCTTATTTTACTTCCAGGACAGTATAAACGGTCCATTACTGATTATTTCACTATTAGTTTATACGGTGGCGGTGGCATTCATCTTCATGTTCTTCACCATGATCCGCCTGAAGCGTATGGACCTGTCTGCGATCCATTAATTTGTTGCAAATCAATCCAGAGGTAGTAATGAAAAAGCAAATTGTCATTTGCGGCATACTTGTTGCCGCAGCATTGGTGTGGCCCCATTTCGCGGTTGGCCAGAACTCACAGGAAAATGTACTGAACACGAATTCATGGATGCAGGGAAGTTTTTCGATGCCGGTGAAAGCCGTTCTGTTTCCCATCCGTCAAGCGATTATTTCCGCCGAGGTGGACAGCCAGGTGACTTCGTATAAATTCAAGGAAGGTGCGACATTTAACAAGGGCGAACTGCTGGTGACCCTGAATGACAGCAGCTACTTGCAGCGCCTGGAAAAAGCCAAGGCGGCGGTAGTCGAAGCCAGGGCCGGGCTTGATTACGCGAAAAAGACGCTGGAGCGGAATCAGGAGCTGTACGGCAAGGATCTTACCGGGCTGCAGGAGCTGGAAAAGAGCGAATTGGAAGTGGCGGTCAACCTCTCCAAAGTATCTTTCAATGAAGCGAATCTGAAGATGGCGGAACTTGACCTGGCAGCCTGCAAAGTCACCGCGCCGTTCAGCGGCCGGATTGTCCGGAAATTTGTTCAGGAATTCGAATTTGTGCGCTATGGGATTCAGCTGGTCAGCATCATTGACGACAGCCGGATTCTGGCGGTGATGCACTTACCGTCCGTTGATAAGCAGAACCTGAAAATTGACCAGGAAATGAAGATCAAGATCGACGAAAACGGCAGTATCCATATCGGCAAAGTCTACGAAATTTCCGCGGAGGCCGATCCGGCCAGCCGGACTTTTGAAGTCAAAGTGGTGCTGGACAATGCGGGCCGGCAGCTCTCGTCCGGATGGTCCGGCCAGCTGGTGAAAGAAGCGAAACAGAAAGCGGAGTAACTCATGGCTGCAGAAAACAGAGATGATGCCCAGAAACTGAAGGGCAAATTAAATGTCGTATCGGGGATTTTGAGGCTGGGGCACGAGGCTTTTCAGAAGGGTAATCTGGGGGCACTGGCCACTCATATCGTCAACAACAGCCATATGGTGCTGCATTTTGACCGTTCCGCGCTGCTGGACACGCGCGGCGGCTGGCCGAAAATCCTCTCCATTGCCGGACAGACGGACGTGAACCTCAATTCGGAGTACAATAATCATCTGGTCAATCTGGCGCGACCGCTGAAAGATATTGACAAGCCGATCATTGTCACCGAAGAGCTTTTGAAGGAAAAAGATGCGAATCTCGGCGCATTCGAGGCCTTGACCTACTTGAAGGATTTCGCCAAAATCGTGATTGCGACTCCGATCTATGTATTGTCGCGCGATGAGAAACGCGATCCATTTCTGTGGATCATGGAATTCGAAGAGGAAGAGCAGGGCAAGCTGGCCCTGAGTGTGTTGCCGCTGCTCTGCCAGCATTACAGTGAAGCGTTTTTCTATGTGCTGTTTGAAAAGAAGAATGCGATCAGCAGTATGCTGAGTCCGAAGAAATTCCTGAAACCCTCCCGGGTGCTGCTGGTTTTGGCGGTACTTTTTTTGTTGTCGCTGGTCGTGGTGTATATCCCACACAACGTGTCCGCCGAGTTTGAGGTGATTCCCGGGCAGGAAGGGTTTTATTATGCACCTTTTGACGGTATCATCGAGAAGTGTCAGTTCGGCAGTGGAGATAACGTCAAAAAAGGCGATACCATCCTGTCTTACAATGTGGAGGAGCGGAACTTCGATCTGCTGAATTCGGAGAACTTGTTCAACAAGACCAAGGTTCAGCTGGACCTGGCGCAGATGATTGCCTTCCGGGACCCCAAGCAGCGCGGCCAGGTCCGGCTGCTGGAGTTGCAGTTGGAACGGGCCAAGATCAGCATCGAAAAAAATCAGTGGTATATTCAGAAAAGTAATATTGTCGCTGAAACCGACGGCATGCTCGATATCGGCGAACGGGAAAAAATGGAAGGCCGGGCGGTCCGCTCCGGCGAGAAATTATTTGAAATCCTGGGCACGGAAAACCTGATGGTGCAAGTGGAATTGAATGAGCATGATGCTTCGGTATTGGCGAGCGATACCCGTTATGCGTTGTATCTGCATACCCGTCCCGAGGCGCCGCTGAAGATCGGCAAGCAGATTTCCATAAGCCCGAAGCCGGTGCTGACGGAACGGAAAACATTCTGTTATCAGATTAAACTTGAATTGGACCCCAAAAACGACAATCTCATTTGCGGGATGCGCGGCGTGGCCCGCGTGTCGGGACCGAAGGTGAATCTCGGTTATTATCTTTTCCGCAATCTCGTGCTCTGGTGGCGGCGCGTTTAGTTTGAACAGGATGACTCATGGACGAAGCGAAGGAACAGCGTAAAGTATATACAGGAGCTCCGCGCCGGGACCTGCAATTTTTCCGCGGGCCGCTGGATCATGCGGGGAATCCCACCTGGAGTTTGTACGACCCCATCAGCGATATTTACTATCGCCTGAGCGAGGACAACTACCATATCATCAGCGCCTTGACGGTGAATATGGAGATCGAGGAATTTCTGGCCAAGCTGAAGTCGCTGGGCATGGTCGTAAGCAAGAAAAAAGCCATGTCCGTGGTCATGTTCCTACACAATCACAATCTGCTGCAGCCGATTTACGGCCAGACCGAAATGAAGGTCGCCAAGCATAGGGTGATGAAACAGAAAATGTTCGGCACCAAATTGCTCTCGAACTATCTGTTTTTCCGGCTGCCGCTGGTCAAGCCGGACAAATTCCTGAGCCGGACCGCCGAGCTCGTACACCTGATCTTCAACCGCTGGATGCTGACTTGCCTGGTGCTGCTGGCGGTTTTCGGCTATATCTGTTT
This sequence comes from Victivallis vadensis, assembly GCA_040394635.1. Classification (GTDB taxonomy): domain Bacteria; phylum Verrucomicrobiota; class Lentisphaeria; order Victivallales; family Victivallaceae; genus UBA5239. Next base: position 103,908 of record JBEBRW010000010.1, on the reverse strand, counting down.
GATTACGAACTGGCCGCGGGTGGCGGAGCAGTTCGTCAATACGCTGAACTTCCAGGGGGTGATCCGTTACTCGCTGGCCGTGATCATCATCAAATGCATTCACGAGTTCTGCCATGCCTATACGGCCAAAGCGTACGGCATCCGGGTGCGGCGGTTCGGTATTGCCTTCATCTTTTTCTTTCCGCGGCTGTTTACGGATTTGACCGACTCGTGGCGGCTGTCGAGCCGCCGGCAGCGTTTCATGATCGACTGCGCCGGGATCTTCAGCGAAATCATTATCGGGGGGGTTGCGGCGCTGCTGTGGGCGAATGCGGGGCCGGGGGCGGTACGGTCGATCTGCTATTACATTTTTACGGTCAGTATCCTGAATACGGCGCTGGTCAACGGCAACCCGTTCATCAAGTACGACGGATATTTTATCCTCTGCGACATTCTGGGGCTGGACAATCTGCAGTCCCGGAGCAACGAGATCATCAAGCGCGGCTGGCGCAAACTCTTTTTCGGCATCGACATGGGGGACCCCGACCCGATGCTGAAGGGGATGGGGCGGTTCATGGCGGTGCTTTACGGTATCAGTGCGTTTGTGTACCGGATTTTCCTGTATACGTCGATTATCCTGATCGTGTATTTCAAATTCACCAAAACCCTCGGGATCATCCTGTTGGTCCTGGAAGTGTATCTGCTGATTTTCAGACCGTTTTATATGGAGGTAAAAACGATTATGCACATGCTGAAGAAAACCAAACGGGCCAACCTGATCGGTTCCGGTATTGGCTTCCTGATCATTATATTGATCATTGCGTTGCCATTGCCATGGAACTTGACCATGCCCTGCGAGATCAGGCCGATCGAGTCCGCCGTGATCTACGCCCAGATCGACGGGTATCTCGGCTCGTTCAAGGTGGCGAACGGGCAGCGGATCCTGAAAGGTGAAAAGGTATTCACCCAGTACAATCCTTATCTTCAGTGGGCCATTCAGGAGGCACAGCTCGACCGGATGATCAGCGGTATCGAATTCGACTCATCGTTGAGCGACACCAGGACGTTGCCGGATGCGCGGGTATTGTGGCTCGCCTACCAGAACAGCGAAGCGAGCATCGATGAGCTGGCGCGCAAGCAAAGCCTGCTGACGGTGAGCAATCCCATCGACGGCAATTTCGCTTTGCATGACCAGCACCTGAAGGAAGGGAAGTGGATGCGCAAGGGGGATGTCATTGGCGAAGTGGTGGATTCGTCCAAACTGAAGATCGTGGCCTTCGTCAAGGAAAGCGACTACAAGGGCATTACCGACAAACAGCGGGCGACGATTGCGCTGAAGGACCAGTTGGTCCGGCATTCCGGCGCGGTGACTTACGCCAGCCCGCTGCCGGCTCTGCTGCCGCCTTCGCCGTTGTTGAATATTTTCGGAGGGCCGATTCCGTGCCTTCCGGTCGAAGGCACAAATATGTACCGGCCGCTGGAGTCTTATTACCAGATCGAAATCACGCCTGACTCGCAGCAGGGGCTGGCGATCGGGCGCAGCGGCACGGTCTGGCTGAAGCGTTATTCGTCGATCGGCGGCAATGCGCTGCGCGCGGTGCTGTCGGTATTGCAGAAGGAGCTGACATTCTGATGAAAGCGTTATGCTGCGTGATGTTCCTGGGAGTCTCGGCGCTGCTTCTGGCCGCCGATGTGCAGATATCGAACCTGCCCGGCAATGCCAAAATTTCCCGGATGGGGATGAACAGCAAGGACCGGACGAACAATAAATACGGCGCGTCGATTACCGCGGTACCGGAGATGTTGAATGGATTGCAGATGATATCGGTGCCGCGCGGCGTGGGAAATGCTCCGACGGCGGGGTATTCGTTTACCATCGACAAACCGGCCACGGTGTATATGCTGGTCGAGGACCACGGCAAAGTGGATCTTTCCAAGGAGTGGAAACTGGAAAAGGACCAGTTCGTGAAATGGAAATACAATATGGCCGAGGGGCGGGATTTCGTCTACAGCCGCCAATATCCGGCAGGCAAGGTGGAGATTCCGGTTCATAACGGGCACGACCCCAGCCGCTACGCCATTCCCAACGCCGCCCTGATCAAAGCCGAAGAACCGGCCGCGGCTGAAAAAACAACCGGGGCCGGTGAGAATTAATCGCTCAGCGCCGTTCGACGCGCACCTCCGCCAGCGAGGTCGTCCATGAGGCTGCCGGATTGTGGAGGATGAAGTTCAGCCGGACATACCGGGTGGTTGGCTTCAGGGATTTTGCGGTCATGATATATTCACAGAACGTGCCGTCGCGGTAGAGACGGAATTTTGCGGCAGTCGGCTCAAAGGTGATATTGTCGGCGGATTCTTCCAGGCTGAACCAGTCGTCCAGGTTCCGGTTCTTTTCGGTCTTCCACAGGAACACATAAAACTCGAGTTTCTGGAACCCGTCCGGCTTGCCGGCATCGATGGTCCCGGCCGGGAGCGGCACCCCAAGCGGAGCATTGTCGGAAAAGCGAATCCGGTCGATGCGGCTGTGATGGAACTGCGGGTTGCTGCTGTCGAACCGGACATCGCCCAGGGAGCCCGGCAGGAATTCTTTTGTGTTCCGTGCCTCTTTCAGCAGCGGCAGCATCTTGGTTGGTTCGAGCTTACCGGCGTGGATATCGAACAGTCTGGCATTGGCCTCTTTGACGATAGACAGCATTTCCCGGTAGGGACGATCCACCACATTGATCAGCCCGAAACTGAAGGCCTCCGCATCGTGCCCGCGGCTGGTAACCGGCTGGTCGTACATAATGAAATAGCTCATTCCGACACATAACGGATTGCTTGCCAACTGCTCGGTGTAGATTTGAAATGCCCGGCCGCGGTCCGCTTCCGTCTCAACCGTGATTGAACTGGAGAAGGAACTGAACCCGCGCCTGCTGTTAGTGAAGGAGTATTCCAGTACCGCAAACGGTTTATCCCATTTTTTCAGGTAATCGGCCAGGAAACCGCCGATCCAGCGGGAATGAAGGTTGTACTCGTGCAGAGGCAGGAGATCGATATAATTCAGGCCGCTTTCGATCCATTCCACGCTCTGGATACCGCAGTGCGAGGCTGCGAGAAACAGGTGATTGGAATCGTACTTCCGGAGACTTCCCGCCAGAATCGAATGATACCGCTGCGAAGCCATTTTGATGAATTCGGAAAGTTGTTCCCGGGGCAGTTTGGCGCCATCAAGCGCCTGCTTCATCAGTACATCCATTGCCGCTCCGGGCTGGTCGAAAAGTTTGCCCGCATCGCCGTCGTTACGCTCGGCGAGAAACGCGAGCAAGGCGCGTTTGGCCTCCATGCCGGAGCGGTCCTTGAGGAACAGGAGCGGGGTGTTGCGGCTCCAGCCGTTTTCGTTTTCGAATTGATAGCCGATCAGGAAGGGATTGTCGCGGAACCGGGCGGCGATTTTCTGTATGTGGGCGTCCACTTTTGCGGCGAAATTCGGGTCGAAGGGGTCGATGAAACGGTCGAGTTTGCGAACCGGCAAACCGGAATCCAGCAGAAAGGGCAGGCGATCGAAAACAAAAGGATTGTTCCACTTGCCGGAGGAGTTGAAACCCCAGTCCAGCAGGCGCTTTTCGGTGAGATCCATCCAGCGCTCGCGGAAGTTCTCGCCGTATTTGCGTTGGAGGTTGGCTGCGAGGAAATTGACCTGTTTTCCGTCGGAGGTCCAGGCTTCCGCATATTTCTGGCGGTCAGGCGCGCCCTGCGTGAACTGCTTGCGGATGGTTTTGCCATCGCCCTCTTTGGCCGCCGTGAAATAGCCGCGTTCCAGATAGGGAACGGCGTCAACGCCTTTCAGGAAGAAGCGGTTTCCCTCGGGCGAAATCAGCCAGTAGCGGTTTTCGATTTTCATGACCCGGAAGAAGCCGGTCGCCTCCTGCGGTACGCCTTCCCTGAGTCCGCCGAAGCGGTCAAATTTCATGAGATCGGGCTTGATGCCGGCGAGTTCCCGGGATTCCTGTTTGAGATCGGATTGCATTTCGGCGTCTCTGGTTATCTTTTCCGGCCATTCTTCTCCGGTGAACTGGCCGTATCGGTCGATGGACGGTGCGGCGGTGAGCAGGGGCATGAGGATATAGGCGAGACAAAAGAGGCTGAGGGGTAGGTGTCGCATGAATCGGTCTCCAGTATTAAATTTTCGCGCCGTCTTCGCACTGGAAGGCTTCTTTCCAGGGCTCCTCGGAGCGGTTTTCTGCGTGTCCGTCAAGTAACGCGCCATTGGCACGCCCGAGGTGGCGGAAATGCATGCGGTAAGTACTGCCGGTCCAATTGTCCGGACACTTCATGTGACGCGACGGCGCCATAGTCCCGTCCGCGTTCTGCAGGCTCGAATCGCCGAGCAGGATCAGATTGGAGGGATTCCGCATCTTGGTGATCATGATCGCCTTGCCGTAATTCGTCAGGGGGTGTTTGCCTTCGGCGGAAATCCCGATGCCGCCGCCCCATTCAAAGCCCTGGGGGACAGATGGACAGCGGTAAATGCCTCTTTTAACGTCGCCATTCTGCTCGGCTGTATTCATGGTTCCGGGAGCCCCGTTTAGCCAGCCCGGATACGGCAGGTAAGACTCGGCAATCAGGTTCACCCACCATTTGCCTTTGATCAGTCCGCTCCAGTTCGGTCCCAGGTTGAACGGAGTCACCAGATTTTGATTGTCGTCCGCATACATGAGTTCGGCCTGGATCAGTTGACGCTGGAACCCCAGGCAATTGGACGATTTCGCACGGTCGCGCGCCGCATTCAGGGCCGGCAACAGCATGGCTGCGAGTATGGCGATGATCGCTATGACTACAAGAAGCTCAATAAGTGTGAATTTGTTTCTTTTCATTATCGTATTCCTTATCTTAAGTTGGAAGGGCCAACATGGCTTCTTCTTTTTTGGTCAATGATACTCCGGCCTGGAAGCGCGGAGAGAGCAATTTCTGAATATGCATTCCCGGTTGCCAGGTCTCGAGGAGAGCGAAAATCTCTTCGCCGATTTCGGTGACCGGCTGCGCGATGCTCCCGAGGGAAGGGGTGTGCTTCCGCGTCGCGGGAAGACCGTCAAAACCGATCAGTGCGATTTCCCGGCCGGGCTCGAAACCTGATTCGCGAATGGCCGCGGCCGCGCTGATGGCCCCCGAGTCGGAGACGGCGAAAATGCCGTCCGGGCGGTGTCCCGCCCGCAGGGCCGTCAGGGTCTTCTGTCGTGCCAGCGCGGCACGGTCGTCGTTTACCCGGACTTCGCAGTCCCAGATTTCGACATCCACACCGGCCAGTTCCGCGATTTCGGTGAATCCCTGAACACGCTGGGAGATCTGGCGAAGCGGCGGCTCGCACAGCAGCAGCGCCAGTTTGCGGCAGCCGCTATTGAGCAGCATGCGCGCAGCCAGCATTCCGCCCTTGCGGTTGTCGGTGGTGATGTTGTTGACATTGATATTGCCGAGCTCGCAGTCGATAACCACCAGCGGAAGGCGGTCGAAACGGCCGAGCCTGCCGAGCTGCTGCATCGTAAACGCTTCGGTCGGCGGGAGATAGATGACCGGATCGCAGGAGCCCGCTTCCTTGTCGAGCTCGGCCAGAAAGGCGTCGTGAGTAGCCACCTGGCGGTGCTCCACCCGGAAGCGTTTTTCCCCGGCCCGGCGCGTCAGTTCGTCGACCAGATAAGCGGCATAATCGTTGTCGGGTGTTCCGGTGAGCGGCGAGCTGAAAAGCCGCAGCCGGACGAGGGAGGCGCGCTCCAGAAGCTCCGTCGCGCCCGGTTCAAGATAAGTGCCGGAGCCGCGGATTTTGCGGATGAATCCCTCGCGCTCCAGCTCGCCCATTACCAGCCGGATGGTGGCATAACTGGCGAACATTTCCCCGGCCAACTCCTTTTCGGTCGGCATTTTCCGTCCGCCCTCGCGCAGGATGCCACGCATCTTTTCGAGGATATACCGGCGACTCTCTTCAAATAATGTTTCTGCCATGATTATTCTTTAAATTGCTAAAAGTGCTAATGCTATTTAATTTAACTTGGCAATATTATAACCGAAAAACCGCCAGTTGTCAATAGGACAAATGAAAAAATAAGAAAAAAAGAACCGGCCGCGGCTGAAAAAACAACCGGGGCCGGTGAGTAATAAGCAGGGTTAAAGCTTGGACGGGAGATGTTGAACCGTGGAAAGCGGGAGATATTTCTGGTTCAGGTCGTAGAGCGCGGCATTCATGGCCTTGCGCATCAGCTGGGCGTAGAGACTGGCGTCTTTGCCGATGCGGGCGTAAATCCAGTGCACCACGTAGTCCTTGTCGCGGTAACGGTAGGTCCAGACAGTTTTGCCGCTCTCGCGTTCGATCAGGGCGAAATCCACCCACAATTCATTGCGCGAGTAGCCCATCGGGGCGCCGAGCAGCCAGAACACCGGCGCGCCGATATAGGTCACGCAATAGGAGAACATGACGCCGCTGTAATGCAGGTTGGAGAAACTGCCTTGCCAGATGTAGTCGGTATCCGCTTTGGACGCGCTGGGGACGCCGGTCACACGGTTGAACATATTGGAATACTTCAAGCTGAGTTCGGCGGCGGCGGCCAGGTCCTGCGAGGGATTGGCGTGGAAATAACCGAGTGAAATGAAGTCGGTACTGCTTTCCGGTTCTTCCTTGCCGATCCAGCCGAACGGCATCAGCGGGATGATGCCGAACCACAGCGAGCCGGTGTCGCCATAGGGGTAGTCCTTGGCTTCGGCCTGGAGCGAGGGATCGATGTATTTGAGCCCGCGCTGGTCCATGAACGGCAGCACCGCCACACTCTTGCCGGTGTTGCCCGACACTTTGATCATCGGGCCGGCGGTACCGGCGTAATCAAAATTGGCGCTGTTGTTGCAGCCGGCGAGAATGAACCCCGCCGCCGCCAGAATGATCGCAAATAACGCTTTCATATGAACCTCCCGGCCTTACCAGCCGACCACGCTGCGGGTTTTCCGGGTGCCGAACTTCTGGTTGTCCGACCAGATCACGCGACCGGTCTGGATGTCGGCGATCCGGAGGTTGAAGGTATAGACCTGCTCGGTGGTGCCGCCCTCGGTGGTGGTGTTGGAGATGATGGCGCCTTCCATGCTCAGCCGGGGAGCTTCCAGTGTGCCCTTCGGGGCCACGGTGGATTTGTTGAAGTTCGGGTCGTTTTTCAGGTCGCGGGCGTCGGCAAAGGTCTGGGAGACGTCGCGGCCGGTGGCCAGCGTGATATCGACTAAACCGGAATTCATCAGCGCCGTGCAGAGCTCGTCGGTAACCAGATTCATCTGCAGATCGGGATCGCGGGTCTGGTTTTTCAGGTAACCGACCTGCATCAGCGGAATGGCGTTCTGGTCGGCTTTTTCCGTGCGGTACTGGGAGAGGAAGCGGGTGAAATTCGGGCTGGTGAGGGCGCTCTGGGCCGAGGCGCGGGCGGCCTCGTAGCATTCGGCGTACGACACGGTGCCGATGGCGCGAACCTTGCTCTCCGAGGGATTGCCCGGGTTGTAGGTTTCGGTTTTGGTGCTGCTGCAGCCTGCCAGCAGCCCGGCGGACAGGACAAATGCAATCAGGTATACGGGGTTTCTCATGGTTCGGGCCTCCTTATTTTGCTTCTTTGAGTTCAATACGAAAATCTTTGCAGTCCTTGCGCGGGGCCACGGACTGGAACTGGACGGTTTCACCGGGAATGATCTGGCGGTCGTGCCAGGTCGAGACGATGGACGGCACTTCCATGCCGTTCAGGTCGAACCAGGTGAATTTGTACTGGACCTTATACGGATTGTCGTTGGTCAGGGAGCTCCAGGCCTGGGCGAGGACGCCGGTACGGACGTTTACGGCAGTGAGCTGCGCCCGCATCAGCCCCTCGGGCGTTTCCGAGACATTGACGCCGGTCAGGCGCAGGCGGTCACGCAGGAAACTGTCGGTCACATAGCGTGTGTCCGAAATCGTGTTGACCGTCATGGTCTTGTTTTCCGCCTCTACCGCGTTTACGGAATCCTGACAGCCCGGAAGGACCAGCGCCAACAGGGCCAAAGCCGGCAATAAACAGTACTTTCTCATATCTTTCTCCTATTTTGAGTTAAATCCGAAAACATTTACGGTGGAAAATCCCCGGCTCGGGGTATTTACATAGATAATGGCGGAGCGGTAATTCTCCGGCAGGGTGATCTCGCGGTAGGGGCTTTCGATGACGAATTTGCGGCCGGGCGGCATCGGAAACTGCGTCAGCTGGAATTCCTTCGGCAGGATTTCCCAGCTGCGGGTGTCGGCGGTATTGAAGATCATTTTGTAAATGAGCCCGCCGGCGAAAACCAGCGCGCCCGCGAGTTCATCCTCATGCGCCGCCAGCGCGGTGGCGGTATAGTGCGCCGCTTCCTTGATGGCGGTACTGATGACGATGCGGGTGATCATGCCCGGCAGCCGCTGGTTGTACTCCTGCGAAATAATCGCGTCCATGTCGGCGATCTGCACGCTGTCGTAAGCCTTGCCGCCGGCGATTACCCGGAAGCGGCTGTAGGGGCTCTGATAGTATTCGCAGACGGGCCAGGCGGTCATCACCGGCAGGTAAATGGCGACCTGACGGAAGGCCGGGCCGCGCCCGTTGGCGAAAATCACGTGGACGCAATCCGAGTTCAGCGGGAAATCGAATGGCGGGACCTGGGCCAGTTCCGCCGGAACTTCCTGTCCGGCCAGTTTCAGCGCGGTGACATAATACTGGCGGGCGAGCGGATTCGCCGGCATGGCTTCGTAGAAGCGGCGGAAGTCGATGACGGCATTATCATAAAGATTGTCGCGGAGCGAGCCGAGCGCGGAGAGAAAGAGCGCCGCCGGATTGAGGAAATCGCCGTAGGCATGGTTGGCGATTTGCTTCGTCTGATTCAGGGCGCTCATGAATTCCTGGTTGTCGACATTGGAAGTGATGGTTTTCTCATTGGTGGAATTGAGGGCTTTGGCCACGTCCCGGTTGTCGGCGCGGGTCTGGCGGACGGCCTCCTGTTCGGCGTCGAAAAATTTCTGGTAATCCTCCATGACTTTTTTCTGCTCGTCGCGCATGCGGCGGAGCTGGGCGCTGAACGCCTCCTCGTTGTTTTCGCCGAGGTAGGCGAGGGCCTTGAAGAATGAAAGGAGAATCCGGTCGCGGCAGAACCCGCGGTAGGGCAGGGCATTGAGGTTGGTCACGGCCATGAGGGCCTCGGAGCCGCTGTCACGCAGGCTGATCATGGCGCGGTCGTCGTACTCCGTGACCAGTTGCTCGGCCTTGCGGAAATATTCGATGCTGGCCGGGTAATTGCGGAGGTTGAAGTTCATGCTGCCGGCCTCCAGTACCCACATCAGTTCATCGCCGGTGCCGGAGGTGGACTTGAGCTTGCTGTCGATCTCCTTGAGCACAAGGTCGGTATTGCCGTTCATGTAACCCGTCATCATGGTTTCTTTTTGCAGATGGGAGTTGACAACACTGGAGCAGCCGCTCCAGATGAATGATCCGGCGGCCAGAGTCAGCAAGATGACGGTCCGGCATTTCATAGCGAAGATTTATTTCTCCACGGCCTTGAGCTTTTCCAGAACTTTCGGGGCAAGCGGCTTGAGGGTGTTTTCGATCAGGTAGTTGCCGTAATCTTCGGCGGTCCAGTCGGAGGTGTCGTCGTTGATATCGCCGAAATCGATCCGGTTGCGGAAGGTGACGCTGGCGATCATGTCGCCAGTTTTGGCATTGATGATCTTGACGCTGCCGTTCATGTCGCCGATGCACTTGGTGACCGTGCGGTTGGAGGCCTTGACGAAAACCTTGCTGATGCGCGTGTCGTATCTGGTGATTTCCGGCTGGATCAGGTAGTCCGCCCGCAGCAGTTCGCCCACCCGGGCATACATGGCGGGCTCGGCTTCGTCGAGATTGCCGATTTTGTTCGTGGTCAGGATCTTGCGGATGTTCTGCAGCTGGTAGAGCCGGATGCCGTTATCGAGCAGGATTTCCTGCAGGCGGTCATTGAGTTCGTCGTTCAGGTACTTCGGCGAATTGGCCTGTTTGATGACCGGTACGAGCAGCGCGCCGCGGCCGGACAGGGCCACCGGGCGGCCGAGCCCCATCTCGCGCAGCGTGTCGGTAAGCTTGTCGCTCAGTTCATCGAAACTGGCGACGGTGACGGAGCCGCGCTTGTCCGGGTCCAGTGTGCCGGTCGAGGAATCCACCACCGAGATATTGACATTGTAACGGGTGCCGAAGCGGTTGATTTCCGACACCAGGAGGTATTTGACGGTTTTGATTTCACCCAGTTTGGCCTTTTGCGTGGAGTTCGGGTTGGCCAGCTCGGAGGTATCGGTGAAGCCGATTTCGGTCAGCATCTGCTTGATGGCGCTGCGGGAAATGATTTCGAAATTGCCGCCGATATTGGCTTCGAGCATGCCCCATACGGCTTCGATTTCCTGCGGGCTCACGCCGCCCTTGGCGACCGGTTCGACCACGGCGATTTTATCGGCGGCGGCCAGCGTCAGCAGGGTGCAGGAAAATAGTGCGGTCAGAATTTTTTTCAACATAAAACGTTCTCCTATTTTTCAAGCGTGGCCTTGATCGCCTGATCGGCGTTTATAGTGGCCTCGAGGGCTTGGGTTTTGTAGCCGGGGGCCTTGATCTCGATCCGGTAAGTGCCGGGGAGAATATCGAAAATACGGGTGGAGTCGCCGATCTGCTGCCCGTTCAGGTAGATCATGGCGGTATCCGGCTTGAAACCCTTGCCGCCGTCGACGGCGAAGATGACCCGGACCGGGGGCACGTGGACCTTGATCAAGCTCTCCGGGCCCGGCTTGGCGTGCTCGTAAATGTCTTCGGAGGCTTGTTCCAACGCGGAAGTCATCAGGGTTTGGAATTTATTGTGGTCGATGGTTACCGCGCCCGGCTTGAGCTGCTCGCGGTAAGTACCGGTGTACATATTGCTGTAGCAGACGCTCTGCGAACGCAAATCCACGACCTTCAGAATGACGTCGAGCTGGTAATTCAGCGACCGGGTTTCGATGCCGTAGCCCTTGAAGATGCCTTCCTTGGTCCGCATGTCGGACACGGTGCCGTAAATCAGGTGGGTGGCGCCGCTTTCTTCCGCCAGTTTACGCATGAAATCTTTCGGGAAATCACTTTGCGCAGCAAGCTTCTCCATGGCGACTCCGACCAGCTTGGCGTCGACCGGGGCGAAGACATCGTTGTGCTTGCCCAGATAGGCGGAGAGGTATTCCGCGCCGATCACGACCGGGCGCATTTCGCCCTTGACCACGATCCGGTAGAGTTCCAGCGTTTTGGCGTATTCGCGGTCGTTGTTCTGAATTTGCGCGATGCGGTTGGCGGTGTTGGTTTCGGAATTATCCCATGCATCGATCATCCGCACATAGCCCTGCATGATGCTGTTCATGGTCTGGTGGTCGGCCATGTTCAGCGTCGATTCGCGGGGGATGTCGATTCGCTGATTCTGATGGTTCAGGAACCGCTTCTGTCCCTCGACATCGATGGTGGTGAAATCAAGGACCGCCACCCGGATTTTCTCCCCGCCCTGCTGTGCAAACAGCACCGGTGATACCAGCAATAACGCCGCCAATATGGAAATTTTCATAATACCCTGCCTTGTTTGGATCACAATTTACTCTGCAATTAACGTACAGCCTCGGCGCAAAAAATCAATCTATAAATTACCAATTTTATTCAGCGGCGTATTGATTTTATGTAAAACGGTGATTATTATAATTCTTGTATAGGAGAACAAGCAAGGAGGCGTCATGAAGCGTTATTTTAAACTGATGGCCGTGGTCGTGGCGGTGATTGCAAGCGGGGCCGGGGTATGCTCCGACGTCCCGGAGGCTGCACCACCGGTGACGGTTTCGACCACATTTTCCTGGGGCAGGGGGGACCAGATCACCCCTTATCTCGAGAAAATATACATTCTGGCCGGGTCACCGGGGCCGGAAACGGCGGCGGTGGCCGCCGCCCTGGCGCAGGAACTGCCCCAGCCGTGTGAGGTGATCCCCTACGGTGCGCCGGCTCAATCTTACGACCGCAAACGGGCAATCGCATTCTGGCTCGGGCGCGGCCTGTTCACGAACCAGGAGATGGGGCCGGTCGTGAGGCCGCGGGCAAGCATGTTTTCGCCGGAGACGGAGAAAACTTATAACGGCAAACCGGCCTACATGCTGCGCCTGCTGCGGCCGGACAGTTTACACTCAGGCCGGGGCCGCTATATTGCCATGCCGGACTTTGAGTACAATTTTATGATCATAACCATGGTCAGCCGGGATTCGGACGAAGCCGGGGTCAAGCGGGTGGCGAGCGATATCGTGGAGAAGCTGAATCCTGCATTGGGGCGTTTCCGTGGTCCCGATGCGGTCCGGTTGCCGGAAATTCCCGAACGTTTCCGTCCGGCGCTTTTATCCGATGATGATTTGGAAGTACCGGGCGTGGCCGGGTGGCGCAAGCTGGTGTCCTCAGACGACATCAATGGCGAAAGCGATGAGTTGTACACGTTTACCAAAGGCAATTGGGAGAGCGACCTGGCGGCGGTGAGCGCTGCGCTGGCGGAGCGTGGCTTGCTGCTGAACGAAATGAGATACCAGAACGATATTCGTATTTTCGAGAGCAAACCGTACGGTGAAAGCGGGGCAGAGTTGTACTGGTGGCGGATACCCGGTCAGAAACGTTATGGCATCGACGGTGCTCCGATCGAGTTCTCGCAGGCTCTGGTCGTTTGGCGGAGGCCGGGCATACCCGATTTCGGCGCGGAATTGGCTGATTGGCTGCGGGAAAACGATTTGCGGGTCTTCGTTCTGTCGCGCGGGCTGAGTGGTGTGAAAGACTTGAAGGAGCGCCGCGAATTGGCGGAAAAATTCTTCGCGCTGCAGCCGAAGCCGTCCGCGGCGCTCCGGCTGCGGGCGCTGGAAACGGCGGGATCATCGGCGGAGCTCATGCCGGTAGTCGGTGCGGAGTTCCGCCGCCTCGCCAATGATGTGGTGGCCGATTATCAGGGCGACCTCAATTACAATAGTTACATCAGTTCGCTTTTTCAGTTCAGCGAGAAATGGGAAACATTGCGGAATGATTTGTATGCGGCGCTGGGGGACCGCTTGTGCATCATTACTTTGCCGGCGGCGGGTACGGCCCGGGAAGTCGTCGAGCTGCCGCTGGCGGACGTCACCAAGTTTCGCAAAGTCTTTGTGCTGCGGTTTGAGAAGGAGAGGTTTCGGGATTTGCTGTTGAATGTCGGGGTGTTGCCGGACCCGGAGCATCCCGGGCAATTCATTCGGCAGTACGACGGCTCGAGCCACTACGGCGTGACCCTCGAAAACCTGGGCAGGGATATGCAGGTGATCGGATTCCGACGTGAAAAATTCGGTTCGCAGGTGGAACGGTTCTGGCCGTACTCCTGGGGAACCCGGCGGGTCGACTCCGAAGACAATGGTTTGACGGAGAATTATGCAATGACGGTTTTCAGTCATGTTCAACCGGATAAAAAGCAGCTTGTTTTTGAGGTTCAGTATCAGGGCGACAGTGAGAAGAAATTGGCATTTGAAGCGCGCCTGGCCGAGCTCGGCAAGTTGAAGGACGACGCCCGCCGGGCGGCGGCGGAAGAAGCCGGCAAGCTGTTGCAGGAGCTGAAGGGAACCCGGGAATGGTCGGGGTGCGCGATGAAACTTTACAAGGCCGCGCCGGAGAACTTCCCGCCGGAAATGCTGTGGACGATTGAGTTTACCGGAGAACCTGGCGAAGACGGTTTGCTGCGGTTCGAGGTGGAGCGCAGTTTTGAACCGGAGCAGCGCCCGAGGGGCGGATACAAGCCGGCGGCGGGTTTTCAGTACCTGGTTACCGGCAAACTCGCGGGGAAAACAATGCTGTTTCCTCTGGTCATGACGCCGACGACATCGAAGCATGACAGTTATCGCGTTGAAACCGGTGACGTGATTGACGAGAGCGGGGGCAGTGAGTGGCTCGCGCGGGAGGCGATCCGGCTGAGGTTCTGGGGCCGGGGCGCTACATTGAGTCAAAGCGGCATGTCCCGGCTGGGGGAAGCCCAGCCGCTGACGCTCGACTCCGATGAGGCCGTGACAATCCAGCGCCGCATCGACTTCAAAAAAGGCCTGGTGCGGCTTGAAGTGCTCGCCAAACCCTGAGGTTACTTCAGGACGTCGACCGAGACGGGTTTGACGATGCCGCCCTTGCCGGCGTTGTTGACTACGCGTACGACCAGCAGGTTTTCGGCGTTCCAACGGATTTCCTGGGTGGCATCGAGCCGGAAGGCTTTGGCGCCGCCTTTTTTACCCAGGTCGTACTGCCCGATATAGACGCCGTTGAGCCAGACCCAGGCGCTGTCTTCGATTCCGGCAAAGTCGAGTTCGACGGCTTTGCATTCGATCTGCTCGGGCATATTGAATTGAATGCGGTACCAGGCGGCGCCGTGGTAATTGCCCACGCCCTGATCCTGCCACGGACCGATGTCGATGACGTTCCATTCGGCGGCGTCGAAGTCGGTCTGCTGCCAGCCTTCCATGTGGCCGTTCTGGCTCGGGTCGAGTTGGAATTTCCAGTTTTCGACCGGGAGTTTAATGGAGTTGACGACGGTGACCTGCTGGCTGCCGGAGGTTTTGTCGCGCAGGAGCTTGGTGTCGCGGTAATACGGCCAGGCTGAACGGGTGGCGAACTGGCGGATGCGGGGATCGCTGTCGAGCTTGGCGGTGTTTTCGAGGTAAAGCATGGCTTCGGCGCTGTTTTCCTTGGCCAGCGCGGCCGCGCAAAGCGCCACCATGTAGCGGACGTTGTAATCGGGGTCCTTGCCCAGTTTGGTGATTTCGGGCAGGGCCTTTTCGTGATCGGTCTCATAGAGGGCGTAGACCGCGCTGCGGCGGATGACCGGATCGCGGTCGGTCAGGCCCTTGCGGGCGGAGGGCATGCGGTGCTCGGGGCTGTCCATCAACATGCGGAAAGCGGTCCGGCGCATGACATCGTCGTCCGTTTCCTGCCAGCCGCGAAGGTCGTTGTTTTTGATCATATAGTCGCGGGTCAGGGTTTTCGGCCGGGTGCGCTCGGTAATCTGATGCACCTGTTTCTGCGGTTTGGGCGAGAAGCAGCCGCTCAAAAGAAGTGTGCCCAGGACTCCGGCGGCAATAATAAGTGTATTTATTTTCATTTTCAAAAATTCTCCATAAGATAAATTTAAGGGTCTAAGCGGATAAATGCAAATTGAAAGTTGAAAAATCCTGCAAACAGCGTATTTTATAGCAGGTAGCGCCCCGCCAAAACTCGGACAAGTCGGACGGGTCGGACAAGTCGGACAAAACTTTGGACTTTCCTATATGTCCTATTCGTCCCATTCGTCCTATCAAAACTTTTTGGCGGGAGCGACCCGGATTTTTCAACTAATGTAAGGATCAGATATTATGGCAATGTGGGGCGGCAGGTTCAGCAGCGGGACGGACAAAGACATGCAGGCGTTTTCGGAGTCGGTGTCGTTCGACAAAAGGCTCTATAAATATGATATCATGGGCAGCAAGGCCCACGCGGCGATGCTGGCGAAACAGGGGATTATCCCGCAGCGGACCGCCGAAGAAATCAGCGCCGGGCTGGATAAAATCGAGAAGCGTATCGATGCCGGTGATTTCACCTTCAGCGTCGAGCTCGAAGACATCCATATGCATATCGAAAGCGCCCTGACGGAAGCCATCGGTGCCGAAGGTGCACGCGTGCACACCGCCCGCAGCCGCAACGACCAGGTCGCGCTGGATATCCGCTTGTACTTGCGTGACCAGATTACCCTGATTACCGACATGATCCGCGATTTCCAGCGGGCGCTGCTCTCCCAGTGCGAGGCCAACCCGACGGCGATCATGCCGGGTTTCACCCACCTGCAGCACGCCCAGCCGGTGCTGTATGCGCACCACTTGCTGGCATATGTGGAGATGCTGGCGCGCGATATCGGCCGGCTGGAAGATTGCCGCAAACGCATGAATGTGATGCCGCTCGGTTCCGGTGCAATCGCCGGGACTACGCTGCCGATCGACCGCGAATTCGTCCGCGAAAAACTCGGTTTCGACGCGCTGACCGCCAACAGTATGGACGCCGTGGCGGATCGCGATTTCGCGATTGAACTCTTGAGTGCGCTGTCGGTTTTCGCCATGCACGTCTCTCGTTTGTCCGAGGATTTGATCCTGTGGTGTTCGCAGGAGTTCGGCTTCGTCGAACTGGACGATGCCTTTACCACCGGTTCGAGCTTAATGCCGCAGAAGAAAAACCCCGACGTGGCCGAGCTCTCCCGCGGCAAGACCGCCAGAGTTTACGGCGATCTCGTCTCGCTGCTCACACTCTGCAAAGGGCTGCCGCTGACGTACAACCGCGACCTGCAGGAAGACAAGGAGCCGGTGTTCGACGCCGTCGATACCGTCGTCATGATCCTGAAAGTTTACCCGCCGATGATCGGCACCATGAAAATCAACGCCAAGCGCATGCTCGCCGCCGCCTCCGACCCGGCCCTGATGGCCACCGACCTGGCGGACGAACTGGTAAAGCTCCAGGTGCCGTTCCGTACCGCCCATCACAAGGTCGGAGCCCTGGTCAAATGGTGTCGTGACCACAGCAAGGCTTTGAACGAAGTCACACTGGACGAAATGCGCATCAGCATCCCGGAGGCAACCCCGGAATTCCTGACCTTGTTCGATCCTGCCGAGAGCATCCGCAAGCGCGAAATACCCGGCGCCACCGGCTACAACACCGTCAAATCCAGAATCGATTACTGGCGCGGCAAACTTATTTGAGCATTTTTACTTCGAAGCGGCAGATGCGGTCGCCGGAGCACCAGCAATCGATTTCGCGCACGGTGAATTCTTTGCCGGTGAAGCCCAGCAGGATGCCCGCGAGCAAGCCTTCGTCGTAAGTGCAAATGGTCTCATTGTTCTCCGGGAGCCCGGAACAATCGAGGTCCTCGGCGACAGTGAAGACAAATTCATTGCGCTCTATATTGGCGCCTTCCACCCGGAAAATACCGATTTTCAGCATCAGGAACAGTTCTTCGATCTTGGCCACCAGCTCATTGAAGCTTTTGCATTCGGCCAGATTCGCCCGGAAAAATTCCTCTCCGCTTTTTTTGCCCGCGAGGTAGAAGACGCGGTCGGCGACCTTCAACCCGTAATCACGGACCAGAACATCGCGAATTGTAAACTGCATCAAACGGTACACTGCTACGGACATGGTGCTCCCAAGCGTGGGGCGTCCGTCCTCGATATCTCCAATCATGCACCAGTCAAATTGGAGATCGTCTCGATTCTCACTGAACATAATTCACCTCCTTATCCACATACGCGTGAATTCCTGCCTATAAAAGTATCATAATATTTGTATCTTTCAAATTTCAGTTGTGCTGTAATATGAAAAAATCAAATGTATTTACGCAGTTCTTCGCGATCATCGAAGTGAATTTTGAGGCCGTTGGACTCCTGATAGTTTTCGTGGCCCTTGCCGGCGATAAGTATAATATCGGCAGGACGCGAGAGCTTCACGGCCTGTTCGATGGCCTTGCCGCGGTCGGGTTCGGTCATGGCGTCCGGGCAGCCTTTCAGGATATCATTGATGATGTCCGCCGGATCTTCGTCGCGCGGATTGTCACTGGTGACGATGACCAGATCGGACAGCCGGGCGGCGATTTCGCCCATCAAAGGGCGCTTGCCGCGGTCGCGGTGCCCGCCGCAGCCGAAGACGGTGATGAGCCTGCCGGAAACAATCTTTTTCAACAGTTTCAACACGCTTTCCAGGGCGTCCGGCGTGTGGGCATAGTCCACGTAAAAATGAGCGCCGTTGATCTCAAAATGCTCCAGCCGGCCGTCGACCCGGATATTACTGGCGAATCCCGCCGCTTTGAGGGCGGGAATTCCTTTCCGCTCGGCGGCCGCCAGCACGCCGGTGAGATTGTAGATGTTGTGTGCGCCCGGCAGGTGGCATTCGATCGGTTCGTTGTTCAGCCGGAAGGTGCCGCCGGAGGCGTTCAGCCCGATATCGCTGATCCGGAAATGGGCATCCGGCGAAGTACCGAACGTCGTGACGCCGGGAACCTCGGCCGCCAGCCGCGCGCCGTAGGGATCATCGATATTGACGATTTTGTGCTTGGCGTTGTAATCGGTGAACAGCGTCTTTTTCGCCTGAAAATAGTTTTCCATGGTCAGGTGGTAGTCCAGATGGTCCTGCGTCAGGTTGGTGAAAAGCGCGATATCGATATCGGGATGCCCGAAGCGGTGCTGGCTCAGGCCGTGGCTGGAGGCCTCCATGACCACATCGGTACAGCCGGAATCGGCCATTTGCCGGAACAGCAGTTGCAGTTCATCGGCGGCGGGGGTGGTCCGGGCCGCCTCGCATTCGTAAGCGCCGAACGCGTATTTGATGGTGGAGATCAACCCGCAGGAATGCCCGACGGCGCTCAATATTTCGCGCAGCAGATATGCCGAGGTGGTTTTGCCATTGGTCCCGGTAATGCAGTGCAGTTTGAATTTGCTCGCAGGGAAGCCATAAAAGTGCTCGCACATCAGCGCATAGGCCAGATAGGCGTCCGGCACCTTGACGGCACAGATATTTTCCGGGAGGGGAATATCGCGGCTGCAGACGATTGCGATGGCGCCGTTCTGTATGGCCTGAGCAATGAAGTCATGGCCGTCGATCTGGGCTCCGGGGATGGCGATAAAGGCGAAACCGGGCTTGACTTGGCGCGAATCATTGGTGACCCCGGCGGGCTTGAGGGCCCACAGGGGTTTCAATAATTCCAAACCATCACTGAAGCACGGCTGAAGCATGATCACCCTTCAGATGGGCATCGAAATAACGGATGGTCCTTTCGAGCCCGTCGCGCAGTTTGATGGTTGGTTCCCAGTCCAGTGTCTGGCGGGCGCGGGTGATGTCCGGGCGGCGCTTCACCGGATCGTCGGCCGGAAGTTCCTTGAATACCAGCTTGGATTTGGAACCGGTCAGTTCCAGAATCAGATTGGCCAGCTCGAGCATGGTGAATTCGCCGGGGTTGCCGAGGTTGATCGGTCCGGTTACTTCGTCGGGGGTATTCATCATCCGGATCAGCCCTTCGATCAGGTCCGCCACATAGCAGAAACTGCGGGTCTGCTCGCCGCTGCCGTAAATGGTAATGTCCTCGCCCTTCAGCGCCTGGACGATGAAATTGCTGACCACCCGGCCGTCGTCGGGACGCATCCGCGGTCCGTAGGTGTTGAAAATCCGCACCACCTTGATTTTGGTATTCAGCTGGCGGTGATAGTCGAAAAACAGCGTTTCGGCGCAGCGCTTGCCCTCGTCGTAACAGCTCCGGATGCCGATGGGGTTCACATTGCCCCAGTAGGTCTCGGTCTGCGGGTGTTCGAGGGGATCGCCGTAAACTTCGGAGGTCGAGGCTTGCAGGATCGGAATCCGCAGCCGTTTGGCGATGCCGAGCATATTGACCGCGCCGATGATACAGGTCTTGGTCGTCTGGACCGGGTCCCACTGGTAATGAACCGGCGAGGCGGGGCAGGCGAGGTTGTAAATGGCATTGACCTCCGCATACAGCGGCCAGGTGATATCGTGCCGGATCAGCTCGAAATTCGGGTGGTTCATCAGGTGCCGGATATTGTCTTTGGAACCGGTGAAAAAATTATCCACGCAAATGACGTCGTGATCGTCTTTCAGCAAGCGTTCGCACAGATGCGAACCGATGAAACCGCTGCCGCCGGTGACTAGTATTGTTTTTCTCGACATGACGGGCTCCCTGTTATGCCTAATCGTTGATATTCATGATCATTTCGACTTGAGTTCCGCTGAAAATCACCCGGTAGGTCATATTTTTTTCCAGAAAATAAACCCAGGTGCTGTTCAGCTGGTCCGGCGTGCGGAACGCGGGCGGCGGACCGCAGGCCATCCTGGCTTCCGCGCGGGTCATGCCGCGGATGATCACGCCGCGCTCGATGGCGTCGAGGAATTCCGGCTCCATGTCTTTGGTGAGCTCGGCCTTGCTTTTCAGTGTGAAGACCTGGCGGATGTAGTCCTGAATCGGCAGCATCATCATATCGCGGTCGTATTTAATCGTGTACTGATTGCCGCCGGTATCCTTGAAAACGATCTTGCATTCATCGGCTTCCACCACTTCAATCTCGGTGCCGAAGCGGATGAAACGGCCGCCTTTCTGGTAATTGACGCTGGAAATATCATTGGGGTCCTGATACCAGATGTTGCAGCCGAGGTATACTTTGCCGTCGACCGGCTGCTGCAACGCTTCCGCCACCGAAACAATCCGGGCACAGCCGCTCGCAAGCAACGCCAGTCCCAAAGCGATTATGGATCTGATTATCATAGTTATTCACCTTTGCATGTTTGTATTTCCAGTAAGTTAGCACGAGGGGGGCGAATTAACAAGTTCGCAGGCAAAAAATTTCGCGATTTGGGAGTGGCTAACCGGAACCCGGACAAGTCGGACAGGTCGGACAAGTCGGACGAGTCAGGCAACACGAACAAGTTTTTGAGCTTGCCAGTCGTCTCCTATATGTCCTGTACGTCCCATTCGTCCTATCAAAATCACTCTTGCCGATCACCAAATCTCGAATTTTGTCTGTTCCAGCTTTGCAATTTACCGAGCCCGGCAGTATAATTAAATAGATGCTAATAATTATATGATTAAAAATGATTAAAAATTCGCTACTTTCATGCTTCTGCATAATCACGCTGCTTCTGACCCCGGGATGCTTTTTCACCCGGTTCGGAGAATGTGCCTACTCGATTGGCAATGTTAAGTATTATGCCGATGGCGCTTATATCAAAGATAATGTCTTATATCGGGTAGAGGATACTTATTATGTCTACGCCGCAGAAGTTGCTTATACCGATTCTCCTGATTGGTACGCCGTGGCTATGCATCCGCGCAATAAAATAACAGAACAGGGGTATTCCGGGCGGTATGTGCTGGTTGTCCTGGCTCCGGACTCCGTGGAGTATGTATTGAGCGAAGAATCAGAGGAGCCTTTGGAGTCCGAGGAATATGCATTCGATGAAAAATGGAAGAAAATCCAACTGGCATGGGCCAATTTTTATGGTCGCGTTTGTACCGAGCCGATTGATTTATCCGATGCGAAACGAGTAACGCCAAAAAGAAGATTCTCTCATCCGCTGGTCCAGTCAATGTGCTGTGGAGAGTCTCTTCATGGCGCAATATACGTCAGGAGCGAAAAATCCGCATCCAGCTGGCTTCTTGCGCCTTTGATGGTCGTGGGTTTTGCGGTGGATGTGCCCGTCTTTATTGCGGGCGCCGGAGTGACCATTGCGCTTGCTCCGGTTGTGATATCGGTTGCTTTGATTGCAAAAGCATTTGGCAAATGATTGCAGGGCTTCTTCGCAGTAGTTTCTGTTGTTCAGTTTCACTCATGATTATTTACCGGGGCTATCCGTGGTGAGAGAAAGAGAGAGAGGTGTCTTTTTTTCTTGATAAACGAATGCCGGTGAAATGGCTTTGCCTTGCCAGAACTCATAGCGGTTATTGCAAGTATTCGGTTCGTATTTGATGATGACAGTGTCTCCGGGCTGCAGTTGCTCTTCGGATAAATTCATTGTGTAACCCACCATCGTTCCTTCCCCGGGCTTTACTACGACCGGAGAATAATCCGAATCCGGATAAACCAGGACGAATGCAGGAATATTCTGTTCAGCGACCGCTTGATGGGTGAAGTTCATGTGGGATAAAGTAAGATACTTGGGCGCACCCTTGTCGTGGGTCTCGGCGCCATAGGTGGCTGACGTGAACTTCGTGGGCAGGGTAAGCGGCTTGGTGCTGTTATTGTACAGTATGAACAGAAAACCAAACGTGTTGTACTTTTTCTTTATCTCTTCCGTAACTTTTTTATCTCCAACTGTTTTGATTGAAGTTACCGTTCGGATCTCGCTATCGGTTTTGGTGATGTTCTTGAAGATGATTTTTACCTCTTCCGCGCGGACCGGAGCAAAGGCGAGGAGGAGCAGGATGACGGGAAGGATTTTCATGGTTTGATCTCCTGATTTTGTTATTCGTAAAATTAACACATTTTGGGAGATATGTCAAGACTGCAGTAGTTTATTGCGCATGAGGATGGCGGCGCCGCGGGCGGTGGCTTGCGGGTCTAGGATCGAGAATTCGATCTGCAGTTTTTCCACCGAGCCGCCAAAACAGCTGGAGTTCAGGATGCGCCGGATGTCGTTGCGCAGCAATTCGCCGAGGGCGGCGGTTTCGCCGCTCAGGACGATCATTGAGGGGTTCAGCAGCGTGACCACGGTGGCGAGCGCGGTGCCGATGCTGGTGCAGATTTCGCCGGCGATGATCCGGGCGGCTTTGTCGCGGCGCGAGCACTCCACGAAGCGCTGCAGCGTGAAGTCGTTGAGCGAGAGTTCGGTGTCGACGCCGCTGTTGATGACTTCCTTGACTTTGCGTTTGATGCCGTTGAAACCGGCCAGGGCCTCGAGGCAGCCGCGGTTGCCGCACTGGCACAGCGGGCCCTCCGGCGCCACGATCACGTGGCCGATTTCCATGGCGCGGTTGTTGGCCCCGATGAAACATTCGCCGTATTTGATGAAGCCGCCGCCGATTCCTTCGCCGAGGCTGATGTGGAACAGGCTTTCCGGCGGCGCGGCGGTGTAGCGGGTCAGGTATTCCATATAGGTTTTCACCATGCATTCCGGCCAGATGACGGCGCTGCAGCGGAATTCGGTGCTCAGCCATTTGCCGGTTTTGACGTTTTCCCAGCCGGGGATATTGACCGCGCGCAGCGAAATGCCGTTTTCGCTGTCCACCAGTCCGGGGTCGGCGAACCCGATTCCCTTGACTTTGTCCCAGTCGCCGGCGTTCTGCTGTTTCAGCTGGTTGACGACTTCGCGGATTTCCTCGCAGCAGGTGGCGGGGGTGCCGCGCTGCCGGGCGGGTTTCTCCACGGAATCGATGATTTCGCCTTTCAGGTTGACGAGGGCCCCGATGATCCGGTCGGTCTGAAAATCGATTCCGAGCGTCCAGAGGTGATCGCTGTTCAGTTGGAGCAAGGGGGCGCGGCGGCCGGTTTTCAGGCCGGTGCGGTCGGGTTCGGTGATGATGCCCTCCGCCTTCAATTCGTCGATGACTTTTAATACGGTGGCGGCGCGGGCCCCGGTCCGCTGGATCAAATCCGGGCGGCCGATCGAGCCGCTCATCAGGAATATGTTGATGATTTCAGAACGCAAATGTTCTTTTCTGCTCATTTTTGATGTCCTTGAATGCTATTTATAATTCGCTATCGTATCATAATTATAATATAAATGCATGAAAAATCAACATTTATAAGTAAAAAAGTCTTGATTTTTTCAAAAAAAACAATATAATCATGGCAGATGCTAAAAAATGCAAGGAGTTTATCCATATGAAAAGCCATGAAATGCGGCACCTGACCGTGAAAGACGTTCAGGAATATCTGAAAACGAAGCAGACCGTGATCATACCCTACGCTTTGTGCGAGCAGCACGGTTATCACCTGCCGCTGGACGTGGATATCCGCAATGCGGAGTATTCCTCGCTGGCCCTGGCAAAACGGCTGGACTGCCTGATCGCGCCGGTGCTCAACTACACGTTTTCCGGCGGAATGCTGCCGGGGACGATCAACGTGAAGCCGAATACGTTTTCGAACCTGGTCGGGGAGATCATCGAATCGCTGAGCCTGCAGGGGTTCCGCAACTTCATCATCATCCCGGGTCACGGCGGCAGCGAGAGCATGTTTCACCTGAAAGAGTCGCTGCGGATCTTGAAATGGCTGAATCCGGCACTGCACGACGATTTGATTCTGATGCTGCCGATCTGGGATTTTTCGCCCACCTGGACGGAACTTTTCCGGCAGCAGGATTATCACGCGGCGCAGGTGGAAACGTCACTGCTGCTGCATTGGTGCCCGGAAGTGGTGCGCGAGGAAATTGTGCTGGATGAGCCAGAAGTGGCCGAGCGCCTGCGTTCCAATCCGGACAGCTACCAGCATCTGGAGTCCTTCACGGATTTGAAGCAGGAGATCGTCAATACCTCGCAGCGTACGGATGTGAAGATCGGCGTGATGGGTTATCCGCAGAAAGCTTCCGCCGAGCTCGGTGCGAAGATCGAAGGCGAGTTCGTGGAAAACGCCGCCGCCGCGATCGGCGACGCCATCTGCAAGGCCGATGAGGCACGGAAGAGCGGCAAGCGCATTGTGCATAACGGTGTGACCGAACTTAAAATATTGTCACTGTAAGGAATTCAGGGATATGAAGAAATTCAGGTTTGGAGTGGTCGGGCTCGGGCACCGCGGACGGGCGATGTTCAGGGGCGCTGCCGGTGCCTTCAAGGAGCTGGAGCCGGTGGCGGCGTGCGATATCAATCCGGCGCTGTGGCTGGAGGCGCACGAGGCGCGCGGCGAGGAGGCCATGGTCAAAACCATGCCCGATGTGAAATTTTATGAAGACTACGACCGGATGCTGGAAGAAGCCAAACTCGATATCGTCATGGTCGAAACTCCGGCGGATTGCCATGCCGAATTCTGTGCCAAGGCGCTGCGCAGGGGCATCCATGTTTTCTCGGACATTCCCACGGTCAGCAGTGTTGAAGAGGCGCAGATGCTCTGGGAGCTGCACCTCGAGTCGAAGGCGCTGTTGATGACCGGGGCCACTACGCTGGGATGGGGTTTCGTCCTGGCGATGCAGGATTTTCACCGGCAAGGCGCGCTCGGCAAACCCTTTTATCTGGAAGCCGAATATATTCATGACATCCGGAGCCTGTGGGAGGAAACGCCGTGGCGCAAAGCCTATCAGCCGATCCGTTACTGCACGCATTCGCTTGGGCCGCTGCTGAGTATTCTGGATGAGGATCTGCGCGAGGTTTCCTGCTTGAACACCGGCAGCCATGTCACGGATTTCGAGGGTGCAAATGACCTGATGACGGCGCATTTCCGGACAGAGTCCGATGTGGTGGCGCGCCTGACGGTTTCGTTCATCAACAACGCCGGCTGCGGAAATCATTCGTACCGGGTATTCGGTACCGAGGGGTATTTCGAGCATCTGTCGGCGCGCGGCAGCCAAAGCGCGAAAACATTTGTCAATTCCAACAAGATTTACGGTATGAAAACGCTGACGGAGCTGCCGGTCGGGTTCATGCCCCATGGCATCGGCCTGAGTTTCGGCCACGGCGGGGCGGATAATTACCTGTGGAACACCTTTATCGAGGCGCTCCGGTCGGGCGCGAAGGTCTCGCCGGTCCCCCTGAAAGAGAGCCTGCGCATGACGCTGCCCGGCATCTACGCGGCGGAGTCCGCCATGGACGGCGGCAAGCTCAAAACCATTTATTATCCCTGGGATAATTGACATAACTTCCCGCGGCGCATAAGCCGCTCATAAAATCAAACTTCGAACAAACCAATCAATATTTGGAGGTACTCACTATGGCTCTCGACAAGAAACATTTCACCGGCGGGGAAACCGAAGGCGGCATCACCAGTTCCTATGCGACTGCGGACGGCGTCAAGCTCAAAGTTCCGTATTCCTTCATGGGCAGCATCTACGACGACGCCGAGCGCGACGCGGCGTTTGCGGCCATGAAGCAGGATTCGCTGACCATGGGTCCGAAAACCCAGGAATTCCAGAACAAATTCGCCAAATCGCACGGCGTGAAACACGCGTTCGCCTGCTCGAACTGCACCACCGGCATGCACGTGGTCACCCAGGTTTTCGACATCAAAAAGGGCGACGAAGTCATCGTGACCCCGAACACGTTCTGGGCGACTTCGCTGGTCATCCTGAAGGAAGGCGGCATACCGGTTTACGCCGACATCGATCCACGCACCTTCAACATCGACCCCGCCGAAGTGGCCCAAAAAATCACTTCCAAAACCAAAGCCATTTACGTGGTTCACTACGCCGGTCTGATGGTCGATATGGACCCGATCATGGAGCTCGCGAAGAAGCACGGGCTGCTGGTCCTTGAAGACTGCGCCCACGCCACCGGCGCCTCGTACAAGGGCCGCATGGCGGGCAGCATCGGCGACATCGGCGCGTTCTCGTTCCATTCGCTGAAAAACATCACCACCTGCGGCGAAGGCGGCATGCTCACCACCAACAACGACGCCTACACCCACGCCATCCAGAACCTGCGCTGCATGAACAACAACCACTCCTGGAGCGAAGGCGGCGCCAAAGAATGGCAGTTCGGCGACAAGATCAACTGCAAGAAGGAATCCGTTTGCGACTACTGGATGCCGGCTCACTTCGACGTGCAGAACTGGAACGGCCACTGGGGCAACAACTACCGTATGAACGAAATCCAGGCCGCGGTCGGCTGCGCCCAGCTCGACAAACTCGATATGCTCACCGCCAAGCGCCGCGAAATCGGCCACAAGATCACCGCCGGTCTGCAGGATGTCAAGGGAATCGAAACCGTGTACGAGCCGGAAGGCTACAACCATGTGTTCCACCTCTACACGGTCTGCGTGAACGAGAAGGAACTCGGCGGCAGCCGCGACGATTTCATGCGGGTGCTGTACCAGGAAGAAGGGATCCAGACGATCCTGCACTACCAGCCGAGTTATCACTTCACTGCGCTGAAGAAACTCGGTTACGACCAGAATCAGTGTCCGATTGCCAATGACTTCTTCTACAAGCGCGAAACCAATTTGCCGATGCATCCGCGCCTCACCGACGCCGATGTCGAAGCCATGGTTGAAGGCATCAAGAACGCTGCGGCCAAAATCCGCAAGCGTCACTGCAAAGCCTGATCAGTCAGCCCACCCAGGCAGGCCCGCTGTCGTTTTTCGATGGCGGGTCTGCTTTTGTTCATGGAGCCTAAGATTTCTTGAAAAAATATCGTTTGCGATGTGCATTTTTCGCAAGTTATGCTATTTTAAAGAGTTATTAATATCCGAACCTTAAATTTTTCAGGAAAGATCGTTTTATGAGTAAATTCAGGACCCATACATGCGGAGAATTGCGCAAGAGCAATGTCGGTGAAATTGTTAAACTTGCCGGTTGGGTGCACAGTGTGCGCGACCATGGCGGCGTGATCTTTATCGATTTGCGCGACCATTACGGAATCACTCAGGTGGTGATCAATCCGGAAAAGGCGTTTTACCAGTCGCTGGAACGCTGGCGGGTGGAAAGCGTAATCGCGTTCCGCGGCCAGATCGTCGAGCGCAGCGCCGAGAACATCAACCCCAAGATCGCGACCGGCGAACTCGAACTGGTGGCCGACGATATGGAAGTCCTCGGCGAGGCCGACGTGATTCCGTTTCAGGTGGCCAAGGACGACCAGGCCCCGGAATCCATGCGCCTCAAATACCGCTTCCTCGACCTCCGCCGCGACAAACTGCAGAAAAATATCATCCTGCGCTCCAATGTGATTTCCGCCATGCGCAAATACATGTGGGAAAAAGGATTTCATGAATTCCAGACCCCGATCCTGACCGCGAGTTCACCGGAAGGCGCCCGCGACTATCTGGTCCCGAGCCGTCTGCATCCCGGCAAATTCTATGCGCTGCCGCAGGCTCCGCAGCAGTTCAAGCAGCTGCTGATGGTCTCCGGTTTCGACCGTTACTTCCAGATCGCGCCGTGCTTCCGCGACGAAGACGCCCGGGCGGACCGTTCGCCGGGCGAGTTTTACCAGCTCGACATGGAAATGAGCTTTGTCGAACAGGAAGACATTTTCCAGCTGGTCGAAGGTCTGATGCACTCGATTTTCGTTGAATTCAGCAAAAAGCAGATCGACGACCTGCCGTTCCCGCGGATTCCGTACCGCGAATCCATGCGCCGCTTCGGCAGCGACAAGCCGGACCTGCGCAACCCGTTGGAAATGATCGACGTAAGCGATGTTTTCGCCAATTGCGAATTCAAAGCCTTTGCCGACGTGGTGGCCAAGGGCGGCGTGGTGCGCGGCATCAAGGTGCCGCAGGTTGCCGAAAAGTCGCGTAAGTTCTTCGACGACATGATCAAATATGCGCAGGAAAACGGCGCCAAGGGCATGGCCTATATCATCTGGACCGGCAGCGAAGAAAAGAGCCCGATCGTCAAATTCATGCAGCGCGAGCAGCTCGACAAGCTCAAAGCTCTCGGCGGTGTGAAGGACGGCGACGCCATGTTCTTCCTGGCGGACAAGGAAAAGATGGTCGAACGCATCGGCGGCGCGGTCATCCCCGAGCTTGGCCGTCAGTTGGAACTGATTGACAAAAACAGCTTCAAATTCTGCTGGATCGTCGATTTCCCGATGTTCGAAGCGGACGAGGAAACCGGCGCAGTCGGCTTCAGTCACAACCCGTTCTCGATGCCGCAGGGCGGCATGGACGCGCTGTTGAACAAAGATCCGCTGGACATCCTGGCTTATCAGTACGATATCGTCTGCAACGGCATCGAGCTCTCCAGCGGCGCGATTCGTAACCACCAGCCGGAAGTCATGTACAAGGCGTTTGAAATCGCCGGTTACGACAAAAGCGTGGTGGACGACAAATTCGGCGGCATGATCAGTGCGTTCCGCCTGGGCGCGCCGCCGCACGGCGGGATCGCCCCCGGCGTCGACCGCATCGTGATGCTGCTGGCCGAAGAACCGAATATCCGCGAAGTGATCGCGTTCCCGTTCAACCAGCAGGCGCAGGACCTGATGATGAATGCCCCGGCGGAAGTGACGCCGAAGCAGCTCAGGGAACTGCATCTGAAAGTCGTGCTGCCGGAGAAGCATACCGCAAATAAGGAAAGCTAAGGATGAAAATGTTGAAATGCCTCGTCATGGCCATGGTGTGCTCCCTGGCATATCTGGCATCCGCCGACAATCTTGAGCGTTTCGTGCCGGAGGATACCCGGATCATGGGCCGCTTGCGCCCCCGGATGGCGCTCGAGCTCTCGGCCCTGAAGGGTGACGATGCCGAGGCGAAAAGCTGGCGCGAGACCATCGAGGCATACAACATTTTCGGCGGCGGCAGCCTGCCGGCCAAGGTGCTGGTCATCTACAACCCTGCCAGGTTTGGTAACGGACCGGTGGTGATCGTGCCGGTGACCAACACCCCGGAGGAAATGCGGGCCAAGCTGGAAAAGCTGACGCTGGATTTCCCCGACGTGATCAAGCTGGGCGAGCTGCCGAATAAAGATTACATAGGGTTCCGGTTGATTGTTAACAATAAGAACCCGATTGAAATCTATTACCTGGATAAAGATGCGGTGGCGCTGACCAACGGTTCTTTCGCCCCCGCCGAATTGAAGGCCGGGGAAAAGCCGGCGCCGATCCTGGAGCATTTCAAGGATTCCGGCGAGCTGGAAGTGATACGGATCAGCAGCATGGGGGCGGGTTTCATACCGTCTGAGCTCTTCGGGCGCAGTTTGAATGCGACGACGCTCAAGCTCTCGAAGGGCGCCGATGAGAAAACCGCGTTTCTCCTGAATGGCATCCTGGAATTCGACAAGCCGGAAACCGCCGCACAGTCGTCTTTCCTGATTCCGCTGGTATTGGGCGCGGTAATCATGCAGGCCACCGATGACGCCTGGCTGGTCGAGCAGATCAGCAAAAAACTGAAAGTTTATCCGGAAGGCAACAAAGTCATGATTGATCTGCCCGTCAGTGAGACATTGCTGAAAGCCCTGAAGGAAAAATACCAGAGCCAGATTCCGGGAGCGACTGCCAACGGAAATCCGGTGGCAAAAACGGAAGTGATCGAAATCAAACCCGTCGAGAACACCCCCGCCGCACGCTGACTAATTACCAATATATACGCACGGAGCAAGCCGACAAAGCCTGCTCCGTTTTTTATTTGGCGGGTGGGCGATTTTGCTCTTCTATACTTGTGGGCCAGGTGGAGCCATCCGGCATATCCCATGATCTCGCGCGGCCGAAGAGCTCACGGGTGACGGTAGGGTCCTGATAATGAATGCGCTTGCCGGATTTCAGCGCGGCAGCGTTGACGGTGAGAAACTGCTGCCACGCCTCGCGTAGCGCAATGCGTTCGCCACGAGTGAGATCGGTCCGGCCGCCACCGCTGCCGCCAAGACCGTCGAGGTTTCGCACCAGTACTTCGAGGGCCAGACCGAAAAAGCCATCCTCGGCCAGGCGGTTCGCGCAAATCAGGGACGCTTCGTATTGACCGCCAAGTATACAGGCGCTATTTCCCGCCTCGCGAATGATCCAGTCCTGGCGTGTGGTTTGCAGTACCTCAAGGACCGGTTTGAGAAATTCGCGGCGCTTGGAGTTTCCGGCCAGCTCACATGCGAGAAGGAGGACACCGGCATCGGGATCATTAAAAGCGCGTTGGACATATTTCACACAGTCGTCGGGTACGGACGGGGGAATGGATGCGAGCGCGCGTTCGCGAACCGCATACCTGCTGCCTGTGCCGAATGCATCAAGCGTACGTAACCAGCCGTCAGGCATTGGGTCGGGACGGGTGACGGAAAGACGATGGAAGTAGAGGAGAAATCGTGCGTCAGCATAAAGATGATCCGGTTGGTAGCCGCGCTGGTACGCGGTGTTGGCGGCATCCAGCAATTCCATGAGGGGCGAGGGGAAATTCAATGGATTCGCTTTTTCACCGGTACGCGGGGTAGCAGTTACATTAAGTGCTTTTTCAAGAGCGTCGAGAATCACCGGGGCATCCTCCGGTTGCGCCACGTATTGAAGCAGCCATGCGCCTGCGGCGACCGTCTCCTGATCGGCGTCCCGGATCAGATTCTTGCCCGCAGAACGGAGCGGATCGCGTAAATCAGGGCTCCATACCCGGGCCGTGAACGTCGATATATAGATTCCTCCCCACAAAGGATAATCCCGTACGTCCGGATATTGACCGCCTACACGCTTCCGCAACAATTTGGCGGCTTGTTGACGGAGTTCGGGATTGGAGTCGCCCGCGAGCTCGATGAGCGCCCGGGTCGCTTCGATCGTCGGGATGATATCGATGCCTTCGAGATAACGTTGCGGGTTCTGTCGAACGCGTTTGAGCAACGGCTTCAGATAAACGCCGTAACGCAGGCCGGACCAATCGGCAAAGTCTTTGTCTCGTTCGCCCACGCTGCCCGGATTTTCTTTCGGCAGTTTGTCGAGCCGGTTGACTACGCGCTCGGCTTCGGCGTCATCCGGCATTTTCAGCGTGAGCTTGATCTCGGCATATGGGTATTCGCCTTCACCCTTGTTCCAGCCGAAATCATGATGGACGCGGATGGTGTATGTTCCCGGTTTGTCGAAATGCCAGTAGCGAAAGAGTGGGAGAGAAAAGGTCAGGACTTTACCCGGTTCAAGCGGCCAGGTTCCTCCAAGGCCGCCCATGCACATCGGATTAGGGAAGGGATCGGGCAATTCTGTGCCTTTCTCGTCAAACACGCGAAACTTGAAGCGCAGGGAACGATTCACCCCTCGGTAATCCCAGCCATAACTATAATCGAAGGGTTCTGGGCCCGTGTTGCGCAGCGTGAAATGAAGCAGCACGCTGTCGCCGAGGAAATATTCCGAGGCGTCCGCTTCGAGCGAAACTTTTGCGCCCGGTGGAACCGGCGGGGATTTTTCGCCGTTGACCGGGAATGCCCGGAGAGTGTTCGTTATCAGTAACAGCGCCGTCAACAGCCACAATCTTGCCATAGTCATAACCTTCGGTTGATCATGGGATAAAGTATTCGCCATTATCCTTTATTGCAAGTGGTTTTCGGGTATTTTTGTGTCTTTGTATGATCGTTGGAACTCGGACATGTTGGACATGTCGGACGGGTCGGACCCGGCGCGGCAGTCCCGGTGAAAATTACTTTTGACAATTGATTGACAATCGAAATCTTGCATTTTTCAGCTGGATTGATATAGTAATACCAGACAATCAGTCCATGAGGAATTGCAATGGCGTATGAAATCAGTTTTAGCTGCGGCAAATGCCGCAAAGAAATAACCGCACCGGACTCACTGGCAGGGCACGAAGTCGTTTGCCCCGGATGCGGCGCGACGGCGACGGTGCCGATCCCGGGGCTCAGCGGCGGCCTGGAGCTCGGTGAATTCGTGCTGATCCGCAAAATCGGCTCAGGCGGCATGGGGGAGGTCTGGCTCTCCGAACAGAAAACCCTGGGGCGCAAAGTCGCGCTGAAAATCCTGCATCCGCGCCTGGTTGTCAACGAACGGTTTATCCACCGTTTCATGGCGGAAGCCACCATGTCCGGCAAGCTGGAGCATCCGAATATCGTGATGGCGTATTCGGCGGGGCAGGTCGGGGATTTTTATTACCTGGCCACTTCCTATATCGACGGCGTGGAGTTGAACAACCGTTTGAAAGCCGACCGCCGGATTCCGGAGCGCGAGGCGCTGAAGATCGCCAAATCGGTGGCGGAGGCGCTGCGCTACGCCTGGAACACCCACCGGATGATCCATCGCGACATCAAGCCGGCGAATATCATGATCGACGCAAACGGCAATCCCCGGCTGATGGATTTCGGTATTTCCAAGATCATCGATACCGAGCGGGGACTGAACGGGGGCGACGACCTCTGCGGGACCCCCGAGTATATCAGCCCCGAACAGGTCCGGGCCGATGACGGCATCGATTTCCACGTGGATATTTATTCGCTCGGGATCACGTTGTTTCAGCTGATCACGGGGATATTGCCGTTCAAGGGCGCGACGGTGGAGGAAACGCTGAAAATGCAGCTGAATGCGCCGTTTCCCCGGCTGGACGGTCTGGGCTCCGGCATGTCGCAGCCGTGTTACAAGCTGATCGAGATCATGACCGCGAAATCGCCGAAGGACCGTCATACCTCATGGGAATATGTGATTGCCGATATCGACCTGGCGCTGGAGGGACGCTCTCCGGTCGGCCGGATTTTCAATGAACGCGGCGAGCCCGGCAAGGTCGCGATTTCGTCGCCGCGCGCTCCGATCCGGATGCATATCTCCCAGCCCTTGCCCGCGCATGTGACTTCCCCCGCGGCCAAAGCCGCCGAAGTCGAGGGGAAAACAGCGGTACGGGCCCCGGCTCCGGTCCCCGAAGCACCGCCGCGGCGGGTAGCGCCTGTGGTGGCCCCGCCCAGAATACAATTCAAAAAGAAGAAGCCGAAAACGCTGCTGTATATGGTGATCGCGATACTGCTCATGGCGGCGGCGGCAGGAATATTGTGGATGTTTTTTGTCCGATAAAACAAAGGATTCGAATATGAAAAATGTGCTTTTCCAATTTCCCGCAGGACGCCGGAAGGCCCTGACCATGAGTTACGACGACGGCGTGGTCGAGGACCGGCAGCTGATCAAAATTTTCAATAAATTTGACATCAAAGGAAGTTTCCATGTCAATGCCGGCCTGATCGGCAAGGGGAACCGTATCCCGGCCGAGGAATACAAAGAGCTTTACAAAGGGCACGAAATCTCCTGCCACAGCTATACGCATCCCTTCCTCGAGCGGATACCGAAGGTCGCGGCGCTGAACCAGGTGACGGAGGACCGCAAAGAACTGGAGGCGCTGATGGGGTATCCGGTGCGCGGTATGTCTTATCCCATGGGCACTTACAGCACCGAAGTCAAGAAAACGCTGGATGCCGCGGATATTGTTTATTGCCGTACCACCATCAGTACCGGGCGCTTCGGGATGCCGGACAACTGGCTGGAGTGGCACCCGACCTGTCACCACCGCGAAGACATCCTGACCAAAGCCGAGATCTTCAAGGAGTCGCATCACAATTTTTCTCTGTTCTATGTCTGGGGCCATTCGTATGAGTTCGAGCGCAACTGCAACTGGGACCTGATCGAGAAATTCTGCGCGGCCATTGCGCATCGTGACGATATCTGGTACGCGACCAATATTGAGATCTACAACTATATGATGGCGCTCCAGCGGCTGGAGTTCACCGCGGTTTGCGACAAGGTTCACAACCCGAGCGCCATGCCGGTCTGGTTGAATGTGGAAGGCGAAACCGTCAAAATCGAGCCGGGCGAAACCAGGAATCTGTAAGCGGCGAACTTTTACGAAATTGTAATTTGTCCGGCCCGGGCGATTACAATTTTGTTGGAGCAGGCGGACTTTTGAGCGGAAAAAATTCTGGCATGTGATTTGCTTTTCAGTAGGTGCGGACGATCAGAAACAACAGGTATGAATATGAATATGAATCGGTATGACGGTACGATCCGTTTCGATGAAGGGCAGCCGGTGTTCAACGGCGGCTCGGTCAGGACGGATGCGGAATCCGGAGTTACGGTGTTCTTCTGCGGCAGTTTCTTCAATCTCGGGGAACTGGTGCCGCAGGCGGAGTCGCCGGCCGAGGCGATTCTGCGGAAATACCTGGAGCACGGCAGCTTGAACTTCCTGGGCAAGGTCAACGGGGCCTTTGCCGTGGCGGTGTTCGACGAGGACAAGCGGAGTCTTATGCTGGCGCGCGACCGGCTGGGTGCCATGCCGTTGTTTTACTTCAAAAGCGGGGAGTGCTTTGCATTTGCCCATACGCTGGGCAGGCTGAAGCAGTTCCCGGCCATGCCGCGCGAGATCGACTTGCAGGCGCTTCACGATTACCTGGCGCTGCAGTATGTGCCCTCGCCGCGGACACTGTACCGCGAGGTCTGGAAAATGCGGCCGGGGGCGGTCCTGACCGTGTCGCTGCAGGACAAATCCATGCATCTGGCCGATTACTGGGTGCCGGATTTCTCGCGGATCAACCGGGAAATCACCATCGGGGTGGCGGCGGAGGAGCTGCGCGGACTGATGGAAAAAGCGGTCAAGCGGCGGATTCCGGCGTCCGGGCATTACGCCGCGCTGCTTTCCGGGGGGCTCGACTCCACGATCGTCACCGCGCTGACGGCGAAGAACACCGGTTATCCGCTGCCGGCCCTGACCATGGGTTTCGACCAGCCGGAATACGATGAGCGCGACCGGGCGGCATTTGCGGTCAATACAATCAATCGCGAGCTGGGTTATCAGCTGGATCACCGGGTCAAGGTGGTGCAGGCGGATAACTTCCGGCTGTTTGAGGAATTGGTACAAGCCTACGGGGAACCATATGCCGATGCATCTTTGCTGCCGACGCATCTGCTGTGCCGTTGGGCGAAAGAGGAGAATATGGCGGCAGCTTTCAACGGCGACGCGGCGGACGAACTCTTTGCCGGGTACGAGCGGTATCTGGTGATGCGTTACGCGAATTACGCGAAATTCGTACCGCGCGGGCTGTTCAAAGCAGCGGCAGGCATGCTGCCGAAAGGCGGTAATGAGCGGAGCCGGGGAGGGCGTTTGCTCCGCACCTGCCGTGTTCTGGCTTCCGGGCCGGAGCGGCGCTACCTGGACATCATCTGCCGCTTCAATGAGGAAGAGCGGCGCAGGGTTTACGACGGCGAGCTGGCGGAGTTCCAGTTCGCCCCGACTTACCGGGTGATCAACGACGCGGAACTCGTCGCCACCGGCAAGCACGTGGTGGAGCGGATGCAGGAAGTCGATATGCGTACCTATATGCCGGGCGACGTCCTGCCCAAGGCCGCGATCGCCGCCGACGGCGCCGGCATCAGCGGGCTCGCCCCATTTCTCGACAACGACGTGATGGATTTCGCCATGAAGCTGCCGCTCAAATTCAAGCAGAGCGGCGCTTCACGCAAGCATATTCTGAAAATCGCTTTCCCGGAATTCATCCCCGCGCAGATCGCCACCCAGCGCAAGAAAGGGTTCGGCGTGCCCGTGGGCGAATGGCTGCGCGGCCCCTGGCATGAGCTCATGTGCGCGCATTTGCTGGAGGGTAACCTGGTGAAATCGAATTACTTCAAAAAAGACGAACTGCAGAAAATGATCGATGCGCACCAGCGGCGCGAGGCGGATTTCAGTTACCCGCTGTGGAGTTTGACGGTGCTGGATCTTTTCCTGTAAACTCGCGGATTCGGGCCAGGTAACCGGTCGCGATATCATTGCCCGGCGCAATCTCCAGGGCTTTGCTGAAGAGTTGCTCGGACTGCGAATAATTTTTCAGCAGAAATTCCGCGATTCCATGGTACAGATAATCCTCGAATGTCGAGAGATTTCCGCCGTTCTGGCGTATGTTCCGGGCGATGCTGACCGCCCGGTGCCAGTCCTGTGCTTCCAGCGCCCGTCCGAGGGCCGGATAAAGGTCGCGCATGGCCGTGATGGTCATACGGTCAATCTGTTTCTGTTCCTGCCAGGCGCTTGTCTGGATGAACGAAACCACCAGCAGGATCAGGAGATAAATGACCATGCCGATGCGTAATGGTTTTTTGTATTCCTCGCGCCAGTAAATCTGCACGGCGGCAAAGGCCGGCAGCCACAGGAAAAGCAGGATCAGGTACCCTGGCTCATTGATCGTCCGGCTCAGAAGCAATGGCGAAACCAGCATGCAAACCAGGCACGGGATGAACCATTCGCAGAGGAATGATGGGCGGCGCAGCGAAGTAAATACGGTGATCGAAGCCAGTGCCGGGAGCATCAGGTAAAACGTCATCAATCCGGGCGGCATGGTCAGCGGAATCAATGTTTGCCAGAACGTGACGCCGTAATTCGACAGTACCACGTACCACGGCTGAAGCGGCGCGAACGGAAAGAAAAGCAGCGGCAGCAGCGCCGGGATACACCACAGGCAGAGCTTGCGTCCGTCGAAACGTTGGGTATAAATGATGATGAGCGCCGCCATCAGTACCGGCAGGAAAAAATAATCGACTTGCAGGAAAAGGATCAGGTATTGCAGTACCGCCATGGCGATTATCACTGGAATCAGCAGCAGTTTTTTCCAGTTTATCAGCGGCAGCATCAGCGCGGCCAGCGTCAGGAGCGCGGCGAGGATGTATTTCCAGCCGTCCGCAGCCAGGACCACGTCGACCTGCTGCGGGTGCAGCACGAAAACCAGGGCCAGCCCGGCGGCGACCATGGAGCGGAAACCGAGGCGGCGGCCAAGGGAAAATACCCCGCCGCCGCACACGATATGCAGCAGCACATTCAGGACCGGAGCGCCGGAAAAAAGCGGCCTGGCATAGAGAAGCAATGCCAGAACCGCAATCGGCGTCAGATACCTGAACTTACGAATCATAGAGTATGTTCGCGGCCGTACGCGGCGAAGAACTTATTGCGTTCCGCCAGATCCGGGTAATTGGTTTTGGCCCAGTCGCTCAGGTAGCCCTGGCCCTTAGCCTGCAGGATGGTGTGGGCGCAGGCGATGGCGGCGCCGTCGACAAAGGTTTTCACGTGCGGAGCCAAAGCCTCGCTGGCGAAATCGTCCACCAGCTTCAAGCCGGGAGCGTTCATTTCGGTGCCGACGATGACCGGCATGTTGCGCTCAATGGCCGCGTCGATGATTTTATTGAGCTCGGCAATGCGCTTGGCGCGCACGGCGGCGTCGCTGAAGTTCCAGTTGCGGTCCGGGACGATATTCAGCATGGCCGCGCCGTACTGGATATGCAGGTCGAGCAGCGCGGCGGGATCGGCCTCGCCGGGGGAGTCGCCGTTCAGCCATGCGATACAGGGGATGGCCCCGCAGGCCGCGACGAAATTATTCATATCGGCCAGCGCCGGGAACGACTGCGGATTGGCCTGAACATAACCGGCGCCGCCTTTTTTCATGGTTTTGGCGCGGATCTGGGCTTCCAGTTTGACCGGGTCGGCGACCAGTTTGGCGGCGTCTTCGAGGCTGCAGCTCAGTTTTTCGGACCAGAATTTGGCGCGGGCGTCTTTGTCCGGGAAGACTTCTTCGGCTTTCAGGCGGTACGCATAGCAGACATGGCGCTCGGTCACATTGCCGCAGGGGGTCAGCGCCGCCGCGTCTTTTTCAAAATCCAGCGAGGCGGGAGCCAGGAAGGGATTCACCAGCTTGACGATGTGGCGGGTACGCTCGGCCGCGGTCTGCTTCAGCGAAGCGGCAAACGCGGCTTCGGCCGCCGGTACTTCGCTGGAAATAAAGCCGACGCCCATGTGGTAGGCCACGCCCGGTTCGCCCGGAGAGTTGATCTCTTTGTCGGCGAGTTCCTTGATGAAGGCGCGGGTTTCCATGCCGCAGGTGGCCCGGATGTTGAGGAGCTTGGAGGCCTTCAGGAATTCATCCACGGCGTCGAGCACGTCGAAATCGACGATTCCGGCGGCGAACCAGCCGGATTTGCAGGACAGCCAGGCAATGTAGCCGGGAGAATAGTTGTAACCGTTGTAGGAGTAAATCGTATGGCAGTGCAGGTTGTGCCGGTCGCCGCTGTCCTGAAGCGCCACCTTTTTGGCCAGGCGCAGGTCGTTCAGTTGCGAGAGCGCGCTGGCGCGCAGTTGCGGGTTCATACTGTTAAGTTCGGTTTCGAGAGCGGTTAATTCTTTGTCGGTGATCATGGTATTATCCCTTTTGCAAATTATTTGCAGATACTCTAATCCATCGGCGGAGATTGTCAACTCCATGACCGCAGTTTTTGCGATTTTTGGCTTGAATATGAGGCTTTGCCGTGTTAAATTCATAGGATGAACAAAACAGATACGGAGATTGTGCAAGATGTTGAAATATGTGGCGATATTGATTTTGACCGTGGTTTTCATCGCGGGTTGCGTGAGCGTTAAATATGAGGGGCAGACTTATCCGGCCACCAGCGGAGTCAAACTTTTTGAAGACCGCACCCTGATTCCCGAGGATTATGTGGACGTCGGCAGTTGCGTGGCATACGGACGGCGCGACAATTTCACCAAAGCCCAGATTTGCGAGAAACTCCGCGCCAAAGCCGAGGCGGTCGGCGCCGATGTCGTCTATATTTATGCGCATCAGGTGGTGCCGGAATCGGTGGTCACCGGAGCCGTCGAACGGGTCTGGAACGACAGCACCAGCGATACCCTCTGGTACTCGATGGAGCGGGATTTCGCCTCCTACGGGCAGATCGGCAAAGATACGACTTCGGCGCATTCGCACAGTTCCTATATGCGGGTCATCCGGGCGAAATTCCTGAAAGATCCGGCTAATGTGACCGATTCCACCGGAACGGTCAGCGGCAAGCTCGAAGCCATCAGCCTGGACCCCCAGCCGGTTGCGGCTCCCGCCGTGGAAGAAACCGCCAAGCCGGTGGAACAGCCCGCCGAAGAAATCGCGAAAGACGAAAAGCCTGTGGAAGTCCCGCCTGCGGTCGTGGAAGACGAAAAACCTGTGGAAGTCCCACCTGCGGTCGTGGAAGAATTAAAACCCGCGGAAGTTGCTCCGGTAGCGGAAGAAGCGAAACCCGTCGAAGCCGCTCCGCCCCCGGTTGTAGAAGAAGCCAAGCCGGTGGAAACTCCGGTGGTGGAAGATGCAAAACCTGTTGAAGCCGCTCCGGCTCCGGTCGTGGAAGAAGCCAAGCCGGTGGAAGTCGCCCCGGTTGAAAAATCCAAACCGGTTGACGTAAAGGTCGAAAAGCCGGTCGAATCCGCCGCCGCCGCAGTGGCCGAGTAATCGGATTACTTGATGTCCTTCATACTGAAGTTGATCATACTGAGCATCATGAATACTGCGATGTATATGCTCAGCGCCGCCATATTTGCGGTGAACCTGCCGAGCGGTATTTCCAGGATATACAGGTCCGGATAATTCATCACGCGTGACAGCATGTACGGCGCGATTTTTTCCGCAAACGGCAGCCGCTCGATGATGTAGCAGACGAAGTAAAGCGTAATGCCGGATACCGTGGCCGCCGTCATCCGGTTGAAAACGGTCGAGAGAAACAGCACGATGCTTGCCAGCGCCATCAGCGAAAACGAATAATACAGCGTCATCAGCAGATAGCGGAAGCTGGCCCCCGCCAGGTTCATCAGGACGATGCTGTTGCCCAGGCCCATGCCGCGCATGTAGATAAGCTGCGAACTGTTTGGCAGTCCGAAAAAGATGATGCCGATCAGCAGGCAGACCAGCGAGAAATACAGCGAATAAAGCAGCGTGACGGCGAATATGGCCAGCATTTTGCTGGCGACCAGCCGGATTCGCGAGCGCGGCCGTGCCAGATAAAGTTTCAGCGAGCCATCCTGAATTTCACCGGCGATAATATCCCCCGCCAGTGTGGAAACGAAAATCGGCATGATCATCATAAACGTCGGGATGGCGGCCAGCCGGGCGAAAAACATACCGTCGATGAATTGCATGATGTCGCCGCTGAACATGTCGCGGACATCCCCGCCGATGAACTTGAAATCGTTGGTTTTGAACGCCACGAAACACAGCGCCATCATGAAGAGGTGCCCGAAAATGACGACGAAATTCTTCTTCTGGGTGAAGATCTTGATGATCTCGTAGTAAGTCTCACGAAACATGTTCGTCCTCCTCGGTGCTTTCCAGGAAAAAGCTTTCCAGGGTTTTCCGGACCAGATTCAGACAGGAGACTTTGATATTGTTCCGGACCAGCAGTTCGTTGATATCGCTGACGCAGTCGCAACAGGTCAGCTTGAGTTGGAGCCCTTCCGCTCCGGTGATGTGGATTTTGTCGATCGGCAGCTCGCTCGCCTGCAGGATCTTGACCGCGGCCTCGTTGTCGGAAACCACGATTTTCAGGAGGTTGTCGCCGGCCAGCAGCGCGTTCATATCGCCGAACGCGATCAGCCGGCCTCGGTTGATGATGGCGATGTCGTCCGCCACCTGTTCGATTTCCGAGAGCAGGTGCGTGGTCACCAGAATCGTCGTGTTGAACATCTGGTTGTATTCGCGGATGATCCGGCGTATTTCGAGCAGCCCCAGCGGGTCGAGCCCGTTGGTCGGCTCGTCGAGGATGATGAACCGGGAGTCAGGCAGCAGCGCCAGCGCGATGCCGAGCCGCTGCTTCATGCCGGTGGAGTAACGCCCCACTTTGTCCTTCATTCGCCCATCCAGATTGACCATATGGATGATCTCTTTCAGGCGTTTTTCGTATTCGGGGCCGTGGCCGCCGGAAAGGATCTGCAAATTGCGCTGCGCCGAGAGGTCCGGATAAAACGCCGGCCACTCGATGATTGCCCCGACGTTGGCCAGTGCCAGGCGCTGGTTCTGGTGGACGTCGTGCCCGTCGATCTCCACATTGCCGGCGGAGGGCCAGATCAGCCCGGTCACCATTTTCAATAACGTGCTTTTGCCCGCGCCGTTGGGGCCGACCAGCCCCATGACCCGGCCGGAACGCATCTCGAAAGTCACATTGTCGACGGCACGCCGCCCCTGATAAATCTTGGTCAAACCATTACATTGAAGCATCAGAGAATCTCCGTGAGAAATTCATTCAGCACGGTGCCGTTCTCGTACAGATAATTTTTGCCTTTTTCATCTTTGCCGTGAAACTGACCTGCATCCATCATGAAGACCGGATTCTTCATCTCCAGCGAGAGAACCAGTTTATAGGTTTTCTGGTCAACTTTGAGTCCGTTCAAGAAGAAGTTCCATTCGTAACTCGAATTGAATTCTTCAAAACAGGTGGCATCGCCCGGACAATGAAAAACCTTGATTTTTTTATCTTTATCGCCTTCCTGACGCCCGACATATGGGGCCAGTGCTTCCGGCAATGTCGGATCAGTTCTGGTATCATAGTCGTAATAATTCTTGGCAATACCGCCAACGCTCTTGATTTCGGAGTCTGGTGACAGCGGTTTGCAGACCGGCAGGAAAAAGTTGTTGGCGTCGGCGTACATGTTCAGGGC
This sequence comes from Victivallis vadensis, assembly GCA_040394635.1. Classification (GTDB taxonomy): domain Bacteria; phylum Verrucomicrobiota; class Lentisphaeria; order Victivallales; family Victivallaceae; genus UBA5239. Next base: position 62,402 of record JBEBRW010000010.1, on the reverse strand, counting down.
CAGCCCGAGCTGGCGCAGGTTGCCGGAGCAGGCCGCTTTGCGGGCGGACATCCGGCTGCGCTCCAGAGCCGGCAGCAGCAGTGCCGCCAGAATGGCGATAATCCCGATCACGACCAGGAGTTCGATCAGTGTAAATGGGGTGCGTGTTCTTCTCATGAGCTTAAATCTCCCGCATGGTTTTCAGCCATTTTTCGATGATGGGGTTGAAGTCCCGGCGTTCCTCCGGGGTCATCTGAATGATTACGATCCGGTTGGCCTCATTGACGATGGCTTTGGACTCGGCGCTTTCGCTTTCTTCCCGCATCTTTTTCCGCTGCTCGCTGGACATATTTTTGACCCGGTCATAATGGCGGTCCACCTGATTGTGCATCCGCTGCATCAGATTCTCGCGCTCGGCCGGGCGCAGGGTGCGTAACTGCTGCAGACTTTTGTTCATGGCGTCGCTCACGGCGGCGACCCGGATTTCGGACTGCCGTTCGGGCGGCAGCTTGTGGAGCTGGTTATTCAGGTGCTTGGTGACGTTCTGACGGAACTCGCGGTCGGTCTGCAGTTGCATGGTGCGCGAAAGGGTGCGGGTCAGCTCTTTTTCGGACCACTCGTTTTTGTCCAGAATTTCTTTCGGCGTCATCGGTTCGCGTTCCACGAAAAAGCTGATGACGACCAGGATCAGGATGATCGGAACCAGTATGCCCAGCGGAATCAGGATTTTCTTCATCCGCGACTTTTTGGCCTGTGATTTTTGAGTCTTGTTCTTCATAAAATTCCCCGGAATTCGGTGTCGTTATATTATTAAAATAACGCCGGATTTTCATTAAAGCAAGTGCTTAGAAACAAAAAACGTAAAGAAAATTTACATTTGTAATCAGATTGATCTTTTAATTACTTGAATTTAACGGATATCGGCGTATTTTTCATATAGGCAAAATAAGGGCGGAATTATGTTTCTCATATCGAAATCACGGGTTCAGGATGGGTTTATTGTCACGATCGTAGGGATTGTGTTGACAGTGGCGGTGATCGTTTGCGCGTGGAGCATTTACCCCGGTTATGAGTGGTGGCAGCGCGATTTGAGCACGCTCGGGCGGATTTACATCAGAACGGCGAACGGCAAGGAGCCGTATTATTATTTTTCGGTGTACAATTTTGCGCTGTTGATCTGGGGGATCAGCTGTATTCCGTTCTGGGGGGCGCGGGCGCTGCTGATGGAGAGCCGGGGAGCGGTTTTGCGGACGCTGATCTGCGGGTTGCTGATGGGGCTCGGGGTGATGAATATCGGCATTACGCCGGCGGACGCGCCGACTCAGATGCATGTGGTCGGCTCGATGACGGCGATCCTGGCCTTTTGCGTGTGCATGTTTTCGCTGAAAAAGGCCGACGAACCGTTCAACTGGCAATGGTTCGGGCTGTTCCTCGCCTGTATTCCGCTTTATTTCATTTTTCAGTGGACGAAAAAGAATTATCTGCCGTACGGTTCGGCGTTGTTTCAGAAGTCGTTTGTACTGTTGATCTTTACTTACATGGTGACGCAGTCCGTGCTGCTGTACCGGCAGGTCCGCGGCGGAGTCCGCGAAATTCAGGCGGAGGCCGTTGAACTGACTAGAAAATTCGGGGCATGGGCGATCTTCCTGGGGGCGTTCGCCATGCTGGCGCTGATGCTGATCGGAACGCTGGTATTTCCCGGTCACGCGCAGGAGGTCGGGTTCAACTGGCAGAAGCACTGGATGAGCATCATGGGCAATATTTTCCTGACGGATGCCGAGGGAAAACAGTTTGTCTACCGCTATTTCATGATCTACAACGGGGCGCTGTCAGTGGGCGGTATCTGCATCGCGATGTACTGGTTCAGCCGTTCGCTTGGCGTGGGGCGCAACTGGCTGGGGCGGACAGTGATGATCGCCGGGCTGGTCATGGGGGCGGCGCTGACCGGGATCGGCATGGCGCCATCCGGCACGCTGAAACTGCACCGTATCAGCATCAACATGCTGATCTTGACGGTGGTAATTATGCTGATTCTGCTGCTGCTGAAAAAGAGCGGTGACGCGATGAAATTCCGTTTCCGCGTGGCGTGGCTGGTCATAATCTGTGGACTGGGGCTGTTTTTCTCGCTAAACATCGGTGGGCGCCCGGTCCGGATTCAGGGGCAGAAAATCCTGGTGCTGACGACCGCACTGTGGCTGGCTTCGCAGGGATTTTCTCAATTGAAAATTGATAATGGAAAATTGAAAATTGAAGAGGAGTTACCGGAAGTCTGAGGAGATTCGTTTGAAATTGGCTTTTATATGTTTGTCGGGATGATCTTTTAAGTTCTGTTCAAGGATATCCAGCCATTTTCGGACTTCCGAATGATCCGGTTTTATGCTTTCGGCCAGACGGTTGAGTATCGAGTCGGCGATCAGTGTCTTTTCATAGGCATTATTTTCTTCAACAGCCAGCTGATAAGCTTTTTCCAGAAGCGGAATAGCTCTTTTGCCTGATGTGTAAAAATCCGCAGTCGAAGCCAGAATCTGAGGCTGTTCTCCATATTTTTTTAATAGAGTGCGCATATAATTGAAATATCGCTTGCGAGCGGCTCGTTCGATTGGCGGATCATCGGTATTGGCAATATCACAGGCGAGGGCCATCACTTTTTCCCAGTCTTTTTCTGTTATCTTTTCCATTTCACTCTCCTTTGCTGATTTGCTCGGTGGGGGAGGGGGGGTGAAGGATTTTCGCAATTTGCTTTAGTTCTTCCGGCCATTCCATTTTCGAAAGAGTATAGATGTCGTTTATGAGGGCACTGATGCTATATTCTACTGCTTGGTAGTCATCCGGAACTTTTATGTCCAGCTCTTTAAGTTGAGCGGCAATATAGTTCAACCCATCTTCTTCTTTTGGATATCGGGCGGACAGTTTTTTTGCCAGGAGGATGAAGTTCGCCATCTGGATTTTTCTGACGGCAACCAGAGTCCCGATTTTTTCTTTTTCATTATCAGCCAGAAATTTTTTTGCCCATTCATAAGTGTAAGTGCAGGAGGCGTCCAACCAGGAAATCATGGAGTCATTGCCGGTATCGGCAAAAAGTTTTTTACCGACTTCCAGCGGATCGAGCTTCTGCTCATGCTGCATTACGATTCCTTCGGCGATGCGGGTAATATGGGGTAGCATTTCCCGGGCCATTTCAAAACGGGCTGGTTTGGCGGCGATTTCGTCATAGGCCAATACCGTGATTTGGGCTTTTTGCTTGGAGGTGATTCCTGAAACACCATTTAGAGCAGAGATTTTTTCCACCACGATGTTTTGCAGCTTTTCGCGTAATTTATCGAAATTCTGCTTATGCGTGGTATAATAGGTTTTACACTCGTATTTGATGCCGCCGACTTCGAAGGGTATGGATTGAAGTTCGAATTTTTACTCGGCCGAAAGGAACCCGCAGGAAATCAATATCAGCACAGAAAAAAATGATTTATACACGGTGGACCTCGCCTAATTGATTTGCTCGGCGGGGGAGGGTGTTTGAATGATTTTTACGATTTGCTTCATTTCTTCCGGCCAGTCCGGCGTATTTAACATTTTGTAGACGTTTCTCAGGGCGGTGCCGATGTTTGGTTTTACCGCTTTGTATTCTTCCGGAACTACTATGTTCAGTTCTTCAAGCTGAGCGTTGATCTGCCTCAGGGCATCTTCTTTGGCCGGGTACCGGGCGGAGAGTTTTTCGGCCCAGATGATGAATTTGGCCATTTGGATTTTCTTCGGCGCAAATAAGGTGCCGATTTTTTCTTTTTCGTCATAAGTCAGAAACTTCTTGGCCCATTCATATGTGTACGTGCAGGAGGCATTCATCCAGGACATCATGGTTTGATCATTGGTGTCAGGAAACAACTTTTTGCCGACTTCCAGTGGATCAAGTTTTTGTTCGTGCAGCATTACGATTCCTTCTGCCTGCCGGGTAAAATAGCCTGACATACCTTTGGCCATTTTTGCAAATTCTTCCTTGCCGGTCATTTCGTTATAGACCACGACATTGATTTGAGTTTCTTGCTCGGGGGTGACTTTGGGCACGCCATTCAGGGCGAAAATTTTTTCCGAAACAAGATTCAATATCTGTTCGTGCATTCTGCTGGAATTTTGTTTGTGGCTCGCGTAATACGTCTTGCACTCGTATTTGACGCCGTCGACCTCGTAGGGGATGGATCTGAGCTCGAATTTTTCCTCCGCCGAAAGGAATCCGCAGGAAATCAGTAACAGCGCAGAGAAGAATAATTTATGCATGGCAAACCTCGCTTAGTTGACGTATTCGACGGGGTAGGGGGGCAGGGATTCGATGAACATCTGGCCGTAGCGTTTGGAGATGACGCGTCGGTCGAGGATCACGATGATGCCGGTGTCGTCCTTGCTGCGGATCAGTCGGCCGATGCCCTGGCGGAACTTCAGCACCGCTTCCGGCAGGCTGTATTCCATGAAGGCGCTCTGGCCGGATTTTTCGATGCGCTCGCAGCGGGCGGCGATCAGCGGGTGTGACGGCACGGCAAACGGAAATTTGGTCAGAATCACGTTGCTGAGGGCTTCGCCCGGTACGTCGACACCGGTCCAGAAACTGTCCGTGCCGAAGATCACCGAGTCAATGTCGTTTTTGAATTCGCGCAGCATCTGCGTGCGGTTCATTTCGCCCTGGGTGAGGAGCGCGATGCCTCTTTCGTCAAAATAATAGCGCAGTTTTTCCGCGCAGTGGCGCAGCAGCTGGTAACTGGTGAACAGCACGAACGCCTTGCCGTGGGTCACGTCCAGGAAGCGCGGAATCTGCTGCACCAGCGCGTCTTTGTAATCGTCGTGGTTCGGCTCCGGCATCGAGCGCGGGATATAGAGCCGCACCTGATCGGGCGAGAACGGCGAATCCAGCCTCAATTCGGTGCCGTTGATAAAGCCGGTGCGCGAGCGGAAATAGTCGAAGGTCCGCCGGACCGTGAGCGTGGCGCTGGTCAGGACCACCGGGTAGCGTTTGTGGAACAGGATTTGTTCGAGCAGTTCCGGGATGTTCAGGGGGGCGCCCTGCAGCGTTACGCCGCCTTTTTCCTCCTCGATCCAATAGACGTGCTCGGGATAAGCCATGTCGATAAAGGCATCGATGCCGTCGATAAAGGCGTCGCAGCGGCTGACCTGGGCCTCGAGCTCGGTTTTGAAGTTTTTGTCTTCCTCCTGGATTTCGGCAAATGCCGCCAGGGCGTTGCGGAGGCGGCCGAGGCCGGCGGCGAGCAGGTTCGGCACCATTTTCGGAGTATGGACGCGGTAAACGGAATCGTTTTTCTCCGCCAGCATGTTTTCGAACAGCGAAAAGAAGGCGCTGGTCTGCGGTTTGAGCTCGGCGATGATCTTGCGCAGGTTCATCGCTTCCTCGCCCTTGCGCAGCAGGATGCCGCGCCCGTTGTCGGGGTTGAAGAGACGGTTCAGGAAGCCCTGCAAGCCGCCGCTGGATACCCGCAGGCCGAGGTGCGAAGCGGCGCTGTCCTCGAGCGTGTGGGCCTCGTCGATGATGACGGCGCTCCACTTGGGGAGCAGTGTCATGTCGAGGCTGACGTCCTGCTTCATCTTCAAATCGGTGAAGAACATGGCGTGGTTGGTCACGATGATGTCGGCCTTTTCCCACTCCATCCGGGCCTTCCAGTAGAAACAACTGCGGAAATAGGCGCATTTGTTGCCCATGCAGTTGCCGGCCTCGCAGCAGCAGTAACTCCAGGCGATGGGGTCATAGCGGAAATTGATGTCGTCGCGGTCGCCGGTGCCGCCTTTGTCGAGCCAGTGCGCCATGCGCTCGAGATCCAGCACCAGCGAGGCCAGCGGCAGTAGCTGGTCCTGATGTTCGGACGAGGCCATGTGCAAACGGCGCTGGCAGAGATAGTTGCTGCGGCCCTTGGCCAGGGCGGCGCGGAACTCGATGCCGGTGACGTCGCTTAAAAACGGAATATCTTTTTCGACCAGCTGTTCCTGCAGGTTGATCGTTTCGGTGGAGACGACCACCGGGCAGGTCTGGGTCTTGGCGAAATGAATGGCGGGGATCAGATAAGCGAAACTTTTGCCGACGCCGGTGGGGGCCTCCACGCAGAGGTTGTAACGGCCCTGCAGCGCCATGGCGGTATTGATCGCCATATCGGTCTGCTGCGGGCGGTGTTCGTAGGGGCGGTTGCCGGCCATGGCGGATTTGGCGAGCGGACCGGTTTCGGCGAAGAAATCGCGGGTCGGGGTGACGATATCGGGAATGTCGGTGATTTCGCCGACTTCGCGGTAGCTCACTGCCTCGTATTCTTCCATGAATTCCTCAAGGGGAATTTCCACGGCGGGCTGCTCCGTTTCGTCAAAGAAACGGTCGTCAAGTCTGCGGATATCTTCTGCCGGTTTAATCATCTAATAATTTACAGCCTGTTTGTGGATTTGTAAACCATATTTTCAACAAATGGATTGATTTTTCCGTCACGGGCATTATATTATATGCAAATCTCAAAGCGAGAACGGTGAATCCCGTGAAAACCGGGAACTGTCGCGCAACCGTAAATGGTGAAAGCCATGAGTCGGACCCCGTACTTTGAGAGCAGAAATGCATAGTGCGCGTAACACCAAAGGTCAAAAAATGTTTAAGCACACCCGTACCTGCCGTCTGTCCGTCAATGATTTCACCCTCATTGAACTCCTCGTAGTGATCGCGATCATCGCCATCCTGGCCGGAATGCTCTTGCCCGCGCTGAATTCCGCCCGCGAAAAAGCCAAAATGATCAGCTGCACCAACAACCTCAAACAACTGCCGCTGGCGCTGAATCTTTATTGCGACAATTACGAGGGATATTTCATTCCCCTGGCCGTGGGCTCGGATATCTGGTGCGGCAAAGCCACCGGCGGCTCCTACGGCACCAGCGATATCAAACCGGAAGGCGGATTGAACGATTTCCTGGGTAACAGCGAGGGAATCCGGCGGTGTCCGACGGGCGTCTTCGGCGATGTCGCCGATACCAACAACGGAAACGGCGGTTACGGATATTCTGCGGTGATCGGCAGCAAGTGGATGGAGTGGCCGGCGAGTTTCCCGGCGAAAACCTCGGAGATCAAGAAGCCGTCGCAAACGGTGGTTTTCGCCGATAACGCCGGAATCAACGGCGGGGTCTTTGTGGAGCAATACGATATGTTTGCGCCGATTTACCTGAAGGAAGACGAGACGGATGAGGGATGGGGCGGAGCCAGTCCGACCATGCATTTCCGCCACAACGGACGCGCCAATATCGGTTGGATCGACGGACACGTGACTTCTGAGGCGTTGGGCTATACACATTCGGGCTGGGGCTACGGCGATCTTGAAGTCAAGAATATCTACAAGCTGGGTTGGCCCGGCGGAAACAAAGACGAAGCCCTCTGGAATTTCAAGCGCAATAAATAGTCGGACTCGTCCGACAGGTCCGACGGGTCCGACTGGGAGAATTCAGCCGCGGCCGATGCGCGGAAATAAATTCAGCTCGCATTCGATGAAACGGAGGGCGCGCGGCGACCACCCGGTTTCGTTGCCGGCCGGGGCGGCGTATTTGACGCTGCCGAGGCCCTCGATCTGCTCGCTTTCCACGAAAAGTTCGCGGCGGCCGCTTTCGTCCAGTGCCAGAAAAACGGCCTGTTCGCAGGCGGCGTAGAGCTGAAAAATCCGGGCGGGATCGATCGATTCGCGGTTCAGCCGGGCGGCGACGTCGCGAGCGGCCATCTGCAGCGCCGCGGTGCGGGTTTCCTCCGGCAGCGCCAGCCATTTGGCGCCGTCCAGATGATTCTGGAAATAATTGTTGGCATCTTCAAGTGTGATCATAATTTCTCCTGAAATCAAAAAAATCCCCCTGCTGGTGCAGGGGGAAGGGGGTTAACTTATTCGGAGCGGAGCGCGGCCAGGGCCTGGGCACTCGGCTTGAGGCCGTAGATGCGGCAGAGGCGCTGGTGGGCGTTCTTGAACTCCAGCGTCAGCTCGCCGAGGGCCATGCGCTTGACGCCGTCGAAGCCCTTCGGGGTGGAATCCTGGTCGCTGATGGCGCGGCCGTGCAGGTTCGAGAGTCCGAAACCGTTGACGTCGTTCACCCAGGCTTCGGTGTCCGGTACGTCCGGATCGGCCATGATGGTCATGGTGCTGCCGTTGCTTTCATTGATGATGACGGCGACATAGGCGCCGCGGGCGTCGTCGGAGCGGACGATCTGCAGGCGGTTCTTGTACTCGTTGGAGAGCACGCGGGCCTGTCCGGGCGAACAGAGGATCTGGGTGGGAACACCGCCTTCGCCGAGGACGGCCTGGGCACCGTCGTTGATCATGAAACTGTCGATGATCGAGCCGTTGGCATTGATCTTCAGCGCGCTGTTTTCGGTGAAGTAGTAGAGACCGCCGATTTCACCGCGGGCCGCGACCGTGTTTTCGGTACGGCGGCCGAAGAGCGCCACGCGATTCAGGTCGCGGGAGAGTTCGCCGAGGGCGAAATTGGTCTGGCGGTTCAGCTGGTTGTCGACATTGCCGGCCACGCTGATGGCCAGGGCCGAGCCGGTGATCACGATGTCTTTGCGGAAGATCTGGGTGCAGTTGTACGCGGTATCGGAGAGGTGCGAGGTTTCTTCGCCTTCGCCGGTGGCGCTGCCTTCCGCGATCGGGGTGCTGACGATGTTCATGACGGCGCCTGCGGCCGGAGCGGCCGTGGTTGAGCCGTTGGCCGCGACTTTGGCCAGCGTGAAGGTGGTGGCGCTGTTGATCTGGGCGATGCGGAACAGGGCCGAATCGTCTTTGATCACCAGCAGCGTGCCGACCTTGACCTTGGCGGCGTCGGCAGCGGAGAGCGTGATGACGCCGGTGCTGACGGACTGCACGGTCACGGAACGGCCGGCGATCTGATCCTCGAGCCACTCGTGTTTCTGCTGGGTGGCGTCGCCCACGCGTTTGAAGCAGGAGATGAAGCGGGGTTCATTCTTGATCACGGTGGAGAGGATGTCGGAGAGGTCGCGGCGTTTTTCCTGGAAGCTGTAGGTGTAGAGAGTCATGTTTTTTTCCTTTTTTTAGTTCTTGAGTTCGGGGGCGTGGCAAAGCATTTGCATGATGTCGCCGGATTGTTGGGCCGAGGTGAAATCAGCGAGATGGTCGTGACCGGGATTGCTGCCGCCGCCGGGACGCAGCTGCACCTTGAAGTGGCGCGGCATTTCCTCGCGGATACGGGCCATGAAGTCCTTGACCTGTTCGGGGTCTTCGGCATCGAGCTGATTCTTGCCCAGCAGATATTCGAGATACTCCGGATCGTTGAACTGATAATGTCCGGCGATATCGGTTACGCGGCTGCGGAATTTGATTTTCTGCAGTTCGTCGCGGTGACCGTCGCGTTCTTCGGCCAGCAGTTTGATATTCTTTTTCAGCTGGTTGATTTCGCGCATGTATTCTCTTCTCTGCCGGACGGGTTCCGGGGCGGACTGGGATTCCAGATCTTCGAGTTTGCCGGTCAACTCGTCGATGGAGGCGGTGAGCTCCTGATTGCGTGCCGCCAGTTCCCGGTTCCGCTTTATTTCGTTGTCCAGCCGCCCTTTCGGGGCATCTTGCGGCTTGTACGAAGCCAGGAAGTCTTTTTCTTCCTGATTCAGAGCTTCGCCGGCCGCGGCTTTTCTGATGATCTCCATCAGTTCCATTGCTGTCTCCTTTTTGGTTGGGGGTTTGTCGTTACAACTGGTGAAAAAGGTCAACTTCACGCACGAAATGAGCGTCAGGTTGACCTTTTTCGTAAAGTTAGTTCACAGACAACAACCCGAAAGGAGATCAACATGTCAAACAGTTATGACGTCCAGAATTTCAAAATCGGCTCATGCGCCCTGACGTTCAAAAATCAGGTATTGGGGGGCACCCAGAATCCGCCGCAAATCAAGATCGAGCCGCAGGTGTACGAATCCAAATGCGACCAGAGCGGCGGTGCAATATTGCGCGAGATTGTGACCGGCATGAAGGTAAGCATCAGCGCCGATCTGAAGGAGATCGACAAAGCCTTCGAAACCATGCTCGACGACACAGGCGAAATCAATCTCGGCCTCATCGGCGTGGACCTGAAAAGCCGGAGCGGGCTGCTGCGCCTGACGCCGGTCAACCCGGATGACAAAGCCGGTTATGAGTTCCCGGCGGCGGTAATGCGCCCCTCGTGCACCTACCGGCTGGACGGCAACCAGGAGCATGTGCTCGCGGTTGAATTCACGGCGTATCCCGACAGCAGCGGGGTCATCATGAAAAAGATCAGCGTCAACTGAAAGGAGCCGGCAAATGCGATTTTTTCCGAAGCTTGGGGAACGGACGGTGCGGCTGCGGATCGGCGGCGGCGAAGAAGTGGAAGTGCGGAAGCTTTCGATCCTGGATTACGACAGGCTCAATGAGATGATCCGGGAGGTGGAGCAGGATTGCGCCGCGGCGGATCTGGACCTGGCGTCCAGGACCGGATTGATGGAACGGGGCGGGCGGCGGATCTGTGATTTGCTGGCGCCGTATTTCCCGGAAGGATTGAGCTGCGATTTGTTCCGGCTCGGCTATGCCGGGCTGATTGAGCTGGGGATGTATATGGCGTTCGGCAGCGATTTCGAGGCTGAAGAAAACGGCTCAAAAAAAAACTGAACAGGGAATTCCGCGAGCCTGATTTTGAGTTTGCCGCCGCCCGGGTCCTGCAGGTTTTCGGCGGTTACACGCTGGAACGTTTGCTGAGTGAGCCGCTGAATATCTTCATGGCGCTGGTTTCGCTCGCCGACCGGGCGCAGGCAAACAGCATGCTCGAATACCCGGTGATTGCGTTAAGCACATCGCTGCAGAAAAATGAAACACTGCTCGATGAAATGCGCCGCCGCCGCGGAAGTGCTTTTCAGCGGAGCTCCGGCAGTGTGGTGTCGGGCGAGAAGCTCAGGGCGGCGCTGGAGCTGGCACACCGTATCAATGAAGACAAAACCATGGTCAGCACCGACCGGGAATACACCGCGCAGGAAATAATCAATAACAGTGAAAAGGTTGAAAAATGAGTACACCGACATTTGAATATGAAGGGAACGGATACGTCCCTGAACTGCTGGAGCATTATCTGAGGCGGTTCGAAGAGCTGCTCGGCGCCAGTCAGCTCAGCGGGGTGAATTCCGGCAGCGAAAATTCCGCGGGGCACGCCACCACGAATGTCCTGCACGGCGCGGCGTATTACGGCGGAACTCCGGCGGCTTCGGCAGAGATGAATTCGCAGATCAGCTATGGAGCCGTCACGGAAATCGAACAGAATATCCGGACCGATTCGAGCCGCCGGATTTTCAATAACGAAAACCGGCAGGAACGGGGCGGAAGCGATGAGCAGATGGCGGAGGTCCTGCGCGAGCTGCAGCTGAGGCTGGATGACCTGATCCGGGCGGTCGAGCAGAACACCGAGCGTCTGGGCGAGCAGAAGCGGGACGGGTTGGAAATAAATGATTAATGAGGAAAAAATATGCAGTTGACACATAAAAACAACATTGGATTCAGTGTTGATAACGCCAACCAGATTTTCCGGACGCTGGTCTGGGAGATCCTGCCGGAAGCGGGCGATTTCGAGCGTTGGGATGCGTTTCGCGATGAGGTTGAGGCGTGGGTCGGGCAGATCGGCGACGCCCTGAAGGTCCCCAACACCGACAGCAGCAGTTATCACGAGGACAGCGACTGGGTGGTCACCTCGATCAAGGCCGATTCCGGGCAGATGCGCAATTTGTACACGGTGACGTTTGCGGCGCGCAAGAAAAACCTGGAATCGCTGATGACCGGGTTTTCGCGGCAGATCAACAACAATCTGGAACACGAAATCAACGCGTCGTTTCTGATCAACGACGAGACCTTGCAGGAGTGGCTGCCGCAGGTGGGGGATCTCATCATCTGGGCCGGCGAGAATTTTTATTGCGACAATATCAGTGCTTCGCAGAAGCCCGAAGGCGAGTGGGACGTCCGGCTGAAAATCCGCGACATGAGCACGCTGATGCTGGGACTGCCGAGCGAACGCAAAACCGGCGAACTGGAATGCACCAAAACGGCGCGCTGGCAGGTGAGCCTGGAAAAAATCGAGGAGTTCCTGCAGGAAAACGATGTGGGGCAGGGGGCGGCGTGGGCCGGCGAGAATTACGTGGTGTCGTCTCGGAATTGTTCGGCAGTGGGAGTGTACGGTTATCACGTGAGTTTGACGGCGGTGTATTCCGGCATGCGGCTGCTCGATATCCGGCGCTCGGACCGCTTGAAGTACATCACTTTCGGCACCGGCGAAATGGTGCGCGAGGTATCTTACACGGGGCGCTGGCGGGTGCGTGACGAGGATCTGGAGGAGTTTCGCCCGGCCACTGGCAGCGATGCCGCATCCTGGTCGGAGAGCGGTTTTATCATCGCCTCCGTGGAGAGCCGCCGCAGCAATCCGGGCGAATGGGAGATTACCATGGTGGCGCGCGAGCCTTCTTACCTGTACCCGACTTATTCGAATATACCGGACAGTTTCGACGGCAGTACCGAAAGCAACGTGGAACTGACCTACCATAAATTTTCCGCCGTCGAATGCGGCTGGGTCGATAATGGCGGCAGTTATTCCGAATACCCGGATTGGAGCAGCTCGAGCCAGTGCCCGTTGATTTCCGACTCGCAGCTGCCGCTGAATTTCGTGGAAAATCCACTGGAATGCTTCACCATCACCCTGACCTCGTACAAGTCCGGTGAACCCCATACCAACATGAGCTCGCTGAAAGACTGGCTGGACCGGGATATCATCCACAACGGTACGCTGCAGGGGAGGAGCTCCCTGAACGGCAGCTGGCGCAAGGTTCATCAATCGGTGGAGCGCTGCGTTTACCAGGGAGACGTATGGACCCGGATCATCCGCAAGTGGGAAAACGCGCCGCGCGGTTACACCTGGAACTCGTCATTTTTCAATGCATAGGAGAGAATATGAGTACTTTTCTGGACTGGCAGAGTGCCTGTCGATTTCTGAATAAGAAGATCGAGCGTCTCAAGCCCTTGAGCGGGAGCAATATCATCCTCGAGCAGTCGGCTTCCGGCCAGCGGATCAGCCTGGCGAAGGAAGGATGGGGCGGTGGGGGCGGAGGGTATGGGGGGTATTTCAAGGTGGTGGATTGTTCGGAAGACGGGGTGCCGGGAGTGGCGGTCGTCGACGGGCGGCTCGCCGCTGCTGTACGGATGGAGATGCCGGCCGGGAATGCGGTGATCAACGACACCGTGCTGTCGTGCGACCCGGAGCAGCTTTCGCTGAACGGCGGGGTTTCGTTCATTATCGCGGAGTTCACGATGTCGGATGATTTGCCGGTTTTCCAGGGATATGTGGTGCGGAGTCATTTTTCGATATCGGGGGATGAGGGTTTGAGCATTCTTCTGGCGATCGTCGAAACCGGTGAGAATTCGTTGCGGATTTACCAGCAGCAATACGGCATGATTTACAACTACATTTTCAGGAGCTGCTGATATGAGGCTGGTACCATTGAAAGCGAAAAAATGTCCGTGCCGCAATGAGGAAGACGAATTATCCGATTCCGGCGGCGGCGGAGGCGGTACGGTCGTGGACAATACGTTGTGCGGCAAAATGTTCTGCACGGAGGACGCTTCGGCCACGGTGACGCTGTCCGGCATCGATAAACTTGGGATATTTCATGCCGAATTGGGCTGGGGCAACCCGGAGCTGCGCTGGCCACTGGATCATATCGACGGCACGTATCATCTGCAGCTGGCCAAAGTGGATTCTCCGGAGTGGCTCAGCCACCTGCGGAAATACTATCCGCGTTATAACGCCAAAATGGGCTGCCGCAGGTTCATCGGGCTGCCGGACAGGCTCTATTTCACGAGCAGAAAGCCGAAAAACCACGGGACCTTCAGTACGCATGCATGTTATGCGGTGGTATATCTGGGGCTTCTCGCAAATACCTTCGGGGAGCTGGTGGACAGCGAGCTCGGGGTTCAGCTCCGGCAGCTGACATTTCGCGGTTCGGAAATTTGTCCGTTCACCTCGATGGCGACGGAGGAGTTCATGGAGTTGAGCCGCGAAATGCGGGATATTCCGGTGAAGGAGCGTCCGCCCTGGGCCCGGTTTTACAGCGGCGCGGCCACCCAGAGCAGTTTTCCGAATTTTCATAACAGGGTACTTCAGGGCCACACTATGGGGATAATCGACGTTTTGCCGCGGGGGGATTTGGGGACGGTGATTCAGAAAACGTCGGTCCTGATCCGGGCGGCGGATGTGTGTGATTTGTTTGACGGTCCGATCAGTGGAAAACTGGTTTTTTCCACTACATCAGACTTTGGCTGTGAGCCCGAGCCGGTGTTTGATAAATTGCCGAAGCCGGGCGAAAAGGCCACGGAAGAAGACAAAGAAGCGTACAAGGTGGAACTGGCAAGACGCAAGGCGGTTTACGATGAGTGGTATGTCCGCAACAATACCAGCGTCAAAGACTGGATTCCGGCAGAACAGGGGAATTTATTTATCTATTCGGGATTTTACTATGATCGTCTGATCATGAAAAATTCGAGCAAGGAGAAACCGTCTTATATGCCCCGCTATGCCGACTTCACGTTGAAAATCAATGACTGTGAGTGTGTCGTGGTGGAAGAGGAGCCCGATGGCAGCAGGCCCCCGGAGACGGAAGATGAGGAAGACAAGACGGGAGCATACAGTCCATGGTTAAAAACGAATATTCCGGTGAAGGACTCGTGGTTGAGAGATTACTACGGCGGATTGAGCAATGATGGCAATAGTGATAGCTCAAGCGATGGCTCCAGTGACGGCAGCAGTGATGGCTCTAGCGATGGTAGCAGTGATGGCTCTAGCGATGGTAGCAGTGATGGCAGTAGCGATGGTAGCAGTGATGGCAGTAGCGATGGCTCCAGTGATGGCTCCAGCGATGGCAGTAGCGATGGCTCCAGTGATGGCTCCAGCGATGGCTCTAGTGATGGCAGCAGTGACGGAACTGGTGACGGCTCTGGCGATGGAACTGGTGACGGAACTGGTGACGGCTCTGGCGATGGTACTGGTGATGGTACTGGTGATGGTACTGGTGATGGTACTGGTGATGGTACTGGTGATGGCACTGGCGATGGCACTGGTGACGGCACTGGTGACGGCACTGGCGATGGAACTGGTGACGGCACTGGTGATGGAACTGGTGATGGAACTGGTGATGGTACTGGCGATGGCACTGGTGATGGCACTGGCGATGGTACTGGTGATGGTACTGGTGATGGTACTGGTGATGGAACCGGCGATGGAACTGGTGACGGCTCTGACGGTGGCGATGGCGACGGAACTCCGGATATAAATGGTAAATATACCAGGCTATATGGTGCTTACTGGACCCCTCACGGTTGGTCTCATTATTATGATTGCAACTGGTCATCCGATTATCGTGAATGTGACAAAAGTGCCTGGAAAGGAGGCAAACAGTATGGGATCGGAGTGTTCAATGTGAAAATTGAAAATAATCAGTTCGTTATTTCCTATGACAATCATTTGAATGTGCCGATTCCGGTAAATCCCAATACTCTTCTTGATCCGGAAAATGATGAATTATTCGGATATCTTCAGTTACCGGACGGGTATGAATTTGAGTTCCGCCGGCTGACGCCGTTTCTCGATTCGGTACATGAAATTGATCTCTGGGTGTACGAGAACAATGCTCTGTATCAGAAGTGGTTGAATTCTATGATCGCCTATTATCAGGGTTTGTATTATGCAATCCGGGTTGATCATTACAGTTCATCGAATTATTCCGTCAGTTATTCGGGCTCGTGCGAAGGTTCCTCGGCAAACGGCGGCACGTATCACCAGGTAGCTTATGTCTTTTATCAGATTCCGCCAAAAGAAGCGGAACGGGGTTTCCCATATACCGAAAGCTGCTCCGCTTCGGATTCGGGATCGGGAAGCAATGGGGACTGTTTTTACAGCGAAAGCAGTGACTCGTCCAATACCATCATCCGAAGTCTGGTAATGGGATTTGCGACCAGCCAGGAATTATGTGACTTTGTGGATGAGCCCTTCGCTCCGCTAAACGAACTTGACTACCATATCCAACAGTGCAGGGGGTATTGGGGAAATGTCGGGTGCGGACAGTATATCTGCAACTCCACGCCCTATCAATATTGGAACTATAACGGCGAAGTCGACAGCTGGTCGGATGATTTCGACTGCGGTACCGCTATGAATCGATTCGAGACCGAATAAAGGAGGATATATGTCTCTGCAAACCAAAGAATTTTTGTCGAACCTGGATGAGAAAACACACCAGGATTTCACCGGAAACATCGGGTTCCTGACCGAGCTGCTGCCCAATCTGGAGGCCCCGGTAAACGCGATGAACGAAAAGCTGAAAAGCTGCAGCCGCTGCCACCGGAAAACCATCATTGCCCATTTGATTCAGTTCCTGGCCTCGATCAAATGGACGGAAGAGAGCCGGGAAAAGCTGAAAGCACGGTTCGGCGAGGACGTCATGAACCGGGTTTCCGCCCAGACATGGCCCCGGGTGCTGACGGAAGAACAGGCCGCCGGAATCCCTGCGGCGCAGCTTCCGGTACTGGGGATGTATGCGCGCCCGGCGCGGGCGGCGGTGAAAAGCGCCGATACGGGGGACTTCAGCTTCCCGCGTCCGGCCTGTCCGCAATGCGTGCTGAAGCATCTGGCGGATGCGGGTATCCTGATGATCGAGGCCCAGCACGGATATCCGGTTCACCGGGCCTGGGCGATCGGCAATTTGAGCCAGGCGGAACAGGAATGTTTCGCCATGGACCCCGAATTCGCGGCGGAGATCCGTGAAAAGCGGCTGAAGATCATGACGGAGCAGGAATATGTGCCGGATTTCAATCCGCTTCTGAGCCGGGCGCTGGAGTTGGCGGGACTGGCGGCCCGCGAGGCGAAAGTTACGGTCCTGACGGTGACCCGCGACCGTCAGGCGCTGTTTGCCCTGCACGAAAAAATGCTCAATAACCAGACCTTCCAGAATTTCCAATGGGTCGTGGTGGATGACGGCAAAGAGCCGGTCGGTCCCGCCCGCGCCTGCAAATATATCCGCCGGGAACATGACCCGAAAAAGCGTTTCACGCACCGCGAAAATCTTCTGGCCGGACTAAAGGAATGGAACGGCGGCATCATCATCTTCATGGAGGACGATGATTTCTATCCGCCGGAATACCTGGCCGAAACGGTCAAACTGGCCCGGAGCAGTACCGGTCTTTTCGGCTGGAAAAACGCGACTTATTACTGGCCGCTGGAAAAACACCGGCTGGTAAATCAACGCGAGGACCTGTGCATTACCGCGCTCAGCGGCTGCCATTTCCGGCATCGCGACCGGTTTATCGACATTGTCCGCTCCTGCGAAGGCAACTTCGTGGACATCGACCTCTGGCACAAGTTTGCCGACAAAACCATGAGGAAATACCCCGGCGAAACCATTCCGATCGGAATCAAAGGGTTGAGCAGAAACGGCTTCACGGGTGAACACCGCAAGAAATTTGAGAAATCGGAACATGAGCACGAGCCATGGTTCCGCAGCCAGGTCGGCGAAGAATTGTTCGCCAAATATCAACAAATAATGTCCGGAGCAAAAAACACCCCGGCAAACAAAAAAGGATAAAATATGCTGTATCAGTACAATGTTAGCACAAATACCCTGCGCAGGCGCGTCAGTGACTCGGAGCCGGGAAACGTTGGCGGGAGTAGTTTGACGAAGCCGGAAATTGCCTTCGCCACTTCGCCCGAATGGACCATTCAGCTGTGTTCGTCCGAGTCCGGTCAGCTTAAGCCGCTTGACCTGACGGAAGTGCCGAGCTGGCGGGCCGCGATCGATTGCGACCATGACTGTACCACTGAACCCATGTGCCGGATATTGAGCGAAAATATCGATACGTCCGGCCTGGCACAAGGCGAAGTCGGGCTTGTCATCAATGCCAACACGGTTAACTTCCTGGCTGCTCTCAACGGGCGGGAATCCATTGGCGCCTGGTTTGAGTTGTGGGGCATGGAGACCAGCGGCAAAGCGGTTTATTATTGTAAATTTCCCATCAAGGCAATTATGCCGATCGACCCGGTTTCCGGCACGGAGCCGAAAGAGGTGGCCGCGCATTGGGCGGACCGCACGTGGGTGGAATCGCTCTGGCAGGCCGGTCTCGAGCTGCAATATTCTTCGAATGAGTCCGAGCCGGGCGATTGGTCCGCGAGTGTCGAAAATGCCCGCTGGTACCGCCTTCGCAACCGTGAAATCGGCGGCCTCTGGTCCGATCCCTTGAAGATAGCCGGCGGCCCGGCCGGGGAAAAAGGCGATACCGGAGCACCCGGCCCCAAAGGCGATCAGGGCGAAAAAGGCGATACGGGAGAACCCGGCCCCAAAGGCGACAAAGGGGACCGGGGCCCTGCCGGTGCAAGCTCTCTGGCTGACTTGTCCGACGTGTCCGGCTTGTCCGACGCATCCGATGGGCAGGCGTTGGTTTATGAGGCGGCTACCCAAGCCTGGAAGCCCGGCGCAGTGGCCGCTGCCGGCGGTTCAGGCGGCGTTCCCGCGGTGACTGTGGGCGATGCCGATACCACTACGGGCACAATCGAGGTTCGTCCCGTCACCATCAATCCGGACGGCTCCACCAGTTGGGCCGGTGAAGCCGTGAGCGCATTCTACAGCTGGGGAGCCCCCGATGAGTAAAAATATGCAGAAATTAATCATTGCTGCTGGAGCAATGCTGATGACCGCCGGATGTTTTGCGCCGACCCGGTCCACCACCACGATCTATCGCGAGGACGGCAGCATTGAGCAGGTGATTCAATCCAGCGAATCGGTCGTCAAGACCCTGAGCGAGAGCACGAAAAATAAAACGGTCATAGCCTGGCAGTCCGGGTGGATGGCGTATGCATCGGTCAGCATTGCGACCACGCAGGACCCGACGCCCGGCGCCAAGATATTTGCCGGCAAGTCCGACAGCGGCGTAATCTCGACGCTCCCCAATCAGAAAAACTGGGATGGCATTGCCAGGACGATTCAGGCCACCAGGCAGGACCTGACCGTTGGCGCCGACGGGATCTCCAGCGTCGGCACCAGTATTCAGGATTAATCATAACGGGAACCGAATCAGTGGTAGGATAAGCGAATTTATTGCTGTCGTCCAATCATGGTTGCGGTTCCCTTTTCTGTGCCTATTGGTACTACCAATCTACCGAAGCATAAGCTATTATGTTTGAAAGATGAACAAATCCGGGATAGTGAAAAATTGCGAAAATATTTGCAAAAAAGTCTTGTCAACCCACTTGACCGAAAATTTTTGGAAATTTCCCGGGATTTTTCGGGAAATTTTCTACTAAAGAGATTGAAAAGCGGTTTGCTTTAATGTAGGTTTGACAGGAATTTTATTTTCTTAAAGCAATATTGAACAATGAACAAAGGAAGGGGAAACGTCCGGGGAAATTTCAGTAAACCGTATAAAACCAAAAAATCATAAAATTAACAGCAATAATTAAACGGAAAACAAAGGAAGGAAGAAGCAATGTTTCCAATCGATTATGTGTTGGTCATAATTCCGCTATTGGTGGTGTTATGGTTGGGGATAAGAACCCAACGCTACGTCAAAGGCGTGGCCGACTTTCTGACCGCGGGCCGGGTAGCGGGCCGTTATGTGGTGGCAGTGGCCAGCGGTGAAGCCGCGATGGGGCTGATCAGCGTGGTGGCGATGTTTGAAATGTACTATACCTGCGGATTCGGGGTCAGTTTCTGGCAGCGGATCACCGGGCCGCTCGGGCTGATTTTCGCCTTGACCGGGTTCTGTATTTACCGTTACCGCGAAACCCGCGCCATGACCATGGGGCAATTTCTGGAAATGCGTTACAACAAATCGTTTCGTATTTTCGCCGCGGCCCTTCAGTCGATTTCAGGGGTGATCAACTATGCGATTTTCCCGGCGGTGGGCGCGCGTTTCCTGATTTACTTCCTCGATTTGCCGACTCATATTCCGGTTTTCGGCTTTCAGTTTCCCACTTTTGCGTTGTGCATGATGTTTTTCCTCGGGATCGCCGTGGCGATCGTGATGTTCGGCGGCCAGGTCACCATCATGGTTACCGACTGTATTCAGGGGATTTTGAGTTATCCGATGTATGTGGTGGTGGTGGGGTATATCCTTTACCGTTTTTCCTGGTCGCAGGAAATGGCGCCGGTGCTGCTGGATACCGACCCTCAAAAAAGTTTCCTCAACCCGTACGATGTCGACAAGCTTCGTAATTTCAATCTGTTTTATGTTTTTGTCGGTATTTTCAGTTCGATTTTCAACCGCATGTCGTGGTCCGGTACCCAGGGGTACAACGCGGCCGCAGCGACTCCGCACGAACAGAAGATGGGGGGATTGCTCGGTACGTGGCGTAGTGGTTTCTCGGTTATGATGTATACATTGCTGGCGATTGCGGCGTTCACTTATATGAAGCACGCGAACTACAAGCCGTTTGCGGAAAATGTCAGCAAGCAGTTGACCGTCAAGACTATGTCGGATATCGTGCCGGAGCCGGTTTTTGCGGAAACCCGCAAGGATATTGAGAATTATATCAACGACGGAACCATCAGTCCGCGGCTCCAGGCTGCCGCTGCCGAGGCCGGTTACGACCTGGTCAATCCGGAAAAATCCAAAGCCTATACGGAAGCTTTCCGCCGCCGTCAGTTGCGCCTGATCGACCTGCGTTTCGACGAAGACAAATCCGTGGAGTTCAAGGAATATCTGACCGAGGGTAAAATCAGCCCGGCCATCCGTGAAGCCGCGGTCAAGGCCGGTTACGATATTGACAACCCGGAAAATTCCACGACCGACAAGCGCGTGTTTCTCTCGGAAGCCACGGAAATCTACCGTGATATCGCCAAAGTGGCGATTAACGTGACCGCCGAGGAATCGCCGGAAGTCACCGACGGCGACGCGCTTCAGCGCGGCAACTCGTTTAATACGATCTACAACCAGATGCTGGTGCCGATGGCGGTGCGCGAAATGCTGCCTGCCGGGATTACCGGTATCTTCTGCGCGATCATGCTGTTCCTGCTGATCAGTACCGATACTACTTACATGCATTCCTGGGGCAGTATCATCGTGCAGGATTTGATCCTGCCGTTCCGCAAGACTGCGTTCAAGCCGGAAACCCAGTTGCGCCTGTTGCGTATCATCATTGCGGGGGTGGCGGCGTTCGCCTTCTTCTTCTCGCTGCTTTTCAAGCAAGGGGACTTCATTCTGATGTTCTTCGCGATTACCGGGGCGATCTGGCTCGGCGGCGCCGGACCGGTCATCCTGTTCGGCCTTTACTGGAAACGCGGCACGACGGCGGGGGCCTTTGCCGCGCTGGGCAGTGGTTCCGCGATTGCGGTGGGCGGTATTCTGTGTCAGCAGCTCTGGGCGGCGCACCTTTATCCGTTGTTGGACAAAGCGAGCTTGGCGGTGCCGCTGACCAACTTCCTGTCGGCCGTGTCGAAACCGCTCAATCCCTATATTGTCTGGAACACCACGCCGGACAAGTTTCCGATCAACTCGCAGGAAATCTTCTTCATGGCGATGCTGGTGGCCGTTTCGTTGTATGTCATCATATCGCTGATCACCTGCCGTTCGCCGTTCAATATGGACCGCATGCTGCATCGCGGCAAATACCGTACCGAGGGGCAGGAACTGGCCAAGCGGAAGCTGAACATGAATACCATTATCGGTATCGACTCCCAGTACACGATCGGCGACAAAATCCTGGCGTGGTCGGTGTTCATTTATTCGTTCATCTACGGGTTTGTCCTCTGCTTCCTGATCGTCATCATCTGGAACGTGTTCCAGCCGTGGCCGAGCAAATGGTGGGCGGATTATTTCTATGTGACCAGCATTGTGGTGGCGGCCATCATCGGGATTGTTTCCACGGTCTGGTTCACCATCGGCGGGAGTTTGGACCTGCACAAGATGTTCAAGTTCCTCGACCAGCGCGGCGAGGTCAATGTGCTTGACGACGGCCGCGTCATCGGGCACGTGTCCGCTGCCGACATGAAGGATTTCGAGGATGCCGAGCATGTAAAAAATACCGACGCCGCAGCTGCGGATGAGGATGAAAAAACCGGAAAATAATTACATTCCGGCTTGACTTTTGCGGCATACGGATTCATATATCTGTATGCCGTTTTTTCTTGATAAGGGGGCCAAAATGAAAATTCTGCTGACAGCATTGCTGCTGGTCGTAATCTGTGCCGGGGTGGCCGGCAATGAAAGTGCATATGCGAAGGGGATCGCCCTTTATAAACAAAATCAATTTACCGAGGCGCTGAGGCAGTTGCAGATTGCCGCCCGCGACGGCGAGAAACGCGCCTTCTTGCCCATTGCCTACATGTATGACAACGGGCTCGGCGTGAACCGGAATTTGCCGCAGGCGATCAAGTACTACGAGCGCGCGGCGGCGTTTGACAGCAAGTCCGCCATGCGTCGCCTCAGCGATATTCTGTTTGCCAATAACCAGCCGGACCAGGCCGTGAAGTGGCTCGAGCGCGCCGCCGCGCTGGATGACCTGGAGTCCATGAAGAAGCTTGGCGAATGGCACATGCGCCGGCGGGACTGGACCCGGGCCGAGGTATGGCTGGTTAAGGGCACCAAATTCAACGACGGGGAAGCCTGGCGGCTGCTGGGCGAACTTTATCACCGCCGCAGCGAATTGACCCGTTCCGCCGCCGCCTTTGAAAAAGCGGTGGAGCTGGGCGATACCGGCGCCATGGAGTCGCTGGGCAATCAATGCCTTGCCAAGGGGGAATATGACAAAGCGCTGGAGTGGTACCACCGGGCCGCCGAGGCCGGAAACTCGCAGGCTTTGACTTCGCTGGGGATGTATTACCTCGAGGGCAAAGGCGGGGTGGTGGATTACCGGAAGGCCCGCGAGTGGCTGCAGAAGGCGGAGAAATATAATCTTTTTTCGCGTTATCACCTGGCGGTGCTTTATTTCAACGGGCTCGGCGGAGCCCTGAATTATGAACGGGCCCGGGTGCTGTTCGAAAGTTGCTCCGACCAGGTCGAGCTGGGCAAATACTACCTCGGCATGATTTATTACCATGGGCTCGGGGTCAAAGCCGACCGGGAAAAGGCCAAGATTTACTTCATCGATTCCGCCCGGCTGGGGCTGCAGCGCGAAGCCTACGAAATGCTGCGGAACTACCAGTGAGAACCCTATGCTGATCAATGTCACAGGCAATGGAAAAGGCAAATCGACCGGTGCTTTCGGCATGGCGGTGCGGGCGCTCGGCTGGGGTTGGCGCGTGGCGCTGCTGCAGTTCATCAAAGGGGAAATGGAGACGGGAGAAATGCGTTTTTTCCGTCAATTGAAGCTGGAGAATTTCATTTTTGAGCAGCTCGGGGCCGGCTTGACCTGGAAACCCGGCAACCACCGGGAGATGGCGCAGCACGGCTGGGCCGAGGCGAAAAAGCTGCTGCATGATGAGAATCTGCAACTGTTGATCCTGGATGAACTCAATATTGCCATACACCTGAAATACCTGGATATCGATGAAGTCATTTCCGAACTGCGGAACCGCCGGACGGGGCTGCATGTCATGATGACCGGCCGTTATGCCCATGAAAAACTGCTGGCAGTATGCGATCTGGTCTCGGATATCCAGGCGGTCAAACATCCGTTTGAGCAGGGAATACCGGCGCGGAAAGGAATAGACTACTAAATTACTTGACATTTCATATTTTCCTGTTATGTTAAGACTAGCGTAACAGACAGGAGGTAATTATGAAACGTGTACTTTTAACTATGGTTCTGGCATTGGGCCTGGCCGCGACCGCCATGGCGGAAGCAAATTGGCTCACGGACATCAAGGCAGCCCGGGAACAGGCGGCCAAGGAGAAAAAACCGGTTTTCATGTTGTTCTTCGGTTCCGACTGGTGTCCAGGGTGCATGCACATGGACAAGGAACTTTTCAGTAAAAAGATTTTCGAGGATTTTGCGGCAAAGAACGTGATTCTGATGAAAGTCGATTTTCCGAAAAAGACCAAACTGCCCGCAGAGGTAAAGGAACAGAACGATGAACTCCAGTTGCAATATAAGGTCGAGGGATATCCGACTATTATCATCACCGATAAGGACGGCAAGAAAATCGCCGAAAGCGGAATTGAGGAATTCAGCATAATCAACAATCCTGCGAAGTACCTCAAGATATTGGAAAGGCAAATCGGCAGAAAGTAAGATGCAACTATGCGACTGTTAAGTAGTTTATGCTTATTGTTCGGCCTGATCCTGCCGCTCGCGGCCCAGAAGGGCGGACCCTTCAAATGGCAGCCGGCGAGCGGCAGTGATTATATTCAGGTCGAAGCGATCATTCCTGACGGATATTATCTCTACAAGGACGAGACATCTCTTGTCATTGAGCTGGATGATCACTCCCGGTCATTGCCTGTCGCGGAGCCGGAGGCGGTGGCGCACAAGGATGAGGTCTTTGGCGAAACCATGATCTATCCTGCCGGTAAGGCCGCCTGGCGGTTTCCGAAGACGGGACCCGGGAAGCTGATGATCAAATATCAGGGCTGCTCCGAGAAAGGCATGTGTTACCGGCCGGCGAGCGCGGAGTATTCCTTTGACGGCGAGAAATTCAGTGGCGGACCGGCGGTCGAAGAGAAGCCGCCGGGCAGTGAAAGCACTCCGCTGGAAATGTTGTCCGAATATCAAATCCGGACAACCGGCAGCGGCTATATGAACAGCCGGGATTTCCTGGCATTCCTGCAGCGTGAACATTCGGAATCACTATTTGCCGACAAAAGTTTGTTCGTGATCATTTTGCTGATTATCCTGGGCGGGCTGGGGCTGAACCTGACGCCGTGCGTGCTGCCGATGATCCCGATCAACCTGGCGATCATCGGGGCGGACGCCTCCAACCGCAAACAGGGCTTCATCCGCGGTTCGGCTTACGGGCTCGGGATCGCGCTGGCCTATGGTGTGCTCGGACTGGTGGTGATCCTGACCGGGGCGCGTTTCGGAGCGTTGAACTCGAGCGCGTGGTTCAATTTCGCGGTGGCGCTGATTTTCGTGGTGCTGTCGCTGGCCATGTTCGACCTCATTCATATCGATTTTTCGCGTTTTACCACGTCGGTGAATACGGACAAAATGCGCCTTGGCAAGCTGGCCACGGCGTTTGTCATGGGGATCGTGGCGGCGCTGCTGGCCGGGGCCTGTGTGGCGCCGGTGGTGATCGCGGTCCTGCTTTTTGCCTCGAGCTATTACGGACAGGGGTACTGGCCGGCGCTGCTGCTGCCGTTCCTGCTGGGCGCAGGGATGGCGCTGCCGTGGCCGTTCGCCGGGGCGGGGCTGGCGATTCTGCCGAAGCCGGGCAAGTGGATGGTGCGGATCAAAAACATTTTCGGAGTGATCATTGTGCTTGCCGCGCTGTGGTACGGCTGGCTCGGCTACACGCTGCTGCCGGTCAAGTCCACCTCGGAGAGTTCCGCCGGGGCCGAGATCGCCAGACTGGAAAACGCTTTGAAAGAAGGACGGAACTCCAGCAAGCCGCTGCTGATCGACTTCTGGGCGACGTGGTGCAAGAATTGCCTGGCCATGAACGAAGGGGCCTTCAAGGACCCTGGGGTCATCAAGGAGCTGGAGAATTTCCAGGTGGTCAAGTTCCAGGCGGAAGATATGAGCGAACCGGAGGTCAAGAAAATCCTCGATTACTTCAACATCAGCGGGCTGCCGGCCTTTGTGATACTGGAAAAGAAATGAAATTCCCGGCGGTATTTGCTCTGATATTTCTCTGCTTCGGCTGCATGGCCGGGCTGAAAGTCGTTCACGTGCTGGTGGCGCTCTGCGATAACAAATACCAGGGCATCGTCCCCGTTCAACCGACCCTCGGCAATGGCCAGGACCCGAAGAACAATCTGTACTGGGGCGCGCTGTATGGCGTCAATAATTTCCTCGGCAGACAGCCGGAATTTACCCGGATCGCCACCATCAAGAATCCGGACGAACATATTCTGGAGCGGGTGATCTTCCAATACCGCGACGTGTACCTGATCGCCGATGCCTATGACGGCAGCAAAATTCAGGAAACGGTGAAGGATTTTTTCCTTTATGCCGCCGGGCATCAGAATGCTCCGGTAAACACGGATTCGGTTAAGCTCACGGGCGGCAGCGCCGCCGATCTGCTGGTGTTCGTGGGGCACAATGCGTTCATGGATGGCGAAATTCCGGTTACGGTGAGGCGGGGGCCGAGTACCCGCAGCAACCAGGCGGCGGTGTTCGCCTGTGCCAGCCGCCCGTATTTTCAGGAGAAGCTGGAGCGGGCCGGGAGCAAACCGCTGATCCTGACGAATGGTTTGATGGCGCCGGAAGCGTATCTCCTTCATGCCTTGGTGGTAAACTGGTCCGCGGGCAAGACTGCGGCGGAAATTCACGAGGCGGTGGCCGCGGCGTATGACAAGTACCAGAAGTGCGGCATGGCCGGGGCCCGCCGCTTGTTTTATTGCCCTCAATAGTTGAAAATCGTGCGAGATACATGTATATTGGTTGCAGTCAACCAAGGGAGATATATTATGAATGACAAAAAACAAAACGACGAAAAGCCCATCCCGGAAAGCAAAGATATGGAAGCTCCGGGCGTAATGGAAAACGGCAAGCCGATTCCGAATTACGAGCATATCGGGACCCCGCATCAGGAAATGGTCGAGGAGCAGCCCCGCAATGTGGATGGTCATACAGACAAAAAGTAAATAACAGGAGATCGAAGAATGAAAATGAGGCAATTATTGGCCGCAGCGGTCATGGTTTGCGGGATGGGGCTGGCTGTTTCGGCACAGGAAATCGGCATCAGCAACCTGCCGGAAAAGGGTAAGATCAGCAAGCTGGAAGTCGGCAGCAAAGAGCGTACCGCGGGCGGTACTTTCGTCATCAGCGCGGTACCGGGTTATTTGAAGGATCAGCAAATGGTGTCCGTGCCGCGCGGCAACGCGGCGGCAGCCGGTATCGCTTATACCGTCACCATCGACAAGCCGGCCACGGTTTATCTGCTGGTACAGGATCGCGGCAAAGTGACCATCCCGGAAGGCTGGACCAAGACCGAGGACAAAGTCCGCTGGAAGCTCGGAAATATGAACCTGTCCGACTCCGTTTACCAGAAAAATTTTGCAGCCGGACAGGTGGAGATTCCTGCACATGACGGCAAGGACGGCTCCTCTTTCGGAGTGCCGAATGCCGTGGTGATCACCGCGCTTGACGAATCGGCGGCGTTCATCACGCCCGGCAAAGCGAAGATCGTCAAGATGGCTCCGGGAAACAGTCGCGCACTCGGCGGTGATTTCGCGATCGCGGAAGCGCCGGATTTCCTGAAGGATCTGCCGATGGTGATCATAAATCGCGGCAAAGCCAATGAACAGGGCGCGGCATACAAGTTCAGCGTCTCCAAGCCCGTAACGGCTTACCTGCTGGTACAGGATCGCGGCAAAGCGACTCTGCCGGAAGGCTGGACCAAGGTCGACGGCAAGGTCAAATGGACGGCGGTCAAGAGTAACTTCAGCGACTCCATTTATGAGAAGAAATTCGAAGCGGGCGAAATCGAAGTGCCCGGGCACGACGGCAAGCAGGGCAATTCCTTTGGCATCCCCAACGCGGTGGTGCTGAAAGTCGATTAATTGATCGCTTGATTCAAGGTCTGCCGGGAACGTGTTTTCCGGCAGATTTTTTTTGTGCCAATTCGGCGAGGCGGCGCGTTATGTACGGATTATCCGATTTAATCTTGCTGAAATCCGCGCCGTGGGCGAGCAGTACTTCAAATGCCTGCAGATTTTTGTCCGCCACTGCTACTTCCAACGGTGTTTTGCCGTTTTTATTTGTTACGTTGACATTGGCGCCGTGGGCGAGCAGGCAACGCAGAAAAGACGGCGACCATGATTTCAGGGCCTGAAATATCAACGGATTGCCATCCTCGCCGTTTACATTCAGGTCGGCGCCGCACTCGGCAAAGGCCTTGATCAGTTCACCTGCAGGATCGTTCCAGCCATGGTTTCTGCGTCCCATCCGGGCCTGCAGCGGCGTTTTTCCGTCTTGATTTTTATGGTTCACATCCACACCGTTTTTGACCAGGTACCTGACCAGTTCCGGGGTGGAGGCGTAGCTCAGGAGATTGTTGCCGGAGTTGTTCACGTACCGGATGGCTTTCGGCTGCAATTTCAGGATTGCGAATGCCGCCTGTGAAGTGCCTTCGTTCGATGCCGCCGAAATGAGGGTTCCGATCGTGATTTTGACCCCTGGGAGCGAACGGACGAATTCGAAAACCTCAAAGGTATTCCTGGCGGCTGCATTGTGGAGGGCCCTTTGTAATTCTTCCGGGAAGTTTTCGAGAGGAACTTCGGCAAGTTCCCGGTATTTTTCCTTGATTTCCGACAGCTCAGATTCGCCGCAGAGATAGGCGAATATTTCAACGGAACGGCGGTATTTGTCGGCGCAATTCAAACCGGCTTCGAAAAGGAGGTCTTCGACTTCCGGGCAGAGACGGTAAGAGTCCAGAATTGTATTCGGCTTGGTACCTCCGGAGTGATCCCGGTAGTAGAAATTGGGGTCGGCGCCCTTGTTCAGGAGCAGTTTTATCAGCGGAATATCGCGGCGGAAAACCGCGCTGAAAAGCGGCGGCGCGGGCAGTTCACGGAAATAATCGGGACGGGAACCGAAGATATCGTAATAGGCCTTGAAGTCACTGTTGCTCTTATCCTCCGGCGGGGCGGAGCAGCGGGAGCGGTCGGTGGTTTCGCTTTTCAACGCGATATTTGGTTCGGCGCCTTTGTCCAGCAGGAATTCGACGGCGTCCAAATTCTTATTGTGTTTGGCTGCGTATGCGAGGGCGGTATCCAGCGATTTCTGGTCCAGTTTGTCATACAGTGTCTTGAGGGTGGTTGAATCGGCCCAGGCGGCGGCGTAAACGAAGGGGGACACTTTGTTTTTATCGTGCAGCCCGATATCGGCGCCGTGTTTCAGCAGCAGCGCGATGGTTTTGCCGGCATCATCCTGTTTGCGGTGGCGCGGTTTGAAGCTGATGACGCATGCCGACTCCGAATCCGGGAAGTGGAGCGCGGCGTAAAAGAGGGGCGTCCAGTTGAAATTGTCGCGGACGTCGAGTTTTGCACCGCGTGAGATCAGGATTTCGGCGATATCGGCAGGGTACAGCGCGGCGGCCAGCATCAGGGGGGATACGTCGTTGACGGCCCGGTTGACGTCGGCTCCAGCCCAGACCAGGGCTTTGATGAGCTCCGGCGATTTCTGCTGCCGCAGGGCGATGAACAATGGGGTATAGCCGGCATCATCGGCGGCGTTGATATCGGCCCCGCCCCGGAGCAATGATTTGAGCAGCTCAAGTTCCCGGATGGCAGATTTTTCCTGAGAAAATGAAGAGGATGCACATAAGTACATGAGGGCGGTGCCGCCGCTTTTGCTGCGAAGTTTCGGGTCTGCTCCGTTTTTCAGCAGGAATTCGGTGACGGAGTATTGTGGTATGACGTGAAGTGTCAGCATCAGAGCCGTCCGCCCGGATTCAGGATCGGTGGCGTTTAAATCGCATTTGTTTTCAACCAGATATTGCAGTATTTTCAATTTGTCAGGATTGTCGCTGCGATAGACATTGCTGATGCCTTGAAGATAAAGGAGGTCGGACACGAATGAAGTATTTGCACCTTGCTTTTTCAGGAACTCAAAGTTATCGATACAGGCATGACGGGCGGCCTCGGCGGCCATGGCGTCGAGCGGTACTTTTTCCGGATACATCTTGATCAGGGTTTCATAAATAGCCGGCAGATTGGGGTTGGAGGCGGCAATGAGAAGGTCTTTCTCCACGATGACGCAGCCGGGCCCGGCTATCCGGTTCAAAAGAGATAAATTGATCCAGCCCGGCCAGGGGTTGGACGAGTATTGGCGTTTGAACTTCAGGAAATCTTCGGGCGGGGCACCCGCTTTCAGCATCAAGGCGAGCATTTCGTTGTCGGTGGAATAACAGATTGCGGGGATATTTTCGTAGTTGTAAATATTGGGGTCGGCACCGTTGTCCAGGAGGCATTTGACTGCGACGGGATTTCCCCGGGATACAGCCTGAATCAGCGGGGGCGATAAGTCAAGACGGCTGTTGACGTCGGCCCCGCATTTGATGAGTTTATTGAACAGGGCCGGATTCCGGGAGGAAAGAACCCGCTGCCAGGCGGAATCGAAATCCCATGCGGCCTTGTAATCCAGTAGCCGGAGAACAATGGTTTCATACTGTTCCCGTTTCTCCCGATAGTCGAGTTTGGAGACGGCGGTATTCAGCAGCTCGGGCATCAGGGCGGGATCGGCGCCGTGGTCCAGCAGCAGGTTTACGATTGCGGCCGGAGCGGGGTTGTCGAGCGCGTAGTACAGGGCGGTACGGCGGTAGTATTGGCTGCGGGCGTTGACGTCGGCCCCGCTGTCGATCAACGCCTTGACCTCCGTGGCCGAGCCGCTTCGGCAAAGGAGCATCAGAGGCGTTTCGCCGCGCTCCGGGGGAAGAACCAGGGCGGATGCCTGAAAACATAAAACGGCCAGCAAAAAAGCGGTCAGGCAAATTCTCATGGCTGTACCTCCGGAAATAATTCTTTGAAACGGTACGATATATATAAGTTCAGCGGACCTTTATAGTTCCGTAATGGGGTGATATCGGCCTTATGATCCAGCAGTGCTTTAAAGAGTGAATTGTTACTTGTTTCAGCGGCGTATTCGATCAGGGATTTGCCTTCTTCGGTTTTGTCGTTGACGTCGGCCCCGGCTTTGACCAGGAGATCGAATACCTCCGGGTTGAAATTCTCCCAGCGGGCGGCGGCATATGTCCAGATGGAAGGTTTAGCGCCGAGCTTGAGATATGCCTTGACGGTGCGTTCAATGCCCCCGATGTATTTGAATGTGCGTCCCCCCGACAGGTTGGAGGAAAGCCCGGCGGTGGCGAGTTTGGCGGTATCGCCCCGGACGGCGATGAACTCGATGATTTCCGGAGCGGTGGCCCACTTGATGATTTCCGTTTGGTTGTATTCGGATTTCAGCAGCTCGGGTTTCAGGCTGGCCAGATATTTGAATACCTCCGGATTGGCGGAATTCCGGGCGGCGGCTTCGAACAATTGCAAGTCGATGTCGCCGGATTGAATCAGCAGGTATTTGACCACCGAAATATGATTGTTGGCGGCGGCTTCGCGCAATCCTTTCTGAAGAACATTTTTACGCCATTTGGAGTCGGCGATGGTCAGGGCCTCGCAGCTTTTGATGACTTCATCGAGGAGGTGGCGCTCGCAGGCAAAAACGAATTTTCTTTCGTCGGCGTAAACGTGGTATTCCTTGCGCTTATCTTCCGCCAGGGCGCTGTTCAGGATCTGGGCGATTTCCCAGGTGGGGTCAGCGGCGGCTTCCGGCTCGACGCCGCGGGCGAGCAGTTTTTTGACCAGCGGAGCGCTGCCGCGTTTGACCGCCGCGGTCATTGCCGGCTCCGGCGAGTAGAAGTAATAGAACTGATAATACCGGTAGTAACCGAAAACAGCCAGTTTAAGGTCCTTTGCTGTATAATGGCCGGCCGGTTTCAGATCGACGGCGGGGGATAAATCAAGCAGGAAATCGATCACATCATCGGACGGATTGAAATTTACCGCCTGCAGAAAGGCGTTGCGGTTATGGTGGTCGACCGCATTGAAGATTTCTTTTGAACTTGCCGCATACAGTTTTTTGATCGTGTCCGGTGTGACCCAGGCGGCGGCAAGGGTGACGGCGGAAGCGCCGTATTGATCGGTGAAATCGGTACGGGCGCCATTTTGCAGCAACAGCTGAATGGTGACCTCGCTATCGATGAGCTCCCGGTGAACCGGTTTGGCCTGGTAGTTCTGCCGGACCCCGAGGACATATGGCCAATGGGCCGACGCATAATGCAGGGGGGACCAGCCGCTCCGGTCCGTGACGTTGACGCGGGCGCCTTTTTCAATCAGCAGTCCGGCGAGTTCGGGCGGATAAAGCATGGCCGCCGCCATCAGCGGCGTAACGCCATCTTGGTTGGCGGCATTGATATCGGCTCCAAGCCCGATGAGTTTATTGATGATGGCTGGCGGCTGATCCGTCAGCAGCGAGCTGAGAAGTACCGAGTTTCCCTCGTTGTCGACCGCATGGATGTCGGCGCCGCGGTCCAGCAGGAACTGGAAAAATTCCATGGCTGCGTTCTGATTTTCCGGCAAAGCAGGGGGATACCTGAAAAACGTGGGAAAATAATGGAGGACACTTAGTCCATTGGCATCGCGGACCTTGATGTCGGCGCCGTTTTTCAGGGCAAATTCGGTCAAGATCCGGCTGTTCAGCAGGCTGAACCAGAACACATGGCCGCGGACATTGAGTCGGTTGACGTCCGGTTGGCGTTCGATGAAATAGCGGACACCATCGATTTTCTTCTCCGGCGGCAGATAAAGACTGCTGCCCCAATTCCAGTATAATTCCCGGGACGCGTCGAGTTCGGCATTCCAGCCCTTGGCGGTCAGGAATTTGAGATTGTCCTTTTGTGCATAGGATATCGCCACCTCCGCCATTTTGTCCAAGGGGAGAGGGGCGCCGTGGAGTTCGACAAGGCGGTCATAAATTTCAGGGAGAAGCGGATTGCGGGCGGCTTTGATGATGCCTTGCGTATCGATGGTACAGCCTTTGGCGCGTACGAAATCAAGGGTTTCGAGGTCAAGCCAGTCGATCCATTCGTTGATTTGCGGTGTGGGTTTCAGGTCGTATTTGGTGAGCTCTTCCGCTTTCAGAATCAGGTTGACTTCCTTGCCTTCTTTGTCGAAAATGCGCATTTGAGTTTTGGCGATATCGGCTCCGTACTGCAGCATCAGTTTCATCTGTTCCTTGTTGCGGATCGAAAATGTGACCGGGCGCGTGCTGAAGTCACAGGCATTCGGGTCGGCGCCGCGCTCCAGGAGGAAACGGAGAATTTCCGGAGGAGCTTGATTGCCCAGGGCGCTCGACAGCGGCAGGGAATAATATTCCCGCAGATAATCGACATTGGCGCCGCGCTCGAACAGCTTTTTGATGATGGTGATATCGTGGGTGTTTCCTGCGACAGGCGTGAGGGTGTCCGCGTAGTTCCATTTGTCGCATGAATCCAGCAGCAGATGGATGATTTCATCTTTTTGAGCCGTAGTCATCTGATGGAGGAACGTTACCCGGTGTAACAGGTATTGGGCTCGCGACGGATCGCCGCCGTAACTCAGCAGCAGTTTCAGGACCGGCAGCGGATCGGGGTTCCGCAGGGCAAAATTGAACGCGGTTTCCCCGTAGAATGTGGTCGCCCGGTTGACCTCGGCCCCGGAGCGGAGAATGATTTCAATCTCGTCCGGGCGCTGCGTTTCGCAGGCTTTCATCAGGGGCGTGACGCCGTAATCCGGCCGTGCATCAATTCCGGCCAGTGTCATTGAGCAGATCAAAAGAAATCCAAACAGAATTATTCGCATCAACATAGCCTCCATTCAGAATTAGACTTCAAAGATCCGGAAATCTTAGCGCAAATTCAAATTCAATATAAAATGTCGGGCGGGCAGGGGTCGTAGCGCGGGTGCTTGACCTGCGGCAGACGCATGCCTCCGGTGCGGTAAATGGAGGGGGTGCCCTCGCATTCGAGTTTCAGGACCGGGGCGAACATGGCGTCGAGCTCCGGCGGCAATTCGATTTCGACCCGGTCGTTGTACTGATGGAAATTCAGTTCGCCGTATGGGCGGCAGCTGACCGATTTCACCCGGGTTTCGAGGCCGGTGAAGACCCATTTGGAGCCCGGCTGATACAGCATGGTGAAAAACAGCTTATTGCCGGAGGCCGTGAAGGTGCCGGCGCCGTCCCAGTCGGTGTTGTCCCCCTCCTGGCGGAGCATGGGGCTGAGGGTCATCAGGTCGTTGCCGGTAATGGCTTCTTCGCCGCCGTCGCGGAGCCACTGGCCGACCTGGCGGATGATCTCCACGCTGGGCTCGGGGATGGAGCCGTCGCCGCGGGGGCCGATATTCAGCAGCAGATTGCCGTTGCCGTTGGCGCAGCTGAGCAACATTTTGACTACTTCGGTGGGCGATTTCCAGTTGTGGTCGTGACGGTG
The DNA here is from genome assembly GCA_040394635.1 of Victivallis vadensis. GTDB lineage: Bacteria > Verrucomicrobiota > Lentisphaeria > Victivallales > Victivallaceae > UBA5239. Next base: position 28,328 of record JBEBRW010000010.1, on the reverse strand, counting down.
AAATCCCCAGTGGTCGTTCAGAGTCATGCAGGCTTCCCAGGGACGCCACGGCTTCGGCGCGCTGATGTGTCCCTCCGGGGTGCCGAAGTCGCCGGGAAGCCCGTTGCGGCCGTTGAAAATCAGGTGCGGCTGGATTTTGCGCATGGCGTCGTTCATGCGTTCCCCCTGCCATTGGTCGGCGTTAAAGGGCCACCAGCCGTCGTACCAGAGGATGTCGAACGGACGGTATTTGGTCACCAGCTCTTCCAGGCGGGCGAAGGTGTTCTGAATGAATATCTCGTAGGCATCGGGATTTTCCAGTGCGGCCACGGCGTCCGGCTGATCGTACCAGTTGTTGAGGCTGTGGTACAGGCCGATTTTGAGGCCGCGCTTCCGCGCCGCCGAGACGGTTTCCTCGACGAGGTCGCGCCCGCAGATATTCATGGCGTTGTGGGCGCTGAGTTGGGTATCGTAGAGCCGGAATCCGTCATGATGCATGGTGGTCAGGACCAGGTACTTCATGCCGCCGTCCACGGCGAGGTCGCAAATGGCATCGGCATCGAAGCGCTCCGGGTTGAACTGCTGCGCGATCTGGTCCATTTCGGCGGGCGGGATCTGCTCGCGGTTCATGACCCATTCGCCGCGCGCCATCAGGCTGTAGAGCCCGAAATGAATAAACATCCCATACCGTAATTCCGTAAAGTTCATCGCCATGCCTCCTGATTGTTTACCGTATAATAAAGCATTTTTACGGAGACAATGCAAATAAAAAAAAGGAAAGAAATGCGGATCGGGATGGCAATTTGACGTAACGGGATTACTTTATGATCAACCAATAACGCAGGAGTCCGGTAGCATGATAAAATTAGGGTTGAGCTCATATAGCTTGTCGCAGGCGATGGCCAAAGGTGAAATGGACATTCTCGGAGCGATTAAATTTGTGGCGGAAAACGGCGGCAGCCATCTCGAAATTTCGCCCGGCGCTTTGAAATTGACCGGTGACGACGAACTGATCAAAAAGATCGTGGATACCGCCAAAGAAAACGAGATCGAAATCTCCAGCTATACCATCGGCGCGAATTTCATCAAACCGACTCAGGAAGAATACCGCGCCGAAGTGGAACGGATCAAAATCGAAGTGGAAACCGGGGCGAAACTGGGCGTGAAGCGGATGCGTCACGACGCCGGCTGGCGGCCGATTCCGGAAACCACCTACGAACAGTTTGCGAAAGACCTGCCCAGCGTGGCCGCCGCCTGCGGTGAAATCGCCGACGTGGCCGCCAAATACGGCATCACCACCAGCATCGAAAATCACGGGTTTCATTTCCAGGCCAGCGAACGGATTCAGCAGCTGATCCTGGCGGTGGGGCGCGATAATTTCCGTACCACGCTGGACGTGGGGAATTTCCTCTGCGTCGACGAAGATCCCGAGTCCGCCACGGCCAACAACATCAAATACGCCTCGCATATCCATTTCAAGGATTTCCACATCCGCAACAATCCGCCGCTGCAGGAAGGATATATCAAAACCGCTCACGGCCGCTTCATCCGCGGAGCCGTCACTGGCGACGGCGATGTGAACCTGGATGCGATCGTGAAGATCATCAAAGCCGCCGGTTACGAGGGTTTCCTCTCGATCGAATACGAAGGCTGGGACGAATGCCGCAGCTCCTGCATCCGCGCATTGAAAAACGTTCGCGCGCTGCTGGACCGCAACTGACATAATTACGAATTACAAATTACGAATTACGAATTGGGGAGCTCCTCAACTATCCACTGTCAACTGTCAACTGTCAACTGAATAAAGATGATAATCGAGAAACAGGCCCGGAACACGGATTGGACGAGATTATTTTCCCGCACGGCGGAGATGATGCGGAGCTGCCGGATTTGTCCGCGCCGCTGCGGGGCGGACCGTCTGAACGGCGAGAGAGGATATTGCGGTGCCGGGCCGGTGCCGGGCCCAAGTAAATTTTTCATCACCTACGGCGAGGAAGAGTGCCTCAATCCCGCTTACATGCTGTATTTCCCTCACTGCAACATGCGCTGTGCGTATTGCACCAACCTCGAATTTGTGACCGGCAGGGTCCGCTGCTTGGAACCGCTCCAGCCGGAGCGTCTGGCGGAGGCGGTGGACCGCGCTTATTCGGCGGGAAAAATCAAGGTGCTTCAGGTGCTGGGCGGCGAAGCCATGACCACCATCGACGCGGTGCTGGCGGTGGTTTCCAAACTTACGTCCGGGGTGCCGGTGGTCTGGAACAGCAATTTTTACTTTGCGGAAGAGTATTTCGAGCTCCTGGACGAATTTGTGGATTTTTATGTGGCCGACCTGAAGTTCGGCTGCGACGAATGCGCGATGGCGCTGGCGGATACTCCGCAGTATTTGTCCACGGTCAGGGCCAATCTGCGGCGGGCGCCGCGAAACCGGCTGCTGATTCGTCACCTGCCGCTGGGCGGGCATTATGACTGCTGTACCGGACCGGTGCTTGAGTTTCTGGCGTCGGAATACCCGGAGGTGCCGGCCGCGTTCCATGAGTTGATGCCCGACGCCGCCGGGCGCACCCGGAGCCTGGACGCGGCGGAAAAAGCGCGGCTGGAGCAGAGAATCGCGGAGCTTCATTTGAACCGCTGGTTTTCGAAATACAATCCTGATGGGGCGTATCAACCGGATATCGACCGCTTTTCCGGCGAGATCATCATTCGTAAAGACGGTTCGCTGGTGCTGCAGGACGTGCCGGAGCAGATCCGGGAACTTCTGGCGCCGCTGATTCAAATCAAAGGAGGGGATTCTCATGGACGTTGACAAACAATACGACAACGATCCCGATTGCGAGGTTATCGAGTTCAGGGTCCGGGGATTCAGGATTGGAGTCTGGACCTGGGTTTTGCTGGTGATCGCGCCGGTGTCATTGGTGCTTTGCCACTTTTTTTCGGATTTTTTCGGACAATATCTGGCGGTGATTCCTAAGAACCTGACCGGGCTCATACAGGTCTGGCGATTGGTGACAGCATCGTTGATCTGTGCTTCACTGTTGATGTTGGTTTTGACCATATTTGAGCTGATTTTCATCTTTCGTATGCTGGAAGAGCGAATCGGCAGCCACCGGGTCTGGAAGTTTTTCCTGATCAGCACGATTGTGGGGAACCTGGCACTGTGGGTTATTTTCCCGGCGGATGTGCCGACTGGCTTCGGCATGTTGATGGGATTTTTTACCGCGGTCGGCGGGCTGTGGTATACGCACCGGAACGAAAAGCTGATATTTTTTCTCACGCCCCAATATCCGGTTCGGGCTCGTGTGCTTTTGGGGGCGCTGCTGATTTTTTCCTGTGTGAACTGGGTCCGGTGTGGCCTTTGGCTGGTGATTATATTTTCACTGCTGTTGGTCTGCATCGGATACTGGACCATTCGGCTGATGGACCATATGGCGGGGAGGCAAATTCGTAATCGGGCAGCGGCGTCTGGAAATCGTGGAAAAAGCAGTTATATTGAATTAGAATAAAGGGTGAAATCGATGAAAGAAAATGAACTTGAAATTCTGATCCGGTCGCGTTATCCGATCATCAACGTGGTTTCGTTCGAGGAGCAGCGGGTGCTGGGGCATATCAATGAGATCGCGGTGCGGCGCAACAAAAAAGTTTATACGTGGAGCTTCAACACCGGAATCGTGCCCTTCGGCCTGACCGAACAGTCCACCAAGAAAACCGATGCTTCGACCAAGGACCCGCTGATGGCGCTTGACCGGGTGATCTCGAATATCGAACCGGCGATTTTCGTCTTTTTCGATTTTCACCCGTTCATGGGGAACCGCAATTTTTCGGTGATCCGGCGCTTGCGCGAAGTCTCGGCGGCATTGAAAAACAGCTTCAAAACCTTGATCCTGGTGACTCCTTCGATGGCGCTCGCCGAGGATCTGGAAAAAGATATTACGGTGGTGGATTATCCGCTACCGGAAAAAGCGATCCTGGCCAGTTTGCTGGATAACGTGATCGAAGATGTAAAGGACAATCCGCAGGTGGCGATCAACCTCGACGACAATGCGCGTGAGCTGATTCTGAACGCCGCGCTGGGGCTGACCGTGAACGAGGCGGAAAACGTGTTTGCCCGGGCCCTGATCCTGCAGGGCGGGCTGTCCATCGAGAGCGTGCCGGTGGTGTTGGAGGAGAAGCAGCAGATCATCCGCAAGTCCGGGATTCTGGAGTACTACGAGGCCAGCGACGATTTTGCGCAGGTGGGCGGCTTGGATTTGCTGAAAGACTGGCTGAATAAGCGCTCCTACGCGTTTTCCGACCATGCCCGGGCGTTCGGGCTGCCGCCGCCGAAAGGGGCGCTGTTCCTCGGAGTGCAAGGCTGCGGCAAGAGTCTCTGCGCCAAGGCGGTGTCCGCCAGCTGGAACATGCCGCTGCTGCGTTTCGACGCCGGGAAGCTTTTCGAAAGCGCGCTGGGGTCCACGGAAGCGAACCTGCGGCGTTCGTTGAAAATCGCCGAATCGGTGTCGCCCTGTATCCTGTGGATCGACGAAATTGAAAAGGCGTTCAGCGGGGGCGGCGGCTCCAATACGGACGGCGGCACTTCGGCGCGAATTTTCGGTACTTTGCTGACCTGGCTGGCGGAGAAAACCGCTCCGGTATTCGTGATCGCCACGGCGAACAATATCTCGCGGCTGCCGCCTGAATTGCTGCGCAAGGGGCGTTTCGATGAAATATTTTTCGTCGACCTGCCGGAGTTCACGGAGCGGCAGGATATCCTGTACATAAAAATCGCCTCGCGCGAGCGGGACCCGCGAAACTTCAACCTGCCGGAACTGGCCCAGGCTTCGGAGGGCTTCAGCGGGGCGGAACTGGAGGAAGCGGTGATTTCGGCGCTGTACGACAGTTATTACGCGGGACACGACCTGACGCAGGAGGATTTGCTCAATGCGATCGTGAGCACGGTGCCGCTCTCCAAAACGCTGGGCGAGGAAATCGCCAAGTTGCGGGACTGGTGCACGAGCCGGGCGCGGATGTCCTCCAGCGCAAGTTTGAAGCAGCAGCGCGGTTCGAAGCTGGAATTTTAATCAATCAACCAGGAGAAAAGTATGAGTGGAGTCGTGATACTGGCGCCGATCGTGGTTACCGTGGCATGGCCGATGATGGCGACGGCGGCTACCGCGGTCATGGTCGCATTGGGGTACACCACGGTCAATGCGTTTGCCGAGGAAGAAACGGAGGTCGGGGTGGATGCCTCCATCGAGATCGAGCTGACCAATCAGCAGGAAGTCGGGCAGTCGATGGGGCGGGAGGAACGGCTGGTTTTTGAAAAGGACGGCATCACGGTGATCTTCAGCAAGGACGTGCGCGGCCGGTTGAAGGTTTGCGTGGAGGGCGAAGCGTATTCCAAAGCCGAGCTGAAGGCGTTGGGCGAGGAGCTCGCCGGCAAGGTCATCCAGCAGTACGCCTACCAGCGGATCGTGAGCGAAGTCCAGCAGAAAAGCGGCATGTCGATGGTGGAGCAGTCGGTGGATGAAGATGAAACCATCCGGATCAAATTAAGAAGCTGGGAGGAGTGACCAATGGCCTCGAAAGAACTGGAAATTGAAATCGGCCCGGACGGCATGATCAAAATGACCGTGGTCGGCATCAAGGGCCCCGCCTGCCATGAGTTCGTCCGGCAGGTGATGGCCGAGATCGGGCTGGAAGAGTCGTTCACGCCCTCCTCGGAATACTATGAGCCGGAAGTCCACCTGGACCAGGAAGTGGAAGACCGCCGTTAAATGATCTGCCCGCATTGTCAATTCGATAACCTGGACGAAAAGCGTTATTGCGTGCGCTGCGGCCGGTTTCTGCTGGTCGGGGACATCGAGACTACGCCGCCGCGCGCCAAACATCGCGGCGGGCTCAGGCATTTGTATTATGCCTTCCGGCGGGCGAAGGGGTTCCGCTGGAGCGAGGGCGACCAGTCGGAGATTCCGGAGGAGCGTTACCATCGCAGTCTTTTCCGGATACCTTACTGGCTCAGCGGCTGGTTCGTGCCGTCGGTCATCCGCATCGCGCCCGAGCAGTCGATGGGGATGCGGATGTCTTTGTGGCTGCTCGGCTGGCTGGTGCCGTCCGTGGCCCAGTTTGCGTCCGGCCGGCCGAAAAGGGGCCGGATTTTTCTGGGGCTTTTTCTGGCCGGGCTGATCTGCTGGGTACTGCTGATCGGGACTTTCTGGTGGAACTTGAGCCTTATCCTGCTCGCGCTGGCGTATGTGTTGTCGGTGTTCGATTATTATTTCCCGGCTTACCGGGGGCAGTGGAAGCGGATTCTGACCAATGCGGCTTTCTCCTTTGTGTTTTTCATCTTTGCGTATTACTGTTTCGGGTACCTGGATACCGTGATCCTGCGCCATACGGGCGGGGTAAGGGTCCGGGTGGATTACCGAAATGCTGTTCTCAGGAGCCATGACATCGTGATGGTGAGGCGGCTGGATAACTATCAGGTCGGGGATATCGTACAGTTCAATACCATGCCGGGAGCTTATTTCAACCCGGCGGTTTACGACCGGCTCCTGGCGGGGCCGGGCGAAACGGTGGTCGTCAAGAACAATCAACTGCTGGCTCAAGACGGTTCGCCGTGGCCCGTGAGGCCCATCAGCGAAAAGTGGGTCTGGCGCAATTCGGAAGTGACGCCGAAAAATCTCCAGTTTGTGGTCATCCCCTCTGCCATCCGGGACGGGGTGAATGTGGACCCAATCATCGGCATTGGCAATATCAACGGCAAAGTCACGCGGATCATATTTCCGTGGTGGCGCAGGCAAACTTTATAGAATTCAACTTGAAAAAGCGGCAAGATGCGGTAATTTTGAATGTGAATTGAAAATTGAAAATTGAAAGTGGAAAATTGAGAAGAATTTATCCTTCTGCAAATGAATATCGCAGTCCAACATTTTCAATTTTCAATTAAAAGGAAAATATGGGACGTTTCAGTGCACTGGAGTTCGGTGAGGCTCCTCAGATAGAAGTCGAACAGGTCCGGCAGGTGAAGGGCGAGGCGATTAAAGACGCGCAGTACTTCATCTCGCTGGGCGAGCAGCATTTCTACCGGATGGAATATGAGGAAGCGCTGAAGAATTTTTCCAGTGCGGCTTCGACCGATCCGGGGGCGATTCCGGCGTGGCTGGGGCAGGTGCATTGCCTGATTCAGCTCTCGGAATTCCGCGAAGCTGAATTGTGGGTGAAAAAAGCGGTGGAACTGGTGGGCGAAAATGCCGACTTCCTGGCGCTTCACGCTCTGGTTTATGCCCGCAAGGGCGATTTCGACCGGGCCTGCGGGTATTCGGACGCCTCGATGGAGGCCGCCGGATCTTCTTCGCTGCCGAATATCGTCCGCGGCGAAATTTTCCTCTATGCGCGGCGCAACAGCGAGTATTGCTTCGAGCAGGCCTGCACGCTGGCCACGCATCAGCAGTGGCGGACGCGGTTCCTGATCGCCGACGGCTGCCTCTTCAGCAAAAAGCGGGCAGGGGCGCTGATCGCCTATAAATATTTGCAACCGGCGCTCGATACGGACGGGCACCGGATTGAACTGCAGTTGCAGATGGTCCGGGTATTGATCGCCCAGGGCAAGGCGAAAGCCGCCGGGAAACTCCTGGAGGAAATTCAATTTTCCCACCCGGAACTGACCTGCCTGGCGAGACTGGAAAGGCAACTGCGGAAACCGGGCTTTTTCGCCAGATTATTCGGAGGTGGTAAAAAATGAAAGTCACACTCGACGATATCCTTTATTCCGCCCTGCGATTCGGCGCTTCCGATATTCACCTGATCGCCGGCCTGCCGCCCGCCTGGCGTGTAAACGGCAACATCGTCATGGCGGACGCCGAACCCTTTACTCCGGAGGAGCTTTCCCATCTGGCGCTTGATTCGCTGAACGAGGTCCAGCTCAACCAGTTTCATAAAAACATGTCGCTGTGTTACTCCAAAATGGACCCCGAACTGGGGCGTTTCCGGGTGGCGATTTATCTGCGGAACGGCTCGCCCGAGCTGTCGATCCGTATCTGCTCGAAGGCCATTCAGGAGCGCGAAACCCTCGGGCTGCCCTCGCAGGTTGACGATCTGCTGGAGAAACCCTCCGGGCTGATCCTGATTACCGGCGCCACCGGTTCGGGGAAAACGACCACGCTGAATTACATGATCGACCAGATCAACAGCCGGCGGCGCTGCAAGATCATCACCATCGAAGATCCCATCGAATACGTCCACAGCCATAAACAGTCGCTGATCGTCCAGCAGGAACTCAATACCGACGTGAGGAGTTTCGAGCAGGGGCTGATCGACGTGCTGCGGCAGGACCCGGATATCATCGGGGTAGGGGAAATGCGCAATCTGGACACCATTTCCACGGCTTTGACCGCGGCGGAAACCGGGCACCTGGTGATTGCCACGCTGCATACGTCGAGCGTGGTCAACTCCATTGAGCGCATTGTCGGGGTGTTCCCGGCCGCGCAGCAACCGCAGGTGATCCTGCAGCTGGCCAATACGCTGCAGGGGGTCATCACCCAGCAACTGCTGCCGACCACCGGAAACCGGGGCATGGTCCTGGCTTATGAACTGCTGCTGGTGGAGGCGCCCGAGCGCAATATCATTCGTGACAATTCCTCCCACAAGCTTTATCTGCAGCTGGAGACCGGCACCAAACGCGGCATGTGCACCATGGACACCACCCTGAGCTCTCTGTACGAAAAGGGCGTCATCACTTATGACACACTGCTGAGCCACTGTGCCTACCCGGATATCGTGCGCAAAAAGTATAACCGCTCCAACGTCTGATCCGGCTGTTTTTGCGGTCGTTTTTCTGCTCTAAATTCGTCATAAGGGGTTGATTTTTTCATTTTTACGGTTATATTATCAGTTCTTTTCCTGTCATGGTGGCAGGAGATAATCAGGATAATTCGGAAAAATGGAAAGCAAAAAAGCAAAAACCGTAGAGCAGTACCAGCAGTATGTCATGCCGACATACGCACCGCAGTTGCTTCTGGTGAAAGGCCAGGGCGCATGGGTATGGGACGAGACCGGTAAGAAGTTTCTGGACTTCGGCGCCGGAATCAGCGTGTCCAATCTCGGACACTGTCACCCCGCAGTGGTAGATGCGATCCGACGCCAATCCGAAATCCTGATTCACACGTCCAATCTTTTCATGACCGAGAATCAGCCGAAGCTGGCCGAAATGCTGGCCAAGTGTGGATTTGATGCGGTATCGTTTTTTGCCAACAGCGGCGCGGAAGCCAACGAAGGGTTGATCAAGTTCGCCCGGAAATGGGGACATGACCAGGGCAAATTTGAAATCATCGCCATGGAGGACTCGTTCCACGGGCGGACACTGGCTACGCTGGCGGCCACCGGGCGGGCCAAATACCGGAAGGGTTTCGAGCCCGATATGCCGGGGTTCAAGCACGTGAAGTTCGGCGATATCGAGGCCTTGAAGGCGGCGGTTACCCCGCAGACCGCGGCGATCCTGCTGGAGCCGGTCCAGGGCGAAGGCGGCATCATTCCCGCATCGAAGGAATATCTGCAGCAGGTCCGCGCCTTGTGCGACGAAAAGGGCATTTTGCTGATGTTTGACGAAGTCCAGTGCGGCACCGGGCGGCTCGGCACGTTTTTCGCGTTCCAGTCCTTCGGGGTGGAGCCGGATGCACTGTCCATGGCCAAGGCCATCGGCAACGGGTTCCCGCTGGGCGTGGTCATGGTAAAGAGGCAATACAGGGATGTATTGACGCTCGGCACTCATGCCAGCACCTTCGGCGGTACGCCGTTGGCCTGCGCGGTGGGCTGTGCCGTGGTCGATACGATTGTGAATAAAGGAGTTCTGGAAAACTGCCGCAAGCAGGGTGAGTACCTGAGTGACAAACTCAGGGCCCTCGGCGAGAAGTTCTCCTGTATCAAAGGTGTCCGCTCCAAAGGGTTGATGATCGGTGTGGTCATGGATCGGCCCGCCGGGTCCCTGCTGCCGATTCTGAGTGAACTCGGCATGATTGCATTGACCGCCGGCGAGACCGTTTTGCGGCTGCTGCCCCCATTGACCGTGACCAAGGAAGAATGCGACACGGCAGTCGCCCTGATTGAACAGGCTCTGGTGAAATGGCAGAGTGAAAATAAATAAACAGCGGAGGCAATATGAAGCACTTGCTGACTGTGGAAGATATTCCCAATAGTGATTTTGATGCGATTTTTAATATGGCGGCTTATTTGAAGGCGAACCGGCGCACAGCCGACGTCAAGCCGCTTAAAGATAAGACCCTGGCGATGATTTTCGCCAAATCGTCCACCCGTACCCGCGTTTCCTTCGAGGTCGGCATCCACGAACTCGGCGGCAACGTGATGTACCTGGAGGAAAAACAGTTGCAGGTCGGCCGCGGCGAGACCCAGGCGGACACCGCCAAGGTGCTGAGCCGCTATATCGACGGTATCGTCATCCGGACCTTTCTCCACAGCGATGTGGTCGAGCTGGCCCAGAACGCCACCGTGCCGGTGATCAACGCCCTGACCAACGATTTCCATCCGTGCCAGGCGCTGACCGATATCTTCACGGTATTGGAATTCAGCAAAAAGCTCAAGGGCATCAAGATGGTTTTCATGGGGGACGGCTGCTCTAATATGGCGAATTCGCTGATGCTGGCCTGCAAAATCTGCGGGCTGGAACTGGTGATTTCGTCGCCGGAAGGCTTTGAGCCCCAGCAGGATATCATGGATCGCGCGACCGGCCCCGGGACGATTACCTGGGAGCCGGACCCGGAAAAAGCGGTCCGCGACGCGGATTATATTTACACCGACGTCTGGGTAAGCATGGGATTTGAAGAAGAAGCGGCCGAGCGGCTGCGGGTTCTGGAACCGTATCAGGTGGATTCGGATCTGGTCAAACTGGCCAAGCCCGATGTCAAGGTCATGCATTGCCTGCCGGCGCACCGCGGCGAGGAGATCACCGACGATGTCATGGATTCGCCGGCGTCGATCGTCTTCGACCAGGCCGAAAACCGGCTGCATGTCCAGAAGGCGGTCCTCTGCTATCTCTTTGATGCCATGTAATTGTCCCTGACGGAGTTGGCGCATGGACGACTATATCAACAGTTCGATCTTCGCTCTCTACAAAATCGGCCCCGGCCCGTCGAGTTCCCACACGATCGGGCCGATGACGGCCGCCGCCTTGTTTCTTGAACGCGCCGGTAAGGAGAAGTTTTCCTCTCCGCCGGCGCGGCTTGAAGTCCGGTTGTGCGGCTCGCTGGCCGCTACCGGCGTCGGGCACGGGACCCACCGGGCCGTGGCCGCCGGGTTGCTCGGCAACCAGCCGGAGAGCTGCGACACCGCTTTGCTGCGAAACATCCTGAGCGACAGTCGCGCTTACGAAGCCGGTGTCGGTGCATACAAGGTCAGTTTTGACCGCGGTTCGATTATTTTCGACAAGAACGCGCCGTGTCCGAAGTTTCAGAACACCATGATTTTCCGGCTCTTCGCCGCCGCCGGTAAAGTGATTTTCGAAAAGACCGTCTACTCCATCGGCGGCGGTTATCTCTCGGTCGAGGGCGAGGGCGAGGCGGACGAAACGGAAACCGCTTCGGTTTTGCCGTACCGTTACCGGGACATGAACGGGTTGCTGCGGCTGGCGGCCAAATATTCGCTGACCCTGCCGCAGCTCATGATGGAAAACGAAAAAGCCATTACCGGCCTCACCGAGGATGAAATCAACCGGAAGCTCGATGCTCTGATCGAGGTGATGGATAACGCCGTGTCGCGCGGGATCGCCGCCGAAGGCGTCCTGCCCGGCCCGATCGGCCTGCGCCGCAAAGCCGCGCTGTTTTACCAATCCTCGCTGAAGCTCGAAATGCCGCAGGACCGCTTCCTGGCGCAGTTGAATGCCTGGGCCCTGGCGGTGTCGGAGGAAAATGCGGACGGCAATCTGGTGGTCACCGCGCCCACGCTGGGCTCCGCCGGAGTGCTGCCCTCCATCATCCGCATGTTGCGCGAGGTGTGGCAAATGGATAATGCCAAACTCCGGAACGGCCTGCTGACCGCTGCCGCCATCGGCATGATCGCCCGGCGCAACGCCAGCATTTCGGGTGCCGAAGTCGGGTGCCAGGGTGAAGTTGGCGTGGCTTCGGCCATGGCCGCCGCCTTGCTGGGGGCCGCTCATGACGCTTCGCCCGCAGTCATCGAATGCGCCGCCGAGGCCGCGCTCGAGCATCACCTCGGATTGACCTGCGACCCCGTCGGCGGTTATGTCCAAATTCCTTGTATTGAACGTAATGCGGTTGGAGCAGTGACCGCCTACAACGCCTATATCCTGGCATCGGTGGGCAATCCGCTTTACCATAAAGTCAGTTTCGATGAAGTTGTGGCCGCGCTGTTGGAAACCGGCCGTAGAATGTGCCCTGAACTCAAGGAAACATCACGCGGCGGCCTGGCCGTCTGCTCGCTCTGCGAATGAACCAGAAACACGATATTCACACGTTTGCCATCGACAAACGGAACAATTATTACAATCCTGACATTGTTTTGTTGTTCTGTGCCAGGCAGTTGCTGAGCAGTTGGAACATGCCGAACCTGGCCGCGCCGTTCTGGCGGATTTACCTGAATTTCGACGAAGGCGCTTCGATCATCCGCCACAAAAAAGAGATACCGATCCTTCCCGGCAAGTTCTATTTGATCTCGCCGGACACCGAATACGGCGCCAGGCTCCACAAGCCGACCGATCATTTTTACATCCATTTCCAGGCGGCCAAGCCCTATGATTTCTGCACGGACAAGGTGTATACATACGACGCCACCGCGCACGACCGGGGCATTGTCACCAGAATCTGCGAGCTGAACCGCGATCTCCATGAAAATGTCCGCAATATTTCGCTGTTGATTCATGAACTCTGCATCCGGGCGCTGCAGCAGGTGCCGCCCGGCGATTTGCGCAAGTCGTACACGGACCGGCGGATCATCAAAACGGTCAATTTCATTGAAGAAAATATTTCGAGGCCCATTACCAATGAAGAACTGGCCGCGCCCTTCGGCATGAACGTGAATTCCTTCGCCCGGCTGTTCCGCGAGCAGACCGGGGTGTCCCCGCAGGCGTTCATCGTGCAGCGGCGGATTCAGGAGGCGTGCCTGTTGCTGCGCTTCTCGGATTTGAGTATCGACGAGATCGCCGAGCAGACCGGATTCTGCGACCGCTACTACTTTACCCGGATATTTTCCGGGCAGCGGCGCATCTCTCCTGCGGCTTTCCGCAAATTAAACCATTGAAAAGTCATACTTTCGGTGTTATATTATACCATGTGACACATAGGAGCAATTGTTATTATGCAAAGAACATTGATGAGCGGCAAGATTCACCGTGCCCGCCTGACCGGATGCGAACTGGACTATGAAGGCAGCATGGAAATCGACCTGGACTATCTTGACGCCGCTGGAATTCTGCCGTATGAAAAAATCTTGGTGGTCAATCGTGAAAATGCTTCGCGGCTGGAGACTTACGCTATTCCCGGAGCCCGTGGCAGCAAGGTGTTTTGCCTGAATGGTCCCGCGGCCAAGCTCGGTAGTGTCGGGGATTGTGTGACCATCATCGCATTTGCACTTTTTACATTGGAAGAAGCACGCAATTTGAATCCGCCGGTGATCGTGCTCGACGAAAAAAATAATATCATTATGCGCAAAGGTTCGCCGCTGTCTTGAAATACGCCTAATATATGGGAGCGGATTTATGCTGTTTTTTTTGAAAAACAGTTGCAAAAAATTTAATCGTGCAGTATGTTTATCCGTGAAGCACGATTCCGCCGGGCAGGTGATGTCCGAATATGCGGTCATGATTGTTTTTTGTTTGCTGATGGCGTTGGCGGTAATGGTGTTCGGCCATTATTTTTCGATCAACGGCTGGCGGATGATTACGCAAGTCGGAGTTGGGTATCCTTAATTCGGATTTAAATTGTACCGGGAGGTTCATTATGATAAGAAGAAGACTTAAAAGGCAGAGAGGACAGGCTTTAACGGAGTATATCATAATCATTGTGATTGTGGCGATTATGGCCCTGGTTGTCCTGGGCGCATTCAGCAATCAAATCCGTACTATGATTGCCGGAGCCACGAACAGTTTGGGGGGCAATGCATCGACAGAAACGCCGGACTCTTTGAAGGATATGAAAGAACTGGGCAGCGAAGGCATTACGGACTGATTGCTTCGAGAAATTTTGAAATTCCGACAAAAACAGCCGGTTGTAATAGAATATATTATTAATCGGGTGTTTTTTGTTTTTTCCCCATATTGGTATTGAAATGATGATTGATTACCGGCAGATACCGGCTTCGGAGTTGGCGGTTTACGAGCAGATTCCGATGCTGGTCAAAGTGAACTGTGTCATGGTCCAGGAGAAAATCCGTAACGGACTCGGCGGCATCAGCTTCCGTGACGTTGCGGTGCCGGAATACACCAAGGACCTCGGCAAATACAATCAACCCACCCGGTACGCGGAGCGGTTCGATATTTCGAACTGGGTATTTTTCGTGGCGTTTCATAACGGAGCTCCGGTCGGCGGTTGCACCATTGCCGCCAGGACGGACAATGTCTATATGCTCGATGGCCGCGATGACCTGACGGTGCTCTGGGATTTGCGAGTCGCGGAGTCCTTTCAGGGGCAGGGGGTAGGCAGTGCGTTGTTCAAGTGCGCCGCCGACTGGTCCCGCAATAATGGATTCCGGCAAATGAAGATCGAATGCCAGAACAACAATGTCTGTGCCTGTCGTTTTTACGCCCGGCGCGGCGCGGTTCTCGGGGCTGTCAATGAATATGCTTATTACAATGACCCGGAGATTCGCGATGAAGTGCAGTTGCTCTGGTATCTGAACCTGTGATTTTTCCGGCGAAAAACACCTTTGCAGCTTGCTAAATCGGAAAAATGATATAGATTAAAAAACCATTTAATTCGGGGTATAGCTCAGTCTGGCTAGAGCGTCTGGTTTGGGACCAGAAAGTCGCACGTTCAAATCGTGTTACCCCGACCATTTTTTTTGCCTCAATTTAGCGGAATTGGATAAAATCGATAGAAAAAGCCCAGCCTCACATGACGGGCCGGGCGGGGAGCGATATCAGAGCAGGGTAATGGATATACGGCGACCACAGGCGGCTGCGAAGCGGTGAAGCGTATCGATGGAGATATTGCCGCGCCCACGCTCCAGTTGCGCAATCAGGGGTTGCTTTACGTTCATCTTCTCGGCAAGTTCCTTTTGGGTCAACTTGGCGGCTGTTCTGGCGGTATCTAGGGCTTCAGCGATCGCCAGACGCTCTTGAACTTTGGCGAGCATCTCGGCATTGGCGGGATCGTTTAAGAACGCTTCGCGTTCGGCTTCCTGCCTGGCGGCCTCTTTATCGAAGTCGAAGTTATCCAGCATTTTCTTGATTTCGTTGTCAGTCATTTTTTTTATCATCATCCACCTCCGGCAATTACTGCTTTCGCTATTTTTCGGGCGTATTTGATTTCATTAAGCGGTATTTTTCGCGTCTTTTTAACATAGGCATGAATGCCATAAATGCGATCAGCACTGCCGTAGATATAGAATACCCGGATATTGGCAGTGTCAATAACCCTGATAGCGAACAAGTTTTCGCCCTCAAGCTTTTCTGCTTTCGGCATTGATAATCTGCCCTCATGTTCCAGTTCGGCCACAATGGCCCGGTACTCAGCTTTGACTTCCGGCTCTTGCTCCTCAATGAATTCTTCAACCGGCGGTAATTCCGCGTAATGCTTCTTTTTCCCGGATTTCAATCTTTTATCCCTGTGTTGCTGCTGAGTAATATAATATATAACTTATATTTTGTCAAGCCCTGAAGTGTTGGTTTTGGGATTTTCTCAGGATTGGCAGGATGTGCTTGTGTTTCAGTTTCATTCTTCGTAACTTGCGTTGCATTTTACGGTTATCGCATGTATATTGGGTTTTGTGTACCAAAAACAAGAACTTGAACCACGAAAAGCGGGTTCTGACCATTTTTTTATCTTGATGAAAAATGAATGACAGCGAAAATATATTCCTCCATAAGGCCATGAACATTAAGCGGTTGCTTGCTTTCGGGTTTGCGAAGAAGGGCGGGTGTTATACTTATTCGACCCGGTTGATGAATGACCTGTTTGAGATGACCGTGACGGTTACCGAGGCCGGAGCGGTATCGGCGGAGGTGATGGAGCTCTCAACGCAGGAACCATATACGTTGTTCCGGGTTTCCGGGGCCGTCGGCGCATTTGTGGGCAGGGTCCGGACCGAATATGAAAAGGTGCTGGAAAATGTGGCCGAAAAGTGTTTCGAGCGGGACGTTTTCAAGAGCGAATATGCGAAGCAGATCATCCGTTATGCGTATGAAAAGTATGGGGACGATCCTGAATATTTATGGGAAAAATTTCCTCAGAATGCGATTTTCCGGCGGCAGGACAATGCGAAATGGTATGCCGCGCTGCTGCACCTTTCGAGAAAAAAACTCGGCTTCAAAAGCGATGAAATGATCGATGTCATCGATTTACGCGGAGAGCCGGAGGCCCTGGCTGCTCTGATCGACGGAAAGAAATATTTTCCGGGGTATCACATGAATAAAAAACACTGGTTCACGATCTGCCTCGACGGTTCGGTGCCGATTGAAGAGATTTTTGAGCGGATCGACGCAAGCTACGTCATCGCCAAAAAATAATCAGGAATACTTTGTCTTGAAGCGCGAGCGGTAGGTGCAATACTTCACAATCGCGCAGATTAATTGATTTATTTTTTTTCATTTTCAGTTGAACAAAAGGGTTCAGGTTTTATATTAGTATTTGCACTACAAAGGATTTCACATAATGGCTAAAATAAAAGTTATCGGAACAGAAATCACTGTCATTAGTATTGATAATGAAGATTATATTTCGTTGACTAATATGCTTGCTGCAAAAGATGGCGATTTTTTTATATCTGATTGGCTGAGAAATAGAAATACCGTGGAGTTTTTAGGGGTATGGGAACGTATATATAACCCCGATTTTAATTATGGCGAATTCGCCATAATTAAAAGTCAAGCCGGGTTAAACAGCTACAAAATCAGCGTCAAGGAGTGGGTAGAGAAGACCAAGGCGATTGGTTTGAGGGCAAAGGCTGGCCGTTATGGCGGAACTTTTGCTCATAAAGACATTGCTTTTGAATTCGGAATGTGGATCAGTGCTGAATTTAAGATCTATCTCATAAAAGAGTTTCAGCGTCTAAAAGATGCCGAATTAAAGCAACTCGGATGGGATATCAGGAGGAATCTGACAAAAATCAATTACAGAATTCATACTGATGCTATTCAGGCGAATTTAATTCCACCTGAAGTCAGCAAAGAGCAAGCGAGTTATATTTACGCCAGCGAAGCTGATTTATTGAATGTGGCCTTGTTTGGTATGACCGCAAAAGAGTGGCGAATTCAGTTTCCCGAAAGAAAAGGAAATATCCGGGATTATGCAGATGTTTCTCAACTGGTGTGTTTGGCCAACCTCGAGACATTAAATGCTCACTTCATTCATCAAGGGGTTTCATCAAAAGAAAGGCTGCTGATTCTTAATAAAACGGCCATTTCTCAAATGAAGTTACTGATCAACGACGTAGGCATGAAAAAGCTTGATAATGAGCGCTCATAAATCTTTAAGAGGCATTCTATTCGCCGAGTCGCTTGAAGCGCGAGCGGTAGGTGCAGCGTTTGCACAGTTCGGCGACCGCGGTTTTCTTTTTCCAGCCGGCTCGAATTTGATTGGCTTTCGGGCCGTTCAAAATGTTTTCCAGCGGTGTTTGTCCGATACGGCCGAGGGTTTCGACTCCCCCGGCGTCGAGGCAGCAGATGGTGACCCGGCCGTCGCAAAGCACGGCGAACTGGCTTTCCAGTCCATGACATACGGCTTCGCCGTCCTGCGGTTCGCGGTGCATATCCGGCCAGTCGAAGCGTCGGTCGAAATTCAGGTAAATGCGGTCGCGAACGTGCAAACTGCGCCTGGTGTGCGGTGCACTCAAGGTTCCGGCATCCAGTGTTTTCCCGATGTGCGCCAGTAATCCGGCATTGTCCGCGCCATTGTTCCAGAAGCGGAAATTGATGTACAGGTCGGGGCGCTCAGCCACGGCCATGCGGACAAAATCGAGGATGTCATCCACCCGGGAGGGTGCTTCGTGATGGGCGTGCATGGAGAAATTGATCTGCCGCACGACCGGCTCCAGCAGTCCGAGGGCTTTGCCGTTTCGAATCAAATCGCCGTTGGTCGTGATATTGACCGGCAGCTGTGCTTCACGGCAAATCCCGATCAGTGTCCGGAGTTCCGGGTGCAGCAGCGGTTCGCCGAGGACATGGAAAAAGACCTGTTCCGCGAGCGGAGCCACTTCCGCGATTACCTGCCGGAAAAAGTCGACGGTCATGGCCCCCCTGTCCGCTCCACCCGCGGCGGAGGGGCAGAAAGAACAGCTGCGGTTGCAGCGTCCGGTGATTTCAATGTAGGCTCGGTCGTATTGTTTCATGGTACATTAATGTACCGCCGGACCGGACACTATTCAACTGGAAAGACTATTCGTCCCTGGTTTTCGGATGGATCAGCAGGAAGACCATGGCTGCCGCCCCGCTGCCGGCAAAGTTCGCGAGAATGGTCATCCAGCTGTTTTCCCATGGCGTCAGGCGCATGCAGGCCAATCCGACTTCCACCGCCGGGTTGAAGGCACCGGAGCATACTGTGCCGCCGACAGCGAACGCACCGGCCATGACCGTACCGCCGATGGCCAGGCCGAAATAAGAATTATTGGCGGTCTGCTTCAAGGTTGCCACACTGAGGACGACAAATGCCAGCGCGAAGGTGAAAAGAAATTCCGCCAGCAACAGATCGTGGACCCGAAAATTGAAGGGGGGTACTGGAACTCCTGGTGCGTGACGAAATTCCATTACGGTCCAGGCCGCAATGACGCCACCCGCAATCTGGACCGCCATATAGGGCAGTACATCGCGTTTGGGCATTGCTCCGCGGATGAAGACCGCCAGGGTGACCGCCGGATTGTAGTGGCCGCCGGAAACCGAGCCTCCGGCATAGATCATGACCATCAGAATACAGCCGATCGCCAGTGGTGGAATTACGCCGCTTCCGTTCAGGGTGATGGTGGAGCCGATGGTCAGGATCAGAAAAAAAGTCCCAATGAATTCAACCAGATACTTACGCATGTTTTTCATAATGCACCTCTTCATAAAATGGTTACTCCATTAAAACTATACAGAGGTTCGATATGAAATCAACCGGCAAGGAATGGAAAATTTGTAATTTCTTCAGTAGTATGGTGATAAGTACGTTTATCGGATAACGACGCCGAGCAGTCTGGCCAGTTCAGCGGCCTGATCGAGAGTGACGATGGCGCCCCGCAGTTCGCTTTTGTCGTCGGATACGGTGACATTGGAGAGAACGCAGGAGGTGAAGTCGATGTCTTTGAGCGGCGTCCGGAAAAAACTGGCCCCGATCAGTCGGGTGTCCCGGAGTTCGACCGAGCGGATGAACGCGGAGGTGAAAAACGATTCGTTGAAACTGCTGCGGTCGATCAGGAAGCGTTCGATTTTGACCGAATCAAAAGCCGCGTAATTGCAATTGCAGTTGCAGAAAACGATGTCTTTGAGCTTGCTGTTGTTGAAATTCGTGCCGACGCCCTTTATGGCCTGAAATTCGCAGCGGCAGAAATAACTTTTGCTGAAATCGCAGTTGGAGAGATCGCAGGACTTGAACAGCACATCGACGAAGCTGCCCCGTCCGAACGAGCAGCCCGCAAAGCGGCAGTTTTCAAAGACCACCTGCTCGAAGCCGAGTTCGGTGAAATCGCCGCCGCAGATGACTGCGTCGGCGATCCGGAGCTGCGCCGCGCTTTCGTTGTCGCGGCGGCAATTTTCCACCAGCGACAGCCAATCCGCGGCGGATTCGAGTTCCTGCGGAATATTGGGTTTGTTGGGGTTCACCGCTTATTCGCCGAAATAGCTGTGCTGGAAGTCGTGGAGAATCCGGCGCATATCTTCGGGAAGGGCGGCATCGGTGCCCTGCTTGCACTTCATGGCTTTGACCAGGAGTTCGTGCATCTGGGTCAGCTCGGTGATATATTTCTGGTAATTCTTGTCGCCCGACTTGACGGGTACCAGACGCTGGGTCATGAAATACTGGGTGACGATATGCTGGAACTGGTTGGCGTGGTCGTCCTTGGTGGTGATCCAGCGCACCAGTTGATTGTAATTGGGTTTTTCGGCCTTGGACAAGGTGTTGATTTCATCGATGCACTTGGCGATGGTGTTGATGTGTTCATACATCATTTTGACTCTGGCCTGGTCGTCGTAGATGCCGCAGGGCACCTCGCAATGTCCGAAGGTCTGCATGGTGGCTGCCATAAGAATGGCGACGGCGATGATGTGTTTGATCATTTTTCTCACTCCTCTTGTTTATTGGGTAGTTTTTTGCATTCTGCGGCTGAAAATGACCACTGCCGTAAGAAGCAGGGCATAAAGAACCACGCCTGCAATGATAAGCAGAATACGGACGCCCCGGGTCTGCATCTGGTAATCCTTGTGGTCGAAGATCATGCCGAGAGTCCAGTCGTTGGAATCCAGCGGGACATAATAGAGATCGGCTTTGCGTATGCCCATCATGGGCTGGGCGGTGGTGAACATGCCGGGCTTATCGGCTTCGACGTCGGCCCGGAACTGATCCGACAGCACGGTGGCGTTGCGCTCAAAAGCAATTGAATAAATGGTCTCGGCCATGACTTTGGAAATGTCCGGGTGAGAGAGCAGCTTGCCGAACTGCGAGATCAGAAAAATGAATTTGAATTTATGGTCCCTGTGGCTGTTCAGCATTCTCTGCATCTGGGTGACGGTGAGATCGGCGGTGACGACGCCCGCGAATTGTTTCTTGCCGTTGATTTCGCGGTAGAACGGCGCGGCGCAGGTCGTCATCAGCATATTGCCTGCATCGTAGTCGAAGTATGGCTCGGTCCAGATCGTTTTGCCCAGATATTGCGGCACGCAGTACCAGGGATGGTAGGGGTAGTGGTAAAAGCTGTCGCCATAGGTGCTGGTGATGATTTGGCCGTCTTTGTAATGCGCATAAATCATGACCGGGTCGGCGAGGCCGGGCAGGGTATCCCGTTGAAACGCCACCGCCATGGCGAAAACGACCTGCTGGCCCTTATTGTATTCTTCCAGGGACTGCTTCAGGTAGGTTCTGGCATAGTCCAGGGTGAGGGTCGGCATTTCCGCCATGGCGAGGGCGTTTTTGTCCACGGTGTCCTCGATGGCCTGGAGCTTGCTGTTGAATGAGGAACTGATGCGGATGCTTTGTTCGCGGTTTCTCATATCCTGGTAATGAATGATTTCCCGGCAGGCGTGATCGCACAGGACATAGATGCCGACAGCGGTCAATACCGCCAGCACGATGGCGGAAACCGTGATGCAGGTCTTGCGTTTATTCATCATTTCGCCTCCGTCCTGAATTTTTTGGGACTCAGCGGACCCCAGTAAAAGGCACGGTAGTCCGGCATTTTGCTGATGAGGCCGGACTGCATCATGACCGAAGCGGTATCATCGAAGGAATCTTTGTCCAGGATGCCCGGCGTCCTGTCCAGCGTGGGCGCCAGCACAATGTCATCCAGATGGCGGAGCATCCAGCGCTGGAGCGGCGCGGAAAAGGGCTTACCATCCCTTTCGCAGTAAGTCCGGATCACGGCCAGGGTTCTGGCGTCTTCGCGAAAAGCCAGCTGCCAGCCGCGGACCGTGGCGAGGTTGAATTTGTACCAGAGGCTGCGGTCCTTGTTGTAGGTGTCCAGCAGGCAGTAGATGCCGTCTTCCGGCAGGTTCAACCCGAGATCCTTCAGGTGGAAAACGTTCAGTTCGTCTCTTTTGCAGCCGCTCATCAGGAGGCTGAAATATTCGTGGTAATACATCATGACGGCGGCCGGGGCGATGCCCCAGAGAAAGATTTCATCGACCCGGTCGGTGAAAACCATGTCCATTTTCAGTTTATTCGTTTTCAGGAAGAGATCGGTAATTAGGTAGGCGTTTCCCGGCCAGGCGGTAAGGCGCTTGCCGTTCAGCTCGGCGATGCTGCCGATCTTGTCTTCCGCCCTGGTCACGATGACTGCCGAAGACTGCTGGAACATCTGGCCGATGTTGATCACCTTCGGATTGCGGTTGTGCATCTCGATGCCCTCGGGCAGCGTGGCGACGATGATGTCGGCATCGCGGTTTTCCAGCACATCGATCAGGTCGAGATTGGGCTTGCGCTTGCGGATTTCCACATTCAGCCCCAGCTCCCGGTAAAAACCCTGCTCCTGGGCCATGTAGAAGCCCGCGAATTGCGCCTGCTGCTGCCAGCTGATCATCAGAACGATTTTCTGCAATGGCTTCTCGGCAGCCGAGAACACCGGGCAGAGGCACAGGACCAGCAGGGAGAGTATCATTTTCCAAAAAACGCCCATTATCCTTAATCCTTCATTGCTTCTCCAATATAATTCATTTTGACGAGAAATCAATAACTCTTTCTTTTTTTTGCGTTTGCGGCTGGTTTATTTGGCTGAATGGGAGTACATTATCCCAATAATTTTTTTGAAGGAAATACCTATGAACGAACGTAAAATGTCGATACCGAAGCTTGAAGCCCAGGCCCGTGCCTGCCGCGATATCCTCCAGCAGGCCATGGAGGCGGTTTTTATCCATAAGCGCCCCGCCGACCGTACCGTGAACACTTTTCTGCGCGACCACAAGCAGTACGGGGCGCGGGACCGCAAACTGCTCAGCGAAACGGTGTTTGCCGTGTTCCGCTGGTGGGGCGCGCTGCGCAAGCTTTTCGACAAAGAGGAACTTGCCGTGCTGGAAACGGAGGTGCCGGAAATCACTTACAACGGCGCCGCCGCGCTGCTGCTGGCGGCTATGGTGATGGAGAAGCGTGAGCTGCCCGATGTGGCGGTGATCTGGATGCGCGAGCTGAATCTGCGCCGCGAGGAAGTCAATGACCTGGTGGTTACCGGGCAGGGCGCGGACGGCCTGGACGGTTGGCGCGTGCTGAAGCTGATCCGCATGGCGCTGCACCGGAAGCCCGATAAATCCCTGAAGCTGACGCCGTTTGACCTGGTGCCGGAGTGGTTCCCGAAATATCTGCCTGCGGAGATCAAGCCCGAGAAATTGGCTCTGTGGTTCCAGCGCCGTCCCCCCATGTGGCTGCGGGTTCAGAAAAATGCCGACCCCATAGCTTTGGCGGAAACGCTGAAAGAAAAATATCTGCTTAACGTCAAATCCGGCTCGGCCATTAAAAATGCGCTGAGCATATCCCGTCCTCAGGTGAACCTGTACAGCGTCGAAGAATACCGCAAGGGCTTGTTCGAGGTTCAGGACCTGGCTTCGCAGATGATCGGCCTGGTGTGCGCGCCGGGGGCGGGACAGCGCTGGTGGGACGCCTGCGCCGGGGCCGGCGGCAAATCGCTGCAGCTGGCCGACCTGATGAAACAGAAGGGCACGGTGGTCGCCACCGATATCCGCAGTTACAAGCTGGATGATTTGCGGACCCGCGCCCGCCGCGCCGGTTTCCCGAACATCGAGTGCCGCGAATGGAACGGCAAGGCCCTGCGCAGCAAGCAGCAGAATGTTTACGACGGTGTGCTGGTCGATGCTCCGTGCAGCTGCTCCGGCACCTGGCGGCGCAACCCGGACGCCCGCTGGAGCACCGACGAAAGCGAGATTACGGAGATCAGCAAGCTCCAGCTCGAGATCCTGACCAATGCCGCGGGCGGCGTCAAGCAGGGCGGCGTGCTGGTTTACGCGACTTGTTCGATCTGCGAACCGGAAAATACCGGCGTGGTCGAAGCATTCCTGGCGGCAAATCCTGACTTCGAGCTGGATGCCTTCGCCAACCCGCTGACCGGCGATCAATGCTCCGGCATGCTTCATATTTACCCGTGGGACGGCGATTGCGATGCCATGTTTGTCGCCCGCATGCGCAAAAAACAGTAACGAAACAAGGGAGCAGTTCAATGAAAATCCATATGGTTCTGGTGGTTCTCGCGGGAATCACGCTTAGTTTATTTGTGGGGGCGTGTTCGTCCATAACGCCTACGGCCAAGGAATTTACGGTTTACAAGATTTATGGCGACCATATGGTGCTGCAGCAGCGGCGCCCGATCCAGATCGGCGGCCAGGCGGCGGCCGGGGAATATGTCAAGGTCACCCTTGACGGCAATCACGGTTACGGCCAGGCCGACCAAAATGGCGAGTGGCTGGCGGTGCTGCCGCCCATGGAGGCCGGCGGCCCGTATACGGTGACGGTTTCCGGGGCCAAGGGCAGCGAAACCGTGGTGTTCAAGGATGTACTGATCGGCGAAGTCTGGCTGGCCAGCGGACAATCCAACATGGAAATGCCGGTTTTCAGCGGCAAGAAATACTGGTCGAGCATGAACGGCCAGGAGGAAGCGGCCAAGGCCTCCAACAACATGATCCGTTTCTACAATGCGACTTCCACGAAATATGTCTCGCCGACCAGGATTCAGAAAGATGCGGTCGGTCCCGGCTGGCAGGTTTGCAGCCCGGAAACAGCCGCGCCGTTCAGCGCGGTGGGTTACTATTTCGCCCGGCAGCTGCAGCAGGACCTGAAGGTTCCGGTCGGAATCGTCAGCGCGAGCTGGGGCGGCACCGCGATTCAACCGTGGATCAGCACCGACGCCTACCGGCTGGCCGGACGCCGGGAAGCCCTGCAGATCGATAACGCGTTGAAAAACGACGCGGAGCGCGACGAGGCCCTGAAAGCTCAGATCGCCAAAAGCAAACAGGAGATGAAAAGCTGGGAGGCGCGTTTTTACTCCACCTATGCCAATGAAACCGCGGCAGCCGCGGAATGGAAAAACCCGGATTTCGATGATTCCGACTGGAAGAAAATAAGCATTGTCAATGAATCGCTCGAGGTCGTGAGTGTGGGCTGGTATCGCAAAGCCGTGGAACTTCCGGCGGATTGGGCGGGTAAGCCCCTGACTTTGTCGCTGGGAGCCGTGGATGATTGCGACGAGACCTATTTCAACGGCGTCAGAATCGGCGCCACCGGCAGCGATGTGGATGGCTACTGGAGCGTGAAGCGGAAATATCAGGTCCCGGCCGGGCTGGTCAAGGCGGGCCGGAACGTGATCGCGGTACGGGTCAGCAATCTGTACGGCGGCGGCGGCCTTCAGGGCGCTGACAATGAGAAATTTATCACGTTGAATGACAAGGCGAAAATCATGCTTTCCGGAGCATGGGCGTTCAAAATCGAATTTACCGCCGACACCAAGGTGACCGGTATCCGGCCCGAACCCTCCACGATGGCCAGGAACTTCTTGATGCATCCGAGTTTCCCCTCCACGCTTTTTAACTCGCTGATCGCGCCGTGGACCCGGTACCAGATGCGCGGCTTCCTCTGGTATCAGGGCGAGGCAAACGCCGGTAATCCGCAGGATTATATCGCACTGCAGCGGCTGCTGATCAGCGACTGGCGGCGGCAGTGGTGGAACCAGCGGATGCCGTTCCTGCTGGTCCAGCTCTCGGGCTTCGAGAAGCACACGCCGGGCAAGCGGTTCCCGGATGATTTCTGGCAGAAGCGCGAACCGGGCAACCCCGCCTGGGCCGCTTTCCGCGAAGCCCAGGCGTATACCCTGACCGAAGTTCCGTTCACCGGCATGGCGGTCAGCATCGATGCGGGTGACCACTCCGATATCCACCCGGCCAACAAACAGGTCCTGGGTTACCGTCTCGCCAGGGAAGCCGAGCGCCTTTATGGCTACGATATTGTTTCGGCCGGGCCGTATTATGAGTCGATGAAGATCGACGGCGATAAAATCATCCTCTCCTTCACCAACGTGGGCTCGGGCCTGATGGCGAAAGGGGATAAACTGACCGGTTTCGCCATCGCCGGCAAGGACGGCAAATTCGTCTGGGCCGATGCGGAGATCAAGGATGACAAAGTGGTCGTGTCGTCGCCGCAGGTCAAGGACCCGGTGGCCGCCCGCTACGGCTGGGTCAGCTATGCGGAAAACCTGAACTTTTACAACAAGGAAGATTTCCCGGCGAGTCCGTTCCGTACCGACCGCCCGGCGTACATTCTCTACAACGGCCCGCTGACCCCCGAGGCGATCAGCGCCCATTACGACTTCGCGCCGCTGCACAAGGATTTCGATCCTGCGCATGAGATCAAGGTCATGGGAACGCCGTTCGGCACCTTCGTCGGCAACATCGTCGGCGTGACCTATCCGGACACCCTGCAGGTCGACCCGAATACCGGGTTGTATGTCTTTGACTGGCAGCCCGATTCGCCCGGCCTGGAGCCGGTAAAACTGCATGACCGGGAATTGAAGTGGAAATATAAGCTGTACACCCTGAAAAGCGGCCAGTTCTGCATGGCTCGCGCTACGCTGGGCAACTTCACGTCCGACGATGCGCCGTTCGTTATGGCCACGGCCACTAAACTCGAACAGGATATCAAGCTGAAATTTGAAAAAGCCCCGTTCAGATCGTCCAACATCTTCGAGAGCCTGGAGATGAAGATCGGGCAGAATACGATTACGTTCCAGATTGTCGCTACAGAAACGGATCTGCGCGCCGACTGGGGGTTCAAGTCCGGCTACCGCACTACTGAGCAGTAAAACCTGTGGTGGACCGGGCATAATCGCGGAAAGTGAGGAGCTGGTCACGATCCCAAAGAGTGCCGCCGGTGCGGCGTTCTGATTCGCTGACGGGTGCGGGAAAGTGGTAAACCTCCAGCGCTTGCCGGATCAGCGGTTGGAATTCGCTTGGCAGATGCGCCAGGGCCCATTGGGCGCCTTCATCTTTGGAATGGGGGTAGTGTTCTCCGGTCGCCAGCAGTTGCATTACCCGGCAGATATTCAGGATGCAATAAAACGGCGATTCAAGGATGTTTTCCCGGTCGAGAATCCAGCTCAAATCCTCCATGATCGAGGCCATGAAATCCTGCTGCGGAACGTTGCCGAAAACGTCTTCAACCGGCTTGCCGTATAAGCTGCCGCCGCGGATTTTCAATACGGTCAAGTGCGCCGCCAGATCCGGGTCGAATTGATCGACGCCATAGGTTACTTCGTCATTCAGGATGCGCTCGCGCCAATCCGAGCTGTAGTGCAGTTCATAAGGCGCGGGGAAAGGTGGGTTGGCGGCGGTTTCGGCCGTGATGATGCTGAACTCAATGTCGCCGGTAATCGGACGCCCGGCCGAATAGCGGGCGACGGCTTGGGCGAGGGGGTTTGCCTGCTTCGGGGCGATTTTGTCCGGCACGACCGCGATAATATCGATATCGCTTTTCGGCGGATAAAAACTGCCGGTCGCCAGCGAGCCGTGCAGGTAGATGCCGGTCAGGTTATCCGGCAGGTGGTCTTTGAGCAACGCAACAAAACGTTCAATATACAACTTCACTTCCGGGGCGCAATCCGGCCATTTTTGAGGATTGATGTACATCAGATAATCGAGCCGCGCGGGTAGAATTTGCCGGTGATGACGATGGGAGCGGGGGCCGTGTCCGGCTCGTCGATCATCTGGAACAGCGCTTCAATGGCGGCGGTGCCGAGCTGCTTCCAGTCAAACGAGACCGTGGCCAGCGGCGGCTCCGAACCCAGCGAATAGAAGATGTCGCCATTGCTGATGATCGCGAGTTCCTGCGGGATGGCGATATTCAGCTGCTGGGCGGCTCTCAAAACACCCTGCGCCTGCGCGTCGGTGCGGGTGATGATGGCGTTGGGACGGTTTTCGCGGACGAGCAGCTTCAGGGCCTCGCCGCGCGCCGCTTCGATATCTTCCGCCGAAAAACAGAGGAAATCGCTGTCGAGCTTCAGCTTATGGGCAGCGAGCTCCTCGCGCCACAGGTCCAGCAGAATATCGCCTTCGTGACGGGCCAGGATCGCGATTTTCGTGCGTTTGATATGCTTCAGGCAGCGGAATACTTCCTGATAGGCCTCGCGGCTGTCGACGGAGATCGACACGGCGTTTTTCATGCGGCCGAGCTTCTTGGTGTCGATGTAAACGCAGGGGCAATGCGGCGCGGAAAGGGTGTCGAAGTCTTTCTCGGTCAAAGAACTGCCGATGATGATCGAGCCGTCGATGGAGTGCGAGCGTACCCGGCCGCGCAGTGAAGTGTATTGCTCCTCGCCGAGGTCGTGATAGAGGTCGAGCAGCAGGTCATAACCGCGCTGGCGCAATAAACGGCAGAAATGGCGGGTAATTTCCAGCTGATAAGGATCGGCGAGGGTATCGGTGGTTTCGGATGAAAACGCGATCAGATTGGTTTTGCTGCTGACCAGCCGGCGCGCGTTGACATTGGGGACATAGCCCCATTCCTCCATTTTTTCGAGAACGC
>JBEBRW010000009.1:0-118033 GCA_040394635.1 Victivallis vadensis | reverse complement strand
AAGTGAAACCCGGCGCCCCGGCCGGCACCGAAACCGAAGCCGCTCCGATCGCCGTTCCGGCGCAGGAAGTGAAATCCGCCGATGACGTCAAGGGCGACGAAGAAGCCCCGAAAAGCGTCCAGGTGGTCCCGGCCACCCCGGCCCCCGCAGCCGTCACCGAGCCCCTCGACTGATTATATCTGTGGTTAATCCTTCAGAGTGAGCTCGATGACGGTGTCGGCTTCGTCCTGAGTCGATACCGGGGGCATGGCGATGTAGGCGTCGGGAGCTTGCGACTCGGCGAACATCCACGGGGTGGTCATGTTCATATCCGAACCGTCGGAGAGCCTCGTGGCGTAGGCGATGCGGTTGCCCAGGCCGGGCAGCACCAGCGTGGTCACCGGTGGTGCGAAAACGTGCGCATAAAGTTTGTTGCCGCGTTGTGTCCAGCAGCCCCAGTCGGGCTTGGGTAATTTGGCGGGGCCGCAGCCGTAAATACTCTTGCCGTTGCGCTCCATCCATTTGCCGATTTTTTCCAGCAGCGCCACGGCTTCGTCACGGAGGCCGCCGGCAGCGTCCGGTGAAATGTTGAGCAGCAGATTGCCGTCTTTGCTGACGCAGTCGGCCAGCATTTGAATGATCTGCCGGGATGTTTTGTAGTTGCAGTCATCGGGGTTGTAACCCCAGTTGTCGCTCAGGGTGATGCAGGCTTCCCACGGCAGCGAGTTGCCGTTTTCGTCGTGATATCCCTGTCCGGGAATGAACTGTTCCGGGGTGAAGAAATCGCCAGAATACTTGCTCCGGTGCCCGGAGAGGTGGCCGCGCTCGAGGCGGCTGTTCAGCAGGATGTCCGGTTGTTTTTCCCGGATCAGTTTCAGGAGGTTTCCCGAGTCCCAGTCTTCGGGGCCCTTTTCGTCGAACGAATAGTCAAACCACATCAGCGGGATTTCGCCGTAATTCTCCAGCAGTTCCTGTACCTGGGCGAAGAGGTATTGGCGGTATTTGAGCATGTCGCGATGGGGTTCCGGGTTTGGCCCCAGCGGCAAATTGTAATCGGCGTGATTGCGGTGCGGATGCAGGCGGTCGATGGGATATTCGGGGTGGTTCCAGTCGATCAGAGAGTAATACAGCCCGGCCCGCAAACCCTCTGCACGAAATGCATCCAGATAATCCCGTGCCAGATCCCGGCCGACCGGGGAATTGGTCGACTTGAATTCCGTGTGGGCCGTGTCGAACAGGCAGAAACCGTCGTGATGTTTGACGGTCATTACCGAGTATTTCATGCCGGTGCGACGTGCCAGCGACGCCCAGGACGCCGGGTTCCAGCGATCGACGCTGAAACGGGGCGCATAGGCTCGGTAAACATCATCGGCCACCTGCGCGTGCGTCCGGTGCCATTCGCCTTTGCCGGCGATTGAATACAAACCGAAGTGGATGAACATGCCGAAACGGGCTTCGGTGAACCATTTTGTTCTCATATTGAATTTTTCCTGATCCATTGGTAATGCCGGAACAATTCGTTCCAGTCTTGTTTGAAAATATCCACCGTGACAATTTTGCCATGCAATTCTTTCAGCACACCGGCGATTTCCGGTTCGTCCGGGCTGCCGGGAACCGGGCAATGAGCGTTGATGATCCGTCCGCCCATATCGCGGAACGGCGCAGAAATTCCCACCATGCCGACGCTTCGGAAAAGTTCCGCCAGCGGCTGTGTGTCGCGCGGTTCATTCACGTATTGATAATTGCTCGGGAAACAGTTGCGCGGCTCGCGCGGATGCTTGGGGTAGCCGTGCTTGATGGGGGACGTATATTCGCGGCAACAGAGCACGCTGCCGGTGTCACAATAAAGTTTGGCGTCGATGCCGAAGCGCTCAATCAATTCCATCATGGCCCGAACCCCATCGCCATAGCGGTGCGGCAGTACCGCCAAGTGGAGCTCGATATCGAGCTTCGCCACCCGTTGCAGAAATACGCCGATCCGGCGCAGGGCTTCCTGGTCATTGAATTGGATTTCGCCGTTTTTCTGTAGCGGCAGAATCAGTTTCCGGCATCCGGCCAGGCCCAAACGGGCGGCGCTTTCACAGACCGCCTGATACGCCTCTTCGGACGTGGCCATGCCGGAATCGAGCATTGAGAGACCCGGATAATGTGAGAATTCCGGGGTCATATCACAGGCGGCAACCGCAACCCCACGACTGCGAAAACATTCCAGTTGTTCCTCCCATGCGGCATCGGAAAAACTCCGAACCGCGTCCGAAGTAATTACCACCGAATCGAAATAATTACGGAAAGCCGGGGTATTCAGCAGAAACTCTTTGTAGTTGCCATGCCGGAGTACGGCGGCCAGTGAAAACGGCAGCGGTTTTTCCCATTGGATTTCTGCCGGGCGCGAGAGCGGATTTTTGCGTGGCAAACGCATCAGTTCGTGCGGCGCGAGTGTCACTTCGGTTCCCTCGTCCGGCAGAGAAATTCGAGAGGATTCGGTGCCGCAGTTGATCAGCAGGTGATGATGTTCCGAAGTCACTGCCATGGCCGCGCCGGAGAAGCGCAGCGGCATCACGGCGCGGAACTCACGGTCCAGAACCGCCCGGGCCCCTTCGGTCAGGCGAAACGGCGAGCGAATCGGCATTTCGTAGCGATTCTCCCAGGTGGCTGGGCCATCCGGTTCGAGGAAATGATCGATGCCGATGAAATTCGGATGGCTAAAGCCGAGCGTACTTTCGCCGACGATCTTGCCGCCGCGCTCCATGAAACGCTGGAGTTTAGCTCGTTGTTCCTCGTCGAGCGCCAACGCGCCGCCGAGTACCACCAATTTGTAGGCGTCGAGGACTTCCGGGCGGCAGTCGGAGAGAATCACTTCCGCGATATCGCCATAGGGGGTATTGACCAGGAAACCGCGCTCGTCGCGGAATACCGCGCTGTCGGTATAACCGGGATAAAGCATCTCGAAAATCGCATTCAAACGGAAATCACTTTCATCATAAGGCAATTCGCCCCAAACCCGGAACGTCTCCACATTAATCGCATTGCGCGGCGGCTGCCAGCCCTGGAAAAAGTCCAGCAGAATGGCGACGGGCGCGATAATCTTGTGCCTGCGTTGCCCGAGCGCCATGACTTCCCGCTGGATTTTGCCTGCCGGGGTGAGTTTGCCATCCTCCTGAACAAAACTTTCGAACCCCATCAGCGCTGCGCCGCTTTCGTACAGATAATGAAATACCCGGCGCAGCAATGAATCCGACGGACCGCATTCGCGCCCGGCCTCCATGCCGAACTCATCCGTCCGGGTGTCGCAGCCCGTCCGGTAGCCGAACGCGTTGAACACTGAAACCGTGCCGAACCACGGCACGCCGTATTGCCTGGACGCACCACGGATAAATGCCTGCCAGACGTTGATATTCGGATGAATCTGGATTGCCTCACCGCCGATCATCCGGCAGCCGTTTTCTTTGGCGAGGTAATGAACGTTGGTACTGCCCGCCAACACCGAAAAATCCTGACACAGATCCCGGCGCATCCGGGCAAAAAAATCGTAATGCCGCCGATATTGCTCAACCCGGTCGAGGCTCATTACCGCACAATGCTGCGCGAAAATCTGCAGGTACCGGCTGTCCTGTTCCCCGATGTCATACCCGAGGAACCTGCCGTCGAGCAATTGCAGTGTTTCCGCGTGTTCGGCTTGCGTGGGGGCGAATTCGCCGAAAGCCTGAAGATACCACTGTACGTCGGACGGGCGGTTGCCGGGGACATACCCCCAGACGTCAAAAACGGTGTATTCTTTTTCGGCGCAATATTCCAGAAATTCGCTCCGGTTTCTGGCATTGATGCCGCCCATGTGCAGCCAGATAACCTTACCGAGCCCGAGCTTTTCGCTCAGGAGCTCGAGGTCCTCGCGGAAGTGGATGAGGTTGCCGTTTTCATCCTTCCGGAAACTGCGGCAGCAGATGAATTCGACGGTGTCGGGGGATATCATTTGCTTGTCTTTCATTTTTGGATATTTACCTCTTCCGGGGCGATGGATATCCGTTTCCCATTCAGCATAATCTGCACGGCCCTGCCGGTGGTATTGACGGCGATGACCAGCGTCGCGCCCTCTTTTTTCCATTCGGCAGCATAAACTCCGGCGACATTCGTCGGCAATTCGCGATACTCACCGCTCAACAGGAAATCTTCCAGCTCTTTAAACTCCGCGGGGAGCGATTTCAGCAGTTCGCACAGCGCCGGGTGATCCGGCAGGTAGAAACGTCCATCCTGGTAGGTGTAAAAGATGATTCCCTTGGCTCCGGCCACCAGCGCCTGATAAAACATATTGCGTACCTGGCGGTTGCTCGGCAAGGTAAAAGTGGGATCATTTTCGTAGCCGAATCCCTGCAGGACCGCGATCAATCCCGAGGCGGTGCCCGTCAGGGCGTCCCTGGTCGATGCGACCGATTTATAAACGGCATCCAGCGGGTGCCTTGGAACCGGGTAGGGGTCCACTGCCACCAGTTCGGTAACCGGCCAGTATTTCTCGACCGACTCGGTTCTCATAAACACGGTATACGAGGGGTGTTCCGCGTCGATTACCTTCAAATCACGCATCCGCTGCTGGAACACGGCCGCCGATATGCCCTCCAGGTCCGGTTCGTCGCCGATATTCCAGCCCAGGATGGCCGGATCTCCGGCATACCATTGGACGGACTGCGTCAGTTGGTCGCTCTCGGGCAGGATCATGATATTGCGTTCCCGCGCCGCATGCAGAAACTTTTGAAACGACTCTTTCGCTTCGCCCCGCTTGACGGATACGTGGAGCATATTGTAGCCGTTTTCCGCCGCAAAACGCAAGACTTCGTCGCGTTTTTCCAACGGCAGCCGGTCATCTTTCGAGACATGATAGAGGCCGAGCGGGAAAAACGGTTTCCCTTCGATCTCCATGATTCCCCGGGTTGAAATCGCCACGCGCGGATTTTTCTCCATGATCTTGATGTTTACAGGTTTGGCATTGAACAACATCTTGTCATGCTCCATCAACCGCGCCGAAATTTCGTATTCGCCGGGGGCCAACGATGAGAAATCGGCCAGAAAAATACCATTTTCCAGCTGTTTCACCGTCGCAAACGGTTTTTCATCAACGAAAAACGCAATCTGGTACTGAGCGCTCAGGAAATCTTTTTCGGCGGCTTTCACATACAACCGGACCTGATTTGCGATCAGCGGGTACACCGTATATCTGGTACTGGCAAGGGCGATCGGAGCGACCACCTCGACATGCTTTGAGACAATCGGATTTCCCTGCTTTTTCAGGATGAACCTTAACTTTCCAAGTTCATCGACTTCAAACGGAATTTCATTCATTCCAACTTTCAACTCCTGCGAAGCCACGGTTTTGCCGTTCAGCAATACTTCGGCGGTAGCTGCTGCAACCTTGCCGGAGAGCTCAATATGGGCATTTCCCTTTTCGAACCGGTCGGAAAGATTGAACGCAGTTATTCGGAATCCCTCTTTTCTCTGGTTCTTCTCCGCCAGCAGGTTCGACGCCAGCGCCTCGAGCATGATCTGCCGTTCATGGATATTGAACAATGCATAAGCCAATACCGCCATGCTTCCCTGGCCCAGGTGCCGCATGATCATGAATGCGCCGTTGTCAGGACAACGGGCCAGTACCTGCCACGCCCGCGGCAGGGCTTCAAAATGCGCCCAGCCGTCCGGGTACCCGTCGAAGAGTCCATACAGTTCATAAGGAGTGCGGTTGACCGGGAATTTCCGGTCGATTTTCGGGAAAACGCCTTTCTGGTGTTTTTGCATGATGCACTGCGTATTTCTCTTCAGTTGGAAATCGTTGCCCCAGGAACCGAAAATATCAGTGGTGGCCGAGGCATAGTTACCGTCGAGGACAATGAAGATGCCGCCGTTTTCGATGTATTGGCGCAGGGCCTGGTTGTAGTTCTGCCAGGGCAGATTTTTCTGATATCCGGCTAGTGAGCCCCAGATCACGATCTGGTATTGGTTAAGCGAACCGGCCAGCTTTTCAAGCTCGGTGTCCCGGTACCGTGTCAGTTGCCATCCGTTTTCCGTGGTGAATTGGTCCGCTTCCTTATCCTGCACGCCGATAACAAAGGCAACATTTACATCATTCGCATAACCGGAAAAGATTCCGATTACGCACAACAGTAACAGAAATTTCATTTTTTGCATGTCGTGTTGTCCCTTTTTACCAGCCGCGCAGGAAATTTATATGCGCACCTGCTCCGGTATTCAATGAATTGCCCAGAGTGTTCATTTCCATTTGCCCATTGGTGGATGCATGACCATCGCCCCAGACCGTATTGCCGCGTTCATTGGCGCCGTGAACCGTGTTGAAGGTATTGCCCATCGGGCGGGAGGCTGCGGAAATCTGGTATACCCACTCCGCCGACCACGCCGCGTTGTAAATATCCATAATATAAGGAAGCATGCTCATCGATTTCACTTCGCTGGTTTTGAAACTGCATTTGGGCAGGGGAGTACCGGTCCGGTCGCCATTATTCAGGTAGGTATTGATCGCATAGGTATTTTGGTAGGGAGTATCCTCGCCATCATTGAAGAAACGTCCGTCTTCGATGTAGGGCTTCGGCACCGAGGGGCACTGGAACACCTTGATTGCATTGATATAAGGATACAACTGATTGAACCAGATTCGATCCATATTGTTCGTCCCGATGCCTCGCAGAAAGTAATCGTCGTAATCGCCGTGATACTGGTTGGCGCCAAGTCCCATTTGCTTGAGATTACTGAGGCAATTGACCGTACGTGCTTTTTCTCTTGCGGCGTTCAATGCCGGCAGCAGCATTGCAGCAAGGATTGCGATGATAGCGATTACTACCAGGAGCTCAATGAGTGTGAAAATATTTCGCCTGTCAACCCTGTCGTTCATTTTCCATTCCTCTGTTTAATGCCTTGTTAATTATGAATGATCACGTGACCATTGCTTTATATTATACATAAAAATCAGGCATTGTCAATAGCCGATTTCAAGAAAAGTCGAGTTTTTCAATTTTTTACCGGATTTCCATGACGGAGCGGCGGACGATTACCTTGCCCCTGATTTGCTCCCATCGGACCGGCAGCGGTGCCCCCGGCTGCTGGATCTTCTGAATCAAATGCAGTGCCGCAAGCTCACCGATTTTTTCGATCGGCTGCTCGTAAGTGGTCAGGGAGGGGTGGATAAAGCGTCCGATCTCATCCCCGGCGAATCCGGTGATGGAGAGTTCGTCCGGAATCCTGACCCCGCGCTCCTGAAATGCGGCGATCATGCCCGCCGCGACATAATCGTTGGCGCAGACAATCGCGGAAAACTGCCGCAGTTGCTCGAAATAGGCACCGACGATTTCCACGCCGTCCTCAAAATCGAAATTACGCGGAAAAGCCGCTCCGGCTTCACAGTCCAGCCCGGCTTCCTTCAGCGCCCGCTGCCAGCCGTGGCACCGGGCCTCGGACGTACGGCAGCTGCCACCCCCTGCAAAGGCAATCCGGCGGTGTCCCAGCTTCAACAGCATCCGGGTCAGCTCCCAGGTTCCGTATTCGTCGGAACTGCCGAAGTAGTCGAACTCTTTGTGCAGCGGCGGCGCATCGACGAATACCACCGGGATATTTTCGGCCAGCAGTTTTTCCTCGACCTCCGGCGCCAGGCTCAGTTCCAGGATCAGGCCATCCACCTGCCGCGAAAACAGGAACTCCAGCCGCTCCCACTGCATATCGGCGCCTTCCTGCTCGGAGTCGATCTGAACGGTGATGATGTGATAACCGTATTCGCGCGCCGTTTTTTCCAGCGACGAAAGCAGCCTGCCGTAAAATGCATGGCGGAACGTCGGCACCATCACGCCGATGGCATGGCTCTGCCGGGAGCGCAGCCCGGAAGCGAAAGCATTGCGCCGGTAATTCAATTTTGTACAGGCGGCCAGAACCGCCTGCCGGGTTTCCGGCGTTACTGCCGAACTGTTGTTCAGCACCCGGGTCACCGTCATGGGCGAAACCCCTGCCAAGGCGGCGACTTCCGCCCGTGTCACCATCGTCTTTTCCATCCAGTCATCCCAATGTTGATTTAATTCATTATTAAGATGCAGGTTTTCAATATTTTTTCAAGCCGCCACTGCAAAAATGTTTGCTTTATTCAATGATTAATTTCAAAATTCGTGATAAAATTCGCCTCGGTATTCGGAGTAAACCAGATAGCATTCCCTGCCGTGAAGCAGTGCGGCCGGAAGCCGCCAGGGCCTGCCGTAATAAAAGTTGTCGGCGATCAATTCTCCGTTCGCATAGAGTTGTGCGGCATCGCAGATGTCCGGGATTTCGATGAAGCCATTGGCGCGGTCAACCTGAATTTTCTTCCAGGTCAATTTACGCTCGCCGCCGATCTGCAGTTCCGGAGCGAAGAGTTTCGGGATTTCAAACGGAGCGGCTGCGACCGGTTCAAATACCACCGTCGCCGGCACACAGGTTTCTCCCAGCTGAAATGTCTCGAAATTATTTCCGGTCCAGTGCAGATACTCGAACCGGCCGTCCTGAACGGCGCATATCCGGTTTTCGAACCAGTAAAGATCGCAGTTTCTGCCGATATATATTTCGCCGTTCAGGCGGCGCAGATACCTGGCGGTGTCCCAGGGCAGGGTGATGATCCGGATGTTTCCGACCGTGAAATCGGCTCCGGTCATCACTGAATCAGGCGCGAATCGATACCGGGGCGCGATGCCAGGGATTTCCGCGAAGAAAAAAGTGTTGCCGTGGCGGCAAACCGGCTGCGCCGTGGCGCACTCCAACTTAACGCTGTCGAGCTTCATGCGGAACGGCATGAAAAAGCTGACATCGCCCCGCACGTCGACCGGCGGGAAAACCACTCCGCAACCGGTGTCGATCACCGCGCCGGCAATATCCGCGAGTTTACTCCGGCGCTGGTAATGATTGACGAAAACCAGCCCGGATTTGCCGTCCGTACGCATGCCGTACCGCAGGGAATCGACATCGCCGCGCGGCACTTCGGCCAGGGCGTCCACGGCGGAGAGCGGCGCGAACCATGTCTGGAAATCCTGCAGGAAAAGATGCAGCAGGTTCAGCAGCCGGTACTGCTCGCGCACTTCGCCGTATTCGGAAAGCGGGGCCTGGAAATCATACGAGAGAATCGTGTAATCATTGGGGTATCCCGTGGCTTTCGATTCCTGAAACGTGGAGAGTCGGCCGACTGGGTTGGTGCTGCCGTGGTACATGTAATACCCCGGCAGATTATTGCCGCAGCCCAGCTTCACCAGCGAAACGGCATAAATATCCATACCTTCGATGATGTAGCGCCGGTGATGGGTGTTCTGCAGGCCGCCGCCCAACTCGCAGGTGGCAAAGGGGTAGCGCTCATACGGCAGCAGCCAGCCGTCGTCGGACTTTTCCTGAATCGAGAGTAAATCTTTGCCGATGGCAGAGTCATTGCGCATTTGATTGAAAAAGTAATGCGACGACGGCGGAAGTTTTTCGATACCCGGGTCCCACGGCGCGTCGCAATATCCGCCGAACAACGGCAGGACCTCGTCAACCGGTATTCTGGCGCCCGCACTATCGTTCCAGCCGGTGACGGTGTACAACGGGGCGATCATGCCGCAGGCAATGGCGAGTTCCTTGAGCGCGGCCAGATGATCCGCACCCTCGGTATATTCGTTTTCAAGCTGAATGGCCACGATCGGGCCGCCGTCTTGATAAAACAGGCCCTTCACTTCACGGGCAATTGCGGCGTACCATTTCTGTACGCAGGCCATATAGCCGGGATTATTGCGGCGCAGCGGGAAATCTTTTTTCAGCAGCCAGTCCGGGAGCCCGCCGTTGCGGCATTCGCCGTGGCACCAGGGGCCGATGCGAATCTCGACGTCCAGGCCGATTCTGCCGCATTCCCCGACGAAGGCGCGGATATCATTGTCGCCGGAAAAATTGAGTTCGCCCTCGATCTCCTCATGGTGAATCCAGAATAAATAAGTCGGCACCAGCGTGATGCCGCCGGCTTTCATCCTGGCCAGTTCCCGCCCCCAGTACGAGCGGTTGCAGCGGGAGAAGTGGAACTCCCCCATGACCGGAATCCACGGTTTTCCCGCACGGATCAGGCAGGCGCTGGTCAAACTGATTTCCACTCCGGCCGGATTTTTGCCGCCGAGGTTCAGGTGATTCTCAAAAATCGGTGTCTTTTCAAATTTCTTAAAACAATACATTTCAGTATCCTTTCAGCAGGGTTCCGCGGAAGATGCGCTCTAGAGATTGACCGCATGACAGAGCAGGATATTATCGAGATACTTCATTTCTGCCGGCGGGCTCCAGGATGCTCCGGCCTCGGACGGCAACAGATTCAGGCGGAAAGCCTTGTCAAAAGCAGCCAGAATCCCCGGGATGTCACGCTGTCCATAACGGTCGGCCAGTATCCGGTATTCATCGGCGGGCAGGGGCCTGACCGTAAAAAGCTGATGCAGCTTTTCGATGCAGAAAGCGTGTTCCAGCGAATTGGCCAGGGTATAGACGAAAACCGAAGGATCGGTCAGGCGCGCCACCACATCGTCGAACATCGATTTGCGCCAGTCCGGCAGTGCTTCCTCGCGGATTTTTTCGCCCTGTGAATTGAGAATAAACCATTTATTGATATTCACATCCCAATGAATCTGGCCGCGTTCCAGGTCAAAGCGCAGGTATGGCTCACAGTCTTTGGCGGTGGCGTGGGTCATCAGTACCTGAATCGGAATATCGCCGGCGGTAACCACCCGGATGCCGCAGGTATCGAAGGTTTCGATGTCACGGGTCCGTGCCAGTTCGGCCTGCATGGCGCAAGCATGAGCGGTCGTCCGGAAATCCTCTCCCGAGCAGAACAGCGCAATATTCAGGTAGTGTGCAAATGCATTGCTGGTCGGAGAATCGAAAATCGCCGAACCGTCCGACAGGCGGCATTTGCCCACCCAGTTGTTGCGGGTATAGTAAAGATCGTCGCGTCCCCAGGCGCCTTTGAACGATATGTTCCTGAGCCGGCCGTATTTACCGGAAAGAATCTCCCACTTGATCGCGTGAAAATCCCGCCCGTACATATTGTGGAACCCGACGGCGGCAAAAGCTTTCGAATTTTCTTCCGCGTCGATCATCGCCTGAACATCCTCCACGCATCCGGCCGCCGGTTTCTCCACCAGTACATTGATGCCGCGTTCAAGGAACTTACAGGTCATCGGCCGGTGCGCCTCTATTCCCACCGGCAGGCAAACCAGATCCAGCGAATCGCCCATGGCTTCCAGCAACTCATCGTCGCCGGCGAAAATCGCCGCTCCGTGCAACCTCAGTTCTTCCGCGGTGGCCTTGCTCCGTTCCATGCTTTCCGGAAGGATCACTGCCGCGGCAAGCTTGATTTTTCCCTGATCGGCCAGTGCTTTCAGGTAATCATAGTGTACCTTGCCGTACCCGCTGACTCCGACCAGTGCTATTTGAGGCGTATTCATTAGTTGATCCCTTTATTGGATGAGTAACTGCTTATTATCAGGGAACTGAACTTTAGTTTATAGTGGCTGTTTTTAGAATTCAAAAAGTTTTTTATGATTGTCGGAATTGATGAACCACTCCTTGCGCTCGTGTGTAACATGACCATCCACAAAGAGAGCATTGGCGCCTTGTGAGTGGCGATCGGCGATTTTTGAGGCGAAAGTTCTGTTGTAGGGATTGTATTCCCAGTAATTTTTGGTGGAGGCCATGCCGGAAATATCGATGAGGCTGATTCGTTCACTGTGAAGGGTCAGGGTTGCAAGTTTCTTTTTCAGATAATTGTTGTATCCGTAGTTATAGATGCCGGAAATATCGCGCTGCGGGCAACTGCGGAATGTTCCGATGCGGTTGCCGGTGGCTTCCAGGTAACTCCAGTACCATCCGTTGGAGTAGGAATTGGCCCAGTGGTTTTCGGAGTTCGCATAAGTAGTGGCCCCACCCATGGGGTAACAATGCAGCCAGTCGTCATTGTCGCCGGAATAAAGCTGAAAAACTATACCCATCTGTTTCAGTCTCCCGGTGCATTTGATCATATTGGCTCTCTGGCGTGCCTGATTCAGGGCCGGCAGCAGCATAGCGGCCAGGATGGCGATGATAGCGATCACGACCAGGAGTTCAATGAGTGTGAAATTTTTCGAGCCCGGCTTGACACTTTTCATTTTCCATTGTTTCGACATGATTTTTCCCTCTTGATTCACTAGTGTTTGATGAACTTCCAATTCTTTCTGGCCCTGCTCTCTGCCGTTTAACTCCTGTGTTACACCATGTGTTCCATGAAAAACATTATGTATTTCTGAGAGCTTTGCTGTAATTATATACTTAAATTGGTGATTTGTCAATATGGCAAACAGAAGAAATTACGAAAATTATGTGTTTTATTTGTTGCGGTAATGATACATATGTTGCGATTGTTGAAAAATATTTATTCGTAATTTATCTGTAATATATTTATATTTAAGATGTTAATATTTATTTAAAATATGTTTCATGTGTAACATATTGAATTTTTATTTCAAAAATAGTTTTTGCCGTTTTTTCGAGAAGCCTGTTGACGGTATCTTCTGTTATTGATTTGTGTTACAGTGAAAAAACATATTTATTATTGCTTTCTGATCTTGACAGATAGTGATTTATGTTATATAATATAGAGAACATGTAACATTTATGTGACAGCATGAAGCTGCAGGAGATAAAATTATGACCATCACGCTTAGAGGAATCGCAAAACTTGCCGGAGTTTCCCCGACCACCGTTTCGCGTGCGCTGAAAAATAATGGTTATGTGAAAGACGAAACCCGCGAACTTATTGCAAACATCATCCGTGAACACGAAAAAGGTGGTCCCGGCGTGCAGGGGCAGGCGTCGGAGGCGAGTTCGTCATCCCTCCTGAAGCACCGGACATTTACGATGATCTGGGCAAACGGGAAGGGGGCTCCGTCCAGCCTGACCGGACAAGCCATCCTGATGGGGATTTCGGAATCGCTTAATGCTCTGGGCATCTCCGCCAATATTGAAACCATGTCTTCGCATGAAGATATTCCCGATATTTTGAGCACGGGAAAAACAGACGGGCTTCTTATAAACGGAGGTACTTTTTCTCCGGAGTTCGTCCGGAAAATCAAATCATTTCCGCTTGTCTGGCTGCTTCAGCCGGGCTTGCAGGATATCGGCGACCGGATTCAACCGGACCATGCGCACGCCGGTGAAATTTCGTATCATTATTTGAGGGAGAAGGGCTGTAAAAAACTCTGCTGCATCACTGCCGGTGTCCCGTCCTTGAACTCCTACTGGAAAGTGAGGGAGCAGGCGTTTGTGAATGCTGCCAATTATGACGGCGCAGATTGCGAAGTGATCAAGCTCGATTTTCGCGACGGTCTCCATACTCCGGTGGAAGCCCAGTTAAAAGCAGCGCATGAAGCCGTTGAGCAGATCCGCAAAATGTCTCCCCGTCCCGACGGTATCTTTGTCACCAACATGCTTGGATTTCCGATCTACTCGGAATTGGTCGCCAATCAAATCATTCCGGGGAAAGACATCGAAATGGTGGCCGGCGACAAGAACGTGTACAGCGGTTACCTGAAACATGAGCCGGTCTGGATCGATATCGACCCGGCCGGATTGGGCAAGCTCGCGGTCGAGGCTCTGATGCTGCGGCTCAAGAATCCGGAAATGCAGCTGCTCACCTATCAGGCCAAGCCCACGCTGGTGATTCCCGAATAAATCCACACCGATT
Organism: Victivallis vadensis; assembly: GCA_040394635.1. Classification (GTDB taxonomy): domain Bacteria; phylum Verrucomicrobiota; class Lentisphaeria; order Victivallales; family Victivallaceae; genus UBA5239. The sequence continues at coordinate 104,325 of JBEBRW010000009.1, read as the reverse complement.
TACGGATTTCCATCTATGGGAAATGCGATTGTCCACATTACTCGAAATCGACCCGATCCTTTTCCTGATCAATCAGGTCGCTCCAGTTCACGCCATTCCAACGGGCCGGAGATAAGCTGATGTATTTGGCAATATCGGCATGATTCAGAAATTTTTCCAGGCGTTGACGGTAGTTGTGAAGTGTTGCTTCAGGCATTCGCAAAGCGGCTCCAACCGCACAGCGCATCGCCTTGTCTCCGTATATATAATCCGGCAGGGCGCAAGTCAGCATGGCGGCTCGGCGTGTGCGTACCGCTTCCGCCAGGGCCGCCCCGGAAAAATTCTTCGTCCGGATTACCGTTGAGTCAAGGTGCCCGAAAATTCCCATATGACTGTCGGTGGCGCCGGTAAATACCGGGAGCCGGTTCTCCTGGCGCCAACGCTCAAAATTCCCGACATTGCGCTCCACCGCATCCAGTGCCGGGCAGTCAACCGTGTTGCCGCCGCCGAACCAGTAACGCTTCAGTGTCGTTCCGTAGGTCATGGGATGGTTCAATTGTACCACCGCGCCCTGGCGCTTCGCCGCCGCCGCCATTTCCGCCAGCGGCAGGTTGCAGTCGATCTGCTTCGTCAAGGGATAGATATTCAGATGGAAACGTTTCATGGTGGTGATTTCTTCACCGACCACCACCGGGAACCTGTAACCGGCCTGTTTTCCTGCTTGCTCCGCCGCTTGTGCGCCGCTGATGACATTGTGGTCGGAAATAACGATAAAACTCAACCCCGCATACGGTGCCTGCAGCAGAAGCCCCGCCGGGGTCACTGCGCCGTCGGAATGAATCGTATGAGTATGCGGGTCGCCGACCCACAACTCGGAGGCGGCACTTTTGGCGGCGGCATCGGGCTCAGGCAAGGTTTCGGCGCGCAGGTGGCGGAATTTATCGGCCAGTTCCGGCGTCAGCGGCTTTCCGGCCAGGATAAATTTCGCAAACTCCATGCCCAGCTCGCGCGGTGTGCCGGTGGTTTGAAACAACAACCGGCCACGCCGGAACCAGATCGAATCCGTACTTACGCCGTAACGGCTGTGCCAGTATCCGGTAAATTCATTTGCCGGAATGGTTCCAGCGATCAAGGTTCTCCGGTAATTACCGCGTTCGGCAAGGGAGATTTGCGGAATCCGTTCCTGCCGGGCCCATTCCTGGGCCTGTTTCCTCATGCTTGCCGGCGCTTTTGCCGTAATCACAATGGCCTCCGGGCGCAGGGCCACAGCCTCGGCAAAACTCATCCTGAATGCTTTGCGCGGTGCGCATTGAAGTGCAAGCGTCACCATTTCATCCGGAATCAGATCATGGTAAATCCCGTCGCTGAATAAATGCCCCGACCCGATAAATGCCGCATCCGCGCCGGTCAACGCCAGGTCTTTCGAAACGGTGCAGAGTTCGCGATAAAATTCCAGCTCGGCCTGCGCTGCCTCCGGCGTCGGGAAATCGTAAATCTGTGCGTTCACCAATGGAAAATCACCCCAGGGAATCGTGATCGTGCTCAGGAATTGCCGGTTCGACCGGCTGAACTCGACCGCGATTTGCGCCTTGAATCCACGGGTCAGCTCCAGCAGGCGGCGCAGTTCGTCGGTATCCTCCGGCAATGGTTTATTGTTCAACAGGGCCTGGCGGCAGGCGATTTCGGCCAGTGCCAGTCGGAAGTTCTTCTCGGATTTCTGTTGGCCCATCGCTACCTTGGCGTATTCGACCGTCGAGGCCAGCGCCAGGTAATTGCAGGCACGCCAGGGATCGTGCTTTGCCAGTTTGGCGAAGTCGACCTTTGTCAATGCCGAAATGGTTTGATTGAGGACCGGAACCTGAAATGTACGAACCCCCAACGCTCCTCCGGCATTATGCGGAACCAGTTTCAACCGGTACAAGCCGTTCGGAGTGTTTTTCGGAACATCGATTTCGCCGCCTTTCGGGGGCAGTATTGCCATGGAGACGGATTTGCCGTCATCTCCAATAAGCTCGGCGGCAATGCAATCCCCCAGGGGCGCAGCCTCGATGGTGATCTTCGCCCCGGAGGATACTGTCACATGCCAGGACGGGTCCAATAAAATCTCCCTGCCTTGCGGCATGGTCCGCCAAAGGCGTACCGGCAGATAATCCGCCGGCGAGGCAGAGAAATTGCCTTGAATCCCGCCTATGCTCATGACCCGCGCCTGCCATGCGCTTCCGTCGCGCTTGTCGCAATCGTCCAGAAAAACCTGCATCCGCAAATCGTCGTTTTCCCGCCAGCTTTCGAGTCCGAGCATTGCGGCCGGCACGAATAACTCGATCCGATAACCGTCGGCGGTACGCTCGCCGCGCGTCTGCAGCAATCCCAGTTCGACCGGTGCCGGACAATACGCATATTTACGTACCGTGCCCGCCTCATCCGGAGGAGCCAGCAATAATTGCAGCCGGTCGGCCTGCGCATTTCCGATCTGGAACATCGTGTCTTTCGGCGGCGCCAGAAATAGTTCGATACAGTCCTGCCGCCACAAATTCGCCGGTTTCTGCTCGTTGCGCACATCACTGTCGGCCACTTCAAAACAAAAATAAAGGCCGTCCTCGTTCCAGCCATGACTCATTACCAGTGAAAGATCCTCCGGCCCCTGCCATTTTCCGGCTGCCTGTCCCGGCCTGACCAGGTGCCAGGATTCGTCCATACGGATTTGCGGCAGGTTCTCCGGCAATGCCTGCCCGAATTTCCAGCCGTCCGGCAGACGGCAGAACGGAATGGCGGCCGCCGCCGTAAACGAAGGAGCCGTCCGCGATGAACTGCATCCCATAAAAAACGCCATGATTAGAATAATTATTGCAACCGATATCCCGATTTTCATCTATGCGTCCCTGTATTATGTTTCCGCTTATTGCGGCAGTTTAATGCGTTGCCAGGGCCAATTTGCACCATAGCTTTCCCAGTGCACCATGTGTGTGTAATTGCAAACATTGTCCTTTTCAATGGATTCCCGGTATTGCTTCATGGCCTGGAAGGCGTTTGTAAATTCTTTTCTGTTCTCTGCCGACGGCTTGTCCTGCATCTGTTTTTGAGCGATCCGTACCCGGGAGGTCAGATAGGCGTCGCGCAATCCTTTTTCCAGGAATTCGACCCGGCGAAGTGATTCCGGCTCTCCGGTGGCCGCCTGTCCGGCGGCTTTCAGTAACTGAAATCCTTTGTCAAATGCAGCGTCCGGAAACAACCGGGCGGATACCAGTACAAAATTCATGAAGGAACCGCCCGGCCTTCCGTCTTTGGCCCGCTCCTCGCTGGAATAACGCAGAAATGTTTCTTCATCAATGGAATCCGAATGTCCTTTCCAGTATTCAAAATACGCTTGAACCTGTCCGGCGGCCTTTCCGAAACCGGAATAATATTCGTTCATGATGTCTTCATAGGCCAGATTCGGGTTCCACTGCATGCGCGATAGCAAATAGAGCGTCGGCCCCTGCGTTGACCATGCTCCATTAAGCGAATCGAAGTCACAGGCAATCGCTCCATTCCGGGCGGCAAAAGAAAAATCACGGTGAATTTGTTCCGCCAATGAAATCGGCATGTTTGCGCCCGCCAGCATGTAATTCGGGCGGTAATACAGATGTTCCACTCCGGATTGGCGCCAAGCGAGCCATTTTTCCTGGAATTCACGGCTGTGTTCCCGGGTGTAAGGGAAAAACATATTCGGGACGAAATTGATGATGATATCTTTGTCCATCCGCATGTCGCGCGGCGGTTTGGTGTAATTGGCATAAGCGTATGCCACCACTTTGGCAGACGGATCGATTTTGCGCGCTCTTTGCAGCAGTTCCAGGTAAAAACGCGCATAGCGCTCCGTCACAGACGGCGGATCATATTTCTCGCGTTCCGTACCTTCTCCCCAATCCGCCTTGGCCAGAGCCTGAAATCGGGTGCGGATGGTGGGCGCGGTCTTATTCAGCGGGCTCCAGTAGGGGGATTTTTCAAAGGCCGGGTCCGGATAATCCCAGGCGCGGCATTGCTCGCACACACACATTCCGGGGATATCATTTTCGCAGGCATTCAAATAAGGGCGATACGGAATATTGTCGGGGTTCCGCTCGCGGCTCTGCCGCCAGTTCGCCACGATCCGCTTGATCAGCGCTTCCTGCGATACACACAACGCAATATATTTCCCGGTTTTGTCTCCTTCCAACGGCTCCCGCTTTCCGTCCGGACGCAAAGCGAAATATTCGGGGTGGTCTTTTCCATATTTCGACCAGTAATCGGTAAAACCATGACCATAGGCCATGTTCCGGGTGGCGGACACCCGCTGCCGCAACAGAAACAAGCTCTGATCCCGATAAAAAGCATCGCGGTTCTCCACGCTGCTCCAACCATTCATCCATTCCTTGGCGGGCTTTCTCACCCGAAGCATGGAATATTCAAAAAACGGCTTGCCGCTGCGGTCAATCGCTCCGATGACGAAATCCGTCCGGCGGGGAATGACTTCGCCGAGCGTGCCGGGCCACAGCCAGCGCACCTTCAGGTCGTTTTCCAGGAAATCATACACCGCAAACAGTGTCCCCTGCCAATCCGCACTCCAATGGGAGCCGGGCCCGCTGCGAAAACGGTCTTTTCCGGCCAGAAACAAATCATTGCCCGCGGTTTTCACCCGGTATTCCGAAGGCTCCAGCGAAGCGGTATCGATACCGGCGTCACGCGCCGCCCGGCAATTACCGATATAAATACGGAGCTTGCCCGGCGGTATATCGTTTTCCCCGCAAACCTCCAATTTGACACCCGTGGATTTCTCGATATGATACTGCAGTTCTTCCACCGCAAATTCCTCGGCTTTGACCGGATTTTCCGGCAGCACAATTATGCATCGGGAGACGCCGGATTCAATCAGGCTGATTTTAGCGGCGACCATCCCCGGTGTAACCACCGCGAGAAGCAACAGAAAAATATAGCGGATTTTCATGTTCAACGCTTCTCCACCAGCGCAAAAGGAGCGCTGTAGCTGGAAGTCGGACTGAAATACGGCTGGCGTCCGTCAGCTTCAGTGGTCATAAGTTCACTATAATTGGCCGCGGTTACCGAACCGCCGAAGGTCAATATGTTGGTGCGTCCGCTATGCCGCAAATAGATGCCGGGGTCGGTCGGCGTCTGACCGGCTGAATAAGTGTAAGCGGCGACAGCATACCAGCGGAAATAGGTACAGGCGGCATTTTGCGGCAGCGCTGCGGTAAAAGTGTTGCCGCCAAAAGCCGCCACGGCGCCGTCCACGACGAGGGTTAGCTGGGACGAACCGCGCATACGGGAGATTTGCGCCTCGCTCCAGGGACCGGGGCTCGTTGCGTGCCCGATATGGATGTTGAACAGACGGTTGTAAGCATAGTTGCTGTTGTAGCCTTGTTCATTTTTGCCGGGTTCACCGATATCATATTCCGGTTGATTGGTTTCGGTGGGGCAGGAAAAAACTTTTTTGCTGTCGATCAGTCCGCATCTTTTAAATAAGGCGGGGAGCAGCAGGCCACTGAATTTTGTGCCGCCCTCCCAGTTTGTATAGACGGTCGGGCACCATTTGTAGTCGCCGAGGTACATGCCGTAAGCCAGCCCGATCTGTTTGAGATTGCTGCGGCAGGAGGCGGAACGGGCCTTTTCGCGGGCCTGATTCAATGCCGGCAGCAGCATTGCCGCCAGGATCGCGATAATCGCAATCACTACCAGCAGTTCAATGAGTGTGAAATAACGTTTCATATAATTATTCTCCTTGGGGTTTGTAATCAATTATTTCTTCGGTCCAGCCCGGGTAACCGCCGGATTCCGCCGTGGCGGTCCGCACGTGCAGACGCGGGTATAGCATGATTTGACAGGGATTCAGGTGCAGGGCATTCTGAATGAGCAGCCGGGCCATTTCGCCCAGATCGAAAGATACCGAGGTCACCGGCAATGGAAAATTACGGAGGATATTGTCATTGTTGTTGAAGCCGGCGAGCAGGATATGACGGTATTTTTCATAGCCGTGGCTGAGCAGGATACGTCCACCGCCGACCGCCATGGTATCATTGAGATAACAGATGGCGCCAATATCGGGAAAGGACTTCAGCAACTCAATGGTCGCCTGGCCGGAGACTTCATAAGCGGTTTGGGTAAAATCTTCCACCCCGAAATCAATATTGTCGTGACAAAAAACGTAGCGGTCCAGAATCTGCTGCAACGTCAACTCCGGGAAAATATTCTGCAAAGCCCGGATACGGTCGTTTTCGGCTTTTGCCACCTGCCGCTGGCAGATGAATTTGAAGTTATCATTGCCCAGGCGCGACATGATATTGCGAAAAATAACCTCCGCTCCCATCAGGGAATCCTTATGGACATAACGCTTTATAGTCCTGGATTTACTGATGACCGGCAGTTTATGTTGCGCCAGTTCCTCCAGAATAACGTCGTACCCGAAGGGACAGCCAAGCAGCACGAAATGCTCCACGCCGCGGTTGATCAGGGTCCGGACTTTTTCCAGGTTTGCCGCCGGGCTGTCGGAAAAAGTATTGCAATAGGCCGAATAACCGATTTTATCGAATCCGGCTATCAGCAGCATGGTCAGTTTCAGGACATATTCCTCGGAATTCATTTCGGGCATGGAATTCAAAATGGCGACCGTTTTGGTCTTTTGACCGCGCATCAGCTTATAGCCGAAATTGACCTGGTAGCCGAGCTCCTCGGCCACGGACCGTACCCGGAGTTTGGTCTCCTCCGAACTGTAATTCTGGGAGCGGTTATTCAGAATCTGGGAGACCGTGGCCATCGAGACGCCACTTTTTTCCGCGATCTGTTTCAAACTGGTCTTACCTGCCATAAAAAAATCCTTACAAAATGATTTTGTATAAATAATTATACCTGCAATTTGTGATTTGTCAATAGTTTTGTACAAAATTATTTTGTATTTTTTATTTTATGGCAGAAATCCATACCGGACGTCATCTTATCTGCCAAGTAATTTCTTTAAATATTCAATACTGATTTTCGCGCTTTCGAATTGCGGGCGCTTGCAGATGTCCTGTTCGTAAATCAGCCATTCGCAGATGGTGTCGCGGGCGGCTTCCACACAGGCAGCCAGGTCGATGCTGCCGTTACCGAGTTCGGTGAAGGAACCGTCCTCTTTGTCCATATCTTTCATGTGGAGCTGCGGCAGGCGGTCGGCGTATTTTTTGATATAGCGTACCGGGCATTCTTCGCCCTTGGTCACCCAGTAGACATCCAGCTCGGATTGTACCTGCTTCGCATCGGTTCGGTTGAAAATGATATCCAGAGCGTATTCGCCATTGATCTTTTCGAATTCGAGGGCATGGTTATGATAGGTGAATTGTATGCCGTGTTCCGCCGCAGCCTTGCCGATGGCGGTACACTGGCTTACCACATCATCAATAATTTCACTGAATTTGCCGCTGCGGCTGATTGTCACATATCTGCAGTTCAGTGCTTTGGCGTACTCAAATGCCTTATCGCTGAATTCCGCGGCGCGGACATGCATTCCACATGCCTTCAGGCCGATTTCGTTGACAAAAGCTGCCAGCTCATCCGGCTCCATGCCGCCATAGTCGGTCACAAATTCCGCACCGTCACAACCGAGTTTGGCCAATTCTCGCAAAACGCCCTTGAAATCCTGTTTCAATGGCTCGCGGATTGTGTAAAGCTGGATACCGATTTTCATGTTTTTCATCTTGCTGGTCCTTTCTTTCGTTCATATATCTTGCATTCGCATAATAACTGATTATATTATATCCTGGTAAAATAAAAAAATAAATATCTCGATCTTGTAAAAAATATCTCGATCTTGCTGTTTCTATGGCAACCAATATTGATCATAACGAAATTCAAAAAATCTTGCTGGCAGGTACCCGGGACATCGTCAGTACCAGTTGTCCGGAAGAATTTTCCATTGTCCATGCCGACGATTCCTTCTGCCCCGACCGCCATCTGCACCATGAAATTTTGTTCATTATCCATGGCGAAAGTCAGTTTATGCTCAACGGCTTGGTATATCACGCGCGTCCCGGCACGGCATTCCTTCTGAATAAATGGGAAATCCACAGCTACGGCTACCGCAAAAACGACCGCGACCTGCTTCATCTGTGGATTCATTTCAATGATGACCGTTTATATGGTTCCATCACTTATGTGGGCTGCGCCGGCCAATATCATCCGACCGGAATCAATATGACGTTCAGCAAAGATCTTCATCTGCTGCTTCACCGCCGCTGGAAAATACTGGAAAAGATTCAATCATGCTCCTCCGGTATTAAGAATCTGTTGATGAAACCGCCGTTGGATATCGTACTTGAAGAATTTGCCATGTTTCGATTTGGCATGGTTGATTACCCCGACGAAAGTACCGGCGACATCACGGTATTTTTGCGCAATTACATCCGCAACACCAACGGGCGCAATTGTTCGCTCGAGAACCTCGAGAAACTCAGCGGCTACAGCCGGTTTCATCTTTCCCGGCAGTTCAAGGAGCAATGCGGCAAAACCATCGGCGAATATATCAACGAAGTTCGCCTGCACTTTGTCGAAGAAGCCCGCAAGCGCGGGCTCAAGCAGAAGGAAATCGCCAATGAACTGGGCTTTTCCTCGCCGTCGGCCTTTTGGTACTGGTTCCAGAAGCAGCGGAAAATTGACTTCAACTGAAGTTCCGGTGACTCATGTGCCAGGCATTTCTCTATCTGGTGCGCCTTAACCTTTGGTCAGGTATCCTGACGACAGATGCTTCGAAGCCGCAGAATTTCGTTGATTTGATCACGGCAGGCAGCAGCATCGGCCGCTTTGGCGACGGCGTTCAGCTTCCGGGACGCCTCCAGCAGTTCGGCGGCTCCGGCATTGCCGGTGAAGCCGATCAGGGTATGCGAGGCAACCCGGACTTTAGCAAAGTCGAGCGGCTCCCCGGCCTCTTCCAGTTGCCGGCAACAGTCATCCAGGGATTCCAGAAAAGCGGCGTAAAATTCAGCGACATCCTCATCTGAAAGTTCGAATACCGTTTTCAGGTGAGTTTCAATTTCATTTCTCATCAGAAGGTCCTTTTAATAAAAAACAAATCTCATTCCAGCCGCAATAATGATTGTAAGAGATGTGTTCGGTGATGCTCTGCAGGGTCTGCATGTCGTATCCGGGAAGTATCGGAATATTTTCGGTGGCTTCCGTCGCCGCTGTTTTCGTAAAATCCCAGGCCGGGCCACGGTCAATGCCGCGAATAAGGAAACTGCCATCCTGTTTTTCGATGCTCAGATAAATCACATCCAGAGCCTGTAACTTGGATGAATCGTTTCCTCCGCGAACGCCGGCATTCTTCAGATATTCATGAATGCATGATTCGATTTGAGCCGCCTGTGGCGGACTGTTTGCCAGAGAGGAGAATTCGGCAACGACCGAGGCGGCATTGTCCAAATCAGCCGGTAACAGTTTTTCGAGAAAACCGGGGCCGAAGCACCGCTTCTGGACTGCGACGATGGTGAAACTGTCCGGAGAGACATTGTAACCCATCTGTTCCATGGCGCTTTTGATCTGGAAGGGCAGAATGGGGGTACCGGAAGCGGCCGTGAGCTCCGGCAATAATTCCAGTACTTCATCCATGTCCATGGGGGAACCTTCGTTATTGACGGTATCCAGCAAGCCGTCGGTATAAGCCAGGAAGATCGTGTCGTCCTCAAAGTCCAACTCATAATTGTCCGAGGCGAGGTAACTGTTTTCACTCTGGCCCAGCGGCGCCCCGCTTTGGGAGGAAGATACACGAGTGGCTTTTTTCTGGGACGGAGAGCAGATGATCAGCGGCGGATGTCCGGCATTGTGAACGGTAAGCCGGCGGGTTTCAAAGTCAATCAATGCCGCCACCGCGGTCATATTGGTACTGCAATGCAGTTCATGGCAGAAAAAACGGTTGATTTCGTTGAGCAGCCGGTCGACGGAAAAATCCTGCTCCCTGGCTTTTTCCTTCAAAAACGCCAGTACTGCGGTCATATAAAGGGTCGCTGAAATACCATGTCCGGCGATATCGCCGACGAACAGGAGGTAACGGCTTTTTTCCAGATGAATGATCTCGAAAATATCCCCGGAGGTCTGCACGGCAGGCTGATAAAGCGCGGTGGCGATCATGTCCTGGGTCAGGGTGCACCAGTTCGGCAGCAATATTTTCTGGATATTGCCGGCCAGCTTCAGCTCGGTTTCCAGCTTGCTGCTGTATTGGTGGTCGAGTTGGCGAAGACGGTATGCCTCGACAACTTCGTTGATTTTCTGAATCAGGACCTCTTTATCGATGACTTTGTTCAGGTAGTGCGTATTGGGGTCCCAGGCGATTTGATTGAGCATGGTCATCTTGCCGTCGTCCACCATGGCCGTCAGAAAGATGATCGGGCGGTCCTTGTCGAGCTCCCGAATCATCTTGCGCAATTCAAAACCGTCGATTCCGGGCATGATGACGTCCAGCAAAAGAACATCAAAATGGTTTTTCTTGAATTCCTCCAATGCGTCAAGCGCATTGAAGCATGTTGTCAGTTCAAAATCTTTACGCCTGAGGCAGCTTTTGATAATCATCAGGTTGGCCGGTACATCGTCGACAGCCAGAATTTTAATAGTTTCCATAAATCAAATATCCATTTGGTTTTCCGCATTGCATGCGATATGGTTTTTATCGTTCAAACTGATTGTCTCACGCACTTTTCCCAGGGTAACAGGCTTACGCAGGATACCCGGAAAACTTTCAGCCGCAAGACAACAGCAAAAACAGAAAATGAGAAGGACGCAACTCCAACTATGACGAAAATCAATCATTTTTGCACATAAACCCGCTTCGTATTTCAAGACAATCAAAACTCATATCATTAAATCAATGGAAATCGAAACCTGTTTTCCAGTAAAATATTTCCGAATAAAGTAATTTTAGTAAGATATAGCGAAAGTACATTTTGTCAAGAAAAATCGTGCGGTTTGAGTTATAAAAATCGAAAAACTTGGCACTTCGCCCAAAGTCGGATTTGACAAAATGTTGAATTTGTTAATAACTTTCCGCTGTTTTTCGGGCTGATTCAAACAGTTTGTCTGGCGGGGTAGGGTCAGTCGGTTTTGCGGAAAGTGCCATTCGCAGCGTGATTAATTTCAAGATGATTCTCCCGGTAGTTGAGAATGAAACAAAAGCAAGAAGGTAGTTCAAAATAAAAACAATAATTTTTATGTGTTTTTGAAGGAATATTTTAATTTAGCGACTGGCAAAGTATAAAATTAATGCTAAATTATCCACGTTTTTGTGTAAGAAGTCGACTTGATAAGTAGTGAATAAAGGTGTCTTAAATGACTGAAACGTCTGCAGATAAGGTAAAAAGACTCGGGCATTTGTTTAATCAGATCAATCTGAATTTACGGCCCAAATTGATTCTTATTTTCTTCGGGGCCATGATTATCCCGATTGTCCTCCTGACCGTCATCGCGTTGACGCAGATCACCGCGATGGGGCATAAATTGCGCGATATCGCCGTGGACGACTCCACCAAAGCGCTCAACGACGGAGCCCGCGAAGGCATTGAGCGCCTGACCACGGACACGGCGAGCGACGTGTCGCGTTTTCTCTATCAGCAGGATCAGAATATTCTCAGGCTGGCAAGAATCACACCTTCCGACAAAACCTTCAAGAATTTCTGCGAAACCAGCAACGGACTGCTGACGAAACAAGGCGAATGGGTGCTTGCCGAGGACGGCATGTCCTGGGTGGAGAAAAACACTTGCGTTCACGACGACGCCAAGGGAGAGTCCACTAACCGGGAAAATGACGACGTGCTGTACGGTAGCGGCTTCAACTACAGGAATCCTGAGTATACCGCCAGGCACCATGAGCTCGTGCCGCTGTATGATGAAATTACCTTCATCGACACCAACGGACAGGAGCTGTATAAATATGTGACTCCGAACTCGCGCAAAAAGCACTATCCGCTGAATCCCGCCCTGGTGAATGTTTCCGACAGAGCCAATACCTACGTCAAGGCCGAGACCTATTTTGAAGAGCTGAAAAAACTCAAAATACACAAGGACGGCACCAGGGATATTTACGTTTCGGACGTCATCGGGGCCTATGTCGGCACGAATTATATCGGGATGTACACGCCGGGCGTGTTGAAAAACAACGTTCCGAAAACCCATCCGAATTATGATCAACTTCAGAAGATCGCCGCCCTCCCCCCCGACCAGTTTCTTGAGGAGGCCAAAAAGCAGGCCTACTCCGGGCAGGAAAACCCCCATGGCCAGCGTTTTGAGGGAATCGTGCGCTGGGCGGCGCCGGTGGGAGACGACGATGACAACATCATCGGATATGTCACCTTTGCACTGAACCATGACCACATCATGGAATTTGTCGACTATATTACCCCGATGAGCGAACGCTATACCCATTTGCCCAACGCCTATGACGGTAATTATGCCTTTATCTGGGACTACAAATGCCGCAGCATCTGCCATCCCCGGCATCACTCCATCGTCGGTTACAACCCGTTGACGGGCGAACCGCAGGTGCCGTGGCTGGAGGGAACCGTCGCGCTTGAACGGGATTATGTTAATGGCGGGTTCAAGAAAGAGGAATACGAACCGGGGAAATTCCGGACCATCCCCATCCTCGACGCCGAAGGCAAAAAACAACTTGCGAAAGACACTCCGTATTTTTACTGGAATGCCGCCGGCGGGGCCGAATGGCTCGCCGCCAACCCCTCGTGGAACAAGCTCAGTGACCAACCCGCCGGTATGAGCTGGGGCCAGTTTTTGAAAGAAAACGTCGACAACCGGGAGATCCTGCCGCAGTTCGGCGAAAGGGTACTGAGAGACAAAGAGGGCAATCCCGTAAAGAATGCCGCCGGGAAACCCATTCTCGATTACCAGTCGCGCGACAAGACGCCCGCCGCCGCGCTGACCAGGGCGGGTTTCGTCGCCCTCGACGGACGGTATCTCAACAACGCTCCGCAATGCACGGGCTGGATGGACCTCACCGAAAACGGCGGATCGGGCTCGTTCTATATTCTATGGAGCGGACTTTACAAGCCGACCACCGCCGGCGCGATTCCCTATTATACCGGACAATACCATCCGGACGTACGGGGCAACCACCGCGGATTCGCCTTTGTCACCATCGGCGCGGGGATCGAGGACTTCATCGAGCCTGCCGTGAAGACCAAAGTAACGATCGACAAAGCCATCGACTCCAATTTGCTGAACAATACCTTCCAGCTCGGCGGCACTGCAATAGGCATGGTCGTACTGGTTACTCTGACCGCCATTCTGCTGTCTTCTTATCTGACGGGCAATCTCAAGCTGATCCTGAACGGTATATTGCGCTTCCGCTCGGGATCGCGGCAGTTCCGGCTGCGGTCGGGCATCAAGGACGAATTCGGGTTGCTGGCCGATTCCTTCGACGAGATGGCCGACAGCATCGAGGACAGCATCAAGGAACCTCTCTCCATCATCGACAAGGACCGCAATGTCATTTATATGAACTCCCACACTCTCGCCATCATCGGCAAGACCCTGGACGAGGTGATCGGGAAGCCCTACAACGACATGAGCCTCTATCCGCACGACTCCGAATACGATCCGATCATCGCTTTGGAGCAGAATCGGGAGCCGGCCGTGTTTTACCACGATACGAGCAAACGTTATTACCGGGGCAACGCCCACTACCTTTTCGACCAGACCGGCAGGGAAAACGGTTACATCGTCATTACCAATGACGTGACCGAAATCGAAGAACGGCAGAAGGCGGAGCAGATGAACCGCGCCAAGAGCAACTTCCTGGCCAAAATGAGCCATGAAATCCGCACGCCCATGAATGCGATCATGGGCATCTCCGAAGTCCAGCGGCAGAGTGAAAGTCTGGCGCCGGATATATTGGATGCGTTCAACAAAATTTACGACTCCGCCGATCTCCTGCTGCGAATCGTCAATGACATCCTCGACCTCTCGAAAATCGAGGCCGGCAAGATGGAAATCACGCCTGAAGAATATGATTTCCCAAGCATGCTCTGCGACACCGTACAGCTCAATATCATGCGCATCGACACAAAGCCCATTGATTTCAAGATCGGGGTTGACGAAAATATGCCGTCCCGCCTGGTCGGTGACGAATTGCGGATCAAGCAGATTCTGAACAATATTCTCTCCAACGCGTTCAAATATACGGACAAAGGCACGGTGGAGCTGAAGATTTCCCTTGAACCGGGCAAGAGTGACGATCCGTCCGACGTGACGGTTGTGTTTCGCGTGAGCGATACGGGCTGGGGGATGACGCTTGAGCAGACCCAGAGGCTGTTTGACGAGTATTCCCGTTTTATCCCGCAATCCAACAAGGTGGTTGAGGGCACCGGCCTTGGCATGAGCATTACCCAGCACCTGATCCATTTGATGAGCGGTGAAATCACCGTGGAAAGCGAAAAGGGGAAGGGCTCCGTCTTCACCGTCCGGCTGCCGCAGCGTGACGGCAAAGCCGGTACGATCGGGCGCGAACTGGCGGAAAAAGTCAAAACCGACCGCTTGTTCAAGCCGTCCCAGATCAAAAAGGAACCTATCATCAGGATGCATGCCCCCGAGGCGAAGATTCTGGTGGTGGACGATATCAAGGTCAATTTGCTGGTCGTCAAAAAGATGCTGGCGCTTTACGGAATTTCCGCCGACACCGCCATGAGCGGGCCCGAGGCGATCGATAAACTGGAAAGCGGCTCCCGCTATGACATCGTTTTCATGGACCACATGATGCCGGAAATGGACGGCATGGAGGCCGTGAAACAAATCCGCGCAATGAGCGCCAAAGATCCTTATTTCAAAGACCTTCCGATCGTGGCCCTGACCGCCAACGCGGTCAGCGGGATGAAGGAAATGTTTTTGGCAAACGGCTTCAGCGATTACTTGTCCAAGCCGATCGAGCTGAGCAAATTGAACAAGATACTGGAACGCTGGGTTCCCAAAGACAAAATACAACAATAATGCAGTTCAGAGTGCCTGATGCTTCACCAGGTAACCTGAACCGGTTCCACCAGTACGGCTGTAACCTTGAATCATGGTCGTTCGCAGCCATATTGGCTTCTGTCAGCCTTCATTTTTTATGCCTATTTACGGGCGGCTGACGGAGGGTAGCCGAAATAATTGCTGAATTCACGGGAAAATTCATTGATCCGTGGATATTTCAGGTAATCGGCAATTTCGGTGATATTCATATCCGAATATTTCAATAGGGCCAACGCTTCGGACATCCGGTAATGTTTAAAATATTTGAACGGCGTCACTCCTGCATATTGGCGGCAGTATCGCAATAGTGTCGCCTGGCTTATTCCCATCCGCCGGCATACCTGACGGAAGTCGGGATGAAAATTTTTCGACTGCTTCGCATATTGTATGATCGAATTCCACTGTCGCTGCCCATTGGATTCTGCCGGATCGGAAGGGCGTTTGCTTTCGAGGACATGCAGGATTCGGGTCAAGGCGTGGAAGGCCGCCAAGCCGTCCTTCCGGCAAAAACATTCTTCAACCCCCGCAAAATCGTTATGCAGATCATCCATTTCATTGATCACACGAAGATCGGGCGGGAAAGGTTTATATCCGGGTGACTGAAATAAAACGGAATAGAAGACAAAGTCGGTTTGGCAAAAACATTCCACTTCGTCGTTGCTGTCATAATAAATGACCATTCCCGGAATAATATCGTATTTTTTATTATTCAGAGAAAGCCGGGCATGGCCGGATTTGACAAAATGCAGCAAATGGCCGGGAGGGGATAAGCAGCAGCTATTTGTTCCGGCGCGTTTCTCAAAGCGCCAGACTCCGGAGATTTCATCTACCGGGCAGAGAATTCTGGTACTGGCAATGCGTTCAATTTGCGATACACGGGGCATGAGTCAATTCCGTTTGATATTCCATGGGAATAATATACTCCGCAAATGCGCTTGAGAAAAGTGGAAATGATTGTTTTTGCGAAATTTTGAATTAATCTGCTAAAGACAAAACACGATTGATGCATTATTATATTTACATGAAGCGATCTTAATAAAAGTTGATTTACTGGGAAAATGATGAATAGAAAAGAGCGACTTTTCCGAATCATGTCCGGCCAGACGGTCGACCGCCCGGCTGTCAATTTCTACGAAATTGACGGGCTGCGGCAAGACCCGGATAATGATGATAAATACAATATTTACAACCATCCAAGCTGGCGGCCGTTGATTCAGCTCGCTGTCGAAAGAACGGACCGTTTGGTCTTGACCGACGCCCAGGCTCAATACTGTGGCAAAATGCGGAGCCTTTTGGCCGATGAAATATTGAAAACCACTGTCAAGGAAGAAGACGGTCGACGTATTTTCACCTATCGGATTCAAGCCGGCAACCGGATCTTGAGCTCGACTGCAATCCGTGAAGCCGATATCGACACTGTATGGTGTACGGAGCATCCGGTTAAGGACACGGAGGATTTGGCAGCATGGATTGACCTCCCGGAACAGGAACTCAAAGGCGAAGCATTTGTCGATGACGCACTGGGAAGGGAAGCCATATTGGGCGACAGTGGGGCAATACTGCTTGACACACAAGATCCGTTATGTCTTGTGGCATCGCTTATGGCCATGGATGTCTATACCATAATCGCCCTGACCGAACAGGAGCTGTTCATCCGGGCGCTTGAGAAAGCAGCGCGCTTCATCCTGTGGAACACAGAGGTGGTTTCGGCTGCTCTCCCCGGAAGGATATGGCGGATTTATGGCCCGGAATATGCGACGCCGCCTTATCTGCCGCCGTTTTTGTTCCGCCAGTATGTAACTCCATACGTAAAAGAGATGTGCCGCATCATCAAGAAATATGGCGGATTTCCACGCGTGCACTGTCATGGGAACATCAGGGAAATTCTCGATGACCTGGTCGAGACCGGCTGCATGGCAATCGATCCCATTGAACCGGCTCCGCAGGGAAATGTTTCTCTTGAATATGTTCGCCGGAACTATGGCGGACAATTGGCGCTTTTCGGAAACCTTGAAGCCGCCGATATCGAAAACCTCGGCGAGAATGAGTTTCGGCCGAAGGTACGCCGGGCGTTGGAAGAAGGAACCGGCGGCAAGGGTCGCGGTTTTGTACTGATGCCATCCGCAAGCCCGTACGGGCGGTTGCTTTCCTCCAAAGCCATGCGCAACTATGAAGTCATTCTGGAAGAGCTCGATCAGATGTTTTAATTCAGGAGTACAATCCGGCCTTCGTCTTCGGATTGTTCCGCTGCAAAGCACAGCCGCATGGTTTCATAGGCATCGTTTGCCGATACTTCGGGAGGCAGCCCCAGGGCTACCAGTTCCGCCACCCTTACGTTCTGGCCATGGGTATTGTGAAACCACTTCTGATCGTCTTCGGGTTTGAAACTGATGCATTCGACGATTTTGCTCTGTATGTTGTCCGGTCCGTCGGTAAATTCCCAGCGCCGGATGCGCCGGCGGAAAACATCCGTTTCGATGGCCCCACGGGTCCCGCAGATGTGGTACTGGAGATAATGGCCGTCGTCCGACTGTTTCTGCAGCATTTCCTGCAGGGGATCGTCATGAAAAGATTCCGCGATATACATGATGAAATTCAACGTGCCGACGCCGCCGTTTTTGAATTTGATCATGATCTGATGGTTGTCGCGGTGGTTGAAATATTCCACCACTTTGGGGGCCGACAATGAATATACGGATTCAACCGGTTCATTGAACCACCATCTTTCCAGGTCCAGATAATGCGATAACTTTTCCCCGATCAGGAAACTGCCGCCGCATTTGCTTCGCCAGCTGTTTTTCTTGTGGAATTCACAACAGTAATAGCGGCACTGGATGTTGACCGGGGTGCCGATCAGTCCCGCGTCGATCCATTCCTTCACCCGCATATACAAAGGGGAATAATGCAACTCGAAACCGATTTGCAAAAAGCCGCCGGTCTCTTTCTGAACCTGAAGCAATTGCGATGCTTCCTCGAGGTTCATGCCCATCGGCTTCTCGCAAAGTACGGCCTTGCCGGCGCGGAGCGCCATGATGCTTTGCGGCACATGAACTTCATTGATGGAAGCGACATAGACAAGCCGGATCTCCCGGTTCGCCATGATCTCTTCCAGACTCGCCGGAATAATATTCAACTCATCCGCGCGCCGTATACGATAATCCGCATCCGGTTCATATCCGTAAATTTTGTTTACATAGGGCGAACACCTGGCCGCTTCGACATGGGTCCCGCCCATGCCTCCGAGGCCGAGTACGGCGACATCGATTTGAGGTTTCATCGTTTCTTTCATGTTTTAATTATCTTTCAGTAATGGGTCAAGATGAGGGCGCATGGCCTTGGCCCAACGCTCGTAGCCTTTCTCGGAGAGGTGAAGGTAGTCGCGGAGAATTTCCTTGGAAATACTGCCGTCCTCCTCCAGGAATACCGCTCCGATGTCCGCATAGAAAACGTTCTTGCCGTCGCCCAGTTTGCTGATGATGGCATTGGTGTCTTTGACCTTCTGGCGGACGGGATTGTCGGCCTTTTGCCAGCAGGGGAAAATGCCCAGAAGGAGGATCTTCATTTGCGGGTGACTGCCCCGCAGGGTTTCGACGATGGTTTTGATGCCGGCTGCGGTATTTTCCGGGGTGGAGCCCTGCAGCAGATTGTTGATGCCGATCAGCAATACGCAGACGCGCGGGTTGAAACCGTCCATGTTCCTGCCTTCGGTCAGGCGCCAGAGGATGGTCTCGGTCTTGTCGCCGGAAATGCCGTAATTGCAGGCATTCAACGGCTTGTAGTATTCGTCCCAAACCTTGCTGCCGCCTTCGAAACCGGATTGCGTGCGCCACATCATGGTGATTGAATCGCCAAGGAAAACGAGGTCGGTATTGCGCGGTTCGTTGCGGAGCATGTTTTTGAAATAATTCGGCCACCACTGGTCGCGTGCTTTCGGAACACACTCCTGGGGCAGGTCCTGCGAATGGACCAGGTTCATGGTTATGAGAAACAGAAGGACAAGGCATTTTTTCATTTGAAGGCATCCAGCCCGCCCTTGGCGGTTTTTGATTTCAGTTTTTCGAGTTTCTCCATGGCGGCGGCGATGGCGGCGGCATCGTTTTTCTGCAAGGCGGCGGCGTACTCGGCCTGAATGGCGGCGAGTTCTTTTTCGTCGGCCTCAACATTGCTGCCGAGAGCCTTCATTTTCTTCAACGTTTCGGCAAATGCGGCCGCTTCTTCGGAGAATTTACTGTTTCCCATGTCCGGGTTCCACTCGATCGTTTTCATGAATTCGGCAATGGCATCGGCTTCTTCCCCGATGAAACGCGGCATGATGTCGGCGACCGGTTTTCCGGAAAAATAGCTGATGCCGAAGAAGAATTCCGTTTGGCCCTTTTCCGGGAAAAACTGAGTGATGACGGGCGCGGTGGCTTTGGATATGGTCGTTTTGGTGAATTGCGCGGGATTGAAAACGATCATATTGCCGGAATCTTCCTGCACGAATTTATTGAAGAGCAGCAAGCCGGGGGACGTCGCTTTAAATTCAGCGGCGGCACTGCTCAGGTTGTACTGATTTTCTTTGGTGGCGGCCCAGCGTTCGCGCTCCTTCGGATTGTCGGAGTTGCCGGGATAAGCGGTCAGGTTCAGGCGCCACGGCGTGTACTTGGCACTGTCGAACTTCACCCGGATAAAGAACCAGTCCGGATGCGATTTGAACTGGATCATCCGCACGGAAGCCTTGCCGTCGGCCCCCGCTTCATCCAGCAGGAAGGCGAAATCGGCAATGGTCCGGTCGCCGAGGCGGATCAACGTAATATCTTCGGTGGCGAATTCGCGGAACGCATTGAGGTATTTGCCGTTTTTCTGATAGTAGACTTCGAGGAAATTCCAGAGGCTCCAGCCGCCGTTGGTACGGATGGCACGGCCGAATTCGAGGCCAAAAAAGTAGCCGCCCCATTTCTGAGACGCAACTTCCTTTTTGTCCTTTTCGGTCTGGGTCTGGTAGATGACTTTGCCGTGTTCGAAGAAGACTTCGCGCTTGGTTTCCGTAAGTTGGCGGCCGTCCTGTTCCACAGTCTTTACGTTGCGTTCGATGTGTGGTTCCACGGCGAGCATGATGCCACAGCAGCCGGTCAGCAGGAGAAGAATGATTTTTTTCATATGATGATTCCTTATGTTATTTAACGGTGAATCGGGTTTCGGATTTCAGGCCGGTGGCAATGTCTTCGAGTTCCAGTTTCCAGTCGCCGGGGCGATCATTGAATGCCAGTTGGATGGGGAGTTCGCCGGAAACCTTGGCGGTGTTGAAAACGACATTGCGGATGAACAGTTCCTGACCGGATGCATCGAAAAGCCGGACCAGATAGATGCGGTCGGATGCAAGGGGTTTCAGGTCCAGTTTAAGCACATCGCCGCGCTGAAGCGAGGAGCTGGCCAGTTTGATTTGCGGCGCTTTTTGCGGCGCGGTAAAGACCGTGTAGAGTTTGAACGGCGTACCGGCAAAAGAGATGTTCAGGGACTTCATCCTGCCCGCTTCGCCCTTGCCGCATTCGTAAACATAACGTTCGCCGGGCAAGTCGACGGACCAGGAAGAGCCGATCTTTTCCTTGGCCACCAGCGCTCCGATCAGGTCGAAATCCTTGCCCGAACGGATGCGCATGATGCTGAAACGGTCGTGATCCGCCACCCGGTAATCCGGTTTGATTCCGGCGCCCTTCAGCATGGCACCGACAAAATCGATGAACGGTGTCTTATCCGAAGCGGTATTTTCGGCAGTGGAGAGGCTGAAGTTCAGCAGCACGGCGGTTCCTTTGCCGTATTTGCGGATTTCAATGGGGGCCTTGCCGTTGGAAGCGGCTTTTTCCGCCTGAAATTTTATCGGAACTCCGTTGAACATGGTATCGATTTTGAGCGGCGAGAGCTTGGTGGGCGCTATCTGGCTGAAAACGATGTTGCCGAAGAGTTCCTGCAGCGGGTTCTTGTCCAGCGGCCGCAGGTAGCCATTCAGGATGCCCGGGTTCAGGTCCGCGACCACAGTGCCGCCGTTGCGGACGAAATCCAGAATGTTTTGGGTCTCGGCGTCGCTCAGCGCGGAAGTTCCGCAGAGGAAAAGCAGCTTGGCGGATTTCAGGCGTTCCGGCGTGCGGGGCGAGACGTATTCAAAACCGAGGCCCTGACGGTAGAAGCTGCGGATCAGCGGGATGATGCTGTCGTTGGGGCTGACGCAGCGCTCGTCCAGCATGCGGGCGGAAGCGGAAGCATGGCTCCAGTAAATCCGGATGGCATCGTCATGCAGCGGGCGGCTGATCAGCAGTTGCGCCGTACCCCAACGCAGGCGGTCCAGGTAAGGGAGGAAATCTTTCAGATAAGGCGCGGGGCTGTAATCGACGCCGAAGCCGGAGTACGTTTCATGTACCGCGGTCGAGTACCAGGCGTTGCCGTTGACCGTGCCCTTGAGCAGGTCGCTCAGCAGCGGGAAAGGGTAGCCGCTGCGCCCGCCGTGCGAACCGAGATAACCGCCCCACCACAGCATCCGGACGCGGTCGCCGCCGAAGCTGCGCAGCGCTTCATCCTCCACCATGTCGGAATACGGCCCCCAGAACTCCAGCTTATCGATGGTCTGCTCGAGTTCGCCCGGCACGGAGCCTTCGGCGCCGACTTTGGCGCGCGGGTCGTGCTTCTTGATTTCGTCGGCCAGGAAATGATGCAGGTCCGCGTACATTTTTTCCATATATTGCCGGTGATCGAACCAGGCGGGGAAATTACCCGCGGCTTTGGCTTCCTGCTGCGGCAGATGCGGAACGTCATCGAAACTCTGATAATTGGCGCGCCATTCAGCATTCAGACGGTCGACAGAGCCGTATTTCTGCTTCAGGAATTCCCGGAAATATTGCGTATCGGAGGGGCCGTAACCACCGTCGGCATTGAAGAAGTTTTCATCGCCGAGGGTGTAGATGACCGGGCTGTACTTGGGGAGGTTTTTGATCCGGTGTGCCACGCCGGCTTTCCAGAGTTCCTGAACTTCCGGACGGTAGAAGCTTTCGTCGCCGTTCAATTTTTTCACTTCCGCCTGGAGATTGCCCGGCAGGAAAAACCAGGAATACTGGCGGGTGGCCGAATCCTTGGTTTTGTCGAGGCCGACCCGGACCAGATATGGCACGAAGCGCTGGTTGAGGAGAGCGTTGTTGCGGGCGTTTTCGCCGTTGGCGCTCGGATGCGTCAACCCGATGTTCCAGCCGAAGCGGTCCACCAGCTGCGGCGCGTACAGCGCGCCGTTACTTGCCGGGAGAATGTTCCAGCCGAGCTGGACATAAGCATCGAGACGGTAATCCGGGAAGAATACCAGACGGGTGGTTTCCGCAAGAGCCTTGCCCTGGCGGTCAATCAGTTTGGCACGAAGGTAACCCGCCGGAGTCGGCAGGTAATAATCCTTGATTGCCCAATCCAGCTGCTGCATGCCGGCAGGCAGGTCCAAGGTGCTGCGATACCAGATCCGCGCATAAGGCGAATCCTGCATTTCGAGTACCAGCTTCAGCGGTTCGGCGGAGGCTTTTTCGAGGCTCAGGGAGCCGGTGAACCCCTGCCGGTCGTCCACGACTTCCGGCGCGGTCAAAGTCAGCTTGCCGACCGGCGACGCGACATCAAAACGGTAGACGCCGCAGGCCGTAGGCAGACCGGGGCGCTCCACGCGGATGTCGCAATAATAACCGCCGCCGGGGAGCGCGGGAATATTCAACGCGCCGCCGGATAGCTCGGTTTCGCTCATGATGCGGTTTTCAAGATTGCGGATGCGGCAGAAAACCTTGCCGGAGCCGTCGAGCTGCAGTTTGAAGGTGGCTCCGCTATGGGAAATCGTCGGAGACGCGGCCAGTTCGGGGCACTGGAAAACGGCGGCGTCATCGCCCCCGGCCCATTGAACGCAACGGGCCAGAAACATCAGAGAGCTTTCATACCCTCCCTGCCAGTCGATATCATAGGGCGAAAATGGAGTCAAACTCAATCCGTAGGCGGACCGGGAGTGGTAGTTCACTGTCGCTACGCGGCCTTTGCCCATCTGCCAGGAGGAAAACAACTGATCGGGAGCAAGTTTACCGGTTGCGTCCGGCAGGGACTTGACCGCTGTTTCCTGGAAAAATCCGGGCAGCGGCAACGGATTCTGGTAGATCTTGCCATAGGGCAGGGCGGGGTATTTGACCGGACTGATCAGCAGCAATCCGGTACCCTCCATGACTTTGGAAAGAATCCGGAATTGCGCTTCGTCCGCCAGGGCGGTCAGCGGAAAATTGCCGAAAACGATTACATCGTAATCCTTCTCCAGCTTTTCGGCCAGTTCCTGCTTTTTCTCATAAACGCTGGTGCCGGTGACGTTGGTCTCGTGCATGCTGTCCTGAGCCGGCAATACGTGGTTCATGGTAATGAATTCGGTGTAGTCCATCGGCATGCGCTGCTGCAGTTCGATGATCTCCCGGGCGCCGTCGCGCGGAACAATGAAAAGAACCTTCAGCTTTTTTTCCGCCGGGACCTTGACCCAATCCAGATGCGGCGTGACATAATCGGTGGTAACGCGGTGGAGATATTCTCCGCTTTCTTTTCCTTGTGCCATGTCCAGCAGGAACAGACACAGGACAGACATCCATATTTTTCTAAACATATTTTTCCTCATTTTATTTCAATATCAAAACCGTAACGTTCGCAATAACGCCGCAATAAATATTTGGACTGCGGATAGCAGCCGTGCGGGCTCAGGAACGGCACGAATTCATAAGTAATTGCTTTGGCGTTTCCGGCGCGTTCGGCGGCTTTCAGTTTGAACTGCAGTTCTTCCCATGGAATCGGCGGGAAACGGGTGTCGTCGTAATCGCGGCAGAAGGATTCCACGTTGCTCCAGCAGGTGATGCCATGCTTTTTTGCCAGTTCCACGTGCATGGAGAGCATCATGTCAAGGTCCTCGAAATCGGTGTTGCCGTCCTGAAAAGCGATGATGTCGACCGCGCCGCGAAGTTCCTTCATGATCCAGTCCCAGTCCTCGCGATGCTTTTCCGGCAGCTGCGCCAGGCGTTTGCGCATGCCGCGCGGGTATTGGTGCAACGACTCCTGCCGGGGACCGTACTGGGCCGGAGAGAGCAGCGTCGGCAGCCCGCCGGAAATCTTCTTGCAATACGGGCCAAGCATCTGGAACATTTCCACGACCCGGAACGCCTCGCGCCCACCGATCTCCTGAGTGAAATACCAACCGCCGAACGCCGGGGAGGAACCGTATTTCGCCCAGATTTCATCGAACAAGGTCCGGGCGATCCGGAACTCCTCTTTCGGGTCGTAGGCTGCAGAAAGCCAGTCATGCAAAGGAGTGAAATTCGGCACGAACATTTTCATGCCGTGTTTCTCGCACAGCCTCAGATACATGCCGAGGAAATCATACGAGGGTTCAAAACAATTGAACTCCTTCTGCAGAAATTCCGAGGGAAAAGCGAGCCATTTTCCCAGTGCCGAACGCAACAGGATGATGGTATCGATTTCCAGTTTCTTCATCAACCCGAATTCCTGATCCCATTCTTTTTCTTCCCAGTTCATGACCGGGATGGCGTCTCCCGGCAGAGGCTGGACAAAAGTTCCGGTGATTTTCATGTTTTATTTTCCTACCAGTGTGAATGTGGCTGAATTTTCCTGGTACGGACGGGCTCCGCGCCAGAAATAAGTATTGGCGAGATTACTGTCGCCAATGGTCGGATATCCGGTTTTAGTCGGCAAATCGAGGATCATTCTGCTTTCCAGATGGCCGTCCAGATAGACAACATTGGTGGTGTTCTCGTGGATGAAATTGATCGCCATCAGGCCATAACTTGATGACCGGTCATAGAACTGAATGCAGCCGTGTCCGTAATTCTCGCCCACCATGGCTCCGCGGGAAGGGTGAGACATCTGGGAAAGTTTGCGGAAGCTTGGAATATGCGCCCAGCTACTCGGCGTACCCGGTACCCAGCCATAGGTGGCAGCCATGCTGACCCCATACGTGGTTTCGACCCAGGATGCTCCGGCGAGTTCGTTCAACTTGAGCGGACCATAGGTCGGGCAGACGAAAAGACTGGCCGGACTCGAGCTTTTGGCTGTCCCCCTCATGTACTCCCCGTAGAGATAAGAAAGGTAATACCATTCCTGAGTCGTCATATTACCATTATAAGAACAATAGGGAGAAGGAAGGCGCTCATCGTAATCCGAAGCATAAAGCAGAAATAATCCTCCGGCCTGCTTCAGATTGCTCTGACAGCGGGCTTTCTGCGCCCTGCCGCGGGCTTTGTTCAACGCAGGCAACAGCATGGCGGCGAGAATCGCAATGATCGCGATTACAACCAGGAGTTCAATGAGTGTAAAATTGCTTCTTTTTTTCATGGCGGCGGCCTCCTTATCGTTGATTAAATTTTTCTTCCAGTCCGATTTGCCATTTCAGGGTATCCAGTTTTGCATATAGCTCCGCGAGTGCGCGGTAGAGTTGCGGAAAATCTTTGTTCTCAGCCGAATTCAGCTTCCGGTAATCGGCTTTCAACGTTTCAAAACGGGTATGAAATTTTTCGGTATCGGCATTCCATTTGAACCGCTCCATTTCGGCAACCAGACGGTCCGTAGCGATGGATTGCTCGCGGATCAACTGGGTGAAGGATGAAATACGGATGCCCTGGCCAAGATCGGAAACCAGTTGATCGCGGAGGTTTACGCCCCAGGGCGGCGACACCCGTTCTTTCAGCATCTGCGCGACACGCTCCGGCGAAACCTGTTCTTCCGCAGCGGCAAAGTAAAGGTAGCCGAAGTTTCCGGGAGCGGCATAGCTCCCGCCCGGCGAAGACGTCACACCCCGGAATTTATCGCCGACGAACGAATAACGGATATGGCAGAACATCCACAACTTTCCCGGCTGGGCGATGGCTCCCAGGTCATCCCAGGGAAAAAACGCCTCGATCGTCCAGTTGTCGCTGTTGATGGATGTTTTGACCGTCCAGCCGTTGCCGTTCCATTCGGGAAGCGATACCGCGCCGTCAACCTGCCGCATGTCACCGACTGTACCGAGGCTGTTGACGTTGAATTTATAAAATCCGATGCCGTTGGCGTAGTGGTCAAAATAGATCTCCGCACAGTCGTCCGTCCAGAGCTGCGGGTTGTCGCGGTCGGTGATATTTTTCCGGATGCCGGCAATATTCTCTTCGTAATTGATGACTGCCAGATAGATACCCCGGTGGTCATAAAGCATCCGGAATTCCGTTTTCAGCACGCCCGGCCCCGGATTCGGCTTGAAATATTCATAGTAGGCGGTATGGCGGTTGGCATTCTGCCAGCAGGCATCGTCGAGCTTACCGTCGATCACCGGAGCCTGCGGGGCCGGTTTCACTTCATAGAAGGAAAGCTCCCGCATCTGTGCCTGAACCGCGGCACTCAGCAATATGACGGCGATACATATAATCCTGCGCATCAGCATCCTCACGGTGATATTTTATGTCCGTTGCAATCGTAAAGTATGGCGGAGTAACGCCGGTACCCCGGATGAAACTTCTCTTTCAGCAGTTCCGTCACCGCATCATAGCCGAGCTGGCGCAGCGGAAATCCGGAAGAAAACGCATTCGGGGAAAATTTCTCCGTCCCCCGCCGCCAGAAGTCGAAACAACCGCATTTAAACGTCGGGTCAGACGAAATGATATAATACATGAGCTCCGAGTCATCCATCAGCGCACCGTCGAAGTGATGTTCGTCCATGGCCTGATGATAAATCGGCGTCAGCTTTCGCACGTCCGCCTCCACGAAGGGGAGGGCAACCGAGTGCTTCAGGGGATCGAGCCCGGCTTCCTGAAATCCGGCATAGACGCCCTGGATTCGCGGCTGCTCTTTTTCGGCGAGGTAATGGGAGAAGAAGAACGGTTTGCGGCAGCCGGATTTCAAAAGATGCCGGATCATGGTGCGCCCGATTTCGTATTGTTCCTTTTCAAAAATCACCCAGTGGCTCAACTCATCGGCATACAGACGTTTCTGGTAAGTACCGTCATGTATCATGACCACCCGGCAACCGGAGTTTTTCAGGAACTGAAAGATCCGGGCAAACCAGAAACCGAGCATGACAACCTTGCTTTCTCCGGAAACGTTCAGCAGTTTGCTCCAATCGATATCCTCGGGATCGTTGGTCGGCGAAAGCGCCAGGGTTTCCACTTGGCAGTCGAAACAGTGCGCCGCTTCCATAACCCCCTGGAAGACATCGGTCAGAAACAAGGATGACTGATGAAAACTGGCCGGACATGGCAGCAGAAACGTGATTTTCGCCATGTCCTTGCCGCTGCTGACAAAAGTCCCTTTGCCTCGGACGCGCCGTACCAGCGATTCGCTTTCGAGCCGGGCCAGCGCCGAACGCAGCGTATCACGGGAAACCAGCAACTTTTCTGCCAACTCCGTTTCCCGGGGCAGCAGAGAACCGGGCTGATAACGCCGCAGCAGGATGTCTTCCCGGAGTTCCGAATATAAACGGCTGCTTTTTTCTGGTCTTCTCATATCTTAATCATACCTGTGGATTTCTCAGATATGATTATTATATCCGTTTTTCCTGTTTTGTCAACCCCTCTGCAAATGAATTTAATGAAAAAGCACAGCTCTCCCATGGAAATCTGAGATTCCGAAAAGAACAAGGGTGAAGTCGAAATAATCGGCAGAGCAAGAGATTTGCACAGTATTCATTTTAGAGTTTAAAAACGTAGCAATATGCTTTTGGAGTTCGGACCAATGGCAAAGTTTCAGATGGGACGGTATGTTTGATTATCCTGATTATCCTCTTTTTTTTGGGTTTTATTGGAAAGGCTATTGCTTTTTTCCGGTCTCTCCTTATAATTATAAGTAAAAGCAGCGATCTGAAAGGTTAAACAGGATAATCACCGTATGGAAATATGTTTCACAATCGATAAAAAATCACCGGAAACGCTCTGGCGGCAAACCAAGAAGCAGATCAAGGATTATATCCATGAGCGGGGTCTCAAACCGGGAACGCGCCTGCCGAATGTCCAGGAGCTGGCGGATCAGGCTGGAATCAGCCTGAAAACCAGCGAGCGGGCGCTGCGGGAACTGGTCAAGGAGGGCGTTTGTTTCCGGCGGCCCAAGCACGGTACTTTCGTCGGCAATATGGAGCGGGAGGTCGAGAAAAACAAAATATGCGGCATACTTCATCACGAAGGATTGCAGTCCTTTGAGGGGGATATCGTCCAGCATTTGATTTATCAGGGGATTCGCAACGGCAACGGGGGCAGTGTCGATACCTTTTTCCTCAGCGGCGATCCAGTGAAGAGCATCGAGCGTTACCGCAACCTGGCCGGGCTGGAACTGCAGGGTATTCTGATGATGCACTGGCAGAATTCCGGGGAAGCGGTGGAGCTGGCTTTGAAATTTCCGGACTTGCGTTTCGTCTTCATCAATTATGCTTTTGACAATTTCGAGAATACGCCGGACAATATGTTCGGGGTTTTCAATGACGACTTCGGCGGCGGCTTCCAATTGGCGGAGCACATGGTCAGCCAGGGCTGCAAACACTTCGGCGTGGTCAGTCTGGAAGTGGCGAATGAGAACTACAACCGCCGGATTGCCGGTTTCAAGGCGGCGCTGAACAGCCACGGTCTCGGCCTGTCTGCCAGGCAGGTTTTGATCGCGCCGAACAAAACAACGATAAGGTCTTTTGACGATCTGCGGGAAATCGGCTTCCGGAGCGCCGACAAGCTGCTGCGTCAACACCGGTCGCTCGATGCGATTCTGGCGACCAACGATTACCTGGCCGATGGCGCCCTGGCGGCGATTGAACAGCACAAGCTGGGCGGCCGGGTCTGCGTCACCGGTTACGACGCGTTTTCCATATTCAGCCCGCGGACCAATTTCACGACCGTGGCCATCGATCTCGAAAAGATCGGGCATATGGCGGTCCGGCTGCTGCTGGAACGCAATCCTGTTTCAAAGATACTTCAGGTAAGCCCACGTTTATTGATCAAAGGAGACATTTGAATGAAAACCATATCTGACCAGTTTGTATTCGGCACGCAATATTACCGGGCCCCGACGCCATTGCCGGAGGAATGGGAAGGCGACCTGACAAAAATGGGAAATGCCGGACTGGAGACGATCCAGTTGCGGATTCAATGGCGCTGGAACGAGCGGCGCGAGGGCGAGTATTATTTCGACGATATCGATCGCCTGTTTGATCTGGCGGAGAAGCACGGCAAACAGGTGATTGTCAAATTCATGCTGGAAACCGCGCCCGATTATATCTTCAGCAAATACGGCGGGGCCCGGTGCGACATGCACGGAAACGAGCTCCGGCCCGGCGGACACGGCGCGTTCTATGTCGGCGGCTGGTGGCCGTGTTTTGACAATCCGCAAATCGTGAACAAGGCAATCGAGTTTGTCAGCGTTTTTGCCAAAAGATATAAAGAGCGCAAAAGCTTGATTTTATGGAATATCTGGAACGAACCGCGCCGCCGCCCGATCGGTGACTGCGGCTGCGCCCACTCGCTGGCGGAATATCGCCAATGGCTCCGGCGGGAGTACAGGAGCATTGAAAATCTCAACCATACATTCGGCAAATGCTGGGGAGATTTCGAAACGATTGAAGCGCCGGGCATGCCGTATGATTTCGTCGAGTTATTCCTCTGGCGCAAATGGGCGCGCTGGAGTCTGAGCAACCGCCTGGCGACTTTTTACCGCGCGGTCAAGGATATCGATCCGGCGCGTCCGGTCATTGCGCACGTCGGGATACCGGCGGTGCAGCAGGATGCCGCGGGGGATGTATCGGACGATGTGCAGAATGCCGCCGTGGTGGATTTCTACGGAACCTCTTTCGGCGTGGTAAATAATTTCACGAACCTGATTGAAGAATCGACGCCGTTCATGCTCTGCGACTGGCTGCGTTCGGTGTCGGAATACTTCTGGGTTTACGAGCTCTACCCGGACTGGGGCAACTGGAATCCGCCCGCGAGTCTTTATGACTTCAAACTGCGGGTCTGGGCGGCGATAGCGGGGGGAGCGAAGGGGTTGCTTTACTGGCAATACCGCGCGGAGCGGATCGGCAGTGAATGTAATCTGGCTGGACTGGTGAACATCGACGGCAGCTTCCGCGAAATCAGCCATGAATCGGGGCGCATCGCCCGGTTTGTCAAGGAGCATCAGGATTTCCTGATGAATGCCCGGGTTAAGGACGACGGCATCGCGATTCTCTTCGATATCGACAGCGACCTGATCAACCGGATCGAAAATACCGGCAAACCCGGTGAACATAACAGTTTCGAACTCATGGGCGAGTTCCCTTATCATTACAAAAAAGCGGTCAGCGGGGCATACGCGCTGTTCCGGGAAGCCGGTTATAGTTGCAGGATCATCGACTCTCGGAATTTGACCGGCGAAATACGGAATTTCCGCTTGATCTATATACCTCAGGGGTTCATGCTGGACGACGCGGCACTGGCACTGCTGAAGCAGTTCACCGCTGAGGGCGGCACGGTGATTGCCGAGGAAGGAATCGCCCTGCGCGATCACCGGACCTGGGTACGCCCCTGTTGGCCCTCGGCGGAGGCGCAGGAGATTTTCGGCGCGTCGATTTACGAACGGGTCAGTACGGGTTTCCGGCGGGAAAACATGGGCGCAATCGCAGCCGGCGGATATGTCAGCTACCTGAGGCCCGCGCCGGGGTCGGAAGTCATGGCGCGCTGGGAATCCGGCGCGGCGGCGGCCGTGCGCAAGGGCGGTGCGGTTTTGCTCGGAACCAGCCTCGGCGTATCGTTTTTCGAGAATTACCAGTGCCGCGACCGGTATCTCGATTTTCTGGACGCCATCCTGCAGGGCAGTTCATTCCTGCTGCCCCAGCGGACTCCGGGCCTGTACACCAGAACCCTCGAATATTCCGGCCGGCAGATGATCGTGCTGATTAACGCGGCCTCCGAGGCTAAAGTATTCAATCTGCCTCCTCAATATTCCATTTGCAGTTCGTCCCGGGAAGACTTCCAGACGGCCGGAGGAAAAATCACCCTGCCGGCACGGGATATCATAGCTCTTGTAATTGAACCACCCAAGAAAAACCAGAAAGGAGTTGATATGAAAAAGACTTCGAAAAAAGAGAAAGCAGGACTTGGCAAATATTTCACGCTCATTGAACTCCTTGTTGTGATCGCGATCATTGCCATTCTCGCAGCCATGCTGCTCCCGGCCCTGAATCTGGCCCGGGAAAAGGCCAAAACCATGTCATGCGTCAGCAACCTGAAACAAATCGGGCTCGGAGCGTATAGCTACAGCAGCGATTTTGAGGACTGGCTGATCCCGCACCAGCTTGCCAACGTCAGCAATTGGGCGCACACCATGGTCAATCTCAAATACGTACCAACCCCGTCGTCGCCCGGCTGGGAAGGAGATTACTACTCCAACGGCAATATCTATGACTGGAGCCTGAAGCCGGAAGGCGTATTTGCCTGTCCCTCCGAACTTTCAGAGTTCAGCGTTGACCGGTGGATTGAACCCGGTGCCTATGCCTGGAACGGTGCGCATTACGGAATCAACAAACATATCAGCTATATCAACTGGCGCCCGGTGGGTTATGCAAACCGGGCCTGGTACAAAACCGGTCAGATTCCGCGAGTCAGCGAGACGTATCTGATCGCCGATTCCCACGGTTCTGGGGCGACCTCGATTACCGCCGCCACGGTGAGCCTTTTTCCCTCGGTTAATTTTACCTCCCCCAAGCCGCGCCATGCCGGCCTCACCTTTAACATGCTTTTTGTCGACGGTCACGTAAACGGCCTGAGAACCATAGCCACCGTCACCAGCGACAAGGAATGGACCCCATAAAATGAAAAAATTATCGATCTTGCTTACACTGTTTGCGGCATTTATGCTGACCGCGGATACTCAACCGAAAAACCTGCTGGATTTCCAGACCGTGGCGGACGCCGTGGATGCCGGCTGGAAGGCAAATACGGAAGGTTCGGAATTCAAAGTCGAAAATGGAAAAATCCTGATCGCACAGGGAGCGACGCAGTACGGCGGGCTGGTGTGGCGGCCGGAAAACCTGGACCTCACGGGCGTAGAGAAATTATGTTTCAAAATCCGTCAGAACGTCCATCCGGAGTATCCATTTTCGATCAATATCCAGATCAAAATCAGTGATACCGGCGATATCCATTATATCAACAAACTGACGCCGAGCGGTGCGGGCTGGTCCAAATGGCAGGAAGTCACCATTGACCTCAGTCAGGAAAAACTGGGCAAAGTCAGCGCGCTCGGTATCTACTCCAACGCCTTCAAAAATACCAAAACCAAATTCCTGAAAATCACCGACGTTCATTTCGTTCGGAAACCGGCGGCCAATCCCGACGAAAAACTCCAGGCTGTGTATGTGTTTCCGCGTATGAAAACGGCTCCGGTAATCGACGGTAAAATCGCTGATGACGAATGGGCCGCATCCGGCGGAACCAGCGGCTTTGTCGGGCTGAACGGGGTATTTGCGCCGCGCCAGACCAGGGTCCGGTACGGATATGACGATAAATTCCTGTATTTCGCCTTTGCCTCGCCGTTTGAATCGGCCGGCAACCACGACCGCGGCAAAGCGGGGGCTCTGAAGCACGCCGACCTCAGCAATGCGGTCGACTTTTTTGAACTGTGGCTGAAAACCCCGGAGAAGCATTTGCAATTCATGGTCAACATGAACGGCGGTATTTTCCAGTTCGAAAACATGACCCGTCAACTTGCCGACACCGGCGTGCGCTACGCGACTACGTTCGACGTCAATAATTATCTGGCCGGCGGCACCTGGTACGGTGAGATTGCGGTGCCCCTCAGCGCCCTTGGAAGTTCGCCGGAGCAGCTCAAGGTATTGTTCGCCCGCGATTTTCCGCCGCAGGGCTCGCAGCGCTCCGAACAGGATTGGACCTCGTCGCTTCCGGTCAAGGTCGGGTTCAACAACAGTGAATTTTATGCGGATGCGATATTGTCGGATTCCCTGCCGGCCTTGCGGATTGAGGACTTCGGCAACCTTCAGGAGGCGCAAATCAATGTCTCAGGAGGAATCACCAATCCGGCTTCGCAGAAAATTCAGTATTCGCTGAAGGTTTTCACCCATGAAGACGGCACCTTGCTTGAGCAGGACCAGAGCCTGCCTGCCGGAGCGCAGGATTTCAGCATCGGAAAAAACCTGAAGTCGGACAAGGAAACCCAAGCCTTTTTTGTCCTGAGGGCCACGGCCGGTGACAAGGTCATCTATGCCCAGAAGTTCGAATTTGCCTGCGGCTCGCCGCTGCGGATTAAATGCGTTCCGATCGCGGAAAGCGGCAAACTGACGCTCAGAGTCGACACCCGAAGCGTCAAAAACATTCCGAATAAAGCCTCGCTGCAGGTACAGATTTTGAATGGCGACGAGGAGAAACAGAGCGGAGTTTTTGTATTGTCGTCCGGCGGCAAAATCGACTTTTTTCATATGGATTGTGCGGCGTTGGAGAATCAGGGTTATCAGGTCAAATGCATGATCAAAGACGGTGAGCGGGTGGTTGCCCAGGCGATCATTCCTGATGTCTGGCTCGGCAAACCGGAATGGCTCACCAATCTCGGCATCACGGATGAAATTCCGTCCCCGTGGACGCCCATTGCAGTCGAGGGCCGAAAGGTTTCCGTGACCGACCGCGAGTATATCCTGGGCGACAACGGACTACCGCAGTCGATCACCTCGCTCAGCAAAAATATCCTGTCAACTCCCATGACACTCAACGCGCAGGTCGACGGCAAGCCCGAAGTCATTACCTTTAAAGCGCTGGAATTGCTCGAACAGAAAGCGGGGCGGGTGAAGTGGGCCGTTTCCGGAAATTCGCGCAGTTTGACGATTGCCGGTACGCTGACGCTTGATTACGACGGATTCGCACTGTGGTCCATTAAAGTCAAACCGCTCCGCGCCGGGGTGCTCGACGCCTTCCGGATGGACTTCTCGCTGCCTGCCGAAAGAGCGCTGTACGCCCGCGCCAACACCATCGGCGGCCCCGCCGGAGAATACTCCGCCAACCTGGACGGCACCGGCAAAAAAGAGGCGGTGAAAATCGCCTGGACCGAACACTCCTACGGCGGCTGGGCGTGGCCCGAAGATTTCTTCTATAAATTCTTCATCGGCGACGATGATTCCGGACTGAATATCATGACCGAAAGTCCCGAGTCCCACGCGGGCAAAAAACACATCGACATTGTGAATTCGGCCGGTAAACGTGCTGTCACACTCACGCTGACTTCCGGCCAGAAACTCACTCCGGGCAAAGAACTTGCCTATGAGTATGCCTGGACCGGGCTGCCCCTGAAGCCCCGGCCGGATAATCCGAAACTGTGGCATCACGCGCTTGGCGCGACCAGCTACAAAGACACGCCGCTGATGAAGATCGATCCCGAATTTTTCAAGGAAGTTCCGGTGCTGATCGGCTCCAGATATATGCGCTACGATTCCCATTATCAGCTCTCTGAGCCGGACCCCGTCAAGCGGGTCAAGCGTCGCACCGCCATGGACGCCACTAATTTCGTGGAAGGAATGAGCCGCGCGGCGAAATATGGTACTAAAGTGATCACCGACGCGATCTATTTCTCGGCCATGGACACCAGCGCGCCGGAAACCATGCGCTACCGTGATTCGTGGGCGGTCACCCCCGGCGGATATTCATGGTACAACTATCACGGTGCCATGGATATAGCGGCCTGCCCGAATAGTTCATGGCAGGATTTCCTGGTCTACACCAGCGCAAAGATTCTCGACGAAACGCCTCTCGGCGGCATCTACCTGGACGTGTCGGCGGAAAGCCCGTGCGACAATATTTTTCACGGATGCGGCTACACCGACGAAAGCGGACAGCGCCGCTCGACCATCAACCTCTGGAGCATGCGCGAGTTGCACAAACGGATTTATACCTACTACAACACCGGCGGACGCAAAGGCATCATGTTCCACCACCATCTGGACACCGCCGCCTGGGCCGGGTTCTGCAACGCCGGGTTCCAGGGCGAGGAATGGGCCGCTTCCAAGAGTTATGATGCGATGACCCCCGAATTTTTCCGCGCCATGACCATGAATCAGTACGGTACGCCCTACACATTTTTCTCCATCTTTTCGTACTATCAGCAGACGCCGATGAACGAAGTCATGGCCATCTGCCTGCCGCATTACACCCAGCCCGCGATCTGGAGCGACCGCAAAGGCAACTGGCCGGCGATCAAGCCCTACTGGAACATCATGGACGACTGGTGGACATCTGCGAAGTTCGTCGGCTACTGGCACAAGAATCCGCCGTCAAACATAAAAGACAAGGATATCCTCGTCAGCGCTTATGTCAAGAATGGCTCCACGCTGCTGGTCATAGCCAACTGGAAACGGGAATCCGCCAATATCGATTTGGAGGTCAACTCAAACGCAATCGGATTTCAGCCTTCGACGGCTTACGACTTACTAAACAAGAAGCCTCTGCCGCTTGAGAATAGCCGGATCAAAACGGATATCCCGCCCCGTGACGTTTTATTGATCCTCCTGAGTAAATAAAGATGAATATAGTTTCATTTTCAATACGGTGCAAATTCGGTCCGAGGGAGCATCCGGCAACCCGCCGACAATCAATGCACCGGATTTTTCCACCTGGAAAGGCAATGCTTCTCCTGTCTGTAGAAGGTTGACCGAGGTGATTTTCGCTTCCAGATACGGAATACGGCATTCGTTCCCCGGCCAGGCGTAAAGATAATAATAGAGATGATTTCCCTTGCAGGTGAAAAAGCCGCAGGAGTTGCCTTGAAGCTCCCTGGGGTGTTTCCGTGCAACCTCCGTCGCTTCGGTCGAGTAAACCGCCTCGCCGTTTGCGGCGACCCATTTCCCCAGCCCGTCAAGCAACTCGAGCTGCCATGTCGGGATATGGCCTTTTTCATCGGGGCTGACGTTCAGAAGCTCGTTGCCGCCCTGTTCCAGTGCATGAAGAACCAGCATGATCAGCTGTTCCGGCGTCCGGCTGAAGGCGCAGTGCCGGCAATATCCCCAGTAACTGAAATCGTCATCACTCAGCGTATGGCATGATTCCCAGAGGACGGCTCCTTCCGGGCGGCGGATGATGTTTCTTCCCTCGATGGTACAAAAATCCTCCTTCCGTCCGCTGCGGTCATTGATCAGGATTTCCGGCTGGAGAGCGCGGATCATCGAATTGAGTTTTTCCGCCTCCCAGAATTCCGCCACCGCCTCCGGGTCGGTCGAATCCGGCGCCCAGGAGCCGTCATACCAGAGCATGTCGATTTTTCCGTAATTCGTCATCAGCTCGCGGAGCTGCCCGTAAGCCAATTCTTTCATCCGCATGAAATCCCCGCCCGGCTCCGAATAACGCCAGTCGACAAGGGAATAGTAAAGCCCGATGCGGAGGCCGTATTTGCGGCAGGCCGCAACAAATTCCGCGACATGATCGCGGCGGGCCGGTGTATTGATGCTGTTGAAGGAGTCCGTCCGGGTGTCGAATAAGGCAAATCCGTCGTGGTGGACGGTTGTAAAAACAGCATATTTCATTCCCGCTTTTTTGGCCGCGTGGCACCAGGCGTCGACAGTATTTTCATCCGGGTTCCAGTGTTCCGCCAGTTTCATATATTCATCCGCCGGCAGTCCGTCGCGTTTCATAACCCACTCGCCACGCCCCAGAAGCGAGTAAAGTCCCCAGTGGATAAACATTCCCAGCTTGGCCTGGTTAAACCACTTCCCTTGATCTTTTTCCATATTTCAGCGTCTTGTATTTCTGTTTGTATTGCTCTTTCCGGGCGTTTGGCGGCGGACGATATGCACTCAGCCGTTGTCTGTTTCATATTCGAGTTTCAGTACATTCCCGAACGGATCGGGCGGGACTTCGGGTAAATTGGTTATTTTCAATCGTTGGTGCGGCAATAGTTCACCGTCGATTTTTGCCGGGGACCCGAGCAGGGAAAGCCGGGCAGGGGCTTTGTCCGCATTCGTTAGCGTAAATTCTGTCCCGGGCCAGCGCAGGATATGAAAATAGCGACATTTACCTTTGCGGCAGCTCAAGCCGACACACCGGTTGGATAACACATCCGGTTCTACCTGATAAAGCGCTTCGCTGTGAGCGTTTATCCAAGTACCGACTTGAGTCAGGATGGCATTATCAAGCGGTCCGACGGCACCGTTCGGTTTCAGTCCGACATTAAGCAGGAAGTTCCCTCCCTGGCAGACTGTTTTGCTGATCATTTCAATGATTTGAGGTGCGGTTTTCACCGCCGGATTGTGTTGCAAATAACCCCATCCACATTCGTTGCCGATGGTTACACAGGCTTCCCAGAGACGTTGGCGCTCCGGGGTAATATGTCCTTCGCATGTCCCGATATCTTCCGGTAAGCCGGAGCGGTCGTTGATCAGGATATGCGGCTGCAATTCACGCACCATGCGATTCAGCTTGCCCGACTGCCAGAAAGCCGTTATTTCCGGGTTGCCGTCCTGCGGAGTAGAGGGGTAAACCCAGTTTCCGTCATACCACAGAAGATCAATTTTGCCGTAACGGCTCAGCAGTTCACGGATCTGGTCATATGCCTGTTGGCGCATTTGCCGCCCGGTTTCCGGCGTGCCTTCCAGGCCCGGTACCTGGGGGAACCCGAAACGCCAGTCTCCCAACGAATAATAAAGCCCGATCCGCATTTGATATGCACGGCAAGCATCTACATATTCGCGAATCACATCGTACTTGCTTTTAAAGTTGCTGCATTGGCTGTCATAAAGACAGAATCCATCGTGATGGCGCGTGGTCAGTACCATGTATTTGAAACCGCTTTCTTTCGCCTTGCGCACCAGATCGGTGATCGCGCCCGGCTTCGGGTCAAACTGTTCCGCCAGTTTGGCGTATTCTTCATGCGGGATTAATTCCTCGCGCATAATCCACTCGCCCTTGCCGAGGATTGCATAAAGTCCGTAATGCACGAACAGCCCGAATCGCGCTTCCGGAAACCACTTCCGGTCGGGCGCCGGGCGAACGAAAGGTTGTTCGCGCAAGATATCTTTTTCCTCTTCCAGCAGACAGTCGGCCAGAGTTGTTGTTTGCGTCATGTTATTGTTCCAATATTGATCGTTTTATAAGTTAATACGGGTTTATTTGTTATGATGTTGAGACAAATTACCTGATTTCATTTTTCAGCAATTGGTTTAACCACGATGCTGTCAAGCCATATCTTGCCTTCAGGGCAATTTTTTTGCGGCGTGATGACCAGTTTGGGGAACGGCCCGCGAAATGTTGCTTTATATTGACGCCAATCATAAGTTCCAGGCTCCAATTCGATTATTTTCACTCTATGAGGAGCATCAAAGTAAATATACCCTTTTTGCGCCGGAAGATTTTCCACTTTGACCCAGGCGGAAAACTCGTAGGACTGATTGGCCGCCAGTGCTACCGGCGAAGCGATATAATGCGGCGCATCCATACGGTAGGAGTAGTTTCCGGAATGCTTAATTGTATTGTCCAAATCACCTGCTTTACCATCGGACAGCATCCAGCCGGTTTCCATGTCGCCAAGGTACATGCCGCTTCTGCTTTTTTCAAAGCCGCCGTTGCCCGCCAGGTTAATGTCATTGCGGAATACCAGAATGCCGAAGTTGTCGGGATTATGAAATCCTTCCGGCTGCCAGGACAGGAAGCGTTCGGCGAACGGCAGTGCCGGTACGGTGCGGCCGAAGTTGACCATCAGGCTGCCCCCGTCTTTCGGGTATGGCAATTCGTTATCCGAGAACGGGATGATGAACATAAGCCTGTATCCGTCCGCCGTCAATTCGGATTGCGTGGATATGGAGCTGTTCCAAGTCGGAAAGGTCTTGATTTCGTCGTAAATAGCGTTGTTCAGGTTGCTGGCCACATGATAATAGCCGCCGATGGCGCCGGTGTCATAAAAAATTTCGACACAGTCGTCGCTGAAGAGATCGAGCGAATCACGTTGGGTGGTCGTCGTGCGCGGCCGTTGCCCCGGTAGATTTTGGCACTCAAACCGAATGTAAAGATTTTTCTGATTGTATAGCGCTCTGACTGTAGTCGAAACCCGTGGCGGGTTGCCGGAGCTGTTCTGTACAAATGCGTTCACCGGCACAGTGCTCTGCCACAGAGGAGAATCCAGGGTGACATTTGCCTGGTCCACGTTGAGACAGATAATATTCTTATCCGATGCAGGGCGATTCAACACCTCCTGCGAACAGAATTTCATGCGTTGCAGGAGTGCTTTGTCCAGCAACTCGACCCGGGTTTTGTAGGGTTCTTCGGTCGCGAGTTCTTTTGCCTGCTCAAGCAGCGTTTCCAGGGATTTCAGGCGTTGCGGCGAGCAGAGCGCGGTCCAGGATATGGAGCTGTTCAGCGGCTTTCTGTCTTTGCTTCCGGCATATTGCAGGTAAAGATCTTCCATCGTTTTGAAAAATGCTTCCACCGGTTCCGCCGCGTCGCCGAAGAAACTTTTGTAATAGGTGGAGAGTATCTGGTCAACATCACCGGTTTTGTCATCCATCAGGCGAAATGCGATGTACAGGTTATGAAAGTCCATGATCGGATTGGCATTCCGATATTTGACATCGTCCTCCATGATCTGGATAAAAGAGCCCTGATACCCGGGATAGTTGAGCATCCGTTTGAACTCTTCGCCGACCCGGTGCGGCACAATCGCCGGGAAAATATTATGCTTCATGTACTGGGGGAAAATGAAATATTCCCAGGTATACCAATGATCGGAAAGCTGCGCCCAGCGGTCAAAATCCTCCTGCCGGTAGCCTCTTTCCGAAAAGAGCGGTTCCGCTCCCGTTAAATTCGTGCGGCAGAGCATGACTTCCACATTGGGGGCCAGCTTGAACTGATCCAGACTGGGCGGCAGAAAATAATTCCAATAGGCCAGCGTCGACACCTTTTTGTCCGGAAACTCCCGATACAGCTTCTCCGCCACCCGGTTGACAAAACTGAAATGCAGGTTGCTGGTGATGCCGGAGTCGAACCCGTCGCGTGTCGCGGGTTGAATCAACTTCATGCATTGGGCGCAACGGCAGTGTATGCCATTGTCATTGGGCACCAGCGCCAGGCAATCTTTCGTACTGCTCATGAGCCGCTGTATGCCGTTTTCATCCTGCGTCTGTCCGTTGAAATAAAATCCGGCGTCCTTTGCCACCTGATCGATTACGGCTTCCGAAGAGTAACACAGCTGTGAGGTATTGATGCTGCCGTCTTCATTTTTGGCAAAGTATTCCGGATGTGTTTTGCTGAATCGTTGTTGATAAGTGGCCAGCGAATGGTTGGCGCTGAAATTAATGCCCCCGACCTTCCACCGGACATAATACTGGTTTTTAACCGCTTCCGGCAGGGAGGGGATTTGTGCGATATCGACTTTGGTGCCCCACCAGCACAAGGTTTCGGGAATCGGGAATTGCGGCATGAGGGAACGGTAGGTGGTGGATAATTTGCGTTGAATATCGTAATCGGCAATCGCCAGGGTGCTCTTGTCCGAAACCGTTTCGCCGATTTTGCCCGGCCAATACCAGTGGATGCCGAACGCCAGACGCAAAAAATCATCCACCGCGTAAATCGTTCCGATCTCGGAGGTGAAAAAATCAAACTCGGGCCACATGCCATTGCCGGAAGCATAATTGATCCCGCCGAAACTTTGACTGTCTTTCCCCAAAAGGACGAGTGCATTGTCAAAACTTCTGATGATCAACTCCTGATTGTGCAATTGCGTCTCATCAATCCCCAATGCCCGGGTGTATGAACTTGGGCCGACGAAAATGCGGAATGTGCCGTCTTCCGGCGGCACATCCGTCACCGGCAAGGTCACGCCGGTCATGGCGTGAATGTAATGATTCAACTCTTGAACCGCCCATTGCGCGGGTTGAGTCGGGTTCGCCGCGACAACGATAACCGCCTTGGGTTGGCGGTTTTCGACGAGAATATTCCGATCGGCGTTCTCGGCGAAAAGTTTCGGCGTCAGCGCCAACGCGGCCACTGTCAGAAGGAGCACTTTGTATAACATGAATTTCTTTCCTATGTTCGATTTGAGATGAAAATTGAGATAAAATTGCGTGAAATGGTACCGCTCGGAATCAGGGATTGACCTCCATGGATTCGGACCAGCCCGGCTCGAGAAGCAGATTTACGCTGGCCGAGTTGGGTTTCAGTTGCACATGCCCATCGGAATAAAGCAGATTGGTTCCCAGATTGGAGTGGCGGGGATCATGTTCGTCGCACGGATAATACTTGTCCATAATATAGCAACCGGCACGGCCGTCTACTAAAATGACCAGTTGCGCCGGCCTGGTTGCCTTGGACAGATTCTTGCCGGCTGCGTATATGTTGATCGCATAATT
This sequence comes from Victivallis vadensis, assembly GCA_040394635.1. GTDB lineage: Bacteria > Verrucomicrobiota > Lentisphaeria > Victivallales > Victivallaceae > UBA5239. Next base: position 63,002 of record JBEBRW010000009.1, on the reverse strand, counting down.
GCAGGAATAGCCAGGCTGGGCTGTCGGACAACCGCTGAAACTTTTCTCCTCAATATACGACACTAAGGCTGTCCATCCATGTTTGGCCCCATAGTAGGACCAGTAAAACCAGATACCATTAGCCCAATCCATATCACTCAGATGACCATTATTATCCGACTGGTATAAAGTAAAATTCAGCCCCATTTGCTTGAGGTTATTCAGGCACTGAGTATCACGCGCCTTATTCCGCGCCTTATTCAGTGCCGGCAACAACATAGCTGCAAGTATTGCGATGATCGCAATAACAACCAAGAGTTCGATCAGTGTGAATTTTTGATGTCCGGGCGTACATTTTGCGTTTGCCATTTGAAAACTCCTTTCTCTGTTATGAATTACGTTGTTGAAAAATATCAGATTCTGGTCCGGTTGCTTGCTCGTATGGGATAAACTCTCCAGGCACGTAGGTTATCCTCTCCTTGTTCATATTGTTTTTGATGGCATGAATCAGGATTTCCCAAGCCACGTTGGAAATTTTTTGCACACTGGTTTCGATACATGTACACTCGAAAGGGAACTGGAAACCTTTGTTTTTAATACAGACAAGACGGTTTGGCGGCAGCTTGGCCAGTTTGAAGGTATTTGCCAGGGCAAAGTAGTCATCTTCCACCAACACGCCGTCTGACCAACCGAGGCAGGCGTCAACTTCAGCACCGAAGTATTGGATTTCCATTGCCGATTCTCCGGCGATGCGCGTCAGTTCCGGGAACTCCTCGGGCATGTAAGGGGACAGAATGCCCATTCGTCTCATTCCTTGACGCTGAAAATACTTCAACGCCGTCGCTTCATTGGTCAGATAATCGATTGCGACAATATTGGATACGCCGCCGGCAGTCAGGTGTTTGCCGGTACAAATTGCCACAAAAGGTTGCGGGATTACCTTGAGTTCCTCCTGCAATAACTCCAAATTACTGAACAGCAGAAACCCACCCAGAAATTCTCCCGAGTTAAGACAAGTTCTGAGTCGCCCGTTCTCATTTTTCAACAAGGTTGTAGTCGGGCCGGGATTGTTCAATGCGGCATTGAAAATTTTCAGATCCATTTGGTTCCGGTGCGCGATATTATTGAAACTGTTGAACAATTCGGTATAAAACAAATGGCTTGTAATGCTGTCTTTTACCTCATGCAGACACAGAACGGGAAAGAGTTCCCTGGCCTCTTCTTTACGGTTGACAAAAGTACCTTGCCCCTTGACGCGTTCAAGAATATTATTTTCCACCAAAACGTTAACCGCTTTATTCACGGTCAGCACATTAGCCTCATACATAGCAGCCAAAGTACGTTCCCCCGGAATTTTGTCGGTATAGACCCCCAACCTGATTTTTTGCTCCAGGTCGGCCGAGATTCTCTGATACTTCGGTCCCATATTCATAAGTGATCTGTCGTTGCTATTCAAGGCAAAACTCTTTTTTTAAATTAATAGTGCTCTATAGTGCTATAGTTATTATAACGCCAAGGCCATAAAAAGTCAAGAGGGCAACAGCGAAAATCAAAAAAAACGCAAAATACCGTCATGGCAATCGGGCGATCCCCCCAAAAGTCAAAGGACGGCTTCTACTCGAAAACTCAACTGTCCCTGTTGTCCCGGGTATAGCGCCCGGCTTGACATTTCCTGTAACCGTGGTATTGTTGAAGAACGCGAAACGAGCATTGCGGGAATTTACATGGAGGTGGAAATGGTTGGAATGGAAGAATTTATTGATCTGTTACCGAAGCTTGTGGTCGGGTTTATATTGATGTTGCTGTACATTCACCTGTCGGGGAAGGGGTCGCTGGCGCCGATTTCCAATATCGACCAGGTCGGCAATGTCGTGCTGGGGGCCCTGATCGGCGGGGCGCTCTTCAATCCCAGGATTGACCTGTTCGCCTTCACCGCTTCGGTGATCGTCTGGTCGGGGTTGATGCTCTTCATCCGTTTTCTCAGCAACCGCTATATGGAAGTGAAGAACGTGGTCGACGGCGAAGCGGTTTGCCTGATGCGTGACGGCGAGCTGCAAACCGGCAATTTTCTCCGCGCCGAGCTTTCGGTACGCGATTTCATCATGCTGCTGCATCAGCGCGGTTTCCACAACCTCAGCGAGGTCAACAATGTCTGGTTCGAATATAACGGACAGTTGACGGTGGACCGCAAAGGCGATGAAAACACCGCCACCGTCCTGATCGAAAACGGCGAAATCAACAACGAGCACCTTCGGCGGCTCAAATTCACCCATGAGTGGCTGCTGGAGGAGCTTCAGCGCCGCGAGTTCAAGCTGAATGAGGTTTTTTACGCCGAGTGGCACCACCTGCAACTGTGGATTTACCCGAAGCTTACCGAGCCGGCTTCATTGCACGTGAAAAGTAAAGTATGATTTTCATCTTCTTATGCCGGAAGAGAGATTTGGTTTTGGCGGAATCGGCAGTATATTGATGGCCATGTCAATTTTAATAACACAGGAATCTGACTATGGACATAAAGAAACAGCCCGCAGCCTGGTATGCGCTGCGCCGCACGATGCCGGTATGGAGCTTTGAGGAAAATCTACAGGAAGTATTGGCGAAACTGCCCGAATACAAAGTGGATGAACTGATCATAAAAGTCGACGTGGAGGAATTTTCCCACGGCCAGATTCCGCTGGACTGGCTGCGCGGTTATCAGAAAAATCTGTTCCGGGTCAAAGCCGAGTTGGAAAAAATCGGCGTGGTATACTCCCTCAATCCGTGGATTACCCAGGGACATTGTGACCGGGGACGCGATGCCCGGAAGGCCCTGCCGGGGCTGGTCACTTATGTCGGGCACAATGGAGTCGTCAGTCAGACTTGTGCCTGTGCGCTTTCGCCGGTCTGGCAGGAAAATACCAGGGCCGCCTGGCGGATTTATGCCGAAACCAAACCGCATATCATGTGGGTGGAAGACGATATCCGGAGTTTTAATCACGGCCCGGCCCGGTATGGCTGTTTCTGCGAGTTGCACTTGAAGAAGTTTTCGGAACTGGTGGGACATCCCGTTACCCGCGAAGAGTTGGTGGCGGCGATGATCGCCCCCGGCAAGCCGCATCCGTGGCGCAAGCTTTATCTCGATATGCAGGCGCAGGTGATGATCGACACCGTGACGATGCTTGGCAAAACGGTTCACGAAGTCTCCCCCGATACCTGCATGGGGCTGATGTCCAGCGGGCCGGACAGCCATTGCCTGGAAGGACGCCGCTGGCACGAGTTCGCCAACGCGATGGCGGACGGGCGCCCATTGTACAGCCGTCCACCGATGGGCAATTACTCCGAATCCAACTTGCGCGACCTGCGTTATTGCGCCATGTCGATCAAGCAGACCCGGTTTGTCCTGCCGGCCGATACGATCGAACAGTCCGAAGTCGAGAATTTTACCTTCACGCCCTTTGCCAAAACGGCGACGGTGTCATATCTGCAAATGGCGATTTCGTTTGCGTTCGGCTGTCAGGGGGTGACGTTGAATTTCTTTGATCACCTGGGGACCCCGATGGAGCGTTATCCCGGTTATGGCCGGATGTTGAGCGCCCGGAAGGATTATTTGAACGCGCTGGCGGAATGCACCCAGACCCCCGGTCAATGGCGCGGAGTGCGGCTGCTGCACCGGGACGACAGCAGTTATTCACGGCAGCTTGCGCCCGGCAGCGATTACCAGCACCTGGGCCAGGACGGCATGTCGAGCGCCATGATACTGAACGGTATGGGGATTGCCAACGACTATTATGACTCCAACGTGACCTGGCTGGAAGGGCAGACCATCCGGGCCTATTCCGATGCGGAAATCCGGGCGATCCTGAGCAAAGGGGTTCTGCTGGATGCCGCCGCCGCCGCCACGCTGGTGGAGATGGGCTACGGCGATCTGATCGGCGTCGAGGCGATCCGGCGAACGGCGCGTCTCTATGAATACGGTCCTTATAGTGTCGAGGAGTTCCACCATGAGAAATTCGGCGGTTACCGCCGCTGCCACCAGAGCCTGGTTTTCGGCGAAGCCATGATTCCGCTCTTTTCGGAAATGGAGTTGAAGCCGGGCGCCGAAGTTCTCAGCAATCTGCTGGACCCGGACGCCGGGCGCCATCAACTCAGCGCCTTTGCCTATGAAAACCGGCTGGGCGGCCGGATTTACGGTTTTGCTTTCCACTTCGGCGAAATCAGTGCCCTGGCGTTTTTCACCGGTATCCGGGCCGCTCAGCTTCAGCGGGCGATCGATTGGCTCAGCCGCGGAGAACCCGACTTGCTGGTCGGCAATGACGGCGGCCACACGCTGGCTTTCCGGAAGGATTGCGCGGACTTTACGCTGCTGGGGGCCTTTAACCTGGCTCTGGACAACTGGACCGAAGTCAAGCTTTCCCTGGCTTTTGACCGTTGCCCCGCCAAAGTCGAGCAGCTGATGCCGTCCGGCGACTGGCAGGTGGCCGGTTTCGATCTGGCATATGACGGCAGGAAGCTGACCATGAGCGCCAGTCAGGAGGTCGACTTCCGCTATCCGCTGATCCTGAAGATCCGCTGAAAAATGGATCAGCGCCCATTCCGGGGAGGGAAGGGCGCTGATTAACGATCAGATAAACACAACCGGTTTGATGAGCTCGGCGGGCTTGTTAAGTATCCCTCTTTGGAGAGGAAAATCAGTTCGACTGGTGATTATTTTTCAGGATTTCATCGACCTTGGCCTGGCATTCGCGGAATACCTCTTCGTGGTCGACTTTCAAATTGGTCGAGTGATTGGTGACCTCGTACATTTCCAGTCCGCAGAATTGGCACCAGAATCGGATATAGGGCCGCAGGAAATCGAACGGCGCGGCGTCCGGCTCATCGTAGTTGCCGCCGGTGGCGAAGGCGACGAATATTTTCTTGCCTTTCAGCAGCCCTTCGTAGCCGTTTTCGTTGACGCTGAATGTCCAGCCCGGCTGGGTGATCAGGTCGATATAGTGCTTCATCTCATATGGAAGATTGAAGTTCCACATGGGAATACTGAATACGTAAGCGTCCGCCGCCTGGAAATGCAGCCAGATCGATTTGGCCTTTTCCCACTGCTCGCGCTCCTCCGGGGAGAGCGTCGCGGCCTGGCCGATCTTGTATTTGGCCGTGGCGCCGGGCTTGCCGAAAGCCGGCAGCTCGGCCAGGCTCAGGTCTAGTTCCTCGAGCTGGATATTCGGATAAACCCCCATGAGTTTGTCGATGAAGTAGTTGGCGAGTTTGCGGGAGTGCGAGCGGCCGTCGCGCGGCGAAGCCATGATGTGCAGTATTTTCTTCATGTCGGGTTCCTTTACTTTTTCCGGTAAATGATGTCTTTGCCTTCGAAATCCGGGTCGTCTTTCGGTGTGTGAAAGGTCAGGGTATCGGATTTCAATTCACACGGATATTTTTTGGCGGAGACTTTTTCGAACAGGTAATATTGATCATTCTGCTTCTCGATGAATCCGTTTTCGATATTATCCTCATAGGTGCGATGCTGCTTGATGACCATGATATCGTTTTGGTTGTCGAGCGGGATTACCTCATTGCCGATTCGGGCCAGGGCCCAGGTGCCATCATACGGATAATCGTTTGCCGCATCGCCATTGCTTTGACAACACGACACCATGAGGATTGCCGACAACATTGCCAGTGCCAGTGTGAGTAGTTTCTTCATCGTTCAGCCTCCTGTTGGGTTATTTGATTTTTACCGCGCCGATGATCTCCTGAACGGATTTGCAGCCAGTACGGTCGAGATATGCGTTGATGCCCTCGATGACCTTGATCGGGGCATAAGGATCGGCGAAAATCGCTGTGCCCACCGCCACTGCAGAGGCCCCGGCCAGCATGAATTCCACCGCGTCGTCGCCGTTCATGATGCCGCCCATGCCGATGATCGGCACCTTGACCGCCTGCGCCACCTGGTAAACCATGCGGACGGCCACCGGCTTGACGGCCGGGCCGCTCAGGCCGCCGAAGAGATTGGCGATTTTCGGACGGCGCGTATTGATGTCGATGGCCATGCCGGTGATCGTGTTGATCAGCGAAACCATGTCAGACCCGGCGTCGACCACGCAGCGGGCGAAGTCCGCAATATTGGTGACGTTCGGGCTGAGCTTGGTGATCAGCGGCAGCGAAGTCGCCTTGCGCACTTCGGCCACCACCTCTGCCGCCAGCTTCAGGTCGGTGCCGAATGCCGCGCCGCCTTCCTTGACGTTCGGGCACGAAATATTGATTTCCAGCGCGGCAATGCCTGCGCGGTCCGCTTCGAGGCGCTCTGCCACTTCGCGGTATTGCTCAATGGTCTTGCCCCAGATATTGACAATGACCGCCGCGCCGGTGGTGCGCAGAAATGGCATATATTCGGCGCTGTGCAGGAATTTCTCCACGCCGGGCCCCTGCAGGCCGATGGCGTTCAGCATGCCGCCGTTGACCTCCGCCACGCGCGGCGTCGGGTTGCCGTGGCTCGGAAATGTGGCGATGCCCTTCACCACCACCGCCCCGAGTTCCGTCAGGTCGAAATAATCTTTGTATTCAAAACCGTAGCCGAAGGTGCCGGATGCGGTCATCACCGGGTTTTTGATCGTAATTTTGCCGAGATTGGTCGTTAGGTCCGCCATGATTAATTCTCCAGATAAAGTTCGGCCGAGAGGAAGACCGGGCCTTCCTTGCAGCTGCGGGCATAACGCCAGCCGTCTTCGTTGTTGTCCTTGACCTTGACCACGCAGGCGAAGCAGGCCCCCACGCCGCAACACATCAGGTGGTCGAGCGAGATGAAACCGGGCAGGTTATGGGCGTTCAGGATCTTCGCCACCGCGTACAGCATGGGCGTGGGCCCGCAGGAGTAAAACCGCACCTTGCGGTGTCCGAATTCCTTGATCGCTTCATTCAGCAGCTCCGTCACCAGCCCCTGGTGCCCCACGGAACCGTCGTTGGTGGAAACGCGTACTTCGAAACCGGCGGCTTTGTACTCATCGATCAGCAGCAGGTCGTTTTCGGAGCGTGCCCCGAGCAGCAGCAAACCGCCGTTTTTCGAATCGCGGGTCAGCATGAACGTGGCCGCCGCGCCGTAACCGCCGTCGATCAGAACCGGGAACTCGTCCGCGGCGGGGCAGGGGAACGGATTACCGAGCGGTCCGAGCAGTTCACAAACCGCTCCCGGCGCAAGCTCGGCCAGCGCCGCGGTGCCTTCCCCCACCTTCTTGTAAACGACCGTCAGCACGCCATCGTCCGTACAGTTGCAGATGCTGAAGGGCCGCCGCAAAATACGATGGGTCAAGTTCGGTATCCGCACATGAACGAAATGTCCGGCGCGGGCTTTGCGACATATTTCCGGAGCATGGAACTCGACCCGGTAATACTCGTCTTTCAACAACTGGTTCGTGATGATCTCACCTGTTTTCATTTCTCATCCTTCAAAGATTATTTGTGTCAGTCGGACAAGTCGGACAAGTCGGACAAGTCGGACAGGTAAACTCTTAACTCTTAACTCTTAACTCTTAACTCTTAACTCTTTACAGACTTGTTTCGGCGTTATCGCCTTCATGCACTGCTGCGTACCGCTGGGACATTCGCGTTCAAAGCACGGCGCGCAGGGCTGACGGTCAAACAAGATCTTCCAGCGGCTCGAAATCGGACTGGTCGAAGTATAATCCGTCGGCCCGTAAACCGCCACACCCGGCGTGCCCAGCGCCGCCGAAAGATGCATCAAGCCGCTGTCGTTCGCCGCTGTGGCCGCCGAATGCTTCAGCAAATTCATCAGCTCCGGCATATTGGTTTTGCCGCACAAATTAAACGCCTTGTCCGCCGGCAATCCTTGCAGGACTTCTTCACCGATACGGTGTTCGCCCTTCGTGCCGAGTGCCGCTACCGTGCCGCCTTGCTCCAACCACCACGCCGCAACCTGATGGAACGACTCCGACGGCCAGCGCTTGGCCGCGCCATAGGCGGCCCCCGCAGCCAGTGTCAACAGCTTTTCCGTGGGGATGGATGGTTTCACATCCGGCAGTACGAATTCCGGCAGTTCGCCGTTCCACTCCGGCGCGCCCAGCGCCCCGACGATTGCCAGATAGCGGTCCGTGTGCTGGATACCGTGCAGTTCGCCTTTGTGAATTTTCGGGAACTTCAAGCTGCGTTCCAGCAATATGCCGCGTCCGCGTGCCGCCGCGCCGTACAGGCGGGGCACCCCGGCCAATTTCAGCTGAATCGCATCCCGGAGCGAATTATTAAAAAGAATGCCCGCGCCGCAGTACAATTTCTTGATCCGCAGTTGCATTTCAGATCCCCAGAAACGGTGGGTATTCTCTAAACCGAGTACCACGTCGACAATCGGCAGGGCCTTGAAAAGATCGTTCATATAAGCCGGGCAGATTACAAACAGCCCGCAGCCCATGGGCAGAATCTTCTTGAGCTGCATCAGGGCAGGCATGGCCATGACGGCGTCGCCGAGCCAGTTCGGCATCCGGACCAATACGCCGTTCTTGAAATCCTCGGTCCGCAAAGGCGTGACCGGGAACCGCGGCGCGGTATCCGCCCACGGCCGTGTATCGAATTTGTTTTCCTCATTTATCATAAGGTAAGATACATCAACTCCGCCCCGACTTCAACCCCACTCCCTGTTAAATTAACCACGGAATACACGGAAAAGCACGGAAGGGGAATTTTTTGACCACAACATGCACAAAAATTTCGTATGTTTCGTGAACAGAAGAAATTTTACGGCAGTATTACGGTAAAGGCGTTTTTGGCTTTAAGGCCGCCGGGGTCATTGCCCTTGGTGTCACGTAAATACAACCGGAAGCCCTGACGTGTATGAATTTCCCGGCCGGCACCCATGACTTGCAGTTCCCCCTGCTCATACCTGAAGGGAAAAAGATTCAGCGAATCGAGCGGTTTGTCCGGCAGAAAATCGAGTGTTTCTGGCAGTTTGCCATGAGCTTTGCGGTAGTCCATCACCGCGACGCTGATCTCGATCAGCCGATAATAGTCCTCGACCTCTGCCTGTTTGAGGTGAAGTGTAGAGATGGACGGCAGCATCATCCCGGAAAAAAAGTACAACTTTTCCTTGATCTCCACCTCATCGGGCTTCGCCCATTCAGTCCGTTTCACGGCGGTAATTTCTTTTGTCTCCGGGGCCAGGAAGAGCTCCAGTTTTTTGAATTCTTCCAGGGCGAAACGGTAATCCCGAGCGAAATGGATACTGCACCATAACGGAAGGCCTTTCCGCAGGGCGCCGAGCCCGTCCTCCTGCCGGAACATGGCGAAATCAAGGGTGCTCTCGAACATGGTCGCCTCATCCCCGACCGCGTCGGCGAAAACATAGCCCCAGTCGGGGCGTCGTGCGAGGAGCTCCTTCCAGTCGTCGTAGCTGAGGGTTTCCTGTGCCAGGGGATAGCTCAGTGCTTTCAGGCGCGTTCCTTCGATCGACATGCCCGTCAGCTTGGCAATCAGCGAGAAATCGACGAGGCACCAGTCGCGGATACATTCCAGTTGGCGATTGTACTGCAGAACTTTGTCGCGGTCCCCGGCGTTGGCAATCAATTGCATTTTCAGGTACTGTCCCGCCGTCCGGAAGGTGTTCAACTCCGGCAGCAGAAGCACGGCAATGCTGTCGGCGGTGTAAGCGTGTTTGATGCTCTGTGGCGGAAGTTCGGCCATGGCCCAGACCGCCTTGCAGAATTCCGGGTTTTCCTCTTCAAATTCCGCCAGTTCCCGCTGATAATCTGCGATGCTCCATACGGCGTCCCCGTGGTGACTGTATCCTGTGGGAAGAGTGGCAATCAGCGTACTCAGCGGTTTCTCATTGAGCGGAAATCCTTTGGCCTGATTCGCCCAGAAGTCGCTGAATTCAATGGAGCGGCCGAGCATTTGTGAAATTTCCGCGCGCCCGGCGGCGATCTCGCGCTGAAGAGCGGCATGATACCACCACATTCCGGCAAGCAGCAGTATGGTCAGGGCCAGCGGGGTGAAAGCGAACGGCCGGATTTTGCAGCGGTCGCGCACTCCGCATATGGCGGTCAGCAGCAGCAGGATGCCGCACCATCCGATGCCCCAGTGGATCATCGGGTCAAGCGGGAAGTTATCCACCGATAACCAATGGACAATGACCAGGACGACGCTCGCTGCGCTGCATGCCGCAAAGAACCACCGCTTCCGAACGAAATGAACCAAAAATAATAATACCCCGCCGAACGAATAAAACAATGCGCACAGGCCGGCGCCCGCCTCCCGCGCATCCCGCTGGGGGATTATCCGGCGAATCATGGTGGAGTAGGCATAACCCAAGGTGAATAGTCCGTAAAGAAATACCAGGAAAAGCAGCAGGACAATCACGCCGAGCCCGAGGTAATGGATGATCCCTGCATCGGGAGCGAACAGCAACGGAGGAATGCTCGCCATAAGTACAAACGGCAGCGATACCAGAAGCAGGATATACCACGACAGGCCGAATAGTGCGGCATTGCGCGGCGATTTCCGCAGAAAAAGCCGATAGAAGAATTTCTTGCGGTGATAACGTTTCAATGGCTTTGCCGGTTTCTCCATTCGCCCCTCCTGTTTTATTTTTCTATCAAATATATCTCTGTTGAAGTCCGATGCAAAAATTTTTGATAAGATTCGTCAGAAAATTGTTGGAAATGTTAATTGCGATTCGGATTAATGGTGTTATCTTAACTTGATAAACCGTAAAATGGAGGTTGTATGAAACGTAAGATCAGAATGGGTATGGTCGGCGGGGGGCCGGGGGCATTTATCGGCTCCGTTCACCGTATGGCGGCCAGATTGGACGGCAAAATCGATTTGATTTGCGGTACTTTCAGTTCGGACCGGGCGAAGTCCCTGGCGACTGCCGCCGAATTGTTCCTCCCCGAAACCCGCTGCTACAAGAATTATCAGGAAATGATTGAGTTCGAGAGCGCGTTGCCGGCGGATGAACGCATTGACTGCGTATCCATCGTGACGCCGAACAAGACCCATTATGATATTGCGATGAAAGCGCTGGAACACGGTTTCCACGTGATCTGCGAAAAACCGATGACCTTCACGCTTGAACAGGCGAAGGCGCTTTCCGCCAAGGTCAAGGAAACTGGGTTGATTTTCGCGCTTACCCATAATTATACCGGTTACCCGATGGTCAAACAGGCGCGCGCCATGATCAAGGCCGGCGAGCTCGGCGAGATCCGCAAGATTGTGGCCGAATACCCGCAGGGCTGGCTCGGCGACGCCATTGAAGACACCAGCAAGCAGGCCGGGTGGCGCGTCGACCCGTCGCAGGCCGGGATCAGCTGCTGCATGGGCGATATCGGTTCGCACGCCGAAAACCTGACCGAATACGTGACCGGTCTTAAAATTACTGAGCTCTGCGCCGACCTGACCACGTTCGTGCCGGGGCGTGTCCTGGATGACGATGGCAACGTGCTGGTGCGTTTAAGTAACGGCGCGCGCGGCGTGCTTTATGCCAGCCAGATTTCCACCGGCGAAGAAAACGGCCTCAAATTGCGTGTTTACGGCACCAAGGGCGCCATCGAATGGCTGCAGGAAAAGCCCGAAACGCTGCTTTTCAAGCGCAACAACCAGCCGCTGCAGGTCTTCCGCCGCAACTGGGCGGGTACACTGCCGGAAGCCGCAGGCGCTTCGCGCATCCCGGCGGGCCACCCGGAAGGCTTCATTGAAGCTTTCGCCAACATCTACAGCCAGTTCGCCGACGCGATTTCGGCCAAGCTGGACCTGGACAAGGATTTCGTGCCGGATTTCCCGACCGTGGAAGACGGCCTGCGCGGCATGGCGTTTATCGACGCCGTGGTAAAGAGCTCCAAGAGCGAACAGAAATGGATCAAATTCGAGGAATAAAAATGAGCAGACCCGTAACCATCTTTACCGGACAGTGGGCGGATATCCCGTTCGAAAAACTGTGTCCCATGATCAAGTCGTTTGGCTATGACGGCCTGGAACTCGCCTGCTGGGGCGATCATATGGACGTTTTCAAGGCGGCCGCCGACCAGAAGTATTGCGACGACAAGAAGCGCTACATGGAAAAACACGGCCTCGGCCTGTGGGCGATCAGCAACCACCTGGCCGGACAGCTGATTTGCGACCCGAACTTCGATTCGCGTTCGGACGGTTTCGCCCCGCCGGAGTTCGCCGGCAACGCCGAAGCCAAGCGCAAATGGGCCATCGAAAGCATGAAAAATGCCGCCCGCGCCGCCAAGAACCTCGGCGTCAAAGTCGTCAATGGCTTCACCGGTTCACCGATCTGGCACATGTTGTACAGCTTCCCGCCGGTCAGCGACCAGATGCTCGACGACGGCTTCAAGTTCTTCGCCGATACCTTCAATCCGATTCTCGATGAATTCGAAAAGTGCGGCGTCCGCTTCGCGCTGGAAGTCCACCCCACCGAAATCGCGTTCGACATCCACACCGCGCGCCGCACCCTGGATGCCCTTGGTAACCGCCCGGAATTCGGCTTCAACTTCGATCCGAGCCATCTCCTCTGGCAGATGGTCAACCCGGTCAAGTTCATCGAAGCATTTCCGGACCGCATTTATCACTGTCATATCAAGGATGCGGCTCTGCAGCTGGACGGCACGAACGGCATTCTGGCCTCGCACCTGAATTTCGGTGTGGCGCAGCGCGGCTGGGACTTCCGCAGCCCGGGCCACGGGCAGGTGAACTTCGAAGAAGTCATTCGTGCGCTGAACCGCGTGAACTACACCGGTCCGCTGTCGATCGAATGGGAAGACTGCGGCATGGAACGCGAATACGGCGCCAAAGACGCCTGCGCCTTCACCCGCAAGATCGATTTCAGTCCCTCGAACATCCAGTTCGACGCCGCCTTCGACAAATAAAAAGAATATTGCGGCGAGACAAAAAATCCCCGTCCGGTTGCAACTTGAGGCACCAGGCGGGGATTTTTTTATTTTACAGCCAGAGCTTGGCGATCGTGGCGGCGGCGTGCCCGGCGATGAGCTGGTTGCCCTCAGGCTTGTAGTGGAAGCCGTCGCCGGAGCAGATTTCCGGGCGGTTGACCACGGCGGCGTACAGGTCGTCGACCGGGATGTTGCGGGCGGCCATGATCTCGGCGGCGATGGCGTTGCGGCGGACGACGATGTCGTTTTTGGCATCGAGCTGCTCCGGTTTGCCGCAGACGGTAATCGGGGTGGAGTGCCGCCAGCAGAGTTTGGCGCGGGAGGTCAGCACGAGGAAATCGGTGAATTCCTCGAGGCCGCGCCGGTAAAAGGCGTCGTCGTAATCCAGCCCGTGCAGGCCGTTGTTGAAATAGATATAGTCGATCGGATAATCGGACAGGGCCAGCATCAGTTCGCGGTGAATGGCGGGATCGCCGACGATTTTTGAGGTGGAGAAGCCCGCCACAGTGGCTTTGTTCTCAAGAGCCTTGGCCACGCCGTCGCGGCTGGCGGCCACGATCGAATCACCAATCAGGAGAACTCGTTTCAAATTACTGCGGTCGCTGTCGAACCAGTAAAACTGGGACCATTCGATTTTTTCGCGTATCATGGAATATTCCTTTCAGTTGATTCCATAAAAATACTGCTGGAAATCACTCTTTACAAGCGGCAAATGCGTCAATCAGCAGATTCAGGCACGAGCCCGGGGTTCTAACTCAATTCAGGATAAAGCAGTTCATAAAGATCACGGCTGCTGCATCATTAGGTTGGAAATGATATTTTCCCAACGGTTCCACAGGCTTTCCAGTATGCAGTGTTCGGGCGGAAGATGGGGTGTGCCGAAATCGACCAGCAAGCCAGCGACCGGTAGAAGTTTATTCGTTTTCGGCTGGATCAGGTACGGCACTCCATTGCTGAGCCGCCAGGCGAAACCATGATGGAGTACCAGTTCTTCCGCGGCGGTCAAAGCCACCCCGCATAAGTAGGTGTTAAAATGAAATGGGGGAATCAACCCATAGTGGTAAATTTTATGCAATGCCTTGCCGGCACAGCTTGGCTTGTCGATACCATCGACTATACTGCCGCAATAAGACAGCCATTTCATTTTGTGTCGTTTGGTTACCAGTTCTATTTCGTGGATGGAGTTAAAAAGAGGTAGTTCTGGATAATAATCAGAATCCTTCCAACCAAAATAATTGAACTCCTTATGGCTGTGGGAACGGCACTGATCGCAATAATGGGCGATCTCTGAATCGGTCGAAACCTCGACCCGAAAACAGTCCTGGCAAAGACGGCGTTTGGCTGTTCCTTGAGCTTTGTATAGCGGCAGTCGTTCTCGAGTAAACCAATCAGAAATCTTGCAATCCATCAGCGAATCATCAATATCAGGAGCCTCGTACACAATAATCATTTGTGGACTGGTCGTTTTAGAATCAAGTCCCAGCAGTTTTTCTAATCCATTAGCATGGAAAGGATCGATGCAGGTCATTTCCTTGTTTTCAATGTCATACAAGATTGTGGTGAAACATGCCATGCTGTTGTACAAGTCAAAAATTTCGCCGTCCAGTCCGGGGAATAGCTCTTCGTGCTCCGGGGAGGGGGGCTTGGAGTAATCGATGCTTACCACCAGGGCTTTTTCGGCTTTGCAGCCCAACAGGGAATACGTTTGCTGCGAAGTCAGCCAGTCGAGCCTGAGACGCAGCCGTTCGGCCAGTGAATCAATTTTATCTTGCATAAATAATGGGGGTTAACTGTATGTAAATATAATGCACAGTCCGGAAAATACCAGAGACGTGTTGCAAAAATTCGATTCTCATGTTATAATTAAGGCATGATGAAAACAGGTATCATAATTGGAACGGTTCTGCTGATTCTCGCCGGAGGCATCTGCTGGCGGGCTCTTCAGAACAAGCCCGAAAATCGCGCTGAAACGGATAACCGGCTCGACTCCGTTTGCGCGCCCTGCAGCCGGATCAACAACTATCCCCACGGCACTTTGCCCGAGGTGCGTTAATTGTTGGCAAGAGTTTCTTTGAACAGGTTTTCGAGGTGTGCCCAGTCTGTTTCCGGGACGGTCAGCTGTTTGCACTTGTCCTGCAGCCGGGATTCTTCTTCGACGAAGAATTGCGCGAGGCGGGCGGGGAGTTCGACCCGCTCTTTTTCGACCGCGCACTTTTTCCGCTCCTGAAGTCCGGCGATGATTTCGGAAATATCCTCGGGGAATAAACCGGCCTCCAGCAGTCTGGCGAATTCAGTAGGCGGCATGGTCCGCTTTTCCACACTCCAGATGGCGGCGGCAAGGCCGCGCAGGGCGTAGAACAGTTTTTTGATCGAAATGGTGTTTTCCGCATCGAGGTTTTCCAGCGCATTACCCTTCATGGCCAGATAATGATGAACGGACTTGATCGGGTTAAAATAATGGGGAACCAGCTCTTTCAGCTTCAGGTTGAACGACTGACTGGATTCGTATTGAATCGGACTGCCGAGCCATTCGCAGAGTGCCAGGTTGCAGCCGCCGAAGAGCCGCAGGGTTTTCCGCAGTTCCCAGCCGGAAATATCCAGGTCGCCCGGCAACATGACTTCGAAGGTGTCTTTGGGCTTCGCGTCGAGGCTCAGATACCAGTCGAGCGGCTTGACATAGATCGCGCGGACATCGTAATCGCTGTCGGGCGAGGCAAAGCCCCAGGCACGGCTGCCGGATTCCGCCGCGAAAAGAATGCGGCAATCATGCTCGGTTTCCAGTTGACGCAACGTTTTCAGGATGGTGTCATGCATGATCTGCCTCCCAGCGTTCGGTAATTTCCAGCAGCAGTTGATCGATCCGGCCGGGATCGGCCTGTTCCGGAAGCGCGGAGTGTTTTTTCAGCGAATCGAGCTCCTGAGCCAGAAGTTCCGCCCGGGCGACCAGATTCTCATAGGCGAATTTGCCGTTGCGGATGGCCAGCAGCTCATCGCGCATACCGGCATCGACCCGGACCAGCGGTTCGCCGTGCCGCATGATATTCAGCCCGGAATAAAGCAGGCGGAAGGTATGCATCAGGTTTTTGGCATTGTAATCCAGTTCGCCGGTTTCTTCGGAGCGCCAGCGCGCTTCGTTGCGGTTGCATTTCCAGTCCCAATACTGATGATGCTTCACTTTGGCTTGTTCAAAGGCATGGCGGTTGAACAGCAGTAACCCGAGGAAACGCGAATGTTCGTCCTCTTTCGGAATGCTTTCCATACAGAGATTGCCGTTGCGGAAAACGCCCCGGGCCGACGCGCCGTAGTCATAGAGCCGGAAAAGTTCCGAACTGTATTCGACCGCCGCCGCATGACACCGGACAAGATCGATGCCCGCGTCCCGCAACGACACGGGACGCCCCGGCATAGCGCCGGTATGAGGCGGAATGAAGCGGCAGAAGTCTTCGGCCAGAGGCGGCTCCTCCGGCATCGGATTGCGGACACGTTTATTGCAGCCTTTGGCCTTCTTGATCTGTGCCAGGGCGTAGTCGCAATAAGTACGTGCGGCAAGCTTCGAGACGAATAGCGATCGGTGCGCCGACAACGTCTGCCAATAGGGGGTGACGGTCGTTTGGCAGTCTTCCGGCAGGAACAGCGAATCGAGGATATTCGGATTGGCTTTGGCTGCCAGCTCGCAGTAGTTCCGCAGCGAATAATAGCGGATATCGCTGCGCTCGTCGGCCACCTGAACCGGAGGCGTTTCCAGCATCAGGTATCGCTTTTTCTCCAATACAAACACCCCGATCATGTCGCGGTCGCTTTCCGGCGTGGAGGTGCCATAGGCATGGCTGCCCCATACGCCGCGGAAAATCACGCGGCTGCATTCTGGGGCATGAAGCATCTCAAATGTAATCGCATCGTTGTTCATCAGGGCAGTTTGATCCAGTAGCATTGTGCGGGGTAGCCGTCCGGATGGGGAAATTCGCGTTCGAGCTTGCCGCCGGCGCCGAGAATGGTCCGGCGGGAGGCTTCGTTTTCGCTTTTGCAGGAGATCATGATTTCGTCGAGGCCGAGCCCGCGGCAGAAATCGAAGACCAGGCGCAGCATTTCACCGGCATAGCCTTTGCGCCGTTCCGACGGGCGGACGCTGTAGCCGATGTGACCGCCGTATTGACGCAGGTTGTCATTCAGATGGTGGCGGACGACGATGAGCCCGACGATTTTGCCGTCGCTCTCGCGAACTCCGAAGAACCGGGTCGCCGGAACCATGCCGGGCGTCACGGTTTCTTCGTGCTGTTGTTTTTCCATGGCCCCCAGCCATTCGGCGTAACTGGCGAAATTCCCCAGTTCATTGCCGCCGCCGGGGATGGCGGTTTCGCCGGCGGCGAGAAATTCCGCCCACAATTCATTGATCTGTTGCTCGTGCGACCGGTCCGGTCTCACCAATTTCAGCCGACTCATAATAGCGTTTCCTCAGAAAATAGTTTCAAATATTTCCATACACTACCGGATATTGCCGGAAAATGCAAACAGGAGTTTGTTTTTTCTGCTTATGGACTTATCGGAGGGCGTCACGGGAGAGCCGTTTATGGTAGGGCCAATATTCATGTTAATGAAGTATTTTTATTAATCTATTTTTGTGTTAATTATTTACTGTAAGGTGATTGTAAAATTTTAATTAGCTTCATTGGGAAAGTGGAAAAGACCATGTATATTATCCGGATAACCAAAATACAGGAGTTGGCAGCATGAATATGCATTGGATTGACTGGAGCATCATTGTGTTGGTGCTGGGGGCGCTGATCGGTCTGACGGTCTTATCGAAGCGTTATAATCGAAGCGTTAGTGACTTCCTGGCGGCCAACCGGTTGGCGGGCCGGTATCTTCTGACGGTGTCCTCCGGATTCGGCGGTGCAATTTCTCTGGTTGCTTCCTGGGAAATGACCTACAGCAACGGCTTGCCGGCGCAATGGTGGGGCATGATGGCCGCTCCGCTGGGGTTGATTATCGCGCTGACCGGGTTCGTCGTCTATCGCTTCCGTGAAACCCGGGCGTTGACGCTGGCGCAGTTTTTTGAAATGCGCTACAGCCGGAATTTCCGTTTCTTCTCCGGGTTTCTATGTTGGACGTCCGGGATTCTGAACTATGGTATCTTTCCTGCCGTAACCGCGCGGTTCATCATTTATTTCTTCGGACTGCCCCTGAAGTTTGAACTCTGGGGATTCAATATATCCACTTTTCCGCTGGTTATGATCGCTTATCTGAGTATTGCCGTCTATATTGCCTGCTCCGGCGGCCAGATCAGTATCATGCTGACCGACTTCTTCCAGGGGATGCTGCTCCTGGTCATTTTCCTGGTGATTATGTTCTACCTGCTTGCCACTTTCGGCTGGGGCGACATCATCGAAGGGCTGAAAATTGCCCCCGCCAATCAGTCGCTGCTCAATCCTTTTGAAACGTCCCAGGCGGAAAACTTCAATATCTGGTACTTCCTGATCGGTATGATGGGAACCCTGTACGGCGTTCGCGCCTGGCAGGGCAACTCTGGGTACAACTCGGCCGCCAAAACGCCGCACGAAGCCGTGATGGCCGGCATTATCAGCAGCTGGCGCAGTTTCGCCTCGGGTCTTTGTATGGTGCTGATTCCGATTTGTGCTTATGCCGCTTTCCACTCCGAAAAGTTCGCCACCAAAATGGCTCCGGCCAAAGAACAGATTGCCGCCATTGCCGATTCTGCCATTCAAAGCCAGATGACGGTGCCGTTGTTTCTGGCGAACTGGCTTCCGGTCGGTATCCTCGGTTTGTTCGCCGTGGTGGTGGTTGCCTGCGCGATCAGCTGCGACGACACCTATATCCATGCCTGGGGCTGTATCCTGATTCAGGACGTGATCATGCCGCTCCGCAAGAAACCCTTTGAACCCAAAACTCACATGATTATTCTCCGCTGCGGGATTATCGGCGTGGCCATTTTCGGTTTTACCTTCAGTATGTTGTTTCCATTGAAGGACTTTATTCTAATGTATTTCTCAATAACCGGGGCCATTTACCTCGGCGGCGCCGGGGCGGTTATCATCGGCGGCCTCTATTGGAAACGCGGCAGCACGCCGGCGGCCTGGACCGCCATGCTGGTGGGGACCACCATCGGCGTCGGCGGGATTGTCCTGCAACAGGTCTGGGCTCCCTGGATTGCGCCCTTGCTGCATGAAATGTATCCCAATTTCAACTGGCTCTCCGCTCACATGACAAAGTTCCCGATCAACGGACAGTATATTTACTTTTTCACGATGATCGCTTCCATCTTCAGCTATATCGCGGTATCGCTGCTGGGACCGAAGCATGACCACAACATGGACAAGCTTTTCCATCGCGGCAAATACGCCGATAAAGATGCCTTGCCGTTCGACAAGGTCCATGAAAAATTCAGCCTCCGCAGGCTCCTCGGCATCAACAGCAACTTCTCTTATTTCGACCGTTTTATCGCTTACGCCACGGCAGTCTGGTCCATGGGATGGTGGTTCATCTTCCTGATCGTGAGCGCTCTGGCGTTGACTATCGGGCTCACGACCGAATTCTGGATCGAGCTCTGGTGGTGGAAGTTGATTCCGTTCTCCATTCTGCTGGGAACGGTCTGTACCGTCTGGATTACCGCCGGCGGTATTCGCGACGCGCTCCGGTTGATCAAGGACCTGCGCGCGGAACGTGTTGACGACAAGGACGATGGTTTCGTCCGGACGGACGCCGAAGCGGAAGCCGAAATCGAAGCCGAAGAGGCCGGCAAGCAATAACCGCTAATTACGGTCGTTTTTTTACTGAACAATGCTCAAGCGTTTGATTACGTTTGAGCATTTTTTTAGTATGCCCGGCATGGGCGATAGCCAGTCGATCGAACAGCACGTCATCCGGCCGGGCGCGGCGTGAAGCCGAACGGTTATCTCCCTACCGCCGAAGCCGAAAAGGGCCGTGGGCCACGGGCTGATGACGTTCCAGATCAGTACGCCGCAATTCTTGCCGTTTGTCAGGGTGATTTTGTCCGGCACCCAAGTTTCCATGCTTTCTATGGAAGCGTGCATTTCCGGGAGTGCCGAGGAATTACAAATTTTCGCAAAAAACTTACTTTTATGATATTTACCCTCTTGACAGTGATATGTAATAGTTAGTATAATAGTTCACAATGAGACAAGGATTTATCAATGATCGCACCTATTTACCATGAACTGAGTGAAACGCTCGAGAAGTATATAGACGACAACAAGATTACCGGCAGGATACCGGGCGTCTTGAAACTCAGCCGTGAGCTTGGGGTGCATCATGTTACGCTTTCCAAGGCGGTGCGTATTCTGGAGAAAAAGGGGATTCTTTCGATCCAGGGGACCAAAGGGACATTCGTCGTGGACCCGCGGAAAAACCGCCCCAGGACGAATATATTGGCCCTGGTCAGCTGCAATATGGGCCTTTCGGAAAATCAGAGAACGCTGACCCGGCTGAATCAAGCCGTCAAAGATGTCGGATATTCAATAATCAACATCATCCTGGAGGATGACTTACTTCGCAAAAACCGGGCTGCGCTGCTTAACTTTCCCGTGGATGGTTTTCTGTTTCGCGGGGCGGTAATCCGCCGTGAACAAATGGAATTGCTGCGAAAAGAAAAAATCCCTATCGTTTCCACGGCCCGGCGAAATGAAAGTTGGCTTGACATGGCGGACTGTGACAACAGCGCAGGGTATGAGCTGCTTTTGGATAAACTCCTGGAAAAAGGCCACCGGAGAATCGCTTTTCTTGACTTTGACCGTGTCCCGGAATATCGTTTTCACCTGAATAATATCCGTGGAATTTTTCAGAGGAAGCTTGGTGATGCTTTTGATCCGGAGCTCTTCTATACTCAAAAAAACGGAGAGGATTTGTGGCATCGGCACGGCGAAGCTTACTGGGATATTTATGTGCAGGAAGCACGGAATCATTTTTTTGCGCTGCCGGAGCCTCCTACGGCAATTATCGCGCCCTTTCTTTTGGTGTACCGGCTCAAAGAACAACTTGAACACGAGCAAATACGAAAAATTCCGGAAGAATGCTCCATTGCATTTGTCCATGATAAGCCCGATGAGGATCACCGCAATCTCAGCGGCGTGATTTATGATGAATACGAGATTCTGGAGTGGGGAGTCCGCCGTCTCCTGAAGCTGGTTTCCGGCGCAACTGATGTGGAACGCTTTTTTATGAAACCTGTTTTCGTTCCTGGAAACAGTATCGGCATTTGCAATAAAAAATATGCACTCAACTAAAATAATAAGGAAATACTGACAATGCGTATTTTATTACAGGCAGTGATCATATTGGGAATTATTTCGGCGGTTCGCGGGGCGGACCTGTATTTTCATTTCGACTTCAAAAAGGCGGGTGAACAGGCTGAATTTGCCGATCTGACCGGCAGGGCGACATGCCATTCGCGACAGAAAATTTTCGTCGTGGAGCACGGGGCCCTGCGCCTGGCGGAAGGCGCGCAAATCTATATCCCGTCGCGCCAGCTTCCCGATCTGACCGAGCAATTCAGTTTCAATATCTGGGTGAATCCGGCACGCCGCGGCTTGCCGTTGCCGTTGTTCTTCAAGGGGCTCCATCCAGCTCCAATACAATTTTTGGTTGGTATCAGTCATTTATACCCATATTTTCTGTATAAGAACAACGGTATAACCGACCATTGGCGCGGCATTGAAACCAGCGGTTATCCGGGGAGTCATCTGGTCCAATATACTCACCCGGAATATGTGGTCGGCGACAAGCCCGCCGAGGTGATTCCGGGGCGTTGGTATATGTTGTCTGTGGTATTTGACCGGGGAAACATTTTATTTTACCTGAATGGCGAGCTGATTCTCCGCCGGCCCGGCAGCGGCACAGAAAAATTGCAGGGGTGTGACTTTCCGCTCTACCTGGGCGCGGAGCGGATTCCGAAAAGCCAGGCCAATTACGCTTCGGCAAATATGCTGGTTAACGATTGGCGGCTGTATACCGGAGCTCTCAGTGCGCCGGATGTTGCGGCACTGTACAAGGAGGAACGCTCGAAGTACCCGGAAAAACCGGTCATGGAGGACTCCTGGAGCCAGTTCCCGATCTGTCCTGACTATATGGAACGGCTGATTCCCGGTTACGATCCTCTGTTCAGGTACAAACTGCCGATGACCGCCGAATACGAGAAATCCCTGCCGCCGCAGACGCCGGGGGGTAAAGGCAATACCTCTTCGAACGTGGCCGACAAGGACGGTGTGATGAAGATGTATATCAACGGCCAGGAATATTTCCCTCTTATGGCGAATGGTTCACCAGAAGAGTTTTCGATTCACGATCCGGCCGTGACGATGGGCAAACAGATCCGCAATTTTGCCGCCGCCGGTTATCCGCTGGTGGGGACCATCGTTCACACCTGGCGCGATATGATCCTGGTCTGGAACGGGCCCGACAAATATGATTTCAGTTCGTTCGACAAAGCCATGCGCATGGCCATGGACGCCGCGCCGAACGGATTGATCCAGGTAAGTATGTTCCCGGAAGCTATTTCGTGGTTTCAGGGAGCGCATAACCGCGAGCTCGAGCGTTGTTACCCCGGCCATACCTCGAAAGGTAAACTGCAGATTCTTTATAGCGGCCCGTTCGGCTCCGATGTCTGGCTGAAATGTTCGCCCGAACTGCTCGAAGCACTTGTCCGCCACATGGAATCGCAGGATTACGCCGACCGGATTTACGACTACAAACTGTTCCTTGGCGGCGGCGGCGAGTGGTACTGGCCGGGATGCTTCATGGGTTACACGTCGGGTTATTCCGACGCCACCTGCGACACCTTCCGCCAGTGGCTCCGCGATAAATACAAGACCGACGCCGCGTTGCGTACCGCGTGGTCGGATCAGAGTGTATCGCTGGATACGGCAGTGGTTCCCGCCCCGGAGTTCCGTTTCGCCTCCGAATTTTTCAACTTCCGTGATCCGGCAAAAGCGCGCCCGGCCATCGATTTCCGGGAATACATGGGCGACCGGACTTTCCAGAACATCAAGGACTGTACCGAGGCGATGAAGCGCGGTATGGACGGCCGGAAAACCGTTACTATTTATTACGGCTACGGCATTTATTTCGCCAATCCGCAGAATCCCACCCAGCAGACCAGCGGTTTGCATCGGCTGGCGTCGGTCATGCGCCTGCCGTCCGTGGATCATATCGCCACGCCGATCACTTATAACCGCCGGCGCGGCGGCCAGCCCGGAGCCAATTACAATCCTTTCAGCGCCAGCGCCAGGCTCCATAATAAAATAATCTGGCAGGAAAATGACCTCCGTACCCACGTATTTCCCAAGGAAGAATATGGCCGTACCCGTGACGCCGTCGAAACACAGACCGTGATCCGGCGCGGTTTCGGGCAGGCGTTGACTTCCGGGATGGGATTCTGGTACCTTCCGATGCCCGCATACTGTTACAACGAGAAAAACGCTCAGGAAGAGATGAGCCTGGTACAGCAAAAAGCCACCGAAACCATCGCGGAGGACCGTTCGTCTATCGCTGAAACCGCGCTGATCTTTGATGAAAAAAGCATGCTGCCGGTTGCTTACCGCCAGGAGAATTTCCTGAACGCCCATATCTGGGAGCTCTACGAAAATCTTTACCTGACCGGCGCGCCGTTCGACGCCTATCTGACGGAAGATATCGCCGATGCCCGCATGCCCGATTATAAGCTCTATATCTTCGTGAATATGTTCAGTACCGATGCCGCCACCCGTGCCGCCATCAGCGCCAAGGTTCGCAAAAATAACGCGGTCGCACTCTGGTGCTACGCTCCCGGTTTGCTCAACGGTCAGACCTTTGACGACCGGACCATGCAGGAACTCACCGGGCTCAAACTGCGCCATGAAATGAAACTCCTGCCGCTCCAACTTCAGGCTTCCAAAACGGATCACCCGATCCTGCGGCATGGCGGCACGATGCCCTCATACAATGTCGGCCCGGTGGTCTGGTGTGAAGATCCCGGCGCCGAGGTCATCGGCAAGGCCGGCGGCAAGGATGCGCTGGCGCTCCGAAAATTCGACAATTGGACCTCGGTATACACGCTGATGCCGCCGACGAAGGAGATGCTGGCCGGGCTTCAGGAGTTCGCCGGAGTCCACCGGTTCAACACCGGCTATGATGTCGTGTCCGCCAACCGGAGCTTCATCATGCTCCATGCCGCTACTGCCGGAGATAAAACCATCCGGCTGAAAAAGCCCGCCACGGTCACCGATTTTTTCAGCGGTGCCGTGCTCGGCAAAAACGTCCTCGAATTTACCGATAAAAACGTTCCCGCCGAAGCCACCAGAATTTACCTGATCAAATAAATAATCAATCCAGGAGAATGTAAGTGAAAAATTTTATCATCACCATGTTCGCCGCCGCTGCGGTCACCGTTCAAGCTCAGGCCGTCACCAAATTCGACCACACCGAGGCGAAAGAGGACCGTACCGCCATGATCGGGGCCACGGCCTACTCCACGGACTTTATCGCCGTAGACCCGGCCAAATCGTACCGGGTGAAAGGGACGTTCAACAATCCCGGCGAGGTGGAAGTAAACCTGCTCTTCGGGGTGGCTACTTACGGGAAAGATCAGAAAATGATTGATGTGCTGGCTGTCAGCCCGGTGAAAGGCACGGAAACCGTATTGACCGCTGACGTGTCTCCGGAAGATGACACGATCCTGGTCAAAGATGCCTCAGCCTGGCAGGCGAAAGGCATTTCCAAAGTTGTTTTTGGCGCCAAACCGGATATGTCTGATCTGCCAAATTTTCAGCTGTCCATCTCGGGAATCAAGGGAATAGAAAAACAGGGGGACGCCTGGGCGATCAAATTCGAAGGCGCCGTGGGTAGAGATTATGCCAAGGGCACTGCCGTTCGCCAGCACTTCGATGGCAATACCTTCATTTATTCGGTGAACAAGCAGCTTCCGCCTAATTCCGGCTGGCAGACGTTCGAAGGAATCCTTCAGCCGGTTTCGGCGGATGATTTCTCTCCGTTCAATGCCAAATACATGCGTCGCGGAACCGCTCTGGTGAAAATTATCGCCACGTCGATTCCCGGTAACAAAGTCGAATTCAAAGATATAACCTTTGAGGAAATAAAATGAAAACACTGAAAAAATTCACCCTCATTGAACTCCTGGTTGTGATCGCCATCATCGCGATCCTCGCCGCCATGCTGCTGCCGGCCTTGAACAAAGCCCGCGAGCGCGCTCATTCGGCTAAATGCCTTTCCAACCTGAAACAGGTTATGGCGGCCGGGTTCCTGTATAGCGACGATTTCAGTTCCGAATTGCCGCCGTATTGGGACGCTACGCGAAATTATACCTGGAGCGGTCCCTTGCTTGACCAGAAATACGTGACTGGCGGCGAACTGCTGACCTGTCCATCTTATGGCGCCAAAAAATATATTTACGACGGTGCCTCCGATAATTACGAAATCTATGGTATCAGAATCGTAAAGCGTGAAGGGACAAGCCGCTCCATTGATGTAAAAGGCCAGAAAATCCAGGTCAATAATTATGAACCCGGCAATAATCCCTATACGTCACCGTCCATGGCTGTGGCTTTCGCCGATACGATTATCCAGACCTCGGCCACTACCGCGCCACGGCAGTGGTATTATTTCAATGGCTGGCAGGCTACAGTCGCCAGTACCGGCGGCAGTACTCCGTATGCGATTCACAACGACAGCGCGGTAAGCAGTGCGTTCGTCGACGGGCATGCGGCAATCGTCGGCAGCCGGGAACTGGGCGATTCCCACATCTGGTATTATGCCAAAAAACATTTGGCTGCCGTTCCCAATCCCATCGTTTTCCCATAACCCTGAAAAAATAAAAACATGAAAAATTCACCGGATTCCCGCTACCGGATGGTAAGCTGGTGGCTGCGCTGGGAAGACCTGGCATGGCCAGAACCGCGCCTCAAAGATAAAATACGTATCCGAGCAGACAAATTCGCCGCGAATAACGCCGATTGCGCCATCATTTTCGGTACGCATTTCCGTTGGGACTATATGCCGCTTTGGAGCGCACTTCATGATATGTTCCATTTCATCGCGGATGAGCTTCATCAACGGGAAATACAGTTTTTCGACCATCATTCGGCGGTGCTGACCCATCGCTGGCGGACAATGGAGGAACGCAATGAGATGTATCTGCGCAACCGCCATCATGTGCCGTTCTGTCCGAGCCGGGATATTGCCGGCGAATGGACATGGCGCGGCAAGCGCCTGAACGACTGGCGGATGATTAACACCACCACCGGAGAACCGGTATTCATCAAAGAATATACCGCGGAACAGTACTGTATAAACAATCCGGATTTTACAGAGAGTTATTGTGAATATGTCAAAAAATTGATTGCGGAGTCAGGGATCGACGGCTTGATATGTGACGATGCATTCTTTAATCAGCGTTTCTATCAATGCGCATGTCCACACTGCCAGGATAAGTTCGGACATATCCTGCCGGCCGCCTCGGATTTGAATTTCTGGGGCAACTGGGAAAATCCGCTTTTTCTGGAATGGATACAGATGCGTTACCGGAGCGTGGCCGATTTCAATCATCAGGTCAAGCTGGCATTGCCGGAAAATTTTCCGTTGATGAACTGCTGTTCCGGCAGTACCAGTTCCGCGAGCAATGAAAATGCGCTCTCTTACGAGGAGTTTGCCAGGGATGCTACTATAGTTGAGCTTGAAATGTGCGGTAATACACCGGATTTGGAAGGATGTTTTTCCGAGCAGATCGCGGATCAGCTTCACCATCTTGCGGTGGCGGAGAAATACCACTTGCCCTGTGTCGGGTTAGGTTATGCGTATACGGTTCCAGGAGCGAATTTCATCTGGGCGTTGAATAAATTTCTCGGTTCAGGAGTGTGGTTTTCCATGCTGACGCATCGGCTTGGACTCTCCGATGCGGATTTGAACAAACTGCCGGACGACCCGGAACTGGTTGGTGAATGCTTTGGCGTGGAAACAGCATATCCGGAGTGGTTTTCAGGAAGGCGGGTTGGTGAGGTCGCGATATTGTTTTCCCGCAATACCCGTGACAATTACGGTGGATATATGGCGGATTATTCCCATGATTACCGCGCGGCGTGTTCATGGTTATTTGAACATGGTTACGACGCGGATGTCGTGCTTGATATTCCTGAACCATCGGCGCCATACGAGGCGCTCGTGCTGGCTTCGGCGGCGTGTCTTTCTGCGGAAGAACGGACAGCGTTGCAACACTGGCTGGATGCCGGAAAAAAGATTGTTGCCTGCGGACCGCTCGGGGTCTTCGATGGGAAGGGAAAACGTAACCCGTTATTCCCGGACATTCATCTCCCGGAAATTGTTCGCACGCCGAAGTTTCCTCATGATACCTGGGAAAAAGTTGAGCCGGCCCGCTGCCAAAATGAATACGGCTGGAAGGAACTGACGGCAAATCTGCTTTGGCATCCACAAAGAATGCAGGACGGTTTATCCTTGAAAATGCCTTTTCCGGGTTCCGGGCAATCCGGCTGGTACCAGCGAAAATATCGGGACGCACAGGGGCGTCTGTTGATTCATTGTTTGTCCTCAAAATATGATGTGGAGGTCGACGAAGCACTGGAAGCGAAACGTTCCCATAAAAACAATAATAATATCATTACGCATATTCAGCCGAAGAATCAGGCTGTTGCCATTGATTTGAGCCTCTATGCCGGAGGCCAGATAGAATTGTTCCTACCGCTGAATGGCGGCGAGGTCAGATTGCTTTCCAATGCCGAATTTGAGCTTGGAACTGATATTTATTATTTTATCCTGCGAATCGGCAGAAAGGACTGAAAAAGACCAAGACTTCGAAGTTGCCAACCTACCGATCGTCAGCCCGGAAATTTATTTCCCGCAGGCAAACGAGGATATCCTCGACATGGTGGAATCCATCGTCTCCGCCATCGACCGCGCGTTCGCCTGATTTCAATGATAAATGGAGTCGCGCCGGGCCTGGCGACGGAATGCCGCCGGCGGACTCCCGTAATTCTTCCGGAAGGCGTGCGAGAAATGGTAACGGTCGGAAAATCCCGTGGCAGCCGCGATTTCATCGATATTCTGCGATGAATACAGCAGCAGTCCCAGACCGTGCTCCAGGCGCCTGTTCAACCGGTATTGCTGCGGGGACATATCCATTTCCTGCTTAAAGAGCCGGATGAAATTATTCACTGACATCCCGGTCCGGTGACACAAAACCTCATTGCTGCAATTTCCGCCAAGCGACTCATTCATCAGCTCGATCGCCAGCTTGATCCGTGAATCGAGCACGTGTTCACGGTCGGCCAGGAAGCTTTCCGGCTTGATGCTCAGCAGCATTTCGTAAATGATGGAGTACAATCGCAGCGCCAGCAGGTTTTTATTTTCATACCAGTTGCGCAGAGCCGGCAAAAAATCATGCCCGAGTTCCGCCGGAAAAATCAACCGTTGCCGTTCCACCCGGTCAAAGGGTGCATCGGCCAGAAAATGCAGGTAAAACTGTGTGAACGGCCTGCGGCACGAGGTGGAAAAAGTGGTATGCGGCGGAATCATCACGATGATTTCGGGCGTCAGCTCCACCTCCTGATCGGCGAAAATCAGCGAGCCGCCCGTCCCCTCCACCCAATACAGCAGCCAGTAGGGATAATTGCAGTCATGGTGGTTCCATATCCGGATATCGCGATAATAATTATATTGCAAAATTTTTACATTTGGCGTCGGCAAATTAAAGCCGATAGATGATGTTTTGGTGATTTTTTGCATATTTTTTCAAACTTTCAACATTTCAAAATCGGGCGGTTGACATTAATATATAGACATGGCCAAATAAATCAAGGAATCAGAAATGACAAAATTACGCGATAAATTCTGGTTGTGGGGGCAGAGCCCGAATACCCACCACAGCCATTTGCAGACGGAATCCCGGATGACGGCGGCGGAGGGGTGCATGTACTTCGGCATTGACCGCTGCTGCCGGGTGGTTATGTGCAGCCATCCGCGCCCGCCGTTCGACCAGGAGTCGATCGCCATGGAGCCGCTGAAGGAAGTGGTGTGGTCGATCGTCGGTGCTTGCGGTACGGTGGAGCACAATGACGGCAAGGGGGATATCGACGAGGTCCTGCGTCAGGCGAATATGTTCGATAACATTACCGGCGGCGTGCTGGACGACTTTTTCGTCAGCCAGGAGCGCCGCGCCGCCTTTCCGCCGGAGGCCCTGGCGAAAATCCGCACGCAGCTGAAGATCGGCGCCCGGCGTCCGCTCGACCTCTGGATGGTGGTTTACGCGACCAATCTGGAGCTGCCGATCCAGCCTTATCTGGATTTGTGCGACGTGCTGACTTTCTGGACCTGGAAATCGGAGGACCTGGTCAGGGCCCCGGAGAACTTCGAGAGCCTGATCGAGCGCACCCCCGGCAAGCGCCATCTGAACGGTTGCTACATGTACGATTATGGCAACAACCGCCCGATGCCGCTGGACCTCATGAAAAAACAGGCGGCATTGTATGAAAAATGGCTGCTCGAAGGTAAGTCTGACGGCCTGGTCATTTGTTCGAACTGTTGCGCCGATGTCGGGCTCGAAACGGTGAAGTGGACCCGTGACTGGCTGCGGGATATCGGTCGGCTCGAAATAGCGGACTTAAACAAAAATACTAAAAAAACAGGAGAAAAATCATGGAAAAACGTGACAGCCACAGTACAGTATTGATTATGAAAAAATTCACATTGATAGAACTCCTGGTTGTGATTGCGATCATTGCGATTCTGGCGGCGATGCTGCTGCCGGCGCTGAATTCGGCCCGTGAAAAGGGCAAGTCGATTAATTGTGTCGGCGCGCAAAAGCAAATCGGGCTTGCCATGAACATGTACCATAGCGACAATGATGAAATGCCGCCGAAGGCGATTTTCAGCGCGGATTATACGACAAATTATGGTTCGCGATATTGGATCGGGATTATCTCCAAAGAGTACAAGGTGCCTCAGAAAACATTTTATTGCCCGTCCGCCACGCAGGCTGTCCTGAATACCGGCAACTGGGAAGGCGGGCAGGTCAGCATCGGCATCAACCTCGGGGCCACGCATCCCGATGCCGGGACAATTCTCTACCAGTACCGCTATTTGAAATTTACCAATATCAAAAATGTTTCGAAGCTCGTCTATCTGGGCGATGTCAGCCAGAGCGTGCCGGCAAGCTGGGGCAAAGGATTGGCTTTTTTTGGGGGCAGGTATGTGGATAACGGCAGCAGCGGCATTTTGTATCCACATCATGGCGGCGGCTATTCGGTCAATCTTACGTTTGGCGATTTCCATGTCGAGTCGATGCGGATCACCGCGCCGTCGCCCTATAATATTTATGAAGGCAGCGGTTTGAAAAGCGATTGGTATACCTGGAACAACTTTTGTCCCGGCCAGCAGGAACTGCTTTAATTTGGAGAATTACAGATGAGATACGCATTGTTGCTGATGTTTCTGGCGACTTCGATTTCCGCCTTGGATATTCCCCTGGACCGGAAATATTGGAGCATAAAAGCCGACGCGGAACAAATTGTGCAGACCGATTCCGCCGTCCGGTTTCAATCCCGGCCGACGCTGAGAATCCGCCAGACGGAGCGGGTATCGACTACCATGACTCAACGCTTCAAGGTCGTGCCGAACAAGCGCTACCGGTTGACGGTGGACGCCAGGTTCGATAACCCGTATTTGTTCGGGCCTGGCTTCAGCGGCTTTGTCGTCCGTGTCGTGGCGGATAATAAAGAATATGGCGCCACCGAGCCCCTGACGATGGTTCGTGACTGGTGTCGCAATTCGTTCCTGTTTGATGCCGGCGACCGCGAAGAATTTACGCTGCAGATTTATACGCACAAAAGCCTCGGAACCGTCTGGCTCGGGCGGCTGAATGTCGCTGAAGTTACCGATCCGGCAGAGTTCGGCGATGTGACGCCGCCCGACCGGACCCCGCTTGAACCAACCGCTCAGGAGCAGCAACAGGGGTTCATCACGTTTCAGGGGCATCGGGATGAGCAATGTTATACGACCCGGCGTCCCCGCCCGGCCGACGCCCGGTCGCTGACCCTGAAAGCGGCCCGTGGAGAATATGAGGCCGCCGTACTCAGTGTATACGCGCTGAAGGAGTTGAAAAATCTTGAAGTAAGCGTGAGCGAACCGCTTACGAACGGCAATAGCCGGATTCCGGCGGAGCAGGTCGAAATACGGGTCGCTGCTCCTTATCAGTTCAAGCTGGATCAGCTGAGTTATATTGAGCTGCCGTTTCTGCTGGAACGCAACAAGGCCATGGATTTGCAAAACGACCGTTCGCTGCGCTATTTTGTTACGGTTCAGGTCCGGGAAGGTACTCCGTCCGGTGAATACCGGGGCAAATTGGGCATAAAAACCACGGAGGGTGCGGCCACGGTTGATCTATCGCTTCAGGTTTATCCTTTCAAGCTTGACGATCCCGGCAAGGCCTATTTCATTTACCATACCGGCAACTTCGAGAAACGGATCATCGATGATATGGCAAAGCACGGCATGAACACGGTCACGCTCTATGACAATGCCAGGCTCGAAAACGGCAACCTCCGCACAAACCTGCCGAATGTACTTAACTTGATGCGTGAAGCCAATATGCTTCGCCCGGACATTCCGCTGATTTACCTGTACATGAACCGGACCGACTGGCTGGATGACTTCGTGCCTCCACCGGACATGGCGCGCAGGCTGCTTGATCTGGACAAGGGCCGGAACCCGCCACTGCGTTTTTATTGCCTGGACGAACCGATGGGAAGCCGGATCGATGACGCCATAAGGGTGATTACAAAACTGAAATCGGAAGTGCCGGAGGTAAAAACCGTCAGCGCACTCGACAAGCCGGGGCTTGATGGCGGCCTGCTGAAGGTTTATGATTCCATTATTTTCACCGGCATGAATATGAGTCGTGAAATGGTTGCTTATATGAAATCCCATCCCGATAAGCAATGGTTCCTGTACGACTGTTTTCAGAACGGCAAAAATCCTCTGGTTGACCGTTATATGTACGGGGTTTACCTTTATGCCAGCCAGACCGACGGCATCGGGCAGTGGGTATACCACGACGCGAAGCGGAAGAATGAATCGCGTTTGCTGATTTATTATGGCTATGCGTGGTTGGCGGAAGACGATGTCACCCCGACATTGGGTTGGGAGGCGAAGCGCGAGGGGATCGACGACATGCGTTATATTGCGACCCTGAAGCGCCGCCTGGACAACCTCCGCAATTCCGATGATCCGAAAATCAGGGAATTGCTCAACAAGGGCGATGCCTTGCTGCGGGAAATCGACCGGGCCGTGGAACTGGATTCCCTGGCCAACCGCCTTCTGGTCCAGACCGGAACCGAATACCGCCGCGATAACCAACCCCAGAAAAACTGGTCCCTGGACCGCCTCGACAATTGGCGCGAACAAATCGCGCAACTGATCATCGCCTTGAATTAACTCTTCAGGGAGCCGCTCCGGTAGCGGCGGCGGTAATGCGAAGGCGGCATGCCGGCGAATTTACTGAAAAATTTGCTGAAATAAATAATGTCGCTGAAGTGCATCTGCTGGGCAAGCTGCTCCACGTTCAGGCTCGAATACCGGAGATAATGCTTGGCGATCTGGGTACGCTCCTCGTCGATGATCGTTTTGGTGGATTTGCCGGTCAGGTTTTTCAGCAGCACCCGCAGGTGTCCCTGCGAATATCCGAGCTTGGCGGCGAGGACGGAGACCGGAACCGGAGCGCCGCCATGCCTGGTGATTTCCTCGCGAACCCTGAAAAGCAGTTCGCTTTCGTGCCGGACCGCCGGCTTGACGAAGTAATAATAACGGAGAATGTCGAACAGCAGGTCTTCGATCATCTGCGGATACACGGTGTCGGGGGAGATGGTGAACTGACGGTTGTAGCTGCGCAATTCTTTCGGAAAAAATGCCTTGAACAGGCTGCTTACCGCGGTGATGACCTGAGTTGTCTCACGGTTGCCGCGAACGATTTCAATCTCAAACGTACCATCATCCGGGACGCCCGGCAATTCGAATTTAAACGAAAACCCGCGGTAGGCGAGGGGGCCGTACTGGAGTGAGTGCTCGCAGTTTGGCGGGATGATGGCAATATCGCCCCGTTGAAGCACCTGGCGCCATTGACGGGTTTTGATGGCAGCGCTCCCGGAACACCCCAGATTCATTTGCCAGAAATTATGTGCGTGGGAAAACTGGCGGGGATACTGACCGGCCGGAATATTGCTGAACCCATAGATCTTCAGTTCCAGATTGCGCCGGAAAAAATCACTGAGTTTTTTTGATATCTTGTCATTCATACGGTCATTGCTCTTATTTCAAAACAATATATGCGATTATTACTAAATTTTCAACTTTTATTATATTGGAATTATTGAAAAAAAATTGTATAATTATTAAAAACAGGAAAAATCGATGAGTTTCAGATTAGGTTTGGTTGGACTTTGTACTTCGCACCCGGGAAACTGGGTGCCGGTGATTCGCACCATGAAAGAAGCCGGGGAGGCGGATGTGGAAGTCGTTGCAGCCTGGGATTCCGGCGAAACCCGGCCGGCGGGGTTTGCCGCCGGATTCTGCAGCACCATGAAGATCCCTCATGTGGCGGAGCATCTGGAAGACATGCTGCCATTGGTGGATGGCGTAATCGTCCACACCACCAACTGGGACCGGCACATCGAACAGGCGGAGCCGTTTGTCGAGGCCGGTAAATCGGTTTTTATCGATAAACCGGTGGTGGGCAATCTCCGTGACGCCGCCCGGATACGGGCATGGCAGCAGGCGGGGCGGCGGATTTCCGGCGGCTCGGCGTTACGTTTCGCCGGAGAGGTGGCGGCGTGGGGCGTGGACTGCCGGGAACTCCACACGGCGTACAGCGCGGTGGGGACGGACGATTTCAATTACGGCATTCACGGTTATTCGCTGCTTTGTCAGGCGATGGGGTACGGGGTGGTTTCCGCCCGGTATCTCGATTTTTCGCGTCAGAAACAGATCCTGCTGAAATGGCACGACGGACGCAGCGCGATCCTGACGGTGGGCAAGGCCGGCGGATTGCCGTTCAATATTACCGCGGTGAGTGCCTCCCGGCTTTACCAGGCGGTAGTCGACAATTCCGCGATATACCGGAATCTGCTGCGGGCCCAACTGCCTTATCTGACCGGCCGGACCGATGTGCCGCCGGTGCCGCCGGAGTTTCTGCTGGAGCCGGAGCTGGCCGCTATCGCCGCCCGGGAATCATGGTTGAATCAGGGGCGGACAGTGCGCCTGGATGAATTATTGTCCGGCGAAGGATATGACGGATATGCCTTTGCCGCCGAATATCGAAGAACACGTCTTACCCCCGGAGGTTAAGTTATGGACAAACGAATTTTTACTTTGATTGAACTCCTGGTCGTGATCGCGATCATCGCTATCCTGGCGGCCATGCTGCTCCCGGCTTTGAATAAAGCGCGCGAAAGAAGCAAAGCGATCTCCTGCATCAGCAATTTGAAACAGTTAGGGCACGGTACCGCCATGTACAGCAATGATTACGACGGTTATCTCGTGCCGCTGGGGATTCCGACCGGCGACGGCGCCACGTATCAGAAATGGGTCGAATTTGTGGCTCTTTACATACCTGCGAGGGCGACCGGAGAGTATGTCTCGGTCAAAACGCCTTTCATCTGCCCGGCGACGCGGCAGACTGCTTTGACGGTCAAGCATACTTATGTTTCATACGGTTTCAGCCGCTATGGCGCGTCCAATGGCAATAGTCCGTCCGGCACCGCCTCCACCGGTTACAGCAAGCGCCTGCGGAGTCCACTCTCGGAAACATTGCTGCTGGTGGATAATGGCTCCGCGTCTTACCCGGAAGGATATTATATCACTTATTGCGATGCCAATTTTAAATTTTTCCGGCATGGCGATCGTGCCAATATTCTCTATGCCGATGGTCATGCGGGTACTGCGGGGCGGTCGGAGATTCTGGTCGACACGGTTGTCAAAACCAATAAGGCGCCGTGGTATTCCGATAATTCCAAAGATTTTACCAATTGACGCATAAAGAGGAGTCGTTGATGAAACATTTTCTTATGATTTTGATATTGACCGTTTCAAGTCTGGCAGCCCGGGCTCAGGACAGTGTCAACCAGCCATTGCGCGACCGGCTGGCCGGTTTGGCGGGACAAACGCTCCGGACGCAGGTTTCCGTGCGCGAAATCACCGCCCCGCCGGCCATTGACGGGCGGATCGGACCCGGGGAATGGCGCGACTGTTCCGCGTTTGCCGGTTTCCAGGCTTTTCCGGGATTGCAGCCGGCATCGGAGGACCTGACGGTCTTGACCGGGTATGACCGGGAGAACTTTTATTTCCTGCTGATTGTGCCGCTGAAGCCCGGGGAGTTGTGGGAAAGTCCGGAGCGGAAGCGCGACGATTCGCAGATTTTTCGCGACAATCTGGTAATGGAATGGTTTTTCTACGGAGAAAACGATCAGAAGCTGCGCCGTGTGGCGATGAATTCCGCCGGCAGTCTCGCTGACTCTCTGGATGGAGACGCCGCCTGGAACGGCAACTGGCGGATTGCCGTCGGCAAAGCCGCTGCCGGAGAAGAATTGCGGAAATGGCTGGTATTGCCGGAGAATTTCTGTTTCGTGGAAGGTGCGCTACCGCTACGGGATTTGCAGCTGAATTTTGTGGCCGGACAGGAGTTTCGTTTCAATCTTTTCCTTTGCGGCATTCGAAGCCTGACGTTTGCCCCGATTGCGAATTCGGTATTGGACAAAGCCAATTTCGCCGTCATGAAAGTCGTCTCGGAGAAGGAACCGGCGGTGGCAGTCTACCGGCTCGGCGACCTTCGCCACGGCAGCATCGATTTTGCCGGACGGATCTTCAATGGCGTCCGCCCCGAGTTTGACGCGCTGGGTATTGAGCCGGGAACTCAATTGAAGGTAGTGACCGGATATGATGAAGTGGCGGGATATATGGAAAACCTGAAAAGCGTTTTGCCGGTGACCGGAGACGGTACCTTCAATAAAACATTTCAAAATTCACGCATCCGGCAGCTGGATTTGCGGATTCGGGATACGTCCGGAGATCTTTTCCGGCTGGTTGCCCCGGTGGAGGTGGAGAGTGGGCTGAAATTGCAGGCGGACAATTATCCGAGTCTGAAAAAAATACGCTTTACGGTTGAGTATCCTCAATTCAAACAGAAAACGCCTTTGGCTCTCGCAGTAAAAACTGCTGATGGAACGGAAGTGTATACTGCGTCTCCGGTCCTGGATGGCACTTCGCTGGAGCATGAGTGGAATTACAGTGGACGGCCGGACGGCAGATATATCGTTGAATGCCGTACCGGCGGTTCGCCGGAGAAGTCCTGCCGGGGTGAGTTCGAAATTGAAAACAACCCGGAGTGGTTGAATAACCGGATCGGTAGTTCCGGGCGCGTGCTGATTCCCTTCGAGCCGCTGCAGCAGTTGAAAAACGGCGTCAAAATGTGGAACCGGGAGTACACCTGGAACTCGGAGTCGATCCTGTTCGACTACCGGAGCGGCGGCGAACAGGCACTGGCGCGTCCGGCTACCTTGAATATCAGGGCAGGGGATAAATCACTGGTAGTACCACTGGGTGATTTCAAGATTACTGCCGCGGCCGGGCAGCGGATGGAATTCGAGGCAGCCGGCAAGGCCGGAGAATTCAGTGCCGTGGTGAATGGCTGGGTTGAATACGACGGCCTTTGCTGGTACAATCTGAAAATCAAATCATCTGGAAATGGCCAGGCCGATGCGATGTACCTGGAATTTCCGCTTCGCCGCTCCGCCGCGCAATACATGACTGCCACTCCGGCCCGCAATCTGGATGGGGCCATCCGCGACGGGCGCTCGGTGTTTCCGTGGCAGGTTTATTTCTGGGTGGGTTCACCGGACGGAGGGCTCGGGTTCATTTCCGAGTCGATGCGCGGCTGGCACACTGGCCGTACCATGCCGGCGTTCGAGCTGAATGCCGATGCGGAGATGACGGTCTGGCGAATCCATCTGGCCGGAGGAAAGATCAATCTCAAGAACTATGATGTTCAGTTCGGGCTTCAGGTCACGCCGGTGAAAGCGCTTCCGGCCGATTATCATTCGTTGACCACCAATAATTGGGATAAGAATCCGAAATCCATTTACAATCTGCTTGGCAGGAATAACGATTTCACGACGATCTGGTATCAGAATAATTGCCGGTACATGAAATATTTCTGTGACCCGGCCGGTGTCGATTACCCGCTGTTGAAAGACGCCGTGGAAAACGCTCAAAGCAAGGGCATACCGGCGATTCCGTATTTCGCGCCCATCTCCTTTACCGAGGATATCCGCCCGGAGCATGTCCGCTACCGCGCCGAATGGATTCAGGAGCCGCTGCGGCACTGGAAAATCAAGGACGATATTCAGGCACGGGCATGTCTGAACAGTTCGTTCCAGGACTGGACGGTCTGGCAGATGCGGCGGGTGATCCGGGAGACCGGTGCCAATGGTCTTTATTTCGATGGCGCCTGGCCGGTGGAGTGTTCCAACACCGCTCACGGTTGCGGCTGGGCCGACGGAAAAGGGCGGATACGCCCCACCTATGCCGTATTGGCGGCCCGTGAATTCCTGAAACGGATTGCGGTCATGCTGGAGGAAGAAACCGCCGGTTTTAAGAACTTGAAGGTTAAAACCACTGTCGAGGGCAAACCCTATCCGGCTTATTATTTCTGGCTGCACAATTCCACTTCGTTCGGCCCGCCGGTTCAGTCGTTCGGCACCGATTTTTTCAGCGGTGAATCGATGAAGGCTCAATTGCGGCAGGGGAAAACCTACCGTGAACTGCTGACGGTGGATAATTTCCGCCCGCGTTATCTCTCTCAGCCGTGGGGCGTGCCGGTTTACCTGCTGGCGATTTGCAGTCCGAAGCACTCAATCAAGGAACAGACCGAATCGATTCTGGCTTATCAGCTGCCGCAGGGCGTACCGTTGTATGCGCGTTACCTCGACCAGGATATTACGCTGAAAATCGTGAATACCATGGCGGCGTTCGGCACCCGGAATTGTGAATTTATTCCGTCCTGGCGTTCCTGCGGCGAATTTCGCACAGAGGGAGCTGTGCCGGAACTGCAGATCGGAGTCTGGCGGCGTGCCGACGGCGCGCTGCTGATTGCTGCCGGTAATTGCTCGCAACAGCCGCTTTCGGCCACGCTGCAATTCACACAGCCGCGAGCAGTCAAATTACATTATCCGGAAGAATCGGAGATACCGGCGCGGGCGGATCATCGTCTGGAAGTGCCACCCAATTCACTGATATTATTGAGTGTTCGATAAAAAAACTCCGGCAGCGCCCCCCACCAAAACGCT
Organism: Victivallis vadensis; assembly: GCA_040394635.1. Taxonomy (GTDB): domain Bacteria; phylum Verrucomicrobiota; class Lentisphaeria; order Victivallales; family Victivallaceae; genus UBA5239. The sequence goes on along the minus strand of JBEBRW010000009.1, from coordinate 24,799 downwards.
GCCGGAGTTATTGCTTTATACAGCGATCATGTCTTCGAGAATGATGTCGAGTTTATCCTTGAGGTTCTCTGCTTTTTCCACCCAGGTGACATTGGCGAAGCCGCCGCTGAAAGTTACCACATCATACGGACTGCTGTTGATGTTGATCGGCGATGGCGTGGCATTCAGCGGATGGGTCGAGGCGTCGCCGGTGAAGTCGAGGCTGTAGCCGCCGGTGGCGGTCGGAGTTACGACCCGGGAAACGTTTGTCGGTTTGGCTCCCGGTACCGCCACTTGAATGCCGCCCGCCGACCTGGTCTCGGTTTGGTGTTGCGACTCCACGATACTGTTTTTTTCAGCACTGTCGGTAAACTGCCCGGTGTTGACCTGAAGCAAATTGGTCTTCTGGTCGGCGATATGCAGATCGTGCGCTTCGATGTTTCTTTTATGACTGGCTTCCCTGATGTTGGTTTTGGCCTTGCCGTCAGCCTTGGCCACGGTCTGGTGGGAAACGCTGTGGATGTTTCCTGCGTTTTCGGCGTCGACCTCAGCGTCCATGTCGCGGTTCGCCTGGATCGTTGACATCGTATCGATCAGGCTGGCCTGGTTCATGCCGTTGACCGTATAGCGCCTGGATGAGGCGTCCATGAAAACATTGGACGAGACTGCACCGGGCTCCACAGCCGCAATCGTCAGGGTTCCTTCGATAACGGTGATGTTGTAATTTTTGCCGCCGTTGCTATCCTCCACCTGATACAGATCGATGGCGTATTTTCCCGGAGCTTCGCCTCTGGCGGCGCGCCCGTAACCGGACACTGAATCGCCATTCATCAGTCCACTGGTACTACCAGTAAATTCCGGGTCTGCTTCGCCGACGAGTTTGCCCTGATCATCGATGACGATCAGGAGATCGGCTTTGGTGATATCCGCGCCGGTACTGTCGCCATAAATGACTTCATAGTTTGCGAGATCCTTGCCGCTCAACGAATCGCCGCTGATTGTGATTGCTTTGTCCTGACCGGCGTTTTTATCGTCAAAGGCGGCGCTACCCTTGTTATAGCTCACGTCATCGCCCTCGATCAAATCATCGAGCGACCACGTATAGTTGGCGTCGGTGGTGCCGTCATAAACTTTGTCCTGACCGTCGCGGTTCACGACCAGCGTGGCTTTGGTGATATCCGCGCCGACATCTTTGAAGGAGTAATCGTAATTCTTAAGGTCTTCGCCGTCCAGAGAGTCGCCGTTGATCGTGATTGCTTTGTTCTGACCGGCATTCTTGTCTGTGAACGCGGCATCGCCTTCGGAGTAGGTCACATCGTCGCCATCGATTAAGCCATCGAACGACCACGTATAGTCGGCATCGGTGGTGCCGTCATAAACTTTGTCCTGACCGTTGCGGTTCACGATCAGCGTGGCTTTGGTAATCGTGAAATTATTGCTGTTATATATGACATCATAGTTGTCGCCGTCGGTCACCACATCCAACGTATTCTGATTGATCGCATAGGAACCGACATCCTTGCCTGCCTCGCGGCTCAGAGCGCCGCTCATGCTGTCGCCGTCGGCCAGGCCGTTGACACTGTATTTGAATGTCGGATCATCTGTGCCGTAAACTTTGCCTTGCCCTGCGTCGACCGTGATCGTCAGTGTGGCCTTGTCTATGGTCACGGTACCGGCTTTGTATGTGATGCTGTAGTTTGCGCTCATATCTTCGCCACCGGCATTGTAGATTACGGCATCCGACTGCGTGTCGGTGTAACTTCCGGCGTTGCGGTAGCTGTTTTGACCATTGACGATCGAATCGATGTAATCGCCTTTCGCCAGTCCCGATTTCGTGTACGAAAAATCGTGGTATGTACCGTCGTAGGTGAAGTTGCCGCTGTCGCTGGTGATTGTCAGCGTGGCCTTGTCCACGGTCACGGTACCGCTTTTGTAAGTAATGCTGTAGTTGGTGCTCATATCTTCGCGGTTGGCATTGTAGATCACGGCGTCCGACTGGGTGTCGGTGTAGCTTCCTGCGTTACGATAGCTGTTTTCACCATTGACAATCGAGAAGATGTAATCGCCAATCGCCAGACCTTTTTCATCGTACATGAAATCATGATATGTACCGTCGTAGGTGAAGTTGCCGCTGTCACTGGTGATTGTTAGGGTGGCTTTGTCTATGGTCACAGTACCGCTTTTGTACGTGATACTGTAGTTAGCGCTCACGTTTTTGCCGCTGGCGTTATAGATTATGGCGTCCGATTGTGTGTCGGTATAACTGCCGGCGTTGCGATAGCTGTTTTCGCCATTGACGATCGAGTAGATGTAATCGCCTTTCGCCAGGTCCGATTTCGTGTACGAAAAATCATGATATGTACCGTCGTAGGTGAAGTTGCCGCTGTCACTGGTGATGGTCAGCGTGGCTTGTGTGATTTCGAAGTTCTGGCCCTTATAATCGACATTGTAATTATCGCCGCCATTGCCGTCCGCCAATACCAGCGTGTTCAGAATTGCATACAGGCCAATGTCTTCGCCGGCCATACGGCTCAGTTCGCCAGTCAGGCTGTCGCCGGTGACCAGGCCGCTGGCACTGTACTTAAATGTGGGATCATCTGCGCCATAAACTTTGCTTTGCCCCGCGTCGACCGTGATCGTCAGGGTGGCCTTGTCTATGGTCACGGTACCGGCTTTGTATGTGATGTCGTAGTTGGCACTCATGTCTTCATCGTTGGCGTTGTAGATCACGGCATCCGACTGCGTGTCGGTGTAGCTTCCTGCGTTACGATAGCTGTTTTGACCATTGACAATCGAGAAGATATAATCGCCTTTTACCAAATCCGTTTTCGTATACGAGAAATCATGGTATGTGCCGTCGTAGGTGAAGTTGCCGCTGTCGCTGGTGATCGTCAAGGTGGCCTTGTCTATGGTCACGGTACCGCTTTTGTACGTGATGCTGTAGTTATCGCTCATGTCTTCGCGGTTGGCATTGTAGATCATGGCATCCGACTGGGTGTCGGTGTAGCTTCCGGCGTCCCGGTAGCTGTTTTCGCCGTTGACGATCGAGAAGATATAATCGCCTTTCACTAAATCCGTTTTGGTGTACGAGAAATCATGGTATGTGCCGTCGTAGGTGAAGTTGCCGCTGTCGCTGGTGATTGTCAGCGTGGCCTTATCTATGGTCACGGTACCGGCTTTGTACGTGATGGCGTAGTTGGTACTCATGTCTTTGCCGTCGGTGTTGTAAATCACGGCATCCGACTGCGTGTTGGTGTAACTTCCTGCGTTGCGATAGCTGTTTTCGCCATTGACAATCGCGTAAATATAATCGCCTTTCACCAGACCCGATTTCGTGTACGCGAAATCATGGTATGTACCGTCGTAGGTGAATTTGTCGCTGTCGCTGGTGATCGTCAGCGTGGCCTGGGCAATATTCATGATACCTTCACCATAAGTGATCTTATAGTTTTCGTTTACCGGGCCGCGCTTGGCGCTTGAAATGACTATGGCAGAGAGAACCTCTTTCTCATACTTGCCGGCGTCGCGGTAGGAGTTGGCTTCGTAGCTGGTCAGGTCGTCGTCGAACGCAAACTTGTCTCCGCCTGGTTTGCCGTCCCAGGTGAATTTATGACTGGTGCCGTCGTAGGTATAGTCGCCACCGAGCGCCGTCAGGGTAATTTCGCGCTGTTCGGTAGTGACCACCATGGTGGTTGAATGCTCGCGCCAGTTGTTGTCGCCAAGGTATTCGACCAGGACGTTAACGTCTTTTCCGGCCTTCCATGCGGTGGCCTGATCGTTTTCGATTTTCAAATAGTCCAAATCCGAGGAGATGTAGCGGAAATCATCCTTGCCATGGCCGTCCTGTTTCGCTTCTAAGGTTTCGGTCTCGCCGTAGGTGATCCTGGTATTGTCAACACTCAGCACCACGTTACCCCTGTCGGCCGACTCGTAAGCACCCATGTCGACCGTTTCCCTGAGGATACGGGTATTGCCGCCGAGGTCCGTCGCCGAGGTCGCATAAGTATTGTTGCCGCGGTTGATCACATACGAACCTTTGCCCAGCTGGTAATCAGCGGTGAAGCAGACGTAATATACCCCCGTCGCATTGTCATTGGCGTCGATGCCATTGGCTCCATGGTTATCATTTTGCAGTCTGATGTTGCCGTTGGCCGTGCCGCCCCGCCAGCCCTGGATCGCGCTGTTGTAGAACTGACCGCGGTCGAGTCCCCTGAATTGACGGCCGGTATTTCCCCACAGAATCGAGTTCTGCACGGTGATACCGGCGCCGCCCCAGATGCCGCCGCCGCCACGTTGCGCCGCCGTGTTGGCCGCAATCGTCAGATTGGTCAATGTCCCGGTCACCGCGCTTGTCAGATGAATGGCACCACCGGTTGCGGCCGCTTCGTTCTGCACAAACAATGAATTATCCATTTTCACCGTCACGCCGGTCGCATAAAGCGCGCCGCCGGCGGTTGTCGCTTCGTTGCCGCGGAACTCCGAATGCGTCACTGTCAGCGTGCCGCCGGCAACCGTCGCGTTCACCGCCACGCCGCCGCCGTTAGCGCCGCGCGAATCAAACACCGTCACATTGTCCAGTGTAAGATCGACCTTTTGACCGCTGACGTAAAGCGCGCCGCCGTCACCGGTTCCGGCATTGCCGTCCTTCAAATTGATGTTGCTGAATGCCAGCGTCCAATCCTTTGCCGTATTGTCTGCGGCGAAGAGGCGATGAGAGGTTCCCTCCATCTGGACCGTGACATTTTCCCCGCTTTTAATATCATGGCCGTTGATGGTCAGATTCTTGTCGATATCGATTGTGCCTTTCCGCTGATCCAGTGTGATGATAGAGGAGCTCGCGTGAATCAAATTGAAGGTGATATCGGTCCCCACGGTATGCGGATTGCTTGCCGTAATCACTACCACTTTGCGTGAAATGGTATCGAAATAGAAGCCATTGGGAACCACCAGCCCGGCGTATACTTCAACCGCTTCACGCAGGCTGATTTCGTAGTCAAAAGGATTGATGATATCGCTGTTGGTGGTCACCACCACGCTCGGCAGTTCCGGAGCCGATCCTTTGCCGATCACATAAGCGCCGGCATTGTACGCGATATGAGTATCGACACGCGACGCCGGAAGGTTTTGTCCGAGCCGGATCACGGTACCGTTCAGCCCGAAGTTTGTAGCATCCTGGTCGAATGGACTTGCTGTCACGACTTGTCCGGTAGCGTTCAGGTAGGCCCAGTTGTTACCGTGGCGGAAATAAAACCGATCGCTGGCATCATAGCCGACCAAGGTGCCGCTGTACGCCGCCTGGCCGGTACTGGTAATTGCTATTGTGCCATCCGGCCGCATGATCGGCGATCCGTCGAGCAACACCAGCTCCGTGCCTTGCCATTTCGCCCCGAAGATCTCCGCGAGCGAATGATCGATGTCACCCGTAATTTGCGTATTCCCGGTTCCTCTGAAATTACCGTCGATCACTCCATAAAGACTGTAGGCAATGCGAAGCAGATTCGAACCGCCGGCGATTTTGATATCATTCTGTTCTTCAACGTCGCCTTTCAGGTAATTTCCCAGCATCAGCGTATTGAGAACGTAGGTACTGTTGCTGTTCAGGTAGAGTCCGCCGCCCTGTTTGGCATGGTTCGCCGTCAAAGTCGCATCCGCCAGCGTCATCGTGCCTTCATTGAAAATCGCGCCGCCCTGTTCCGCGGAATTATTGTAAAAAGTCGAGTTATATATCGTTGCCGCGCCGGCGTTATAAATTGCGCCGCCTTTGCCGCTTCCATCGGTAGATGTGTTGTTGATGAAAGTGGCGTAGGTGACTGTAAGAGTGCCGTTGCTTCCCATCCAGATGGCCCCGCCGCCGCCATCGTTGCCTGTGCCTTTGGTGACTTTGTTGCCATCGAACATCGCGCCGCCGCCAATGGTCAAGGTCGCCGTGGCATAAATCCCGCCGCCGCTGTCTTCCGCAGTATTGTTGGAGATGGAGCCGCCGTCAATCGTCAAGGTTCCGCCGTTGCTGTAGATTCCGCCGCCGTCATTGCCCGCGCTGTTGTTGGAAATCGTAGTGCCCTCAATGCTCAATGTACTGCCATTACTGTAGATACCACCACCATAGGCGTTCGTTGTGTTGCCGGAAATCGTAGTAGCCTCAATGCTCAATGTACCGCCATTGCTATAGATGGCGCCACCGCTGCCCGAAGCCCTGTTATTGGAGAAAGTACTGTCGGTAATGGTCAGTTTACCGCCGTTACTATAGATGGCGCCGCCCCAGATCGCATTGCCATTTTCCATGGTAATACCGGTAAGCTCAACCGTTGCATTGCTGTTAATCTGCATGATTTGCGACGTGCCTTTGCCGTCAAAGATGAGGTTGTCGAAGCTGACGTCGCCGCTGGTGATACTGAACATCGTGGTAGTTCCGGCATACAGGGTATACCGTTCTCCTGCCTCGGAGAAAATACTGAGGCTCCGGTTTACCGTAATCGTTCCTGAGAAGGTAATGTCCTGGGTAATTATGATCTCCTCATAAGAGGTGGATTCGACATTGAATTTCAGCTTGTCAAAATTGTCCACATCGACAGAATCGAGGTCCCGGTCATAACCGCTGACTGAAATTGCCGTTGTTTCGAGTACCCCGACCTGATATTCGAGCGTCCAATTACCGGAAATGCCGGTCGCATCGGTGCTGGCGGCCACATCCGCGCCGGAGGCGTCCGCCACCATGGCGATGAAATCCTGACCTGCCTGGTTTTCCGCCAGATTGCAACCGTAAAACAGGATATCGCCACCGTCGGTCAGGTGTTCACCGATGGCCGTCCAGTCGGCCGCAGCGAAATTCGAGGAGTCAAAGCGTGCCCCGGCCAGCGTGATATAACCCGTGTTGCCGTGGCTGACAATATGAATCGCGCTGTATTCCTTGCCGGACACATCCAGATAATCGTTGATCTGCTGCATGGCATCCTTGCCGGGTTCCAGCACCAGCACTTCCTGGTTCGCGCCGAGCGCATCGATAATCTGGTCCCTGTCCTGAACCGAAGAATTGATGACGACCAGTTCCTGCTCCGTTTCCACGGAAACATTGACATCGGAATGAGCGGCGGCCACCTGGAGCTCATCAACTCCGGGTTCCGCAAAGGCGTCCTGAATGGTTTCATCCACTGCATTGGCGCCGAAGTCGTTGAAGGTATCGGCGATCATCTTGTCGATGGCTTCCATGCCGTCCGCGGGAGCGCCGATTTCGCCCTCGATCAACGACTGAATCTGCGCGTCGATATCAGCCACATCTTCCGGTTGGGGAATTGCCGCCGGGTCGTCCGGGGTTCCGTTACTGTCTGCCGGGTTTACGGCGGGCGCATTTTTCGGTGCATTTTTTTCTGCCTGAGCTTCCTGATCGGCGGCATTCATGTCCGCGTTCGGGTCATTTTCCTGTGCTTCCGCAATTTCGGCCGCCGCCGCCGCTTCAAACAGCACGCGGTCTTCCAGCCTGATGCACTCCAGTTCCTTCTTGATATCCATGATTTCCCTTTATCCTTATAATTGATGATCGTTGGACAAAATCAGTAATAGCTGAATTTGGCTTTTATGAAATTTATAGTGAGACTAAAAAAGTAAACTTATATCACTTTTATTTTATTTTAGAAAGTATATCTTGAAATCGAACAATCTTTTCTGTGTTATTATAATCTCATAATATCATTGTCTATTATACCTGTCAAGTAGTGTTATGGGTATTTGGGAGAATTTATTCTCTTTTTTTATGCTGAAGTAATACATTCTTAGCTTCAAAATGTTATGGAAATTGCCTATGTTATTCTATTTTTATAGATTATTTTAATTTGAGTTTTCTGCTTGATCGTTTTGTTAAATTATATTCATTTAGTAGTGATTGTTGGGTAAATAATACATTTTTAGTAGATTTTTATTGAGGGAGGAAATTTTCGCGAAAAGTTTATTAATGAAAAAGTATAAATTGACATGAAAAGTTTATTTATGGCTTGTTGTTTAAAGGTTGTGAAATACGCGAATATCGATTATTTCAGGAGAGTATTTGAATCGCTTTGAATTCGGAGTATCTTAACGGATTAAAGTTATGGAGCATACAATGAAAATAGTGTTGAAGATTGTCTTGATGGTGTTGATTGCCGGAGCGATGCAGGTGAGGGGAGAGGCCCGGTTTGAAGATGTCACCGAGGCGGTCGGCTTGTCCGGCGTCGGGCGCGGCAAGGGGGTGACCTGGGTCGATATCGACCGCGACGGCTGGGTCGATCTGGTCGTGAACGGCCGCATCTGGCGCAATCTGGAAGGCCGGAAATTTGTCGATGCGACCGCGGACTCCGGGATTGTCCCGCAGGGGAAGTCGGCCACCGCCGCCGATTTCAATGGCGACGGACATATCGATCTGTTTTTTCCGGATGGCGACGGTGCGTTGTGGCTGGGGGACGGCAAGTTTCATTTTGTCAAGGGTGAAATGACCAAGACGCCGAATACCATGTCGCATGGCGCGGCGGCGGCGGATTTTGACGGCGACGGCTGGGTCGATCTGTATGTGTCGAGTTATGAAATCTGGGAGCCGGGAAAAAGTTTTCCCGATTTCCGTTACCGCAATAATCGCGGCAAACTGGAGCTCGCCTGGGTGGCGGGCAGGGAGGAAACCATGCGCAGCCAGGGCGGCGTCACCATCGCGGACTTCGATGGCAACGGAACCATGGATATTTATGTGGCGAATTACCGGCTGCAGCCGAATTTCCTGTGGATCAACGACGGCAAGGGGAATATCGTCAACCGTGCCAGTGAGTACAAGGTGGCCGGAAGCGAGCAGCCGGAAATCACTTTTTCCACCGATCTCGGCGTCAAATATCACTCCTGCGGCCACACGATCAGCGCGATCTGGGGCGATTTCGACAATGACGGCTGGTTCGACCTCTTTGTCGGCAATTTCTCCCATCGCCCGAAGCATCAGGACCGGGTGAAGTTCCTGCAGAACGGCGGGCCGGAGAAGAAATTCCGGTTCATCGACCGCTCGGCGGATGCCGCGGTGGTCTGGCAGGAATCCTATGCCGGGTCAGGCGCGGCGGACTTCGATAACGACGGGCGGCTGGATCTTTTCATCAGCACCGTTTACAAAGGGGACAAGAGTCGGTTGTTTCGCAATGAGGGAAACTGGCGCTTCAGTGAAGTGCCCGGTTGCGGCGGCATCCGGAGCGAGCAGACCTATCAGGCGGTCTGGGCGGATTTCGACAACGACGGACGGATGGACCTCTTCACTTACGGCAGGCTTTACCGGAACGTCGGCGAGGCCGGCAATTTCCTGCGCCTTGAATTGATCGACCGCGCCCCCAATACCGCCGCCATCGGCGCGGTGATCAAGGTCACGGCTCCGGGCGCTCCGCTGCAGATGCGCCAGGTGGAGGCCGGAACCGGATGCGGGAGCCAGACCGAGCTGACCTGTCATTTCGGGCTGGGCGCGGTATCCGGCAAGGTGAGCGCGGAGGTTCGCTGGCCGGACGGCACCGTGGAAATATTTGCGGATTTGAACAGCAATTCATCTTACCGCATAGTCCGCGGCGAACAGCCGAAATCCATGCCGGTCACGGAGCGGAAGTAATCAGCCGTCGGTTTTCTTGCGCCAGCGGCTCCAGATGACGTAGCGCCAGCTTTCCTCGCGGTTCCGGCCGGCGAAGAAGCTGGCGGCATAGGCCACCGCGATTTCCAGAAAAACCGGCAGCGTGATCAGGAAGAGAAACCCGATACGCTCCTCACGGGGCTTGAGCAGGTAGCCGAAAATGGTTATTGCCAGTGTCACCGGCACACAGACGGCCAGCGCGATCCAGATTCCCGTGGCGTTCGTGCGGCGTGTCAGCAGCGCGGTCACGAAAATTCCGGTGCTGAAGGCTCCCAGGATGCCGAGGCAGATGTTGGTCACTTCGACCAGCGGAATATCGCGGTTGGCGAAGATCATCAGGACCACGAGGCCGACCAGACTGGCGGCGAGGCCGATCACCAGAGAAGCGATACCGCTGGCTTTGATGTAATGTTTCTCATCGCGGCCGGGGGCCAGTTTCTGCTGGTACAAATCTTTGATGAAAACCGCCGCGACACTGTTGATCACCGAGTCGACGCTCGACATGACCGCGGCCAGAATCCCGGCGACCAGAAGCCCGCGCAGGCCCCCCGGCAGCACGTTTGAGACGAAATAGACGAAGGCGGTGTCGCCGCCCCGGGCGGCATCGTCCAGTTCCGGGTGAATCGACTTGAAGTAGGCGAAAACGCAAAGTCCGGCGAAGTAGAAAAGCAGGCAGATCGGCAGATTGGCCAATGCGGACGCGCTGACCGCGCGGGCCACTTCCCTGAAGTCGCGGCAGGTCATGCAGCGCTGCAGGTTGCCCTGGTCCGTGGCCGGGGTAATCATGGCGAGAGGCACGCTCAGCAGGATCATCCAGAATGAAATCCGCTGCGCCAGGTCCCAGCTCCACACCCCGCTGGAAATACTCAGGTCAAATGTACGGCTGTTTTCCGTGGCAAACTCCCATACGCCCGCGATCCCGCCGGGCATTTGCCAGACCACGAAACCGATAATCAATACCACGCCGCCCATCATCACCACGAATTGCGCGACGTCGGTCCAGATGATCGCCTCCATGCCGCCGAGGTAGGTATAGATGGTGGTGAAAACCCCGATCAGCAGAATGGACATCCACGGCGGCCAGCCGAGCGCCCCTTCCAGTAGCAGTCCCGTGGCGTAGAATATCACGCCGAGGTAGGCGAAACGCAGAATCATGTAAAGTGCGCCCACCAGGATGCGGATCGAACTGTCGAAGCGTTTCTCCAGATATTCGTTGATGGTGAAAAGGCGCATGTTGTAGAAGAATTTCAGGAAAATGAAGAGCATGACCGGCAGTGCGATGATTCCGGTCAGCCCGCCCAGCGCCAGGTTGCAGCCGTGATTGTAGGCTTCGCCGGGCATGGCTATATAGCTGATGGCGCTGAAAAGCGAGGCAAAGAGGCTGATCGCCACCGGCCACCATTTCATGCGGCGCCCGGCCAGGAAGTAATCCTCGGTATTGCCTTGCCGGCGGCCGATCCAGGCGCCGAGTCCGAGGGTGAAAACCAGATAAATAACCAGTATGCTGTAGTCAAAAAAATTCATAAATATTTTGCTTTAGTCGTTTTGTATGGTCCAGAGTCCGATATTGGTGGCGGGGATTTTGCCGATGTCGAGCGATTCGACATGTCCGTCGGACATGGCCATGTTGATGAGCCGCCCGTGGATCATATTCAGGTGATTGCCGAGGTTCCCCTTGGCGACGTAGTCGTTGTATTTGGCCATTTCAGAGAGCATCATCGTGCCGGACGGGTCCTTGATATTGATCAGTTTTCGCGCCTGGTATTTATGCCAGGTGCTGACCCCCACGCCGGCGTCCCATTCCGCTTCGGACACGGCGATATTGATCGCGTAGGTCAGGATGACCGGGCCGTAATCGGTATGGTTGTTGTCATAGCCGCTGGCGACATTGACCAGGAGGCGCTGGCCGAGGACGGAGCGGCAGACCAGTTTATTGGTCAATGAATTGAGCGTTAGTTTATCATCGGAGCCGAGATAAGTCTTCAGGCGGTAGATCCACAGGGAATTGGCGGCGTTGAAGGGGGCGGTGCCGCAGCGGCTGGGCGTGAGCATGTCTTCGTAATCCGAAGCGTACATATTCTGGTTCAGTCCCAGCGTCTTGAGGTTGCTTATGCAGTTGGTGGCGTTGGCGCGTTCGCGCGCCTTGTTCAGGGCAGGGAGCAGCATGGCGGCGAGTATGGCGATAATCGCTATCACCACCAGAAGCTCGATAAGTGTGAAATCCTTCTTCATCGTCCAGGTCTCCTATGGTTTATTCGGGTTGTCCAAAACGGTATGCATAAAGATCGGCGTCCTTCAGTTCAAACAGAATTTTCACCGGCTTGCCGGCCAGCTGTTTCAGCTCGGATTTGCCGCGCCAGCTGACGACCCGCTCGATGGCGTCGTCGTAAATCACATCGCAGTCGGCGAGTGTGTAGCCGGGAATCGCGCGGCCGGTTTCCGCGTCCCGGAGTTCCACCCGGATGGAGCCGCGGGCGGCGGTCGAGCAATTCAGCAGCAGCATGGTTTCGCCCCACGGCAGCGTGGAGGGGAAGTGCGCGTCCTGTGCGCCGTCGGCCGTGAGCTGATCCTTCAACGGGGCGGCGGTGTCGTTTTCGAGCGTATAAAGCATGCCGGATTCCTTGCTCAAATCAAGCGTCTTTTCCGCACCGTTCTGAGCCAGTTGGGCGATTTCGTCCGGCGACATCGCCCGCTTCAGAATCAGGATATCGTCCGCGTAGCCGATGAAGGGACTGTTGAAAAGGCCGTTCGGCGGATAATCGTTGCCGAAGCGGAGATTGCCAAGGTCGAATTTGAGCGGCAGCGCTTTAGGATTCTCATTTTCAGCGACCTGTTTGCCATCCATGTAGAGGCGGATTTTGCCATTATCGTAAGTCGCGGCGAAGTGATGGTCGCGCTTGGCGGCGATGAGTTTTTCGAATTCCTCGCCGCCGAATTCGGCGCGGCCGACCGGGCTGTATTCGCAGCGAACCAGCGAGTATTTGTATTGGTCGGGGCGCGGTGCGAGGTAGATGTGGAAGCAGAAGCGCGCGCCAGCCGGAAGCTTGTTGTTGGCCGAGAAGAAGCGCCGTTCGCCGCCGCGCGACAGTACGTCGGTTTGCAGGGCAAAGGTGGCGCTGTTCCCAAGGTCGGCGCTCTCCGGGATTTCCAGTGAAGTCGGGCGGGAAACCCGCAGCACCTTTTGCCCGAAATGCTTGGCTTTGTCGGTGCGGTCGATGGTGAGCGGGGTGAAGTAGCCCGCTTCCGGCGCTTTTTTCACCGCTGCCGCCGGGGTGGGCGTGAAGGTGACGGGTTTGGTCAGCAGTGTGCCGACTTTTGCATCGGCATAAGCCGACACGAAACCGTCCAGGCGGAGCGTGCAGCGGCGGAAATTGACTTCTTTGCCCTCGCTGTAGCCTTCGGTGTAGTACAGCGAAAGTTCATCGGGGGCGCCGGGGAATTCGCCCGGGGTCCGGATCATGCCCCAGGCGGCGTAATTATTGCGGTGGAACCAGCGTTCGCGGTTGAGGCCCGGACGCAGGAAGGCTTCCTGGAAAAGATGGAAGTTTTTGCCGTCGCGGCTGCTTATGAAGCCGCCGTCGCCAACGCCGCCGCCGAGGTTGCCCGGACGCAGCCGCCGGTCCATGAAAAGCATCGGGAAACCGAGCAGGAAACGCGGTGCGCGCTCGTAACGCATGATCGCATTGGTGTAGAATTCCACCTGTTTTTCTTCGCCGCCGCAGGAGATCATTTCGCCCGGCGTCCAGCTGCGGAAATCCGTGCTGGTGGCGGTGGCGATCCCACGAACCCGGTCGGGCGACTTGCGGTAATAGGCCACGTAGCATTGCCGGGTATTGTCGTAAAACGCCAGGTTCTGGGAGTCGAAATTGCCTCCGGTGATGATCGGTTCCTCCTGCAGCATTTTCCAGTTTATCCCGTCGGGCGAGACAAAGGCGAAGAGTTTGCCCGGCGTGCCGTGGTCGAAGGCCACCGCTTTGTAGCGTTCCTCCGGTTTACAGTCGGGATTGGTGTCCTTGAACGGCGTGAAGCAGTGGGTCCAGCGCGGTTCGACCGGCAGGATATTGTTGGTCCTGGAGCCCTCGAACTCCACTTGTCCGATCTCCGGGCGGGTCCATTTCAGGCCATCGGCGCTCTCGGCCAGGCAGGTGAATTCCGGGTGCTGCTTGCGTGCGGTGCCGATGACGCCGAACTGGGTGTAATGCGCCCCCGTATAATATAATTTGTATTGATCGCCGTCCTTGAAAATCACGCCGTAACAGGAGACGTTTCCTTCATGGGGTTGGTTGCAGGAAAAGGCGATTTCGCGCGGCGTCGGCTGGTGCAGTTTCAAGGTGACTTTATCTTTCGATTCAATCAATTGTTCGTCAACGAAAAGTTCCCGCGAGTTGCCCAGTTCAGCCGGGGCGGCGGACAAGGCGCAGGCGAGGGTGCCGAGCAGGACGGATGCGGCAAACCGGGTGTTTATCATGATTCACCTCCGGCGGTTTTGGCGTTCTGGCGCTGGTGGCGGCGGAGCGCTTTTTCGAAGCACTTGCGGGCGTTGGCGATATGCGCCGCCATGCGCTTGCGGGCCAGCTTGGATTTGCCGGATTCCATGGCGGCGATGATCAACTCATGTTCCCCGTCGGCGTCCCGGGGAGCATTCAATAGCGAGAGAAAGTTCGGATTGGCATTGAAGATTGCGGATAGTTCCAGGTGGCTGCGCAGTACTTTTTGGATCAGCGGCGAGCCGCAGGAGTCACAGATCAACTGGTGAAACTGCTGGTCGAAGCGGGCGCCGTCTTCATCGTTGCCGCCCGCGTGGCGGGTACGGCGCAATTCGCACAGGCGCTTGAGCTCCTGAAGCAGCTCGGCGGGACAGCCTTTTTCGGTCAGCTTCTCAATCGCGAAACCTTCGAGAAGTTCGCGCAGTTCGTACAGTTCGCAGAGCTCTTCCAGTGTCAACTGGCGCGGCTCGAATCCGGCATTGGCGGTGCCGGTGACAAATCCTTCCTTTTCCAATTTCAACAGGGCCTCCCGGACCGGAGTGCGCGATACGCGGTAGCGGTCGGCCAGCGCGTGGGCGACCAGCCGTTCGCCGGAGCGCAGCTTCCCGTCCTTGAGGTCCTGGAGTATTCGGCCGCAGACGGCCTCCACCGTATTGCCGCGGACAGCATTGATCATGATAAAGACTCCTTCGATTGCATTGTCAGTTCTCGTTTCTTATATTATAACGGACTGCATGCAGTTTTGCAATACCCTGTTTCAATAAAATGAATAATTTTTTTAATATTTAAGCTTAACCTCTTGACATTTTGCATGCAGTCTGTTATTCTTAATATTAGAAAAACTCAAGAAAATGGGAAAATTCAAATGAAAAAAATCACTGGTCTGGTCGCCGCAGCTTATAATCCGATGCATCCGGATGAATCAATCGCTCCGGAGAAAATCGGGGAACTGGTCGATTACTCGGTCCGTCATCATTTCGCAGGGCTTTTTGTCAACGGTTCGACGGGGGAATTTCCCTCGCTCACGACGCGCGAACGGCAGCTCTGCGCCGAGGCTTATCTGGAGAGCGCCCGGGGCCGCCTGCCAATCATCCTCAACATCGCATCCTGTTCCCTCGAAGAGCTGCGTGCACTGGCGGAGCACGGTTTGAAGCATGATGTCGACGCTTTTTGCCTGATGATGCCCTTTTATTTCAAGCCCGCCAACGCGCGTGAATTTGCCGACTTCGCCGTGGAGGCGGCGAAATTCTGCGGCGGCAAACCGCTGTTTCTTTATCACGCCGCCGGTCTGACCGGGGGCTGCTTCGACCTGCCGGAATTCCTGAAGATCATGCTGGACGAGGTGCCGTCCTTCGCCGGGGTCAAATATACCGGCAGTGACCTTTTTGAGTTCCGCCAGTGCCTGACGATTTCGCCCCGGCTGCAGCTGCTGTACGGGCGCGACGAAATGCTGCTCGGGGCGCTCGCCATGGGCGCGGAGGCGGCCATCGGGACCACCTTCAACTATCTCCCGCGTGTTTACCGGGGCGTGATCGACGCCTTTTATGCCAACGACATGGACAAGGCGCGCGAGCTGATGGACGTCAGCCGCCGGGCGGTACTGGTGGCCCGCAATTTCGGCATCAGTTCGCTGAAACTCTTTATGAAATACGCCGGTATCGACGTCGGGCCGATGCGGACGCCGTGCAACCGGATTTCACCGGAACAGGAAAAATCCTTCGCCGCCGCCATCAAAAATGCCGATCTCGAACAGTATCTGGGGTAAATCATGCTTGATCACACATTCGTTAAATTTTCGCCGGAAATCATTCCGTTTCCTGCGCCGGACTGCCCGATTGAATGCGCGGCGCTGCCGCAAGCCGAAGCGTTGCTGCGCGGCAAGCTAGCTGCAAAAGGCGGCGATCGTCAAAGTCCGATTCGCCTCCATGACCGGATTCCGCTCGAAATAAGGCAGTTGGTCGAGCACGAAACCGGGACGAAGATGCCGGCCGACCCGGAGAGCTACGTCGTTTGTGTCGGCGAAGAGGGCATCGAGCTCTACGCGATTTCACCGCGCGGGCTGTTTTATGCGGTGCAAACTCTGTTGCGGCTGTGGGAGGAGGAGACGCAGCATCCGGCGCTCATTTACGATTGCCCGGTCGTGCCGTTGCGCTGCCTGAAGGTATTTTTGCCGGCGCCGACCGAAGAAGGATTGAACGATTTCCGCCTGCTGGTCGGGGTGCTGGCGCGCTGGCGCTTCAACGCGGTCATGATCGAGCTGGGCGGCGCCATGGAGTATTTCTCTCACCCCGAAATCGCCGAAGGGTGGATCGAATTCGCCGCTTTTATGAACGAATATCCCGGCAAGGCCCAGGCGTATCAGGATAAATACGATTATGAGAAAAACTCCATCCACGCCACCAATGGCGGCGGACTGGTCTGGACGCAGGAACAGTTGAAGAAATTGATCGCCATCTGCCGGGAACATTTCCTCGAAATCATTCCGGAAATCCCCTCGCTCTCCCACGTCGATTATCTGCTGACGCGCCACCCGGAACTGGCGGAGCGGGCAGGGGTGCCTTTTCCCGAAGTCTACTGTCCCTCGAATCCGGCGAGCTACCGGTTGCTGTTCGATCTGATCCGGGAGACGGTCGAGCTTTTCCGTCCCCGGCGCATCAACATCGGGCACGATGAATTCTACTCCATCGGCCTCTGCGAACGCTGCCGGGGACGCCGCCCGGAGGAAATCTATGCCGACGACGTCAACCGGATCGCCGACTTCCTCGAACAACACGGCGTGGAGTGCATGCTCGCCTCCGATAAACTGCTGCCGGCCCGGTTGGTCAACGGCAAGCCGGCGGGCGGCTCCGAATGCGCGCCATCCGGCAAAAATACCATACCGGCTACCCATCCCGCAATCGACCTGGTGCGGCGCGACATCACCATTCTTCACTGGTACTGGTGCGTGGACCGCAAACTGGAAGAGCTGTTGTTCCAGCGCGATTTCCGGGTTTGCTTCTGGAACTTCACCGCGTCGAATTTCCCCGAGTGGAAACGCCGCAGTTCGCATCCGAATGTGGGCGGCGTGGTCATTTCAAACTGGGGCGCGATGGACCTGCCCACGCTGCAGCGGAACGGTATTTTCTGCGAACTCGCTTTCACCTCGGCGCTCTGCTGGAACAATGCTTTTGACTCCACCGACAATCACCGGATCGTCGATTTCGTGATCGCGGAGCTGGACCGCTGCCGCCGCGCACTGTGCGGGCCGGAAAACCGCCTGGCGGTCGAGCACCACACCGATCATAACCGTAAGTTTCAATATTATTATGACGGCAACTTCTTCTCCGAAAAGGATTATCTGCTGGGACACCATGTGTTTCGCGACCGCGATTCCGGGGCGGAATATCTCCTGCCGGTGATTTTCGGGAGCAATATCACGCATCCCGGCGTCGAACCGTACCCGCTCGAGGATACCGATCCCAGGCGCGATTTCGACCAGTACCGGATCGACCCGCAGTTTCAGGAGGTGCTGTTCGGCACGCTGCCGGTCCGGGATGAACACGGTACGCTCTTTTTCCGCTGCGAATATGCGCATCCGGCCCCCGGCAAAGAGTTGGAATACGTCAACTTCCGTCCGTCGGCCGATTATCCGGAATGCCGGGTGACGGTGCGCTCGTGGAGCGAGAAATCATGATTCCGTTGGAGCAGTTCACCGAACAGGAAAAAGCACGGTTGCGCGCCGGGGCGGACCGGGTAAAAACCGCGCTCCTCGGCAATGTCCGCAAGCTGGAGCAATATCCGGTGCCGCTGCTGTTGGTCGGCGATAAGTACCCCGGTATCTGGCTCGAACACAATCAGGACAATCTTTTTATGGTCGAACACGCACCGGAAAGCGCCTGGGCGAGTCAGGCGGTTTTTATGGAATTCCAGCGTGAAGATGGGCTGCTGCCGTTCGTGCTGCCCTCGGAAAGGGGTTTCTTCACGGACGATGCTCACTTCTGGCAGGTTCAGAGCGTGTATCCGTTTGCCCGCTGTGCGCTGGAAATCGCCCAGGCCACCGGGCAGGGCGAGGCGGAGCTGCACCGCGTTTATCGGGCGGCTGCGCGTTTTGACGACTGGCTGTGCCGTTATCGCGACCGCAGCGGTACCGGACTGGTCGAAATGTATTGCGAATACGATACCGGTCACGACCGCGACCCCCGGGTGACCGACGGCGGCATTCCCGGCTCCTGTCCCGGAAACGATGCGGTAAATATGCCGGATTTGCCCATCATGCCGGTGTTATCGGTGGACCTCTCGGCCATGGCGTACGGCGCGCGGATTGCTTTGGCGGAGATGGCCGGGCTGCTCGGCAAACTGGCCGAGAGCGCCCGCTGGCGCGAGCGTGCGGCGACACTGAAAATAAAGATGAAAGAGTTGCTTTACGATCCCGCGGACGATTTTTACTATGACCGTGACCGCAACGGGTTGCGCAAATACCGTACCGAGCACATCACCCGGATGTTTCTGAACCGGGTGATCGATCAGGAGGAATTCGACCGGATTTACCGGCGTTATTTCGAAAATCCGGCGGAGTTTCTGACGCCATATCCTTTTCCGTCGATGTCGATAGCCGACCCTCGCTTCGACCGAAGCTGTCCGCGCAATTCCTGGGGATGCAACACGCAATCCCTGACCTCGCTTCGGGCGCTGCTCTGGCTGCGTTATTACGGCCGCGAGGACGAGCGGACCGCCTTGCTTTTCCGTTATCTTCGCTCATTTCTGACCTACGAAACCCAGTTTCAGCAGGAGCTCAACCCCTTCGACGGTTCCCCGGTTGGTTCCGGGCGCAATTACACCCCGACGCTGATTCTTTATCTGGAGGGCATAAAGCTGCTTCCGTAAATGGTATCCGGGCGTGCTGGCATCCCGCGTTTCGCCTGCAATCCGCAGCGGCGGTATCGCTCACTTGGCGTCTAATTCATCCAGTTTGGTCTGATACAGTTTCTTGAAGGTTCTTTTGTTGATTTCAAGAAGTTTGAGGATCTGGACCCTGGAATTGAAACGCGGGGCGGATTTGCCGGCTTCCCAGGAATAATAGGCCTGGCCGGAAACATCCAGCAGATGGGCGGCCTGCACCTGGGTCAGCTTGAATTTCTGGCGCAGGCGTTTTAGCTGCTCCGGCTTGATGGTGGCTTCCTGGGCCTTGGCGTTCAATTCTTTTTCGGACGGAACTCTGTAGGGATCGGGTTTATCGGTCTTTTTGCGGTCGAGATCGGCGAGCTGTTTTTTCAGTTCGTCGATTTTTTTGTTCTGGGCTTTGAGCTTTTCTTCGTATGAGGCGATAAGAGTTTTAAATTCCTTCCGGGCCAGGCGCGAAATTTCGTCTTGCAGTACTTTTTTGATATCCATCTGAAATCCTCCATATTTCCATAATATATAATCGGTTTAATAAACAATCAACAGGGAAACAGAGAAATTGGTTTTGCATTTTACGAATCAGCAGTTATAATAAAGATATAAACTGTATTAAATGCAGTGAGGAGAGTAAATTATGAAGAGATTGCTGACTGCTGTCGTCATGTTGGCCGCCGTTCTTTGCGCCGGCCAGGCCGCCGCCTCCAAGACTGTCACCATCAAAACGCTGGATGGGCAAACCTTTGAAAATGCCGTGGTCGAATCGGTACTGCCGAACGGCATCGATATCGGCTATGTCGATGCCAATGGACAGTATATCCTGAAAGGACTTTCGTTCGAGAACCTGCCGCCGGATATCCAGAAAAAATTCGGCTACAATCCGCAGACCGCCGCCGCGTTTAACGCCAAAATGAAGCCGCACGAGGACAAGGAAATGTCCAATATCGTGGAAGCGGAACAGGCCCGGCTGAGCCGGATCGTCGGCGATATCAAGGCCAAATTCGCCGGGGAAGACATTCAGATCAAACCGCAGGATTTGCGCTATGCCGTTTACGCGAAGCGCAGGTCGGTGGTGGTCACACCGGTCGCGGCGACCCGCTCCGGCTGCGTGGTGGAGATTGTCAAAGTGGAATCCGGCAAGACAATCGTCGAATCCGTGATTCAGATCGATACTGAAAATCTGCCACTGGGCAGCGACTGGAGCGGTTTCATTTATCCGACCGGCCTCAAGACCAATTACAAGGGCAAGCCCATCCCGGTTTATACCGACAACCCGGATCAGGCGGTCAAGTTGCTCAATTATTACCTGAACATCTACAGCGAATATGCGGCGAGCCACCCGGGCAAGAGCACCGGTGAGACAGCTACCCCGCCGGACCAGGCCGACGCTGCCGCAGCGACAACCGCTCCGGCGGCGGACCCCGCGCCTGATACCGCGGCGGTGACCGCCAATACCGTGCAAACGGCTCCCGCGACGGCGGATGCGTCAGACTCGGCCTTCGACGATGATGTCGTTTATCATTATGTCGATGACGATGATTATGATTACGGAGGCGGCTGCTACTATATCGGAGGATATTACGGACCGGTGAACTGGTGGTGGAACCGCTATCCCGGACCTCGCCCCGGCCCCGGTCCGCACCCCCGTCCCGGACCTCATCCGGGCCCCGGCCCGCATCCTGGTCCTGGTCCGCACCCCGGGCCCGGCCCGAGGCCGCATGCGGATTCAGGACGGACGTACCGTTCTCCGATTCAGACGCCGAACCATGTCATTGAGCGCTCCGGGGGCTTCCGTCGCGCCGTGCCGTCCGGCGGTCATTTCGGTGGCGGACACGTCGGTGGCGGTCATGTCGGGGGAGGGGGCCATTTCGGCGGTGGCGGACGCCGCTGACCTTTGATGCTTTCCGGGATAACTTTTGATCCATAAAAAAGTATGTTTAGTATGCTGCTTTTCAGGTTTTTGACTTGCAAGCTGTTAGGTTCGGGTGTATTGTAATATAATCATGATAAAATAGTATTACATGTGTTCTTGTGGCCAATAACCCGAACCCAAAAAGCAAAAAACATGAAAAACAGACGATTGACCACCTATGCCGTGGCCCTGGGAATTCTAGTCCTGGGCGCAGGGTGTGCCGTCACGCAGGAAACGGACGCTAAACCGGCGGCCGCTGCCGGACAGGTACAGAGCGACGAGCACGCCCGGAAAATGCTGGAAGCCTTTCTGAAAAATGACGCCAAGACATTTGTCCGCGTCTTGCCGAAAGAGCTGCAGAAAGAATTCGGTACCAAGGAATTCGAAAATGCCCGGGCCAGCCTCACTGAAACGTTGGGACGGCCGATTTCTTACCAGTTCGACACCACCCTGGAGCATCCTCTGCTCAATGTTTCGGTCTGGAAAGTACGCTTCGAGCGGCGCGGTTCCGAGGGCGAGACGATCCGTCAGGAAGTGCTGTTCCGGGTGATCTCCGGCGTTCTCGACGGTCAGTCGCGAATCATCAGTTTCAACTTTCTTTAATATCCAGTCAAGATTATTATAAGGTTATCTCCCGAATGAAAAACTACACTCTCCCAAGCCTTTTGTTGTCGGCCCTGATTCCGGCCGGTGTGCTGTTGGCGCAGGACAATGTCGCGGAAACGCGGACGATCCGGCTGATGCAGGACGATGCCCAGGTACGCATGGCGACCAAGCTCTATGAACTCAAATACGTCAAAGCGACCGACATCCGCCCCTATGTCGAAGCCGCGGTGAGGCGTTATTACCTCAATTCGAAGGTGGAGCGCGTCAATTACTCCGAGGCGCAGAAAAATTACCTGCTGGTTTCGACCGGCGAGGACTTCCTGCCTTATGTCGATGACCTTTTTGCCAAGATCGACCGTCCCGGGCAGGTCGATCAATATGGCTCCATCATTGACGGCACCGGTATTACGCGCGTCGCCTACACCCCTAATTACCGCGCTGCCGAAGACATCGTGCGGCTCGTCAACGCCGCGTTCCGTTCCGGTGAGGGAGCTGCTTACCTGAACAAAGACACCAACACGATTTACTGGAAAGACGACAAGCAGGCCGCGCTGGCCATCCTGGCGTGGGTGCAACGCCTGGACCGCCCGGTGCCGCAGGTCAATTTGCGTCTTAATTATTACGAAATCCGCGAGAGCAAACTGCGTGATATCGGGGTGGATTACCTGGCATGGAAAAACGGCCCCGGCATGAACCTTTTTGAGGCGGCCTACAACGGCGGCAGGATTTATTCGAATGAAGCGATCCTGAACCTGCTCGGCGGCGCCACCAAATTTATCGACATCGCCAAGGGATTTTCCACCAGTTGGGGTTACGGCGGGTTCTTTACCGCTCCGCAGTTCGACCTGAGCTTCATCCGGTTGCTGCAGCAGTCCGGCAACGCGAAATTGGTGGCGAACACGAACCTGACCTTCGTCAATACCCCCGTTTACGATGATCCTTTGCTGAACCGCAACCGCACCTACCGCGCCAGCCTGGCCCCCGATTACCAGAACATCCGCAAAAATGCCGATGACCGTACGGACGTGGTAACCGGTTCGGTGCCGGCCATCGAGCTCGAAGTTTACAATCCCGTCATCTGTTTCAGTGCCGAAACGGGCGAGATCGATTCGCTCGGGACCCTGCCGGCGGACGAGGCATTTTATGCCAAAAACAAGGGCGGCGTCATTTTCCAGTACAAGCTGAACAGCCGCGACGTGGTCGAGCGGAACAACCGGGGCGATGAACTCGGCAATTCCAGCAGCACCACGGGCAGTTTGACTTTGGGTTTCCATACGGAAAAACTGCTCTCGAGCTATATCAAAGAAACCGAGGCGGAGGAAACCATCGGTATCCCGTTCCTGGTCAAGATTCCGATCTTGAAGTACCTCTTCGGTACCACCACGACCATCAAGGAAAAAATCTATATCGTCGTCACCGCGGAAGCCGGACTGGTTCATCCTGAGCTGCTGCCGCCGGAGCCGGTCAGCCCCAGTATCATTATGGAAGAGTTGAACTGAAAAACGAGAAGGAACAAGTCACATGAACAAATATATTCTTACCTTACTGGCCGCTCTGCTCTTTCCGTTGGCGACGTTCGCGGAAGAGCTTAATATCGACATGACACCCCGGGCCATTCCGGGCAAACTGCGCCGCGATAATGGCGAAAACACCAAGGGCTACGGCAACTCCACCGTCCAGACGCACCTGAAACTGGACGTGAAGGACTCCGTCGGCGCCATTCACTTCATTCGCGACAACACCGATCCCTATGTGCTGACCAAAGCCTATGAACTGAAAAATGCGGAGCCGTATGCGTTGCGCGGTTATCTGCTCTCCGTCGTGCGTGGCACGAAAATCGCCGACAGTCCGGTCCAGGTCGAAGCGCTCCGGTTCAATGACGGCGCCGGGCTGCTGCTGGTCTCCGCCGAAGACTATCGCTTCCGCGAGGGTGTGAACGGCGAGAGCATCGACCAGATCATCGAGCGGCTCGACCAGCCCGGCATAGCCTTCACGAGCGGCCGTCCGAAATTCATTTATTTCCCGAAAGTCAATACCGCCGCCAACCTCAAAGAGATGATCCGCAATGTCGGCGCCGCCGGTGACGACTGCGAATTTTCCGGCGGTATCGACGTGCTGATGGTGGATGGCCAGCTGAATGCGCTGGTGGTCGCCGCCCCCTTCTGGTCCTGGAAGCACATCGAGGAAATGCTGGTGCAGTACGACAAACCCATGTCGGAAGTCCGTATCGGCTACCGGCTGCTGGAAATTTACGCGGAAAACGACGACAAAATCGGGGTCGACTTCCAGAGCTGGAAGAACAACGACGGCGCGGATTTCTTTTCCGTGGGCGGGCGCTACCGGAACAACTGGTCGTCCACCTTCGCCGGGGGCGTGAACGGCTCCGGTTCGAGCCGGACGGATTTCTTCAATTTCAACCCGAAATGGAACTCCAAATACCTCGATTTCCTGACCGCCAGCGGCAAGGCCAAGGTTCTTACCCACGGCGTACTCCTCGCCAAGAA
This sequence comes from Victivallis vadensis, assembly GCA_040394635.1. Taxonomy (GTDB): domain Bacteria; phylum Verrucomicrobiota; class Lentisphaeria; order Victivallales; family Victivallaceae; genus UBA5239. The sequence continues at coordinate 823 of JBEBRW010000009.1, read as the reverse complement.
CCGCGTCACGTCCACCATTCAGGTCAATTCCGGACTGTTCTACGACGATACTTCGCATACGATCCCGAGCACCCCGCTGAACGACAAAGTGCCGGAAGGCAAGGACAAAGTTCCGGGCCCCGGCGGCGAGTGGCAACAGCAGCACGGCAAGGAGCAGATCACCAAAATCAAGGACGGTTTCCGCTTTGAACTGAATATCAACCCGGTCGTGACGGCCCGCAGCACCTCGCTCGATCTTTCGGTTTCCGGGGTCTCGCTGGTCGGCTGGAACAGCGACGGCACACCGCGCTTGAGCCGTTCGGCCTTCAACACTGAAATCCAGATCGGCAACAGCGGCAAGGATTTTGTGGTCGGCGGTATTCAAAAGGTCAGCGTCGTGCGCAGCGTGGCGGGACTCCCGATCCTGAAGGATATTCCGTTCATCGGCTGGGTTTTCTCCACGGAAAGCGAATCGACCAAGCGTTCGCAGCTGGTGCTGATCGCCCACGCCGAATACGCGCTCCCGGGCGACGTGGTCAATACCGAGATCAAGGACAATATCGGCAAGATTGTCGAAGACGTCAACAAGGGACTGAAGAGCCCGGTCAACAACCTCGGCTTCGAACAGCTCGGACTGGATGTGAAAACCATCGAGTAATATTTCCCCGTATTTTGTTTTGCCATGCGCCAGTCGTCACCGATGATTGGCGCATATTTTTTTGCTTATTTTTTGAAGTCATTTGAGCTGGATCTTTGAAAATGTCAAAAAAAAATATTTTTTTCTCGAATTTCCGCTGGACAGATGCGAAAAAGCGGTTATTTTATTGGAATTCGATATTTCTGA
>JBEBRW010000008.1:0-122180 GCA_040394635.1 Victivallis vadensis | reverse complement strand
GGCTTTGTCCGCCAGCGACACATGCCCCTCCACGCGGCCGTCGTCGAGCGGATTGGCAATGCGGGCTTTGAGGTCACGAAACAAGGCGCGGATGTCAACCAGGCCGCCGACCATGAACCATACTGTCGAAATAATGCCGATGATCAAGGCAGCCACAATTTGGGTGATGAAGAAATAAACACTCCAGCGTTCCGCGGGCCATGGGCTGATTGCGTTCCACAGCAGCACTCCGCAGAACATAATGCCGAAGCTGTAAACCAGCGACCAGATGAACACGCTCCAGGCAATGACTTTATCACCGGTGGTGGTACCGATAAGTTTCTGGTGGAAATTACGCCAGGTCCAGGTTTTAACCGGCGGCACTTCATCGCCGTGGCTCAAGCGTTTTTCTGCCTACACCTGTTCGTTGACCAGACGGATCGACGAAAGGATCAATGGTTGAGATTTGCAGTTCACGAAGAGACTTGCTGTCAAATCAACTGGTCACACAGAGCAAAAACGGCAAACACCATTACAATGAGCAAAATTTTGTGTCCGATATAATTATGATTATCGTTATCGCGTCAACAAATTGACTTAATTTTCTCTTACCTTCATATATGGGTATTTCCGGTTCACTAAAATCTTATTTTTTTCGATAAGCAGAAATAGGCAAACAGAATCAACGGTTTTGAGCTTAACAGAGGGGGCTCCGCGCCCCCTCGTATTGCATTGCCGGTGTTTTATCAGTAGCGGTAATGTTCGGGCTTGTAGGGGCCCTCGACCTTGACGCCGATATAGTCGGCCTGCGCCTGGCTCAGCTTCGTCAGTTTAGCGCCGAGCTTTTCCAGATGCAGACGCGCCACTTCTTCGTCCAGTTCCTTTGCCAGGCGGTAGACGCCGACTTTGCGGTCCGGATTTTTGGCGATGTCGATCTGCGCAATCGTCTGGTTGGTGAAGCTGCAGGACATGACGAAACTCGGATGACCCGTCGCACAGCCCAGGTTCACCAGGCGGCCCTCGGCCAGCAGGTAAATGCTGTGGCCGTCCGGGAACACGTAGCGGTCCACGGGGCAATGGAAATCCTTGATGTTCTCTTTTTTCACGCCGGGCCATTTTTCCAGCTTGGCTACTTCGATTTCGTTGTCGAAATGGCCGATGTTGCAGACAATCGCCTGATCTTTCATCTTGCTCATGTGTTCGGCGGTGATAATATTGCAGTTGCCGGTAGTGGTGACGAAGATATCGGCAAAAGGCAGGGCGTCTTCCACGGTGGTGACCTTGAAACCGGCCATACAGGCCTGCAGGGCGCAGATCGGGTCAACTTCGGAGACCAGGACCTGGGCGCGTTCGTTGCGCATGGCTTCGGCGCAGCCCTTGCCCACGTCGCCGTAACCGCAGACCATGGCGGTCTTGCCGGAGATCAGCACGTCAAGCGCACGTTTGATGCCGTCGGTCAGCGAATGGCGGCAGCCGTAGATATTGTCGAATTTGCTCTTGGTCACGGAGTCATTGACGTTGATGGCCTGGAAGAGCAGTTCGCCGCTTTCTTCCATCTGGAGCAGACGGTGCACGCCGGTGGTGGTTTCCTCGGAAACGCCCTTGATTCTGGGGGCGACTTTGTGCCAGTGACCGGGGTTTTCCTTCAACACTTTTTTCAGCAGGTTGTTGATGACCTGAAGTTCGTAAACATCGGTGGGGACGTCGAGAATAGAGGCGTCGTCCTCGGCTTTGCAGCCGCGGTGGATGAGCAGCGTGGCGTCGCCGCCGTCGTCAACGATCTGGTCGGGGCCGCTGCCGTCGGGCCAGGTCAGGGCGTTCCAGGTGCATTCCCAATATTCCTCGAGGGTCTCGCCCTTCCAGGCGAAGACCGGGACGCCGGTGGCCGCGATCGCCGCCGCCGCGTGGTCCTGAGTGGAGAAAATGTTGCAGGAGCACCAGCGGACATCCGCGCCGAGTTCCGTCAGGGTCTCGATCAGCACCGCGGTCTGGATGGTCATGTGCAAGCTGCCCATGATTTTGAGACCCTTCAAGGGTTTTTCCGGGCCGTATTTGCGGCGGGTGGCCATGAGGCCGGGCATTTCTTTTTCGGCGATGCCGATTTCCTTGCGTCCGAAGTCGGCCAGCGACATATCTTTGACTTTGTAATCCATCATTTTACTCCTGTACACCCATTTGCTGTTTGATCAGCGGCCATCTGTCCGCCGGAATTTTGGGGCCGACCACCTGCACCACCTCGGCACCGAGAATGGAACCGAAACGGGCGGAATCCGCCATATTGTAACCGTTTAAATATCCGTACAAAAATCCGCTGCCCCAGAGGTCGCCCGCGCCGGTGGCGTCGACGGCCTCGACCAGGTGCGCGGGCACGCGGTCATACGATGAAGCGGTTTTCACGATCGAACCCTGTTTGCCGAGCTTGATGCAGGCCACGGGCACGATGGCGCTGAGCCGTGCGGCCCATTCCTCCGGAGTGCCGGGGCCGAGCAGTTCGACGGCTTCGTCTTCGTTGGCAAACACAATATCGAACTGCGGCAGCAGCTTATCGAGCTCCGCCTTGCAGTTGCGCACGACTTCGAACGAAGCCAGGTCGATGCTCAGCGTGCAGCCGGCTTCTTTCGCCAGCGTCACCAGGCGCTCGACCACGCCGGGCACATAAAGCAGATAGCCCTCGATATGGAAATGCCGTACATCCTTGAAATCCTCCGGCGCGATATCCGTCGAAGCGAATTGCAATGCCGCGCCCAGATTGGTCCGCATGGTGCGGTCCGAATCGGGAGTAATCATGGAGAGGCAGCGCCCGGTGTGGGTATCGTCCGAATAACGGAACGAAGTGCCGCGCCCGCCGAGGTCCTCCAGACTCCGGCGCAGGAACGCGCCGTCGTCGTCGCGGCCGAGCTTGCCGATGAATGCCGTGGGCATCCCCAGCATGGCCACCCCGAAAATCGTGTTGCAGGCGGAACCGCCGGGCACCCGGACGGGTTTCACGCCCGCCGTGCCCAAAATCCGGTCCATACCGGCATCGTCCACCAACACCATGCCGCCTTTTTCGCCGTCGATGCTCTGCAGAAATGTTTCATCCACATGAATCAGCAGGTCGATCAGCGGCGAACCGGCGCCAAGGATGTATTTGTTATCGTTCATTACTTTGATGCGTATTTCCCGGCGGCGGCTTTCAACTCATCCACCTTGTCGGTCTTTTCCCACGGGAAAATATCGCGTCCGAAGTGTCCGTAAGCCGCGGTATCGCGGTACGACCAGCCGGCCTGCGACGGGGTTTTGAGCCCGAGGGTCCGGATGATGTCGGCCGGGCGCAGGCTGAAAATCGAACGGATGATCTTCTCGAGATCGCTGTCGTTTTCCAGTTTGCCGGTGCCGTAAGTGTCCACGTTGATGCTCAGCGGATCGGCGATACCGATGGCGTAGGCCACCTGAACTTCGCATTTTTCCGCGAGGCCGGCCGCCACGATATTCTTGGCGATGTAGCGGCTCATGTAAGCTGCCGAACGGTCCACCTTGGACGGATCCTTGCCGGAGAACGCGCCGCCGCCGTGGGAGCCCACGCCGCCGTAGGTGTCGACAATGATCTTGCGTCCGGTCAGCCCGGTGTCGCCATGGGGACCGCCGATTTCGAATTTGCCGGTCGGATTGATGTAATATTTGATATCGTCATGCAGCAGCGAGGCCGGAATCACCTGCGCCACCACTTCCTTGACCAGCGCGGTCAGGGTTTCGATCTTCATCTCGGGGGTGTGCTGGTGGGAAACCACCACGTTTTCCACGCGGACCGGCTTGCCGCCGCGGTAGAGGATGGAGACCTGGCTCTTGGCGTCCGGGCGCAGGTAGCTGTATTTGGCCGGTTCGGTGTGACGGCGGCGGGCCAGTTCGCTGACGATGCGGTGCGAATACATGATCGTGGCCGGCATCAGTTCTTCGGTATCGGTACAGGCGTAACCGAACATCATGCCCTGGTCGCCCGCGCCCTGCATCGAAGCCTGTTCGCGGCTCACGCCCTGGCAGATATCCGGGGACTGCTTGTGAACACAAACCAATACCTTGCAGTCTTCGGCCGAGAATCCCACGGTAGCATCGTTGTAGCCGATATCACAGACCACTTGACGGGCTATCTTTTCCCAATTCACTTTGGAATTGGTGGTAATTTCACCGGAAACGACGATCAGGTCGGTGGTGGTCAGGGTTTCGCACGCGACCCTGCTCTCGGGATCGTCTTTGAGACATGCATCGAGAATAGCATCGGAAATCTGGTCGCAGACCTTGTCGGGATGGCCTTCGGACACGGACTCCGAGGTGAAGACATGTTCAGCATGGATTTTGCTCATTTTCTTTTTACCTCTTCTGGGTTATATGTTATTCATAAATAAAAATTGCGGTTTACAATACATTCCCAAAGGGAATTTTACAAATGCCGTAAACAAAAAACCCGGGTTTCCCCGGGTTCGTAAAAAAGCAACCTATAACTTTCCAGGGAATCACTGCATTCTGGCAGGGATAGTCTCGCCGCGACGGTTTTTGGCGCGGGCTTCGGAGGAAGTACCCTGGATAGCCGGACGGTCCTTGCCGTAGCTCATGGTCTTCATGTGTGCATCCGGCACGCCCATCCGGACCAGCTGGTCGCGGAGGGAAATGGCGCGGCGCTCGCCGAGGGCGCGGTTGTACTCTTCGCTGCCGCGGTCGTCGCAATGCCCTTCGATGATCACACCGAGCTCGGGACGGGTCCGCATGAAATCGGCCACTTTCTGGAGCTTGTTCAGTTCGCTCTGCTTCAGGTCGGAGCGGTCATAATCGAAGTAGATCGGCTCGAAATGCAGTCCGGGAATCACCACCGGGGTGAATTCGCCGGCGCGGGCGCCAAGACTGGAACTGTCTGCATTGTCTCCCCAAGTGCCGGGAGCCCCAGGGTTACGGTCTTTGCCGCCGGTCTGGCTAAAGATCAAATCATCGTCGCCATTGCCATAACCATTCTTGCCGGTGGGATCACCGACTGTCGGGGGCGGGACGGGGCCCAGGTCCACGGGTTCGTTGTTGCAACCGGTGAGGGCGAAACCGAGCAGCGCGATCGCGCTCAAAGTCATCATAATACGCGAAATCTTCATAGCCATAATTCCTTATGTTTTTGCCAATTATTTATAAAGTAACATTGATTATTGGGATTGCATAAGGTATATTACAGGATGTTTTGAAGAAATCAATTCTTGATTTGATTTTTCACGTGAAATTTTTATCATTTTAAACAGGCAGGTTAGCGTTATGAACATCGATTGGTCCAAACTGGGTTTTGAGTTCTTTCCGACCCGCTCGAATATCCGTTTTCAGTACAAGAACGGTCAATGGAGCGAAGGAAAGTTGCACAACGACTACGACATCACCATGTCCATTGCCTCCCAGGTCTTCCATTACGGACAGGCCTGCTTCGAAGGGCAGAAGGCATTTATGGGCAAGGATGGCAAGGTCCGCATTTTCCGCCCGGTCGAAAACGCCCGCCGCCAGGCCGCCACGATGAAACACCTGATGATGCCTGATTTCCCGGAAGAACTCTACGTCGAAGCCATGAAAAAAGTGGTTCGCGACAATATCGATTATGTGCCCCCGTACGGCACCGGCGGCTCCATGTACATCCGCCCGGTGGCCTTCGGCAGCGGCCCGAAAATCGGCGTGGCTCCCAGCGATGAATACGAATTCATCATAATGGTCATGCCCGTGGGCCCGTATTACAAGGGCGGCATCAAACCCGTGGACGCATGGGTGATCAACGATTATGACCGCGCGGCTCCGCTCGGCACCGGCACCATCAAGTGCGCCGGCAACTACGCGGCCAGCTTGCTCCCGGCCAAAATCGCCAAGGACAACCATTGCCCGATTCCGCTGTTCACCGACCCGAAGGAACACCTTTACATCGACGAATTCGGCACCAGCAATTTCATCGCCATCAGCAAGGACGGCAAATACGTGACCCCGAAGTCCTCTTCGATCCTGCCCAGCATCACCAATAAATCGCTGATGCAGCTGGCCGAGGACCTTGGTTTGAAAGTGGACCGCCGCCCGGTCGCCAAGACCGAACTGCCGGACTTCGCCGAAGTCGGCGCCTGCGGTACCGCCGTGGTGATCACCCCCGTCGGCCGGATTTATGACGGCGGCAACGTCATCAGCTACAACACCGAGACCATCGGCCCGGTGCTGAAGAAGCTTTACGATGAAATGACCGGCATTCAATACGGCGAAATCGCCGACCGCCACCACTGGATGGTCGAAGTCTGAGCCGAAAATGAAAATCATCCGTACCATTTCGGAAATGCAGGAATGCTCCCGTCAGGCACGCCTGGCGGGTAAGCGCATCGGTGTGGTCCCGACCATGGGCTATCTCCACGAAGGACACCTGAGCCTGATCGACCGGGCACTGGAAAAGGCCGAATTCGTGATCGTGACGATTTTCGTGAACCCTACCCAATTCGGCCCCTTCGAGGACCTCGACAAGTATCCCCGCGATTTTGAACGCGACTGCCAGTTGTGCGAGAAACGCGGCGCGCAAGTGATTTTCGCTCCCGAGAGCAAAGATATGTACCACCCCGGCCACAGTACCTGGGTGATCGAGGAAGCGTTGACCGGCGACCTCTGCGGCCGCAGCCGCCCGATTCACTTCCGGGGCGTGACCACCGTGGTCGCCAAGCTTTTCAACGCGGTATTGCCCGACGTGGCGGTATTCGGCCAGAAGGACGCCCAGCAGGCGCTGGTCATCCGCCGCATGGTGCGCGACCTGAATTTCCCCATCGAAATCATCGTCGCCCCGCTGATCCGCGAAGCCGACGGCCTCGCACTCAGTTCGCGCAACCGTTACTTGAGCACCGATGACCGCCACCGTGCGCTGACGATCTCGCGGACACTGCTCAACCTGACGCTTGACAATCTGGACGCCGACGCCATCTGGAACAGCATCACCGAAGCTGGCGGCCGTGTCGACTATGTCGAGATTCGCGACGCCGAAACCCTGGGCGAAGTCACCCGCAATACCGCCGAAATCCTGGTGGCCATCGCCGCCTATTTCGGCTCCACACGGTTGATCGACAACGTCCTGCTCCGCAGAAAATGACCCCCGACTGGCAACAACGCACCGAACTTCTTCTCGGCGCCGGCAAGCTCCAGCGCCTGCACGATGCGCACGTATTGGTCATGGGCCTGGGCGGCGTGGGTGCGTATGCGGCGGAAATGCTCTGCCGCGCCGGTATCGGCCGCATGACCATTGTCGACGGCGACGTCATCGAGGCCTCGAACCGCAACCGCCAGCTCCCGGCGCTCATCAGCACCGTCGGACGGATGAAAGGCGACGTCATGGCCGAGCGCTTCCGCGACATCAATCCCGACATCGAACTGACCGTGGTCAACGAATTTATCCGCGACGAAAAAACCGCCGAGCTCCTCGACGCCGCCCCTTATGACTGCGTCCTCGACGCCATCGATACCCTGTCGCCGAAACTGAACCTGATCTGCAAGGCCCTCGAACGCAATCTGAAGATCGTCAGCGCCCTCGGCGCGGGCGGCCGCGTCGACCCCGGCCTCGTCCAGACTGCCGATATTTCCAAGTCCTACAACTGCAATCTGGCGCGCGCGCTGCGCAAGCGCCTCCACCGCCGCGGCGTCCGCTCCGGTTTCCCGGTTGTGTTCTCCCCCGAAGACGTCCCGGAGGAGTCGACCATCGAAGGCGAAAACGACCTCGGCAAATTCCGTTCCACCGTCGGCACCATTTCTTACATGCCCGCGATCTTCGGCTGTCACTGTGCCGCCGCCGTCATCAAAGAAATCACCGGGCAGCACTGAAATTTTTTTACCACAAAACACATAAAAATACACAAAAAGAATTCACAGGCATCCCGTAAAATTCTGAAATCGGTATGCTGAGACAACGTTTGAGCATAACGGTGAAGAAGTTTGAAACCACCGTCTTTGTAGATGTGCAGCTTTGAGCGTAGATGTCATGGTAGATCAAAAAACATCTGCCAGGCGCGTTCAGGCGAGCCGCGTATCTTGACCGGCTCGCGCCGTCCCATGGAGTCGCAGCATTCGAGTACGCTGTCGAGTTCGAAGTAGTTCCAGATGACTCCGCGAATCAGGGTGAAAAGACGGCTGAAGGAATGCTTCCATTTCTTTTCCCAGGCGATAAATCGAAGCAGCAAATAAACTAGCAGGGCCGTCCAGAACTGCCATCGAATCGCGTTTTCATTGTAGCCCAGGAAATCGGCCAGTTGCAGATTCTGCTTGATTTCCTTGAAAAACACTTCGACGCCCCATCGCGCCTGATAAAGCTCGCAGACGGTATAGGGCGACCAGGTGAAGTTATTGGTAATGAAGATCATCGGAATCATTTTCTTCTTGACTTCAACTTCCGCGGTAACCAGGCGCAGTTCCTGCGGATAATGTTTCACCGTATTGATGCCGGTCAGGCGAATCCTGAGGTCGCTGAGTACACGGATTTTATTGCGCTGATATTTTTGCTTGCGGATTTTTTTGAACTTGCGCCTGATCCGGCGCGGCAGCTCCGGCTGCTGTCCCATAACTTCCGGCGCGACGGATTCGGTTTCGCCTGAAACTACTGCCGGCTGCTGTCCCATAATTTGAAATTGTATCTTTTCCTTCGCCCGGGTCACCCAGAAAATCCCGCATTCATCCAGATAATTCAGATGCTTGAAGTCAACATATGCCTTGTCAAAAACCGCAACTTCTCCGGGATGAAGGGGCGCACAGAGCTCCCACGCCACCTTCGAATCGGCATCCCTGGCACTGCGAACAATCACGAACTCCGGCAAAAACGATTGCAGATTGAGCCCGGTATGCGATTTTATCGCCGCTTTCCGATGACGGTGCGCCGCCCAGTCCATACTGCTCACGGTCAACTGGATGGTCGTCGAATCAAACGCATAAATCCGCCGCTGAAAACGGTACGGCAGCCCCGGATAACTACGGCTGCTGCGAAAAAATTCCGGCCAATCCAACTCCAATTCACCATAAACTGTCCAGTACAACGCTTCGATCATATCCGCGTTGCGGGTCCGGTTCGCATAGGAAAGCCCATTGCGGCTCGGTGGTGTGCAATTGCGGATTTGACTCAGCGTGCTTTGATGGTTTTGCAACGAATCGCAAAGGTCATTCAGGCTCAAAGCATGCGACAGATGGGCATAAAGCATTGCCACTACCTGACTGGTCGCACTGAACGCCCGGGTTTGAATTTTGCACTTTTTCGCCAATACTTCAATGGTTTTCGCCGGAATATACTTGACAATTTGCGCCAACACTGACATGGTATCTTTTAACGGATTCATAGTCATACCTCGTTTTTTGGTCGAAACAAAGGTACTATGAATCCGTTTTTTTGTCAAGCTTTCAGATTTTTACGGGATGGCTGTGAAAAGAATTCATTTAAAAATTTTGTGTTATTTTGTGAATTTTGTGGTTCTTCTCAAAAATTTCCGTGCTTTCCGTGTATTCCGTGGTTAAAAAAAAGCGTGGGGGATTGCAGGGTAAAGCCTTTAAAAACACGGTTTTTTGGCGGATGGGTTTGCCAAATGGGGGTTGAGCGTGTATCTTATTTGGTTAATGGAGACTTAAGTTTTAGATGAAGACACTTAATTTATATGTGGCGAAGGCGTTTCTGCTGACTTTTTCGATGGCTATCGGAATTCTGACTTTTGCCATGCTGGGTGCGCGGATGATCGAGATCATCGACCATATCGCGCAGGGGATTCCGGTCAAGCACTTTTTCCAGTTCGCGCTGTACACCATGCCGATTGTGCTGACGTTTACGGTGCCGTGGGCGATTCTGGTGTCGGTGATCCTGGTGTTCGGACGGCTCTCGGCAGACTCGGAAATCACGGCCATGCGCGCTTGCGGAGTATCGATTCTGCAGATTATTTCGCCGATCATGGTGATGGCGTTTCTGATGATGCTGGTTTGCTTGTACCTGCAGCTGAACGTGGGGCCGCCGCTGCTGGGCGAATCGCGGCGATTGATCTCCGGAGCGGTCATCGAAAACCCGATCGCGGTCTTCGAGCCCGGCCGCCAGGTGCGGTTCGAAAACAACCTGATTTATATCGACGACAAAATCAAAAACAATGAAGTCAAAGGCGTCCAGATCTTCACCATGGACGACAAAGGACTCGAATATGATCAGGACATCACCGCCGACCGCGGCAAATTCCTGGTCGACAAGGAGCGCCAGATCCTGACGGTGGAGCTCTTCGACTGCATGATCCGCGACCGCAAATCCAAGCCGGAAACCCGGGCTTTCAGCGAAAAAGTTTCGTTCTCCTTCAACTATGGACAGGAGTTCAACAAGCGCGATGTCTTCATCAAGCCCAAATATATGACGATGCGTGATTTGTTCGCCTGCATCCACCTCGAACAGACACAGCTCGGGCGGAAAACCACCAAGCTGGAAGTGGAAATGAACCAGCGGATCGCGTTTGCGCTGTCGCCGATCGCGTTCATGCTGCTGGGGCTGCCGCTGGCCATCCGGACATCGCGCCGCGAAACGTCGGTGGGGATCTTCCTGAGCGTGGTCCTGGCGGGACTTTACTTCCTCTCGATCATCATCTGCGAATCGCTGACGTCATACCCATTTCTGCGACCGCAATACCTCCTGTGGCTGCCGAACCTGATCTATCAGGTGGTCGGGGCCTACCTCATTTACCGCATCGTCAAACACTAAGCGAGAATAACGGTTTCTTCGGGATAGGAGAGCTGGGATTTCTTGTCGTGCCCGACCAGGAACATGAAGATGAAAAACGGGCCCAGGCGGCCCAGGAACATACAGACCATGAGGGCGATCTTGCCATAGGTTTCGGCCACTTCGGCGTAGCCCAGGGAGAGGCCGGTGGTCGCCAGCGCCGAAACCACTTCGAAGCCGACCTTTTTCAGCGGATAGGCCGTAGTGGCGGTGGCACAGACAAATACCGTACAGCCGACGGTAATCATCAGGAAAATCAGCATGATCGCAAAGGCTTTCATCTGGTACTCCTCCGAAATTTCGCGTTTGAAAAGGACCAGCTTTTCGCGGCCGCGGACAATGCTCCAGACGGACAGCACCACGATCGCAAAGGTGGTGGTTTTCATGCCGCCCCCGGTGGAGTTCGGCGAGGCCCCGATCAGCATCAGCGCGGCCATCACGAACAGCGTGGAGGAATCAAGTTCGCCGAGGTTCACGGTGTTGAACCCTGCGCTGCGGGTGGTGACCGACTGGAAAAAGGCGTCCACCCACGTCAGCCCGTGATTGCCCCCGAGCCACTCCAGCCCCTTGACCCCCAGCGTGCCCCCCACAATCAGGATCAGCGAAGTAATGACGACGAGTTTGGTGTTTACCAGCGTGCGGGTGCGCCAGTTGAGAATGTCGTAGATGACGTAAAAACCGAAGCCGCCGCAGATGACCAGCAGCGCCACCACCACCTTGACATAGGCGCTCTGGTCGACCAGGCTGCTGCGGAACAGACTGAACCCCGCGTTGCAATACGAAGCGATGGAGTGAAACAGTGAATAATAAAGCGAATCCCCAAGCGAGTGGCCTCCGAAATAAAAACCCGGCACCAGCAGGACGAAACCGGCCAGTTCAATGAGCAGGGTGTAGATGACGATGGTTTTGATCAGGACGTGGATTTTGCTGATCGGGAAATCGTCGCTGATCGAGGCCAACACCTTTTTGCCGCTCCAGCTGAAATCGCGGCCGAGGAAAAAGATGATCGACGCCGTCAGCGTCATGATTCCCAGCCCCCCGACCTGGACCAGCAGCAGGAGCACCAGCTGGCCCGCAAGGTTGAAATCGTCGACCGGCACCGACGCCATGCCGATCACACAGACCGAGGAGGTCGACATGAAAAACGCGTCCACCCATTCCAGCCCGCCGGCATGTTCGACAAACGGCGCTTTCAGCATCAACGTCCCTATGAAGATCAGGGCAAGAAATGAAAAGATCAGGTAAAACTGACTTTTTCGGAACATATTCATATTGCTGAATTTACCTTTGTCGTATTGTTTTCGGCGACGGACGGTTTCGTCGACAGAATTGATTTATCAGAGCAATATAGTCCTTTTTCCGGCTCTTTTCAAGCAAAGTATGTATGCCGCGAAAATGCCGCCACATGAAAAAAATCAGGAACTTTTCTCAATGTGATGTAACGATTTAAACTATTATAACGACAATATATTTGTCCATTTTACGAACAACTTAAAATGGCTTTTTTTCCACTGAAAATGATTGAAAAAAATAAATTCGGGTATATTTTAACGCAATACATAATATTATTTTGGAGATATTGATGAATAAGAGTAAACTATTGACAACTTCAGCGGTTCTTTTTGCACTGGTAATTCTTTGTGGAGGTTGTTACCGCTATACCCCGCCGCCGGTGGCTTACGATGGAAACGTGTTTTCGTCGCGTGACAAGGACAAACAGGACGATCTGCTCAAGGAAATCAAGATTCTGGACCTGGATACGGCGCTGGAAATTTCAGTCAAGAACAACCCGAATTATATCTCCGCTTACCATGCGGTAAACGCAGCCCGGATGCGTTACTACCAGGCCCTGAATGCGTATATGCCGGTGTTTACCCTGGGCTTCGATATCGGCGTAAACGGCAGTGAAAATTACAACCGCCACAACGTCAACCAGACCCGCAGCCGCAGTTTCTACACCCAGACCAACTTCAATGCGTCGTGGCTGATCTTCGACGGTTTGATCCGTGAAATGACCGTGCTGGGCACCCGCAAATCGTGGGAAGCCCAGAAGAGCCTGGAAGAAGACGCCCGCCGTCTGCTGATGCAGGCCGTGGCATACGCCTTCAACGACATTCTGCTGGCCCGCGGCCAGCGCGCCATCGCCAAGGCCGACATGGACTTCCAGCTGAAAAACCTGGAACAGACCCAGCTCAAACTCGAATACGGCACCGTGCCGCTTTCCGACGTACTGAACTTCAAAGTCCTCGTCAACAACGCCATCGGCGACCAGCTGACGGCGGAATATTCCTACAATGTCGCGGTTTATTCGCTGGCCGTGCTGATGGGTTATCCGGACGGCAAGCTGCCCGAGCACATCGACTTCCCGCCGATCAACGCCGACACCAATGAACACGTCAGCACCGTCGAAGTCTACCTCGACATCGCGCTGAACAACCGTCCCGACCTGCAGTACTACCGCGATCAGGTGAAAATCAATGAATACAACCTGTATGCCGCCTATGGCGCTTATTCGCCGACGGTTTATGCCAACGCCGGTTTCGGCTTCGGAACCAACGCCGGCCGCAGCGGTTCCGAAGGCAGCGGCGCCCAGAACAGTTATGCCAATACGCCGAGCTGGAGCGCCGGGGTCACCGCCCAGTGGGTACTGCCGCTCGAATGGGCCCGTGCCGCCCGCGTCAAGGAAGTCCAGGCCGATATCGCCAAGGCTAAATTCGACGTCGCCAACACCTGGTTGACCGTGGTCGAAGAAGTCCGCACCGCTTATGACAACTACATCCAGAACGTCCGTCTCGCCCGCCTCTATGTGGCCACACTGGAACTGGTGACCAAGCAGCGCGAGCTGGTCGAAGAAGAATATAACGCCGGTAATACCGAACTGACCCGTTTGAACGAAGCCCAGTTGAAGTATGTACAGGCCGAAAATACCATGATCAACTCCCTGGTCAGCGTCCAGAAAGCAATTGCCCAATTGCGTGCCGCCACTCACACCAGCCCCGTCGGCGCCCGCGTCGAACAGGCTATTGTCATCGAGGAAGGCAAGGACAAACGGCCCTAATAATCAGGAATTTACCGCTATGCAAAACAGAGTGAGGTTCGCACCTTCCCCCACGGGACAGGTGCACATCGGCAATATACGTACCGCTATTTTTAACTGGCTCTTCGCCCGCCACACCGGCGGCAAGTTCCTGCTGCGCATCGAAGACACCGACATCGAGCGCTCCACCCGCGAGGCCATCGATACGCTCCTTGAGTGCATGCAGTGGCTCGGGCTGGATTACGACGAACAGATCATTTACCAGAGCCAGATGCGCAATTCCCACCTGTCCGCGGTCGAAAAAATGATCGAAAACGGTTTCGCTTACCGTACCGAAGAAGGTCCGGTATTTTTCCGCATTCCGTGGGATTGCAGCGGTTTCGACGCCGTCCGCAGCGTGGGCGAAGCCTCCTTTGAACTGCATCCGGAGGAAATGCTCACGGTTACTTCGCGCGGCATCACCTTCTTCACCGTCGGCAAGGGCGGCAAAGCGGTGGAAAATTCCGCCTGTCTCGCCGGGTTCCGCCAACTGAAGGCGTACAACTCGACCGGGGAAGTGGTTTTTGACCTCGAAGCGAAGCTCTCCAAGGTCGTCGATGAGATGGAAGCCTTCGTCATACCGGGCGTGGTCAAAATCACCTTTGAGCGCCGCGAAATTTTCTTCGTCGACATGATCAAGGGCGAAATGACCAAGCAGCTCGACAGCATGAAAGATTTGATCATCCTGCGCAGCGACGGCACCCCGGTGTTCCATATCGCCAATGTCTGCGACGACATCACCCAGGAAATCACCCACATCGTCCGTGGCGACGACCACGTGGAAAATACCTATCGCCATATCATGCTTTTTTATGCGCTGGGCCACAAGGCCCCGAGCTACGGCCATATGCCGATGATCGTCAATGCCGCCGGCAAGCCGTTCTCCAAGCGCGACGGCGACGCCTTCGTCGGCGACTTCCGCGAAAAGGGCTTCCTTTCCGAAGCGCTGTACAACTATCTGGCCCTCCTCGGCTGGTCCCCCGGCGACGACCGCGAAAAGATGACCCGGCAGGAAATGATCGAAGCCTTTACCCTCGAGCGCGTCAAGAGCGCCCCTGCCCAGTTCGATATCAATAAGCTGACCAATATGAACGGCATGTACATCGCCGAGCTGCCGCTGGAGAAATTCCTGACGGAAGCCGCCAAATTCGCCAATCCCGAATGGCCGCGCGAACAGTTCGAAAAGGTCGCCGCGCTGATGCAGAGCCGTACCAAGCAGTTCAGCCAGGTAAGCAGCTGGAGCTACTTCTTTGCCGGTACGCCGGAATACGATATGAAGAACCTCGAAAAGCAGTTCAGGAAACCGGAAGTCTGCAAAGGCGTCCGTGCGGCGCTGGAGAAATGGGAATCCGGCGAATTCACTGCGGAAAGCATTCATACAGTGATCGAAGAGGCCGAAACGGCCTGTGAGGTCCCCCACGGCAAGCTCTTCCAGCCCGTCCGGCTGGCGGTGAGCGGTGTGGCCGGCGGCGCCGAACTCGACGCCACCATGCTGCTGATCGGCCGCGAGCGCTGTCTGGAAAATCTGCGCCATACGCTGCAGCTTGCCGGGAATAATTTTCAGGAGGCATAATGCCCATGTTTCGTAGAAAGAAAAATTATCAGGTCTACACCGCCGGTGCCCCGATCCTGAAGAAAAAGGCGCGCCGGATCAAGGAAATCACCCCTGAAATCATCGCGCTCGGCCAGGAAATGGTCGATACCATGGCCGCGTTTGACGGCATCGGCCTGGCCGGCCCCCAGTACGGTGTGGACCAGCGGATCGTGGCGCTGAACGTGCCGCAGCGCGAGGAAGGCTTCCAGTCTCCCGGCGAGGCGCTGCTGCTGCCGATGATGCCGGTGGTCGTGATCAATCCCGAAATCACCGAAGCCGGCAGTGACCTGCTCGAAGCCGAGGAAGGCTGCCTGAGCGTGCCCGACATCTGGGGCAATGTGGTCCGCCCGGCCACGGTCAAATTCAAAACGCAGCTTCTCAATGGCTCCGTCGTGGAGTGTGAGTGCGGCGGTCTCCTGGCGCGCTGCATCCAGCACGAACTGGACCACCTTGACGGTATTCTTTTCGTCGACCGGATGTCCCCGGAAGAACTCGACGAGATCAAGCCGGATCTGCAGCGGCTCGAGCGCAACGGCTCCGCCAGGGAATACAAACGAAAGGTTAAATGTTGAAGTTGGGTTTTATCCAGATCCTGATTGAGACCTGCAAAGGGACGACAATCTTTTACCACGTGCTGCGCCAGTCGCCGTGGAAGGCGCTCTTTCATTTCCTGCTGCTGGTGCTGATCTGTACGGTGGCGGTCTGGGGTTATCAGTCGTTTGCACTCGTTCGCGGCGTCAATACCGCCTACGAACGGCTCGAAAAAGCCTGCGGCAAGATCACCGTCAGCGAAAAGGGGATGTTCCCGGAGAAGGAACCGGAAAAGAACCGGATGATTTTCTCATTGCCCCAGCTCGAGCTCACCTACGTGGCCAATTTGGAGGCTGAAATCCCCAAAATCGATATCGGCATCGCCGCCGCCGGCGTGGTCTGGATGCCCAAGGCACTTTTTTTCTGGTTCAGCGGTTACGACACAAACCGGTATCTCGTTTATACCATTTCCAACGGCAAGTACCTGAAAATAGATCTGGTCCATCCGGATCGCATGAACGCACATCTGAAGGAAATAAACCTCGAAGCCGCCAAGGCGGGAATGGTCGAAAACAGCATGCCGGTTCTGATGCTGCTGAATCCGCTGGTATTGAAAATTTTCCTGCTGGCCTCGACACTCATCGGAAATGGTCTGCTGCTTTTTCTCCCGTTCTTTTTCCTGATTCTGATGACCTCGCTGATTTTTTCGGCGCTGGGCTCGCGTCGTCTGCAGGGCAAGCTCTTTTTCCGCGACTATTTCGTGCTGAGTTGCTACATCGCGTTTCCGTGCCTGCTGGTTTCGGCAGTGTGGCTGGCGCTGGGGCTGAAGATAGGGTTCCTGACTTACCAGTGGGTTTCAATTTTGTCGTTTTACATCTATTTTATGATAGTAATGGGCCGGATCGAGCGTTGGCTGTCGCCTCCGCCGCCGGACAATGATGGAGATTAAGATTATGAACCGTGAAGATTTCTGGCGTACACCGGTATGGTATCCGGCCCTGTCCGAATATACCTTTATGACGAGTTTCGTTAAGCTCAAAGAAGCGGAAATCGCAGCGCTGGCCCAGGGCGAAACCCGGGGCGAGGCCGTCAGCGACGTGATCGAACGCATGCGCCGCCCGATGGACGCCATCCTCGGTAACCGCTTCGTCTTTGTGGACAGCGCGGCGCCGACCGACACCGAGCGTTTCACCGACAAGCGCGGCGCGGTACACTCCCCGGAAAGCGCCTGGCGCTTCCTGGCGGAGAGCTACAAAATCCGCGAAGCCGCCGCCGCCGGCAATGTCGAATACATCTGCATCCGGCCGTTTCGCCGCATGAACAAAACCCGCGAATTCCGGCTGTTCATCTACAACGGCGAGCTCTCGGCCATGAGCCAGTACTGGTTGATCCGTCACTTCCGCCGCATGGAAGGGGTGAAGGATGAATTCTGGCAGAAAGCCCTGAAATTCGTCGAGGACATCAAATGGGCCCTCCCCGCGCAGACACTGGTCATGGATATTTATTGCACGTCCGATGAAAACATCCTGATCGTGGACCTGAACAAATGGGGAGCCTGCGATCCGAAGCTGCTGCACAACTGGGACCGCGACTGGTCCACCCCCGCCGGCATCGTGATGATGCCCGCCCCCACTATGATCTCCGGCAACGTAAACGTATCTTTCTAAGCCCAAACCGGAAGAACGAGAGGCTGGTGCGAGCCGGGCCGGAAACTCGCGTTGCATCCGCAGGCTTTCCCGGGCGGGGCCGACAGCGCATATTCCGATGAGAGAACACGGAACGCGCAAAACAACCCTTCGAACCAGCGCGAACTTCCCGGGCTCTTCTGCCGGGAACGCCTTGAATATATTGGACTCCCTGCTGAAGGCCGGGGCGAACCCCGCCATCGTCATTGGCGAAGGGCCGCAGGCCGGATGCGATGCGATGTCCTTCGCGCTTGAACTCGATTATTACCCGGTTTTCGAGTATTTGGTCCGCCGTGGCGGCTCGCCCAATTCCACCGGCTCCATAACCCGGATTACCCCATTGCAGTACGCCGTTCAAAATGATGACCGGGTCATGGTGAGATATTTATTGCAGAAAGGCGCGCAACTTCCACCGGAACTGCTTCAACAGGTCTATTCCGAGAACCTCCGGGATGTTCTGAAAACCCACGCGCCTTCCCAATAAAATATTCTACTTTGATCTCAGCAGCAAATCGGGGTTCGCCGAAAGCAAAGGAAGAAGAGGCGCCTGGAACTGTATCGAGACGTCTTCAACCGCTTTTTTGAAATCGATGGCCCAGATCTCAGCAGGGGCATTCGAGCTACGCTTGCCATGAAAAATCCGGGTCTGGTCAAAGTTCATTTCCTTCTGAACTTCAGCGCCTTCCGGGTTCACCAGAGATGCCGTGACATATTCGCCGGGATCACCCCAAATCAGAATGAAAAACTCTTCCACCCCCTGCGGTACTTCAAAATAAAGTTTGCCGGACGGACCAACCAATTGGAAACGCTCACCCATCAGCATCGCCTGGCCGGGGTGGGCGGATTCCAAGCTCAGCAGCTGGCGGCGCGTATCGGCTTCAAGTCTGTACATACCGGCTGTTTCCGGCACAAAATCGATCTTGACCGTTTTATTGTCCGCAGGCAATTCTTCTTTTTTCACGATCTTGCCATCCGGGCCTTTCAGGGTAATGGAGACCGGCTGATCATTATTGCCGTATTTGCGCGGAATCAACTGCACGGAAATTTCTTTTCCCGGTTCGTCGGCTTGAAGCAACATCACAGGCGAATGGCGGAAGAAAAATTTTCCGGGATTTCCTTGCAGTATCTTATGATTGTCTGGTGGAACGTTAACAGTTTTTCCCTGCAAAGATGCAATTTGCATGCTGCCCAGTTTATCGATGAGTTTTTTCTGACCATCGATAAATGCCGCCAGATCATAAGGTTTGCCGTTGAAATTAAGCTTGCCGTCAATCGTTCCGATTCGGGTTGCGGGGCTCAGCAGAACACTGAGAGGATAAGATATTTTTTTGGTGTCGATAAAATCCGTTTGCCGGAACAGGAGCCCGCCGAAAGGTTCATTGATCTGGCCCGATTTCTGAACGATGACGCCGATTTTAAATGCTGCACTATCTAAAGCAGTGGAATTATCGATCCGGCAACCGACGAATTCGATCAGAAAACCGTCCCAGGGGCTGTTCAGACTCACCGTGACATTTTTTGAATCGGCAATCCTGCAATTTTCAAAAATGATGGAACCCTTTATCCCGGCGGGCTTTTCCCTCGCCAATCCGATATGAATGCCATTATGGTTGCGCTGTATATCGAGATTGCGGCAAACGATGGATACCGGCTTGCTGTCCGCATTCATCTGGCCCAGGTACATTTCCACCCCGCAGCCATCGTTACCGGCAAAAGTCGAGTTTTCCACAACGCAGTTTACCAGGCGCTCGCCGGGATTGTTCGGTTCGAAATCAATCCCGCTTTTCGGCGCGGTACCGCGGGTGTTGTTGAAGCGGCAATTGTTGATCGACAGATTTTCGGCACTGATCACGGAAATTCCCTGCCGGTGGCAATCATCCGTCTCAACATTTTCTATTTTGATATTCAGGCAGTAGTTGGCAGGGTTTACCTGGCGCTGCGGCCTGCCGGGAAGCGGTAAATGCTTGTAACCATCGACACCGAGATAGATACCGTCGCCGCCGCTGCCGACCAGCTTGAGGTCCCGTATTTCAATGTTTTCGCAGCTCAGGATATTCAGGATATGACGCCATTCGGCGAA
This sequence comes from Victivallis vadensis, assembly GCA_040394635.1. GTDB lineage: Bacteria > Verrucomicrobiota > Lentisphaeria > Victivallales > Victivallaceae > UBA5239. Next base: position 102,503 of record JBEBRW010000008.1, on the reverse strand, counting down.
TTGGTATTTGCTCCGGTCGTCATAATCCCTGCGGTTCATTTTCAACACCGCCCCCGGTTCGCCGCGAATGATTACATTCTTGATACTCAGCGCATTGAACAGGGCGTCGGTAACTCCGACAAAACCGCCGGGGCGCGCCCGGACAGTCACATTCCCCCCTATGACGATCTCCTGATTCGGGACCAGAAATACCGGATCGATGATCCAGTCGCTTCCGGTGTTATCAACAATCACTTTTTCAGCGCCGGAATCGATGGCGCTCTGCAACGCGGCAGTCGCATTATTCTTGTCAAAGCCCCACCAGCTGGCTTTAGCTTCCTTGCGGACGCCGGATTTAACTTCCGCTATTTCCCGGTCGAATTCGCCCCCCCGGAGGTTGGCAGCCAACAGTAACGATATGATCACCAGATATTTCATTATTTCCCTTATGGTAGATTAATGGTTGAAATTCATTTTTCGATAAAATGCTTGCGACTATGGAATTACCTTGTTCACTTTCACCATGACGCCGTTGATATAAATCCGAACGCCCGTGAGTCCGCCGGGCCGGCTGGCGGAAATGGACGATTTGTACCAGACGTCGGCCACATCGACCGGTTTCAAATTGGCGGCACGTCCGTCAAAAAACCACATATTGGCGCCATTGCTGTGGCGGGCAACATAATTATTGGCATTATCCGTGGCTTCCACAAAACTGTACTGCCGGTCGGGGGTTGTACTGTTCAGCTGTGAATCGGCCAATCCCCAGGCCCAATTGAGGTTGCCTTTTATCGCTTTAAGATCATAAAAACGCATTGCCGCGGCTCCTGTCCCCACATTTATGCTCCAGTCCGCATTGCCGCCTAATCCGTCGCTGCGTGGATTGGGGGCCGCGTAAACATAATAATTATCCGTTCCTGCTTCGGTCTCGGGATTGATTTTGAACGAAACCGAAGGACAGTTATCCGATTTGTGACTGTAATATTTCTGACCGTACCGGACATCGGGCGAAGCGACCCACATAGGCGCATCCGACATAATGGCCCGGTAACTGACTTCGCTGTTGGTATTGACCAGAAAGATAAAATCATTGTAATCCTGGCCATACAAAAGAAAACCCAATCCCACCTGTTTCTGATTATTGAGGCAGGAAATGCCGCGGGCCCTGTCCCGGGCGGCATTCAGCGCCGGCAGCAGCATCGCCGCCAGAATGGCAATAATCGCAATCACGACCAGGAGCTCGATAAGTGTAAAATTTTTTGTTCGCATAAATTGATCCTCCATTAATTGTTCATGTATTTAATTGTTTCATATGGTTGAACCGGGTTTGAACGAGGTGGCGAACTTCTGTTCTTTCACCGTTCCGTTGTCTTTGACTGCGGCGATTACGTTCCGGGCCGCTGCCCGGCTGATTTCGTAATACGGCACCGAAATGGAGCTCAGCTCCGGGAAACTGTCGTTGCCGTCGAAGCCGACGATGGCGAAGTCGCCGGGAACTTTGACCCCGTAATATTGAAACTCGCGGCGCCAGATGTCGGCGGCGCCGTCGTTGGCGGTCAATATCGCGGTAAAGTCCTGCGGCGATTCGGCGAATTTCCGGGCGGTTTTGCGCAACGTCATGGCGTCCGGAATATCGATCGTTTCCAGGGTGGATTCCGGATTGAGCTCATGCAGGACGCGCTTCCACACTTCACAGCGTTCATACTGATAAGCCGGCGTCCCCTTCAGGTCAAACGCCTGATAGAGGAACTTGCGGTGCCCGTGCTTGAGCAATTCGGCCGCGGCCTCGCGGATGCCCGGTTCGGGGTCGGGGATAAACGCCGGCATGGGGACGTCCGGCACCGCCGAACCGCTGACGATGATATGCGGGATATTGCTGTCCTTGATCACGTCATAAAAATTGCGCATGTAGTGATACCCCATGAAAATGATACCGTCCGAGTAGGGAAACTGCAGGTGCCGCAGCAGGAAATCCGCCGAAATCTCCCGGTGCGAATGCAGCGGCAGCAATTTAACCTCGAAACCGGCCTCGGTGGCGCCGTCGACGATACCATTCAGGGAATCGAACGTCAGCCGCTGGTTGTTCTGCGAAAAATCACTGAAATAACTTTGCGGGGACATCTGGTTATCGATCACCACCGTCAGCGCTTCGCTGCATTTGGTACGGGTGCGCCGCGCATGGATATTGGGCTGGAAGCCCAGGCTGATTGCGGTCTCCTCGACCTTGCGGCGGGTGGCCTCCGAAATCAGATGGCAGCGCGCCGGGTCCAGCGCCCGCGACACCGTCGACTGGGTGATATTCAATATGGCCGCGATATCGGCATGGCTCACTGTTGCTTTCTGGTTCATCTTTTATTTCACTATTTTATAAATCAAGTATTGCATTCGTATGCACTGGCTATATATTTATTATAATGCATACGAATGCAAAGTCAATACTTCAATGATGAAAAATTGTGAAAAAAGGTTTTTGAACGTGACTGAACACAGACACCATGGACAATCAAAATTGATTTTAAAACCCGTCCATGAGATCCATAAGGTCCATCGTGTCCATAATTTTTCCGGCCCCCGGCAAACCCATCCGGTCGACCGGGAGCGGCGCGTGCGCCGCCACCACCCACGGCTCCGCAAACCGGACATCCTGAATCCGTTCCAGCTGGGCAACGGCAATTTCGCCTTCGGCGCGGACATCACCGGGCTGCAAACTTTTGAAGCCGAATACAACCGCGGGTTGCCGCTCGCCACCATGTCGCACACCATCTGGCACTCACAGCCGGGCAAGCCCGGCCACACCTACGCCGGTTATCCGCGCATCGAATGCGGCAGCCGCAACTCACGCTACCTCGAACCGCCGAACGGCCGCAACCGCGAATGGGCCGAGCACCTGCGGAGCAATCCGCACCGCCTTAACCTCGCCAAACTCTCATTTCATACCGGTACCCCGCTGACGTTCGACCGTCTGCAGGATACCGACCAGACCCTCGACCTGTGGGAGGGCATCCTGCACAGCCATTTCCGCCTCGACGGTGCCCCGGTGGAGGTCCGGACCGCCGTGGCCGGGGATATCGACGAGCTCGGCATAATCATCCAATCGCCGCTGCTGGCGGCGGGCAGCTTGCGCGTCCGCCTGGCTTTTCCATACGGCGGCACGGCGGCCAACGGCAACAATGCGGTCTGGGACGCCCCGCACAAGCACCACACGATCATGGACGGCACCCGCATCCGGCGGCAGTTGGACGGCACGGAATACACGGTCGCGCTCAGGATTTCCGGCGGCCGCATGATACGCGTTTCCGAGCACGAGTTCGAGATCACCGCGTCCGGCGATCGCCTTGAACTCGGGATTCTCTTCGACGGCGCAGGCAAACCGCTCTCCGCCGCCGAGGTGTTGAACTCCAGCCGCCGCGCCTGGCGCGAATTCTGGAACTCCGGCGGCTGCCTCGAGTTTACCGACGGCCCCGATGAGACGTTTGAACTGGAACGGCGCATGGTGCTCTCTGAATACCTGACCCGGATCAACTGTGCGGGTATCTACCCCCCGGCCGAAACCGGGCTGGCGTGCAACAGCTGGAGCGGGCGCTTTCACCTGGAAATGCACTGGTGGCACGCGGTTCACTTCGACCTCTGGAACCGTCCGGAATTGTTGCGGAAAAGCATGGATTTTTACCGTCAAATCCTGCCGGAGGCAAAAAATCTCGCTGCCGAGCAAGGTTATCGCGGGGCCCGCTGGCCGAAAAGCTCCGGTCCCGACGGTCATCCGGTACCCAGTCCGATTGAGCCGTGGCTGATCTGGCATTTGCCGCACCCGGTCTATTATGCGGAGCTGTTTTACCGGCGGCACCCGAATGCCGAAACGCTCGATTATTTCGGGCAGATCGTCGACGAAACTGCCACGTTCCTGGCCGATTTCCTCTGTTTCGATCCGGTTGCCGGGCGTTACCGGGTCGGTCCCCAGGTCATCGACGCCGCCGAAATTTTTCGCGACCGGAACTCCATCAATCCGACCTTTGAAACCTCGTACATCCAATGGGCACTGGAAACCGCGCAGATATGGCGCGAGAGACGCCGCCTGCCGCGCGATCGCAGGGTCGATGACATCCTCAGCCGTTATCCGGTGCCGCAGCCCTTTAACGGCCATTACACAGCCGGCGAATCCGCCCCGGACACCTTCTCGGCGGCAGGCAAAAAGTATTCCCATCCGATGATGCTGGGAATCTGCGGCATGCTGCCGGGCCGGCATTGCGACCGTGAAGTCATGCGGCGCACGCTTCATGACCTGCTCGCTGCCTGGGACTGGCGCCGCGAGAGCTGGGGCTGGGATTACCCCCTGGCCGCCCTGACCGCCATCCGGCTGGGCGAACCGCAAACCGCGCTCAAAATCCTGCTCATGGACACCCCCGCCAACTGTTATCTGATCAACGGCCACAACCATCAGTCGCCCGACCTGCCATGCTACCTGCCCGGCAACGGCGGACTGCTGACCGCCGCGGCCATGCTGGCCCACTGCCCCAAGCCCAAGGACTGGAACTGGCGGTTCGAAGACCTCGGGCAGTTGCTATGATGCGATCAGGCGGGCGATGAGGTCCGGTTTGGAAATCCCGATCAGCGCCAGGACTTTGCGGCGGGAGGTGTGGCCGGAATCGAGCTCCACCAGGGACTTCGAGAGACCGGTCAGCTTGGCGATGAATTTGCAGAGGTGGGCGTTCGCTTTGCCGTCCACAGGGGGGGCGGTGATGGAGATCTTGACGGCGTCGCCATGAACCCCGGCAATGGCGTCTTTCGACGATTTCGGCTGGATCCAACAAGGTAAAAGGAGACCTTTCGGGGTCTCCTTGATTAGTGCGTCGAGCTCTTCGGCGAGCATTACTGTCCGGGGGTGAGGGCGTCCGGAGCGATCACCACATCGGCGGGTCCGTCGGTCGGCCTGATATCCTTTTCAAAGGCCTTGTCGCCTTCGATCGGCGGCAAACCGAGCAGTACGCGAACTTCCTCGCCGGTCAGGGATTCTTTTTCCAGCAGTTCCTGCGCCAGCTTTTCGAGTTCGGCATAGTGTTCATTGAGCAGTTTGCGGGCGCGTGTCAGGGCGCTGCCGATGATGTTCTGTACCTGAATATCGATCTTGGCGGCGGTTTCCTGGCTGTAGCTGTCGCCCTGTCCCTGGTCGGCGCGCACGTAAACCGGATGGGTCAAATCGCCATAGCGGATCGGCCCGATTTCCTCGTTCATGCCGAACGCACAGACCATCAGACGGGCAATGCGCGAAGCGTGTTCGATGTCCCCGGAGGCGCCGCTGGTGATGTCCTTGAAAACGAGTTCCTCGGCCACCCGGCCGCCCATCAGGACGGCGAGTTCGTCTACCAGTTCGTTGCGGCTCTGGGTATAGGAATCCTCGGTCGGCATGGTCATGGTGGCGCCAAGGTAGGCGCGGCCGCGCGGGATGATCGTGACTTTGTGCACCGGAGTGGCGTGTTCGCAATACATCGCCATCAACGTATGGCCGGCTTCGTGATAAGCGGTGAGCTTGCGCTCGCGCTCATTGATGGTGCGGCTGCGGCGCTCGCGACCCCAGCGGACCTTGTCGCGGGCCTCTTCCATGTCATCCTGGTTGGCGGCTTCGCGGTCATTGCGGGCGGCCAGCAACGCGGCTTCGTTGCAGAGGTTGGCGAGGTCCGCGCCGGAGAATCCGGGCGTGGTCTTGGCAATGGTATCCAGGTCAACATCTTTGGTGATGCGGATATTCTTGATATGGACATCGAGCACCTGGCGGCGCCCCTTGATATCGGGCAGGTCAAGCACGATCTGACGGTCGAAACGGCCGGGGCGCAGCAGCGCCGGGTCCAGCACGTCCGGACGGTTCGTCGCGGCGATGACAATCACTCCGGCCTGGGTTTCCAGACCGTCCATTTCCACCAGCATGGCGTTCAGCGTCTGTTCACGTTCGTCGTGGCCGCCGCCCAATCCGGAGAAACGGGAGCGCCCGACCGCGTCGATTTCGTCGATGAAAATCAGGCTCGGCATATGCTTGCGGGCCTGTTCGAACATATCGCGGACGCGGCTCGCGCCGACCCCCACGAACATTTCCACAAAGTCCGAACCGCTGATCGAGAAAAACGGCACATTCGCCTCCGCCGCCACCGCCTTGGCCAGCAGCGTCTTACCGGTCCCGGGGGGGCCCATCAGCAGGCAGCCTTTCGGGATCTTGCCGCCGATCATCTTGAATTTGAGCGGGTCCTTCAGGAACGAAATGATTTCGCTGATTTCTTCCTTGGCTTCGTCGCAGCCGGCGATGTCGTCAAAGGTGATATTGAGTTCATTCGGCATGATCATGCGGGCGCGGCTCTTGCCGAACTGCATGGCGCCCCGACCGGCCATTTTCATCTGGCGCGAAAAGAGGAAATAAAACAGCCCGATAATCAGCACGATCGGAATGATGGTGAACAGCATGTTCCACCAGTTCTCGCGGGTTTCGACGTCGCGCTTGATGTTAGCCTGGCTCATCAGCCCTTCGAGGCGTTCCGAGTAGATCACGCGGGTTTTGTAGGCCACGCGGTTGGGGTCCTCGCCTTTTTTGACTTTGGCCGCCGGAACGGTCTTGTCGACATTGTCCAGGGTCACATAGCGCTCGCCGTCGATATTGATGATACGGTCGGACTCGGCCCGGCTGCGCGCCGAGATGATCAAACCCTTCTGCAGATAGTCTTCGAAATCGGTCTGTGAAATATTGCGGCTGGGTCCGCCCAGCGTATCGCCGCCGCTCTTCATCACTACCAGAACGCCGACCAGCACAAACAAGCCGAGCCAGATCAGCAGCGACACCGGGGCACGGCGGCCCGGGTTCGGCGGCGGAGGAGGAGGAAGGTTCTTGTTCTGGTTTTCCGGCGGCACGCCTTTATTGTCGTTGTTGTCCATGTAAAATCCTGAAATAATTTATACGCAAAAATCCCGGCGGGATGTCATGACGCTATGATTGTTAAAGCGAATTCTATTGAGAATTGGCCTTGATTATAAGTACCAGAACGACGACCAGCAATCCCACGATACACAATGCAAGCAGGCCGATCCCGGCGATAACAAGTTTCTGACTCATAATCCCTTTTTTCCGCTCTTCCTGGGCGAACGGCGAGAGATTATCCATTTTGGTAACCACGGTTTTCATCGCGATATCGGTACTGTCGAGGTCAATACCGGTCTTGGTGCGGGTCAGCGAAGCCGTCGACAGTCCGTCGTCGAAGTCGTACAGGATTTCAACCCCGCCCAGCTGAATGATATCGCTGCTCTTCAGCAACTGTTCGGTAATCGGCACGTTGTTTACCCGGGTACCGTTGGTACTGTTGTTGTCCCTGAGCACATAATTGCCGTCTTCCGTCTTGATGAAATCGCAGTGGTGTGAACTTAAAGTAGAGTCCTTGATGCAAATGCTCTGGGTTTCCGAACGGCCCGCGGAATGCAAGTCTTCTGCCAATTCAAAAGATTTTCCGCGCCACTTTTCAGAAAGGACTATCAGTTTTGGATTTGCCATAAAACACTCAACTCAATTATAGTATAATTTTTATATATTCTTACAATACACTAAAATATAGCTACGAAAGGCGTTTTGTCAAAAAAAAAAACGCGAAAAAGTATCATTTGTCGAAAAAAAAGTTCATTTTCAGAAATTTTGACCGTTTTTCCCCGGGTCGGACTGCGTATACTTCTGGGCCATACCCGGAGAATATCCGAAATATTTACGGAACGTATTGGTGAAATAATGCGGACATTTCCAGCCGCAGAGGGCAGCAACTTCCTTGATCTGATAATGTTGCCGGGCAAGCAGCCGGCGCGCTTTTTCCAGACGGTAACGGACCAGATATTCACGCGGCGTGGTATCCATTTCCTTTTTCATCAGAAATTGTATGTAATTCGGGGAATAGTTCACCGCCCGGGCGACTTCGGCCACGGTCAGGTCCGGATTATAATAATTCAGGTGGATATAGTTGCAGATCCGGCGCGCACCGGTGTTAGCGGCGGCGGAATCCGGTACCAGCGAACACTCCGCCAGCACCAATGCGAACAACAGCTGCAGCACCAGCGACCCCTGCGCGCTGTTCTCCGCCGCCGCCATATCGAGTTTATCCAGCAGCAGCGGCAGCGACGGCGAAAAAAGTTCCCCCACAATGTTCCCGCCGCGGATATAGCTTATACTTTCTTTTTTGACATGAAACGAAATATGATGCCGGAGTTCAACGGCGCTCAGCGGCGGGTGCATGCGATACGGTATGGTGATATCCGCTGTCCGGAGCCGGTTGTAATCGGTGGCACCATCGGCATTCGCCCGGAAAACCAGCCGGATTTCATAGAACTCATGCAAGTGGACCGCAAGGGCCCCCGCCTGGTCGCAGTGGCCGCAGAACGAAAAGTCAAAAGGAATATGACGGGCAAGGGTTTCCCGGAGCCGCGCGATAATTTGTGATTCATCGGTCATAATATTTTTCTTCCGGTTTTCGGAAATTATTATACACCGTATCGCGAAAAATGCGACAAATTTTCATGAAATCTTAGATTTTTATATGCAATGATAACTTTTTATAAGCGGTCATCGATTGCTTTTCAGATGAAAAACGGTATACTAGTGTCCAGTCAAGCTTGAAAAGGTAGAAAAACAAGTGAGGTTTGCGAGGGGATTTTTTGTATGGAGACGAAGGGCGATGCGGGCATCGTCCGAGGCTTTATGCTAAAAATACGCCGCAAAGATGCTTGCCACAAAGTGGTTGCGATCTTTCGGGTTTGTTTCGGCTCCGTCAAATCACTTCGATAGCCTGCTATCGGCGTGTTTGTCGAATCCAAATCAAACACCAAAATCTTCGCAATTTTTCTACCTTTTCAAGTTTGACTGGACACTAATTGCAATTTGTTAAGGATCGAGCATATGAAAACGTTGAAGAACAGAGATGCCTTGAGGGTGCTTTTTTTCGGCAGTTCCATTGTGGCGCCGCGCGGCGAATTGAAGGTGGCGGCTGCGTGGACCGGGGAATATCTCGGCAAGGCGGGCGTCGCAAATACAATCATTAATGCCGGGGTGGCCGGCGACTCCTCCGAAATGGGACGCGCCCGCTTTGCGGACGAGGTACTGGCGCGCAAACCGGATATCGTGATAATGACTTTCGGCATCAACGATTCCGCGATCGACGTCTGGAAGGATGTGACCGAACCGCGCGTTTCCATCGAGCGCTATGTCGAAAATCTCACTTATATGTGCCGGGAAATGAAACAGCACGGCATCCGGGTGATCCTGTTTTCGGCCCCACCGCTGTATATGACGAAGCAGTTGCACCAGTATTACGGCAAAGAACCGTATCTGAGCCGCGGCTTCAATTTCCTGCTGGATCAATATCTGGCGAAAATGCGCGAAGTGGCCGCGGCCCAGGGCGCGGCATTTGTCGACGTGAACCGGAAAATCCGCAAGCTGGCCGGCGGCGACACCGAAAAGCTGCTGGATTACTCCCTGGAAGGCATGCATCCGAATGACGCCGGGCAGGAGATCATCGCGCAAATGCTCTTTCCCGAAATCGAGCGCTATTTGAATTCGGAGTCCGTCACCTATCTCGACTCCGCCCCCGGCAATCCCCGGAACTCGGAAGGCGCGTTCGTCCAGTTGAAAGACGACCGGTTGATGTTCGCCTATTCCAGATACAACGGAGATACCTGGCACGACCATGCCTCCGCCGACATCGCGGCGGTCCATTCCACAGACGGCGGACGAAGCTGGACGGAACAGCCGGAAATCATCTTTCACCATGAAGGACACGGAAACCTGATGAGCCTTTCTCTGCTGCGCCTGCGGAACGGGCGGCTCGCGGCGACTGTTCTGCGGAAACGGTTTATCGAGGAGAAATTCTGCGACTGCCGCCCGATGATCGCATTTTCCGACGACGAGGGCGCCAGTTGGAGCAAGCTTCAATACTGCACCCCCATCCCCGGTTATCACGTGGTAAACCACGACCGGCTGATTCAATTGAAATCGGGACGGCTGATGCTCCCGGCGGCGCTTCACCGCTGGCAGGATGATGACAACTGCGGCGTCTCCATGCGGGCCACCGTTTATATATTTTACTCCGATGACGACGGAGCCAACTGGCACGAAGCGCCGGGCTGGGTCCTGCCGCCGCAGGAGAGCGGTACCGGCTTACAGGAGCCGGGCCTGGTCGAGCTGAATGACGGCACGCTCATGGCGTGGTTCCGCACGGACCTCGGCTGTCAATACAAGGCGTTTTCCCACGACGGCGGCATGACCTGGAGCCACGCGGTCGCGGCCAGGGAGTTTCCCGCACCGCCCTCGCCGCTGAGCATGAAACGCGCCCCCGGCGGCGAGCTGATCGCCATCTGGAACGACTATACCCCCCGCTGGGCCGTCGCTCCGCGGGACGGCTCGTGGGGCAGGACGCCGCTGGTTCTGGCCGTGAGCCGCAACGAAGGCAAAAGCTGGGAAAACCATATGCTCCTGGAGGACAGGGCCGATCATGGTTACTGCTATACCGCCATGTATTTCACGGATGGCGCCTTGCTGCTGGCTTACTGCTGCGGCGGCGGGAGCCGAACCGTCACGCTGCAGGATCTCTGTATCCGCAGGATCGAAAACTTCAGCTGACGAACGAGGTATCGGGCAAAAAAACGGCGGGGAAAACCCCGCCGCGGTAGATGCGTTTGCCGCCGGTCAGAGACGGATATTGAAGAACGGGAACACCGGGAGCGGGCTGCCTTTGATGATGTTCAAGAGTCCGAACTGGACGCCGCGTTCTTTGGCCACGTTGACGAAGCCGAGCTGGAAGCCGTCGGCTTCATCGGCAATGTTCACGCCGGACATCTGGAAGCCTTTCAGGTTCTTGCTGACGTTGTACAGGCCGAGCTGGAAGCCGGTGAAGTCCTTGGCGATGTTGCCGAATACGCCGGGCTGGAAGCCGGTAAAGTCGCCGGCGAGGTTGAAGCCGCCGCACTGCAGTCCGGTGAAGTCACCCGCGATATTCGCCACGCACGAGGCCTGAATGCCGCGGAAAACCTGACGGTTCAGGTTGAAAACCCAGGTGATCTGGAGTCCGTCCATCGCCACGTTGTCGTTATAAATCCAACTGCCCTGGATACCCTTCACCACGTCGGTGCCGGAGTAAACCCACGAAAGTTCGATCCCGTGAACCCGGCCGTTACCGGAGGTGGCCGGCCAGCCGCTCTTGACCCCGTAGGTATTGGAGTTGCGGCTGTACGAGGGCAGCCCCGGGAGGAACACGACCTGGAACGGGGTCCATTCGTCTTCCGGCCGGACGTTTTCGGCGAATTCGACGACCTGAAGTTTATTGCCTTCCACCTTCATCGTCTGACGAGTCTTAATCGTATTTCCAGTAAGGTCGGAGAGAGCCACCGGTTCGATAGCCAGCAGCGAAGCCAACGAGCAAACGGCCAGCAGGCCGATCATATACTTTTTCATAATAAATTCCTCCTGATTAGAATTTGAAGTTGAACAGGATGCACCACGGCAGGGCGCCGTCTTCAATGAAATTCACCAGACCGATCTGGAACGATTTGGATTTGGCGAAATTCACGATCCCGAGCTGCACGCCGCTGACTTCGCGGGCATCGGTGTAAAACGCCGCCTGCAGACCCTTTACGGTGTCCGCCTTGGCATAGCACAGACCGAATTGAACCCCGTACACTTCGTCGCTGCCGACCCCGAGGAGTCCGCCTTCAATCCCGTACACCGGAGCCTTGCCGCCGCAGAACGGCGCGCCGACCCGGAACCCGGACGCCCCGATGGTGTCCTGATACGTCGGGTTGCTGAACCAGAAGCCGAGCTGAAGAATATCCCAGTCCTGCGTCTTCGATTCTTTGACCGCTGTGGCGTTCGGAGCCGCTTCCGCCGGTTTGGCCGCTTCTTGCGCAGAGGTTACCCCGAGCATGCAGCCAAGCAGGCACAATAATGCTAGCTTTTTCATACGCTTCCTCCTTACTTTTTGGGTTATATAGACATAAACCCGCAAATTTCTCCATAAACATTAAAATAATTCCAATTTGCGTAATTGTCAAATTTTTGACTTTCGCTGTGTCCGATTTTCCTGAAATTAACGGTTTTTTTTCCGGTTTCGGGATGGAAAATATTGTTTCGCGGTCTATAGTAACCAAATGGATATTATATTTATATAATTTATATAAAGGAATTAAGATGCCCTCTGTAACGATATGGAAACGGATAACAGCACTGGCCATGACGGTGGGCCTGGCGCTTGCGGCAACTGCGGCCGAAGTCGGAAAAATAACCGTCGAACAGCAGGGTAAGAGCAAGCTCTCCGAAGAATTGATTCAGTTCAATCTCCAGCTCAAGGAAGGTGCGGTTTTCGATGAAAATGTGTTGAATTCGGATATCAAGCGGCTCTACGGCACCGGATATTTTTCCGACATCCAGACCGAATCCACGCCGACCGAAGACGGCAAGGTCGACATCAAAATCAAGACCCTGGCCCGCCCCACCATCAAAAACGTTTACGTGACCGGCAACGTCAAATTCGACTCCTATAACCTGATGCGCAACGTATCGCTGAACGCCGACCAGCCCATGAACGACAATCAGCTGCGCGACAGCGCCAGCAAACTCCGCGAATTCTACAAAGACAAAGGTTACAACGAAGCCCGCGTCACCCCGGAAATTAAAACCCTTGAGGACGGCCGCGTCGACGTGATTTTCCAGATCGTTGAAAACCTGCGTTTGCGCGTAGACAACGTCACATTTGAGGGCAACACCGTTTATTCGAATCTGAAGCTGAAATACGCCATCGCCAACCGCTGGTCGATCCTCAGCGGGCTTTTCGAAACCGGGCTTTTCGATCCGGTCGAGCTGGAAAATGACAAGGCGCGGCTGCGCGAACTTTACTGGAACAAGGGTTACCTGGATTTCAAGGTCGAGGAAGTGGCGACCACCGCGCAGGTGAACGACCCCGAATACATCAATATCCATTTCAAGATTTACGAAGGCGAGCCCTACAAGGTGGGCGATATCACGTTTGAGGGCAACGCCATGTTCGACACCGAGCAGCTCATGACCATGGTCAAGCTCAAAAAGGACAAGATCTACGACAACCGTTTGGAGCAGGAAGCCAACAAGGAAATCTGCGGTTTGTACCAGACCCTGGGCCATGCCGACGTCGGCTGCAAAATCGAGCAGGTTCCGAACTACGAAGATAAGGTCGTGGACCTGAAATTCATCATTTACGAAGGCCGCAAATATGAAGTCGGCGAGGTCCATATCGTCGGCAACAAAGTCACCAAGGACGTGGTCATCCGCCGCGAACTCGTGATCGAGCCGGACGATCCGCTGGACAACAACCGCATCGAGGCCAGCAAAGAGCGCTTGATGGGCATGGGCTACTTCAAAAACGTCGAAGCCGTTTCGGTCAATACCGACGAAATCGGCAAAAAGGACGTCACCTTCGAAGTCGAAGAAAAAGAGACCTTCACCTTCAAGATCGGCGGCGGTTACTCCTCGGATAACAGCCTCGTCGGTATGATGGAAGTCGGCAACCCGAACTTCGACATCACCGATCCGAAAAACTGGTTCTACGGCGGCGGCCAGCGCTTCCGTGTCCAGGGGATGTTCGGTATCGAACGCATGGGGGTGAATGCGGACTTCACCGAACCGTGGCTCTTCGGCATTCCGTTGAGGCTGGATGTATCCGGTTACTGGAACGAATTTGACTACGAATACTGGAACGAACAGCGCGGCGGCGGCAAATTCTCGCTGACCAAGAATATTTTTGACGATTTCACCTCGATTACGGCCGGTTACAAAATCGAGCACGTGCGCGTTTACCACGTCGACCGCGACCAGTCGCAGGAAATGAAGGACCTGCAGGGCTCCTGGCGCGTCAGCCAGCCCTCGATCTCGATCTCCCGCGACACCCGCGACAGTCTGCTGGAACCGACCTCCGGCTACTATCTGAACGTTTTCTCATCCGTCACCCCCCGCGTCCTCGGTTCCAGCGACAATTATTACCGCGTCGAGGCCAAGGCCAGCTGGTATTACTCCTTCTTCGACAAAGCCATCATCACCCACGTCGGCGGCAAAATCGGTACTGTTTCCGGGTTCAATTACAAGGACGATGTCCCGGTGTTCGAGCGCTACTTCCTCGGGGGTACCGACTCGATCCGCGGCTTCCCGTTCCGCGAAGTCAGCCCCACCGACAGCAACGGTCATGAAGTCGGCGGTAATTCGATGCTGCTCCTGACCGCTGAAGTGAGCCATCCGATCTGGAACTTCGTTCGCGGCGCGGCCTTCGTCGACGCCGGTAACGTCTGGTCGTCCTCCTACCGTTACAGCCTGAGCAAATTCAACGTCGGCGTGGGCTACGGCCTGCGCATCAAAGTACCGTATTTTAACGCCCCGATCAACCTCGACCTGGCCTATCCGATCCTCAACGATCAGGACGATGTGAAAAGCACGCTGCGCTTCCACTTCAACATGGGGGTAGCGTTCTGATGTTCGGCGGCAAGGAACTTGAATACCCGGTCGACTGGCACTTCCGGATCATCACCGAAAATGCGGCGCATCCCGAAGTCATCCAACAGCTCCGCAAGGTGCTGGATGACTTCAAGGTGTCCAATCCGCTAACCATCGGCAACGAATCCGGCCAGGGCAAATACGTAAGCTATCTGGTCACGGTAACTTTCCCCGACCGCAAATTCATGGAAGACATCTCCGTCGCCCTCGCCGCCGTCCCCGGCGTCAAGATGGTTCTCTGAGCCACTTTTTCTAACCGCGATCTCTTGCAAAATTCGGATTGCTCCGTTATATTTAGTTGCAGGAGGAATTGATTATGAAATATCTGTGGGTTGTGTTGATGTTGTGCGGCGGCGTGTCCGCGGCCGAGTTTATGACCGGCGGGGAGATCAAAAACAGGCTGGAGACCATGTCGAAAAATCCGGAGGCGGTCCAGACCGTTCCGCGCTTGTCGGGTGACGCGATGGAATATTCCTACACCTGTACGGATTGCAAACAGAAAAAAATTCATCGTTTTGAACAGGAAAGTGGTTCGCTCAACGAAAAAATCACCAAAATTCAAAACAAGGGCATCAATGCCCGGATCGGCGACATGCGCTGCCCCCAGTGCCAGCAGGACGCATGGCTGAAACAGAACGCGGACGCCCTGAAACCGGGCGCCGTCCTGACGGTGGGCAAGGACACCCGGCTCGAAGGAAGCGGGGACCGCCGGCTGAAAAACGGCGACCAGGTGACCCTGCTCGACGTGAAGGATTATGAAGCCTATGTTCAACCGCATGGAATGAAATTTTATGTTCCCTCAAACGTGATCAAGGATGGCGTGCTGCAGAAAGACGCCCGTGTCCGCCTGGGGCGCAGTACCGCTCATCCTACTTTGGGGATCGTATCGGCCGGAAGCCAGGTCAAAGTCAGAACGAGCGCCGGAGACTGGAGTGAAATCGAATATCCCAAAGAACTCGGGCTACGTGTGGAAGCGTCGTCACTGGTGAAACCGGATGGCACCAGGATTTCGCTTCGCCCCCACGAGCCGCCGCAATGGCACATCAAGGTGGACGGCGAAGAGCGGGTTGTCAATTACAAATCCTGGTCTCCGGACTACCTGAGTGCGTTCGCCAATGGCAAGCTGATCCAGGGAAACGAGGGTTTCAAACACCATCAGTTGACCACCCTCCGCGAAATGCTGGTGAAGTAATCCGGTTCAAAAATCAGAGTTATCTCACTTGTACTGCTTTTATTTTCGGGAAAACGGGGTATATTGTTGTTTAACCGTAATCATTTGGAGCATTAATTGAGAAAAAAGAAGGACAACCCGGAAGATCACGTAAAGCGCCAATGGACGTGGCTCCCGACCCTGGATTTTTATATTCTGATCGAATTTCTGCTGTATTTCAGCATCCTGCTGTTTGTCTTCATCACGCTGTTCATCCTCGGGGACGTGTTCAACGACCTCGGGGATTTCCTCGAACACAATATATCGGTGGCGCGGATGACCCAGTATTTCGTGCTGAAGCTGCCCGGCAACATCCGTTTCGTACTGCCGATCACCATGCTGCTGAGCTGTATGTGGACCATGGCCATGTTCGGCAAGCACATGGAGGTGACGGCCATGCGTGCGTCGGGGCTGTCGCTGATCCGTTGCGGGCGGCCGATCTTCATCATCGGGCTGCTGGTCACCGCCGTCAACTTCTGGTTCAACGAAACGCTGGTGCCCTTCACCGACCGCGAGGCGGAAATGCTCAAGGACTCCTACACCAAATCGGTTGAATACGTGCAGTCGCAGCAGCGGATGCTCACCTACCGCAGCCCGGACCAGCGCCGGACGTGGCTTTTTAACTATTTCGACATGCACGGCGTCCAGCACGGCGTGACGCTGAAGTCGTTCCGGGCGGCCCCGGACGGTTCGCTGGAGTGGGATATCATTGCCGACACCGCCCGCTACGACGCGGGCCGCGGCTGGACATTTAACAACGTCACCTACACGCCGTACAGCCGCGACGGGCTGATTCCCAAGGCTACCCGCAAGTTCCATCAGATCTATTTCTCCCCCACCGAGGCGCCCGAAACCCCCGTCGATATCATGAACAAAACCAAGGACGAGGACGCCCTCCCCACCTGGATTATCTGGGATATCCTGCAGAAAACCCCGAACATGGCCGAGCGCAGCAAAGTCATTTACCAGACGGTGTTCTGGTACCGCCTCGCCTTCCCGTGGTCGTGCTTCCTGGCGGCGTTCCTGGGGATTCCGCTGGCGACCAAAAACGAGCGCTCGGGCATCATGCTGGCAATCATCGCGGCGGTGGCGATCATTCTGGTTTATTATGTCATTTCGATGGGCTTCCTGATGCTCGGCAAGCAGGGAATTCTGAATCCCTTCATCGCCGGTATGCTGCCCACGATCGGATTTATCATCTTCGGCTGGTACAATGTTCTTCGAGGCCGTATCTAACTCGGGAGATTATCATGGAATTTGTTTTCACCGACGAGCAGAAAAAGACCATCCTCAAGTATGTGAGGGACACTATTACCGCGAAGTTCGACCCGGCCGTCAAGCCGGCGCTTGACGATATGGGCGGCATGCTGAACCAGACCGGCGCGTGCTTCGTGACGCTGGAAACCGTGCCGGGGCACCACCTGCGCGGCTGCATCGGCAACATTGTGGCGGTGGAATCACTGTACAAAAACCTCGGCCGCAACGCTTTGAACGCGGCTTTCAACGACCCGCGTTTCCCGCAGGTGGAGGAGCACGAGCTCAGCGAAATCGAGATCGACGTGTCGGTGCTGACGCCGATGGTTCCGATCGCTTCGCCGGACGACTTCATCGTAGGCGAACACGGGATCGTCATGGAGTGTTTCGGACGGCACGCGGTATTCCTGCCGCAGGTCGCGCCCGAGCAGGGCTGGAACCGCACCCAGACGCTGGCGAACCTCAGCGCCAAGGCGGGGCTGCCCATCGATGCCTGGAAGCGTCCCGAGGCCAAATTCGAAGTTTTCACCGCCATCGTTTTCGGCGAAAAGGACTATCGGTAATTGCGCATCCGGCTGGATAATCTGCAGGTCCGGGTCACCGAACTGCCTTTCGACGCGCCCTCGGCGGAGCCGCTGCTCAAGCCGTTCATCGCCAAATTCTGCGGCGTGACCGAGGACAAGATCGTCGACTACCAGGTCGTGGCGAAAAGCATCGACGGCCGCCGCAAGCCCCCTTCACTGGTTTATTCACTGGAGGTGGAGATGCATGACGCGCCCCGGCGCTTCAAGCCCGCCGTCAAGCCCGAACCATTCCGCGTGCCGGACAATCCGGGCAAACTGCTGCATCCGATCGTGGTCGGTACCGGCCCGGCGGGGCTCATGGCCGCCTGGCTGCTGGCCGCCGCCGGCTGCAAACCGCTGATCCTCGACCGTGGATTCGACGTGGAAACCCGCGCCGCCGATATCGCCCGCTTCCGCATGACCCGCGAACTGAACTGCGAGAGCAATTACCTGCTTGGCGAGGGTGGCGCCGGGACGTTCTCCGACGGCAAACTTTATACGCGCACCCGCGACCCGAATATCCGTTTCATCCTCGAAACCTTCGTCAAGAACGGCGCGCCGCCGGAGATTCTGTACCTGAAGCGCCCGCACATCGGTTCGGACCTGCTGCCGGGGGTGATCGCCTCCACCCGGCGCGAAATCACCGCCATGGGCGGCACCTTCCGCTTCGGCTGCGGCGTCCGCAACGTGCTGACGGCCAACGGCCGCTGTACGGGTGTCGTGACGCTGCAGGGCGAAACCATCAGCGCCCCGGCGGTGTTCATCGCCCACGGCCTCGGCGGGCGCGAACTGACGCTGGAACTGGTCAAACTTGGCCTCGAACTACAGTTAAAGGGCTTCCAGATCGGCTGCCGCATCGAGCATCCGCAGGAAATCATGGACCTCAACCAGTTCGGGCTGAAAAAGCGCCCGGCGTTCCTCGGAGCCGCCGAATACAATTTCATCAGCCACCCGCCGAACGGCAAGGGAATATCGACCTTCTGCATGTGCCCGGGCGGCGAAATCGTCCCGTCCATGGCGTTCGCCAAGCGCCTCTCCACCAACGGCATGAGTCCATACCGGCGCGACGGCAAGTTCGCCAATTCCTGTATGATCTCCACCCTTGAACCGGATCAATTCGCCTCGCCGCAGGCGGCATTCGACTTCCTGGACAATCTGGAAGCGCGTGCTTTTGAGCTGGGCGGCGGGGATTACACGGCGCCGGCGCAGTCCGGAACGGGATTTGTGCGGGGCGAGGCAAAATTGTCAACGGCGGAATCCAGCTATTGTTTCGGACTGAAAGCCGCGCCGTTGCATCAGCTGCTGCCGCGCGAGGAATCGGCGGCGATCGGCGAGGCGCTGAAACACTTCGAAAAGCTTTGCCCGGGGTTCATGACCCGGGGCACCCTGACCGGCATCGAAACCTACGTATCGAGCCCGGTCCGCTTCCAGCGCAACGAACGCGGCGAAACCTCCCTGCCGGGCCTTTACCTGGCGGGCGAGGGCGCCGGAGCCGCGGGCGGCATCATGTCCGCCGCTGCCGACGGCCTGAAAGTGGCGGTGGGAATAGTTGATAGTTGACAGTTGACAGTGGATAGTTAAAGAAAAGAGGGCGGAAAACGAACGGGACGCATACGACCAGCGGGTTTTTACGTCCATTTGTCACATACGTCCCATGTGTCCCATAAAAAGAACTTGAGTTATTTGGCCTTGACGCTCTCGACCTCGATCACCGGGACCTTCCAGTCGCCGCTGACGAAATACCGGGTACCGGTCAGGGTCACTTCCTTGCCTTCGAAATTACCCATGCGGGCCTTTTTGCCGATCAGGTAATACTTGGCGGTGGTGTCCGTGAAGCTCGCACAAAGCGCGTGGGTGATCTCGGTTTCCCCGGGGGCCACCGGCTGCAGTACGCCGGAAACAGAGACCTTTTTGGCCGAACCGGCCACGTAGGGCAGTTCCCGTTTGGCGGTTGATTTGGGGGTGTCATCGGTTTTGCCGGGTTTCTTGCCGTCGTCCTCGCTGGAGGCGACCTGATTGCCGGGGATCTTGGCGTAATCGGCATTGGATACCGTGATATATTCCTTGCTGACCCAGGCGGTCATGCCGGGGAGCGGAGCGATTTTCACCCAGAGCTTGCGGCTGCTGTCGATCACTTTGACTTCCTGCCCGGCCTTGGCCTGCATGTAGGACTGGTGTTCGACGCCGGGGCCGCTGCGGAGCGAAGCGGTTTTGGTGATTTTGCCGTCGGCCACGGAATCGGCCGCTACCCACACGGCGGCGTTGTCGGGAAGCGCGATTTCGTACCAGCTGCCCTGACTTTTGATGATATTCACCTGGTCTCCGGTCTGGTAAGAGCCCACGCTGGTGTATTTCTGTCCGGGCTTGACCCGGATATTGAGCTTGTTCGCCTGAACCTTGCCGGTAAATGTTTTGTTTTCGGCTTCCTGGGCCAGGAGGCCCGACGCGATGCCGCCCGTCAGCAGCACGGCCATAATCATTTTCATGCTCTTCTTCATAAATTTCTCCTTACTACAGAATACCGCCTTGTTTTTATCTTATTATGTAATATGATTCAAATTGGCGGAATTTAAAGTCAAGTCCGTGATAAAATTCACTTTTTTTAATCGGAAATGTACTTTGTCATTATCCTTTTGCAGTATATATTATGAAAAATGTCCAGGGAGGCAATATGAAATCGTTTCTGCATCTTCTCGTAATACTGGCGCTTATGCTTATCGCCACGGGCTGCCAGACCGTGCCATACAGCAACCGTTCGCAGTTCCTGACCACCTCGGAGTCGGAAGAAGCCACAATGGGGCTGGAAGCCTGGAGCGAAGTCCTGAAAACCGAAAAAATCAGCAATGACGCATTCCTGAACGCCGCCCTGAAACGGGTCGGCCCCGCCATCGCGTCCGTATCCGACCGCGGCGATTTCAGCTGGGAATTCAAAGTTTTCGAGTCCAACACCGCCAACGCCTACTGCCTGCCGGGCGGCAAAGTCGGCGTTTACACCGCTCTGTATCAATACACGGCCAACGACGCCGAGCTGGCCGCGGTGGTCGGCCACGAAGTGGCGCACGCCATCTGCCGTCACGGCGGCGAACGCGTTTCGCAGGGCACGCTGCAGAACCTCGGGGCCACAGTGCTGAACCAGATGACCAGCTCGGAAACCGCTATGGCAATTTACGGCGTCACCACCAACCTGGCCGCCATCCTGCCATACAGCCGCAAACACGAATCGGAAGCCGATTACGTAGGGCTGATCCTGATGGCCAAAGCCGGTTACGACCCGCAGCAGGCGATTGCATTCTGGAAGAAGTTCGGTAATCTGAGCAGCAGCAAACTGGAAGAATATTTCTCGACCCACCCGAGCGGTACCACCCGCATCCAGGGGCTCCAAGACAAGATGAATGAAGCTCTCTCCTACTACGAAAAGAGCGCCAAAAAGGGTATGGGTACGACTTATTCGAAAGAAGAGCTGAAAGCCGCCTTCGCCACCTACGCCGAAGCAAAATAAGGACAAAGCGAGGAACGCAGAATTCCTCGCATTTTCTTCCGGTTACTGTTTCGGCGTTGCATCGTAAACTTCGATCAGTTTCTTCTGAATCAATTCAAGGTCACTGAATGAGGCCTTGCCTTTTTTGTAGGCTTGTTCGACCTCGGTGCGCAGTTTGATGAGCTCCTCCTCCGTTTTCGGCATATCGGCGACTTTTTCCGGCGTCAAAAAGAAATAATGATCGGTAAACCTGTAGCTTCCGGTTTGCAGCGGCGGCCGCTGTTGTTTCAACGTATCAATGATCTCCCGGACCTTTGTTTGATCGGTGATGAATTTTATATCCACATAGACATATTCGACGCCGGTATCCCACAGTGTTTTTTCGATTCTCACCGCTTTTTCGCCTACAATTCCATATGTAATAGCCGAAACGGACCTGATTCTATAATCCAGCTTGGAATCCCTTATAACGGCACGCGGTTCCAGTTTCAGGATCCGGAAACTTTCCTCCGGTTTGACGCTTATTTCCTTCAAGGCCGCAAAGTTAAAGGACACAAGCGGTTCCAGCTTCTGGATCGCGTAAAACTGAATGCTGAAAAAATTCGGTATGAACGTCGTCCGCAATTCATACTTCATACCGTCCGGCTTCAGAAATGCATAGAAAAATGTTTCCTTATTTCCGCCGATGGTCTGATAGAAAGTTGTGATTTCGCCTTTGTTGCTGAAAATGCTGATTTCAGCAACAAGTTGGGCTCCCGGGTTTATGCCGCCGATTTTCCACCGTCCCGAGGTGGTGGCATAAGGATTAAAGTAATCCGGGTCATACGTTATTTTTAACTCCTCTCCGGACCATCCGGGCAGAACCCCGGCCATCGACACCAACATCAGGACGATCAACTTCTTCATGGTATTTCTCCTCGAATAAATCGGCGGCCACGGCGGCGCGGCGGTAGAAATCGGTCCTCTCTCCGTATTCCAACGCCTGTTTGGTCAGCGCGGAGAGGGTCTCCGGCTGCAGCGCGGCCGTCAGCTTCGCGTCAAGTTCATGCTGATCAAACGGTTCGCTGGCGACCACTATGCCGCCGGAATCGCGAACAAAGTTGCTGAATCCGCACGTTTCCGTGCACAAAACCGGCAGCCCGGCGGCCAATGCCTCGACCAGTACCGTGCCGGTGGCTTCGTCACGCGCCGGATGCACCATCAAGTCGGCGGCCAACAGCAACGCCGGTACGTCGGTGCGCCCGCCGGTCAGAACCACCTGTTCGGCGATGCCCAGTTTCTGTGCCAATGCATCGCATCCGCCCGGGCCGCAATTTCCCACCAGATAAACCTGGCAGCGCTTCCGCAGTTCGGGCGGAAGTTGAGCGGTGGCGCGAACCAGGCGGTCCCCGCCCTTGCGCCGGAAATCGGAACCGACCAGAATCAACAGCAGTTCATCATCTTTCAAGCCGAGTTCAGCACGTTTGGCGGCGCGGATTTCGACGGCGTTCGCGGGACGGCGGCACGCGGTGTCGATGCCCGGCGGAATATAGCGGAAACGCGCCTCGGGCGTGCCGTAAACCGCGATATAATCGTCCTTCTGGCGCGGGGTGATGTACATGATGATCGCTTTGCCCGCCGGGTCCATGACCGCGCGTTCCTGTTTGTGCCAGGCGCGGTAACGCGGATTGAGCGCGAGCATCAGCGCAGAGTGCTTGGCGCGGTCACTGATCAACAGACAATTGTCGGCGGCAAAATAGAAATCGAGATACGCCATGCGGTTGAACCCGACCACGACGTCGAAGTGTTCTTTTTCCAGAATCTCGCCGAAACGCTTCTCAAACTCCCTGCCCTTGCCATGGTTCGAACGCGATTCGAGGGGGATGATCCGCAGGTCCAGCCAATCGGGTTTATCGCCCTGCCAGGCCCCGGCGAAGGTCGTTACCTGGTGTCCGCGCTTCACACATTCGTCGGCCATCCGCATGAAATCACGCTGCAGCCCCCCGAACGGGAAGTATTTGAAAAGGGTCATTGCAATCTTCATAGCTAATTAAGAATTAAGAATTAAGAATTAAGAATTAAGAATCAGGAAACACAACTTTTGCAAAAATAAAGAACGGACATCCTTGGGGGACATCCGTTCGAGGGTTTGTCGATTATGCTTCCGCCGGGGCGGGAGCGGCTGCTTTGGTATCGGTTTTGAGTTTGCCGAGGTACTCGGGCAGCTCGACGCCGGCCATGTTCGCCACGTCCTGCAGGGGCGGCAAAGTCTTGATCATGCCGCTGAGAAAATTGGCGGTGCTGCTCTTGCCGTCCGCATTGCCGCCGTCCCACACGGTGACTTTGTCGATCTTGATGTTCTTGATCGCTTCGGTCTGGAGGGAAACGATGTCCTGCAGTTTTTCGATCAGCAGCATCTTGCTGGCTTCGTCCGCGCTCTGGTTGCAGGCGGTGACGATGGCCTTGAAACCGTCGGCCTTGGACTTCAGGATTTCATAGTTACCCTTCGCCTGGGCTTCGAGCTTGGCGAAGATCGCATCGGCTTCGCCTCGCGCTTCGCGGCGGCGCTTTTCGGCTTCGGCGTCGGCGGCGATTTCGATCTGCTGACGCTGGATTTCGGCCTGAACGATGACTTCGGCGCGCTGTTTTTCCATTTCCATCTTCGCACGCGAGACCTGAGCTTCGGCTTCCGCTTCGAACTGGGCCTTTTCAATCTGCGCGATCGCTACCTGCTTGGCCGCTTCGGCGCGCCGGTAGGCTTCCGCTTCCTGTTCGGAACGGGTCGCGTTGGACTTGGCGATCTCGATGGCGGAAATATTTTCGCCCTGGGTCGCTTCCGAATCAGCCTGCTTCACGCTGATACGGCGGTCGCGGTCAGCCTGAGCTTCACCGCTCAGTGCAGCGGCTTCGGCCTGTTTCACGGCGATACGGCGGTTACGGTCGGCGTCGGCTTCGCCGCTGGCCGCGGTGGCTTCCGCCAGTGAAGTGGCTACGCGGCTGTCGCGGTCGGCTTCCTTGATCGTAATATTCTTGTCGCGCTCGGCCTTGGCTTCGCCCCCGGCCGCGGCGGCTTCCGCCTGCGACACAGCGATACGCTGCTGTTTGGTCGCTTCCGCGGCCCCGACGCTCCCTTTGCGTTCTTCTTCGGCCACGTCGATTTTGGCCTTGTTGATCGCTTCCGCAGCGGCACGGCGGCCGATGGCGGTGATATAGCCGGATTCGTCGGTAATGTCGGTGATGTTTACGTTCAACAGCTCGAGCCCGATCTTTTTCAGTTCTTCAGTTACGTTGTCTTCCACGGCGCGCAGGAAGGTTTCGCGGTCGGCATTGATTTCCTCAATGGTCATCGACGCAATTACCAGACGCAGCTGACCGAAAATGATATCCTTCGCCAGATCCGCAATCGAATCCGGGCTCTGCCCGAACAGACGTTCGGCCGCGTTCCCCATGATATCTGCCCGTGTGCTCACGCCGACCGTGAACACGCTCGGCACATTGATACGGATGTTCTGTTTGCACAACGCATTGCCGAGGTTCACTTCGATCTGCATCGGGCGCAGCGAAATATATCCGTAGTCCTGAATCACCGGCCAGACCAGCTTGGCGCCGCCGTGGATACACTTGGCAGGGCCCTCTCCGGTTTTACCATATATGATCATGATTTTGTCTGAAGGACATTTACGGTAACGGCTGATCAGCGAAATTGCGGCAATGAAGACGAAGAATACCGCAAAACCGACAAAGATGATAAATTTTGCATCAAACATTTATATTTTTTCTCCTTTGGTGCTGGAAGGTTGATTATGGATTAAAGAGCTTCGACGACGAAAAGATCGTTGTCGATGATTTCAGTAATTTTGACCGGAACGCCGGTTTTCAGCTCAGTGCTCGACACGGCATTGATGGTTCTGGTACATTTGGGCAGCGACACAGTCACCTGCCCCTTGCCCTTCTTGTCGCCCGGAATAGTCAGGTAAACCACCCCTTTGCAGCCGACCAGGCTTTCCATCTTGATGTTGCCGGACTCCTGGAGCTTCAGTATGCCAAGCACCAAAAACGCGGTGATCACCATCATCAGGGCACCGGCAAACAGCGCAATGAAGAGTCCGATCCAGCCCAGGCTACCCCAGAAGTAACCGGCCCAGCCGAAAAACGTCAGAAACGCCACGATCCCGCGGAACGTGAAGAGATGCAGTCCATCCCATCCGTGCGCCGCGTCCAGCCCTTCATGGCCCACCGTGGCATCCGTGCTCACATCCATGTCCATGTCATGGTGTCCGAGCCCTGTCACTGTAAGAACCATCTGAATCAGAAAAATTACCGATCCGATGACCGCAACCGTCAGATAGATGTTGCCGGAGTTCGCCAAAAAACTGTTGATTTCTTGAATCATTTTCAGTGCCTCCTTTTTTAGGGTTGTTCTTACAGACGACTTGATTCTAAAAAATAACTATATGCGGGATTTTTCCATTAGCAAGCCCCTGAAATACTATTTTCAAATTATTTTAGACTACCCGGAAAAATTGGTCGGCGTAAGCGCCTGAATTGGCCGTAGCCTGTTGCTGCTGAATTGGAGAATTTGCCGTCAATTCAGTTTTTCGGCCAGGCGTAGGAGACGGCTGCGGGCGGCATCCATATTGCCATTTGGCTTGAAACCAAGGTCAATGATTTCGTTGAGCTCTTTCACTGCAGCGATATCATTGCGTTCGGCAATCTTCCGGCGGCAGAAAACCGCCAACTTGTAGTCGACCAATCCCTGATACCATGCTTCCTGCCGGCGCGACACCGCATATTGAGCGGTTCTGTTGTCTCTATATACCGTCCCGTAGTCAGCCAGGAGCTTTTGGTTTTTCGGATTCGCATCATAAGAATTGAAACCGTCTCCACTCATATCAAAGAGATCGTAAAAAGTTGCTGCTCCGTCAAATCCGGCGTCCAGATTCTCCCAGAAAAGATGACGGTATTTACCCGCTGACACGGTTTTTTCCAGTACCGAATACGTCCAAATTTCCCGACCGCTATTCCGATAGGTGTCGATTAAGTTCCGGTGCACGCCCAGACGCGGGTAACAGGGTTCCAGAATATCAAAATGGTCGAAATAAGCCTGATGATATCCATCGTCAACCCGCCATGGGTTGGTGAACAACTGAAACTTCGGATCCACGCTTTTCACAAATTTAGCGCCGTTGATCGCATAATATGCGCTCTTTTTCGGGTCCATCGGGTCACCGTTCGGTTCGTCGTTGGTATAAAGCGCATAACGGGAATAATCCATGCCGTATTTTTCTTTCAGATAATCCCGCAAGAGCAGCAGACGTTTGCCATATTCCTTTTCCCAGTCCGGATCACCGAAATTGACGTTGCGCCCGTCCGCAAGTTTGATATTTGACCAGCGCGGAAATTCCGCATACAGCAGCAGAAAAATATCTTTCTGTGCTACACCGTTATCGCTAAATGCCTGTATCACTTCATCGATCAGCGGAAACACCGCTTTGCCGTTTGAATCATACTGCGGAAAATACTGGGCTGGAATCACGGCGGCCACGTTGAATTCGTATTCCTTCAGTGCCCGGATATCCCGGGGCCAGCGCAACGGGTACGACCAATTGCGGACATAAACCCCGGAAATGTCAACCGGACTTACCGTCAATTTCAGCTTGATTTGTTTCTGCTCAAAATCCTTGTATCCGGGGTATAAAGTAATCGTACCATTATAAGTGCCGGAAGCCAGCTTGGCACAGTCGATATCCAGCCAGATCATGGCGGTATTATCCGGGGCCACCCGCAGTACACTGCCGAGCGGCAGCTCAAAAACCGGATCGGGGATCACCCGGCCGCCGTTGAGTTCGATAAATCCAATCTCGCGGAATCGAACCAGCGGCTCCAGCGCCTTGTCGCCCTCGAACTTCAAACTTGTAAACATCGCCTGCGGCGAAATATTAGAGACCAGAAACGAGGTCGCCGCACGCGCCCCTTTCGGCGATTTCAGATTCAATTCGTCTACTTCGCGCATCGCAAACGGTACCTTGATATCCGGTCCGAAATTGCCCCATGGGTCATGCTGCCAGACCAGATGTGTTTTGCCGGAATTAGCCGCCTGTACCAATGCATTGCGGATACTGTTGATGCGGTTATGGAGCATATCCCAGTTGGCCGGGTTTTCCCCTTCACCGGCGATCAACCGGCGCAATTTAGCGATTTCACCCGATACCTTGCCGCGGGACGCTTCCGGCAACACCACAAAATGCTGTTCCAACTCGATGGTCCTGGCCTCAAAGTAGTCCTTGCGGCTAGCGAAAATGAATTTACCGAAACGGTCCGGCGAAAAAAACAGTGTTCCGACCGGCGCCCAGGTACTTAATCCCCCGCAGGTGGCTCCCGAACGGGCAAAATTACCATACCACAGCTCTCCCCCGTGCGGTAGTTCTTTCACCCCGATTTCCACAAACGGTATCGCTATTTCCACCTGAAATGCATCGCCGTTTGGGGCCGCCGCCACTTTCACGCCCTCCGGTTTCCACGGCTGCCCCGTAGCCTGCGGCGAAGCATAATAAATCCCCAACCAGGCTCCCTCGGCGTTTGCCAGAATCTGATAAATGGCCTCGCCGCCGGGACGGATAAAAAGCTCCACACAGTCGTCGCGGTAAATATTGCCGCCGCTTCTCTCGATACGCGGCTTCATGCCGGGCGGAAACGGAGCCTTGATTGCCGCATAAAGATGATCACCGGAGTAGAATAAAGTCGCCGTGGAGGAGGCCTTCCGAAATTTCTGGTCGGCCGCTTCCCATAATCCGTTGATGTCGGTACTCATCGCCCCCAGTACCAGAAACGGACAGGTCCACTCGGTTTCGTGGTAGCAATCATCATCGAATTTGCCATCGATCACCGGCGCTTTCGATATTTTCCTGAGAAGCAGATTGACATCGCTGCTGTTGACCGCTTGAACCGCCGCATCCGCAGATGAATAAACCGCCAACCAGGTTATGACGCCGTTGAAGTATTCTTCCGCTTTGTTTCGCCGCAGCGTATATCCCACTGTGGCAAACGGATGCCACTGGTCACCCACCGGCGCGGAGAAGTCTGAAAACGAACAGGCTTTATCCCCCTCCACCAGTAATTTTCCGTCCAGGAAAATCTGCCCCATGCCGTCGGAACGCAACGACAGGCGAATTTTGTGCTCCTGCCCCGGCGTCAGGGTTACCGGTTCGGATTCCAGCATGAATTGCTTCTTTTTTTCGGTGGTTGGCGCATCAAATCGGACGCCGATTTTCGACTGTGGGGTAATGTAGATTCCCAAGTATGCCCGGCCCCACGAAATTTCCTCATAACCGAACAGAGTCATTTGCCGCGATACCGGCTCTTCCAGCTTGAAATTAATCTCAATGGCACACTCCGGAAAAGACAATTTGCCGAATTTCGCGCGATTGTTTTTTTCCGGACCGCATACTAAACCGTTTTCTGCGGAAACCGGGCTGACCAGCGTTCCCTTTAATTTACTGTTTTGGCTGCTGAAAACATAAGTTTTATCGCTTTTCGTGCCGTTCTGAAAATCCCAGCTCAGTTCTACCCCATGGGAGGATAGCAAACCGAAAATAAATAAGCAGAAAACCCAATATTTCATCGTTACACCTTCTTCCTTACCATTGCAACGCGCTGCCGCTGCCATGACCCCAGAAATTCCGGGGAAGATTGGTGTAAGCACCTTGGCTGCTGAGCTGCGATGCGGTGCCGTTTCCGCTGCCAATAGTCGCCACATGCCCATCGCACCATAATATGTTGGCCGTACCGAGGTGTACCGGCCAGAGAATTCCATAATCCACTGAAACATGATAGCTATGAATGAGCCGGTCCGTGCGCCCTTTGCCGCTGTTGTTGACATTGTAACAATCGGCCACGTTGACAATGGCAGAGGGATTTTTCATTCGCGACACCTTGGCCAGGCCGCGGACAACTCCGTCGAACCATGCTCCCGTATATCCAGACTGCAAATAATGATAATTCCAGCCGTAATCGGAATATACATATATGGTGGCATCGGTCGGATTGTCATATTTTCCGCCGAGTATCCCTTGCGGGCCGAATGCCGGACAGGAAAAGGTTTTTATTCCGAGACCACCGATCTCAGAAAGTTTCTGCCCCCAGCGGATGCCGCTTGAGTCGCTGCAGAATGGGAAATAATCGTCATACGACGCCTGATACAAAGCAATTGCCTGTCCCATCTGTTTTTCATTGTTGATGCAGTGCGTGCGTTGCGCGGTCGCCCGTGCCCTGGTGAGCGCCGGCAGCAGCATCGCCGCCAAGATTGCGATGATCGCGATTACGACCAGCAACTCTATAAGTGTGAAATTCTTTTTCATTTGTCGAATCCTTTTTCTATATTTTTAATGTTTCTGTACGTGGTTTATCGACACTTTTACGCTTAATATATTCCGTCTTAATCATGGTATTGACCGAATTTTTTTCACCCTCCAGCAGGTTCATCAGCATATGAAAAGCTTCTGTGGCACCGGCCATTCCCGGATGATACACCGTGGACAACGACGGCACAAAAAATTCAGCCGCCCCGATGTTGTCGAAACCCGTCACCGACAAATCTTGCGGCACCCGGATTCCCAGTTCCGCACAGCTCTGGATCAACCGCATAGCGATCAGGTCGTTGAAACAGACCACCCCCGTACAATCGGGATGAGCGCGGAAGAATTTCCGGACTTTCTCCGGTGTAATATCCCTGAGCGAGGAAAATTCCATAATTCGCGACTCCGGTTCCCCGATTCCCTGTTCCTGCAGGAAATTGCGAAACACACTGTAGCGCTGATCGCAAGGCATATCGTCACTTCTCTCCTTGCCGAAAAAATAAATATTCCGGTGCCCCAGCTCCTTCAAATGCCCGAACATCGATTCCATACCCGATGAATAATCATACACGATCTGATGTTCCCATGCCACATCGAAATAACGCCGGATCAGGATCACCGGCGCCGGCAGCGCGGGCAGTTCCTGTTCCCGGACATCACCGGCAATCGACACCACCAGTGCCTCACATCCGCGCGCCACCAGGTCCTGGCAAATATTCCACCGCAACTCGGATTCTCCCTTGGAGTAAGACACAAATACATGATATCCACGCTCCACCAGCAGATTGGAGAGCGTCACCATTTCCCGTGACGACACTTCGTTCTGCATGGAGTCGGACACCAGTCCGATAATCCGTGTGCGCCCGCTTTTCAAATCCCGCGCCAGGAAATTCGGCGTATAGCCCATTTCCCGCGCCGCCTCGCGAACCAGTTTCTTGGTTTTCTCCGACGCACAGCAATATGTCTTGTCCCCCAATACCGACGACACCGTCGCCCGGGACATCCCCAATTTCATCGCGATATCATTTACTGTGATCCGTTCTCTCATCTTTTTCCTGTACTCTTGTCCGCTTTTAAAAATATATACCGATCTATATTGTCATTATTTTAAAAATATGAATCGGTCTATATTTTATTATAACGCTGAAAAAATAAAAGTCAATACCCTCTTTCATTATTTCGTCTGACTTTGCGAAAATATGTTTGACTTCATCAAACTCCCGATATATTACCATCCCAATAAGAACATTTTGAAGCTGGTAAAATTAAATTGGCAGGAACATATCGTGCTATATCAAAAATGGATTTTCCTCGATCCCATTGAGTTCGTGGTACCATTTGTGGCTCAGCTTTATTTTGCCCTTGACACATACGATTGCATTAAGGCGCTTCAGGCATAAAACCGCATTACCGGATTCGGTTCGAACCTCTCTGAGGTGTTTCCAGCTCCATACTCTGCCCGTCAGCCAATGGCTCGACCAGAAATGCAATCCTTCTGTAGGGAGTAAACAGCAGGATGATCGAATCGATCAACAAGTATAAACCTAAAAAAAGTGCCTTGATCCCAAAGATCATGAACATTCCGCAACCGCCTTCTCCGGAATGATCCCCATAATCGGCGGAATCTGTCCGGCAATGGTTATAATACGGATAAAACAGCAATGCAATTACAATCATGCCCAACGGCACCAGAAATATTTTTTCTGTAAATACAAAATCGCTGTAATCGGCTCCATTTCGATCCTGATAATAATAAAGTATCAAAAAAAATGTCGTCATTGTAATTACGATGACACTGAACAATATTCCGGCAATTCCGCCAACCATGGCCATCCATGTTCTCGTGCGGACCATCCGCCTCAGGTTTTGATCAACATCATATTCCAGCATCTTCTTCGATCTCGTTCAGGGTGCGGTACCATTTGTCGCTCAGTTTGATCCGGCGGCGTATCAGCACCACGGCGTCCAGGCGTTCAAGGTGCATAATCACTTCCCAGGGTTCCACGCCCGCGTGATTGGCGAGCTCGTCGATCTCCATGCTCCGGCCATTTGCCAACGGCTCGACCAGCAGGAAAATCGTTTTGAACGGCGTCGACATCAGGTTCGAGGCATCGCCGATGTTGTGCAATCCGAGAAAAAATATCCGGAATGCGAAGGTTATGAACATGCCGCATCCGGCGTTTTTCGCCGAATTGGGCGTGTACCCCAGCATATCGCCCATACTGTCATTGTCCGGATCATCATATTCGATGGTTTTATTACGCGTATTGACCACAAACGGATAGACGATTAATGCTATAATAATTATCACCAGCGGCACGATAAACGTGTATGCCGGGCTGCCCATTCTCACCAGAAGTACGGCAATCATCGCATATAACAGGGCAAATCCGAACAAACTGCTGAAAACCATCAGAATTCCGCCCACAAACAACGCCCTGCCCCGATGTTTGACCATTTTCTGCAGATTCAGGTAAACTTTGTCTTCCATTAATCAATTCCTCACCATTTTGCAGGCTTTGGCGATCAATTCGGGCAGGTCGTCGGCGATGGTACCGCTGGTGTAGTCACTCAGCTCACCGGCTAGGCCGTGAACGAAGACCGCACAGCTCACCGCGTCATATGCATCCTCAAAATGGTTCAAAAATGCCCCGATCACCCCGGTCAGACAATCCCCGGAACCGGCTGTGGCCAGGTTACTGCAGCCCGAGGTATTGATGCGAAAGCGGCCATCCGGCATCGCAATCACCGTCTGAAAACCTTTTAAAACGACGATGGCCCCCGTCACTTCCGCCAGCCTCACCGCCTGGATATGACGGGCTTCCGACGAGTATTGTTCCAAATCGAAACCAGTCAGCAGTCGTCGCATTTCGCCCGGGTGTGGCGTCAGGACCCGGACATTTTTATTCTGCCAGATCTGACGGTTGGCACTGATATGATTCAAGGCATCGGCATCGATAACCATCTTTTTATCAACACCTAACATTCTGGCGACGAATCCGGCAGTTTCAACGTCACTTCCAAGGCCGGGGCCCAAGACGATACTGTCCCCACTTTCAATATCGCCGGCAATTCCGTCAAAATCTTCCGCCCTGAAATTATTTTCAACCGTATTGATGATCAACGCCAGTTTGTGATTCGTCACTCTGCCGTTTGCCGTCACGACCCGGCACAGTCCGGCCCCTGCCCGCAATGCCGATTCGCCGGATAAAAATGGCGCACCGCCATAATGTGACGAGCCGCCGATCACCGTCACCGAACCGCGCCGGTTTTTGTGAGTATCCAGACGAAATGACGGCATCATCCGACGAACGTCGTCAATAAACAAAGTATCTAATAAAGATTCCATACCGCGATCGCCGATGCCGATGTCGACATTTCTCAGCAATCCGCAGACTGACGGGCCGTCGTTTTTGAAAATGCCGATTTTTGGAAAAGCGATATTTATTGTCATTGACGCTTTTACCGGACCGGCCGCTGCCGACCCGTCATTGCCGTTTAGTCCTGACGGAATATCGACGGAAATGGTATGGCGCGAAAAACGGTTGATCTTCTCAATAATACTATTATATGGCGATCGCAATTCACCCTTGAAGCCTGTGCCGAGTAAACAGTCAATAACGATATCACCGGGTTTCCATTGATAGTTTTGCACATCATCCACCTGTACCGATTCCGGCAGCAAGGCAGCATGGAAGGCGGCATCTGCCGACTTGAGTTCGTCTATTTTTTCAACTAAAAATACTATTACTTGGCAATTTGAATGTGCCGACAGGTATCTGGAAATGACGAAACCGTCACCACCATTATTTCCTGATCCACAAAGTATTACAAATCGACGGACGAATGACGGATCAAGTTTTTCAGTATATTCCAGGATAATTTTACCGGCTCCATTGCCGGCACGTTCCATCAGAACTTTGCCGGGGATACCGTCAGTCTCAATTGCCATCTTGTCCAGGTAACGCATCGTCTCTACATCAAAAACTTTCATTCTTAACCTCTCCGTCATTTATATGAAATGCCGACGCATCTTTAAAAAATTCTTCATTCGGACTTTCGGTAAATGTAAAGAAAGATTGTCCGGCATTGTTGATGATTTTGAAGAAAATACTTTTCACCACCGGGTCCAGATCGCCCGTCACATCATCTACCAGAACGACGATATCCTGACGATTCTGTTTGATGGAAAGTATCTCAACACTTGCCATTTTCAAACAAAGAGCCACCAACCGGCACTGTCCATTGGACGCAAAATGACGCATTAATTTGTGATTCAGGAAGAAATCAAATTCGTCGGTTTGCGGCCCAAAAACGGAGAATCCACGCTTGATATCACGCTCACGATCTTGTTCAAACCGTTCAAGGAAAGAATCTTCCGAATATGACGACATGATCGGGTGGTATTTGATACCGAAATGACCGGATTTTTCGTAGAAATTAGCTAATATTTTATGCACGGAGTCCGTCATAATCCGGCAATACTCGTCACGAAAAGCGGTAATGACGGCTCCTTCCCTGGCGAGAATATTTTCATAAGCCTGAAGCAATGCGTAGTCGTGACTGTGCCGTTTCAGAAGAATATTCCGGGACTTCAGAGCTACCGAATAATTCTGCAATGACGTCATATATTCGGGTTCCATGAGCGAAATCAGGAAGTCAAAAAAACGACGGCGAACTGACGAGTTACCATTGACGATCGCAATGTCATCCGGCGAAAAAACGACGGTTTTCAGCTTTTTGATGAATTCGCTGGCCTTGGGAACGATTTTATCGTCGATTTTTAGCCGTCGTTTATTGTCGAAGTAGTCAATTTCGAGAAATTCGCTCCATCCGCCGGGATTATCGATCCCGGCGCCGACCATAAACCCCTTCTGACCGATCATTTTCAACTCGCGGATCTGCAGGGTACGAAAAGAACGCAGCATGCCGATGAAAAAAATCGCTTCGAGGATATTGGTTTTGCCCTGGCCATTTCTGCCGATGAAGAGATTAACCGGATTCGCTACCTCCAGTTCGAGCTGGTGATAGTTCCGGAAGTTTTTCAGATAAAGCTTATTGATCATCGGCTTGCCAAGGTAAAATTATACGGTAGGGCGCTCTGTCCTCAGAGCACCGTTCACCTCGCATATTCATACCGGATAGACGTGCCGAAAAGAACGGTTGTCTGAGGACAGACAACCCTACCTGAACAGCATTAACGGTTGCGCATGGGCATAATTACATACAGGAAACCGTCGCCGCCTTCGATGGCGACCGGGCTGAAGCCGTCGTTCAACTTCATCTTGACCTTGTCATAATCGCTGTGCTTCAGCGGATCGGCCAGGAATGCGGGATTGAACGAAACATCGAGCTTGACGTCGTTGTAATCGACGGTGATATAATCCTTGACTTCGCCGATGCTGGTGCTGGAGCCTTCCAGCTGCATGGTGTTGTTTTCTAGCGAAACCACGATGTAGGAACTGCTGTCGGCCAGCGCGGCGGACACCAGGTCGAGCTTCAGCAGCAATTCTTCCTTCGGCAGTTCAATGACCTTGGAAAACGAACTCGGAATCACCTGACGGTAGTTCGGGTAGTTGCCCTCGATGAGCTTGGAAACGATCGAAACGGTTTCGGATTCGAAGATCACTTGTTTTTCACCGAACTTGATATTGACGATGCCTTCGCCGGCAAGCAGACGCTTGACTTCGAGCGCAGTTTTCAGCGGGATGATGTTGTCGCCTTCTTCGCCTTCGAAGCTTTCCGGAACTTTTTCAGAGAGCGCCAGGCGCTTGCCGTCGGTAGCAACCATGGTCACGCTGTTGTCCTTGATCGAGCAGAGAATGCCGTGGAGGACCTTGCGGGTGTCGTCGAGGCTGACGGCGTAGGAAATCTGATTGAGCATGCGGCCGAAGTCGGCTTCCTTGAATTTGAGCGATTTTTTCGCGGCGAATTCGATCACGGTCGGGAAATCGTCGGTGGCGAGGCCCAGGAGTTTGACATTGGTGGTGCCGCAGACGATGTCGGCGTGGTTGTTTTCGTTGCAGTCAAACGAAATTTTATCACCGGTAAATTTGCTGGCCAGGGCGAAAAGCTTCTTGGCGGGCATGGTGGTTTTGCCGGGGGCGAGGATTTCGGCCTCGACACTGGTCGTGATCCGGATCTCAAGATCGGTGGTGGTCAGCACGAGTTTGCCGTCCACGGTTTCCATCAGCACGTTGGCAAGGACCGGCAAGGTAGAGCGGCTACCGATGATATTGCTCACTTTCTGGAGCGCTTTGATGAATTTGTCTCGTTCCACATTGATTTTCATGTCGTTCATCCTTCCGTTTTTTATGTTTTCTTCTAATATATCTGAATAATTAAATACTTAAATAAGAAATTTATTTCTATTATTATGGGCTGTTAATTTGTTGATAACTCTTGTTTTTCTCCTCAAAACCGATGTTGCAGCCTTATGATAACTACGGTTAAGCGGATGTGGGCAGATGTTGAGAAAAATAATCAACAAGTGCTGTCAACAATTATTAAAATATCAATTAACAGGGTTATTAATAATAAAAATACACCCTTTTCCCGATTTCAGGATTGCAAAAGCTGCATTCCAAATCTAATTTATACAATATACTTTTTTGTTGAAAAATAGCCAGCCCGAAAGATGAAAAATGAACAAAATTTTAGATAGATTGGTTGAACGCTACCCTGAATTGAGGGGGAGCGCAGCCGCAATTGAGCGTACTTACGTGATGATTACGGAGAGCCTGGAGCGGGGTGGGACGTTTTTTGTCTGCGGAAACGGCGGAAGTGCGGCGGACAGTGAGCACATCGTCGGCGAGCTGCTGAAGGGGTTTGTGAAGAAACGCCCCCTTAATAAAGAGTTGAAGGAACAGTACCGGGAGCTCTTCGGTGACGAGGGTACGGAAGTAGCGGCGAAGCTCCAGGGCGGGTTGAAGGCGGTGGCACTGACTTCGCATCCGGCGCTGGCCTCGGCGTTTCTGAACGATGTGGACGGCAGTTTGATCTATGCGCAGCAACTGAATGCGCTCGGGAGCAAGGGCGACGTGCTGATGGGAATCAGCTGCAGCGGCAACGCCGGGAATGTCAAAAAAGCCATGATGGTGGCGAAGGTCAAGGGAATACATACGATTCTCCTGACCGGCAATAAGCAGGGAAGTTGCACGGATTTTGCGGATTGTGTGATCAGTGCTCCGTGCTGCGATACTTATATGGTACAGGAATATCATTTACCGATTTATCATGCGCTGTGTCTGATGATTGAGGAGCATTTTTATGCCGAGTGAGAAGAAAATTGAACACGTAGCGATCATCATGGACGGCAACGGACGCTGGGCCAAGGAACGCGGGCTGCCGCATCTGGCCGGCCACCGCGAGGGTGCGGAGGCGGTCCGCCGGGTGACCGAGGCGGCGAAAGATTTTGGAATCAAATATTTGACCTTATATGCGTTCAGCACCGAAAACTGGAAGCGTGACAAGGAAGAAGTCAGCGGTTTGATGAGCTTGCTGCTCGAATTTCTGGAAACGCAGCTTAAGACGTTGATGGAAAATAATGTACGTCTGAAGGCGATCGGCCGTTTGAAGCAGTTGCCGGAGGAAGTTTATACCGCGTTGATGCAGGTGGTTGACGAAACGTCCGGAAATGACAGTGGTACGCTGGTGTTTGCGCTCAATTACGGGGGCAGGGCGGAAATTGTGGACGCGGCGAAAAAGCTGGCGAAAGATGTGAAGTCCGGCGAAATCGCTGTGGATGAAATTGATGAGAAGTTGTTCAGTGAATATTTGTATGACCCCGAACTGCCGGACCCGGATATGATGATCCGGACCAGCGGCGAGATGCGTTTGAGTAATTTTCTGCTGTGGGAGCTTTCCTATAGCGAACTGTATGTGACGGATGTGTACTGGCCGGACTTCGGCAAAGAGGACCTGGGCCGGGCGATCGACAGTTTTTACGGGCGTGACCGCCGATTCGGAGGCCGGAAGTAATGTTTTGGCCGAGATTATTCAGTTTTGTGATTCTGGTTACGCTGTTTGTGCTGTCGATCGTGTTGAAAAACAATATCGGGCTGGGCATATTCGGGGTGATCTTTTCGGTGGCGGCGTTCGGGTTGACTTATGAAATACTGAGCATGCTGGAGAAGATCGGACGCAAGTCGTACAAGTTGAGCACGTCGATGGCGGCGGGTTTGTTAATCGTCGGGATTATTCTTGACCTCGGTTTCAAATTTCTGCTGATTGTGCCGGCGATTCTGATGGTCACGATGTGGTTCCAGATGCTCAACTACAAGAAGTATGAGGAGTCGCTGGACCGGATGATCAATTCGGCGGCGGCGATCATGATGGGCGTGCTGCCGCTCAGTTTCCTGGTGATGATTTACCTGATGGGCGAGGGGGACACGTACCAGGGGCGGATGCTGCTGGTGGCGCTGGTGCTCACAACCAAAGCCGGGGACACCGGGGCGTATTGCTGCGGCATGCTGTACAACAAAATTTCGAAGGGGCGGAACCACAAGATCGTGCCGAACATCAGCCCGAAGAAGTCGTGGGAAGGAACGATCGGCGGGTGCGTGTGCTCGGTGATTGTGAGTATCCTGTTATTTAAAAGTGGACTTGCAAGTGACATAATTGTTGGTATATTGTTATTTTTCGGCGGTTTCTATGGGGACCTGGTGGAATCGGCGCTCAAGCGGACGTGCGGAGTGAAGGATTCCGGGGCGATCATCCCGGGCATGGGCGGCGTGTACGACGTGCTGGACAGTTTGCTCCTGAATGCGCCGATCTTTTATTTTTATTTGATTATAAAGCACCTTATTTAAGGTAAGAGGTAGGAAATGAACGATAAAATTCTGAATCTGCTGATGCACAACGCGCGGATCAGCCACAGTGAAATTGCCGAAAGGCTGTACACAAGCGAAAAACAGGTAGAGGACTCCATCAAAGAGATGGAGAAACAAGGAATCATTCGCGGCTATACAGCAATTTTGAACGACGATGCGATAAAGAACAGCCAGGTTCGCGCCTTGATCGAGGTCAGTGTGACCCCGGAGCGCGACGGCGGATTCAACCGGATCGCC
Organism: Victivallis vadensis; assembly: GCA_040394635.1. Taxonomy (GTDB): domain Bacteria; phylum Verrucomicrobiota; class Lentisphaeria; order Victivallales; family Victivallaceae; genus UBA5239. The sequence continues at coordinate 64,100 of JBEBRW010000008.1, read as the reverse complement.
CAGCGGATCAGCAAATTCCCGGAAGTGACCGATGTGTATCTGGTCTCCGGCAATTATGACCTGATGGTGGAGGTGAAGGGGGAATCGCTGCAGGAAGTGGCGTCGTTTGTACACAGTAAGCTGGCGACGATTGACGGCGTAAAATCAACAGCCACGATCTTCCGACTGAAAAAATACAAGGAAGCAGGGAAGATCATGGACGGAGAAGAAACATATGAAAGACTCAAAGTCACTCCCTAATAAGGAACGTTTATCACAACATATCGTATCGCTGCCGAAAAGCGGGATACGCGACTTTTTCGAACTCGTCAACAACATGGACGGCGATGACGAGATCATCTCGCTCGGCGTGGGCGAACCGGATTTCGTAACCCCGTGGCATATCCGCGAGGCGGCGATTTATTCGATCGAAAAGGGTCACACCAGTTACACCTCGAACCTCGGGCTGCTCTCGCTGCGCAAAGCGATTTGCCACTACCTCGAGACGGATTACGGGTGCAAATACAACCCGGTGGACGAGTGCATCGTCACGGTCGGGGTCAGCGAGGCGTTTGACCTGGCGATCCGGGCGATCACCAATCCGGGGGACGAGATCATCTACATCGAGCCGTGTTACGTGTCGTACAACGCGGAAATCAAGATGGCGTTCGGTGTGCCGGTGGCGCTCGAAACCCGCGAGGAAAACGAATTCTCGATCGACGTCGAGGAACTGAGGAAGAAAGTCACGCCGAAAACCAAGGCGATCATCCTCAACTTCCCCTGCAATCCGACCGGCGCCACCATCAATATGGAGCAGATGAAACAGATTGCCGAGCTGGCGATCGACAACGATATCATCGTTTTGACCGACGAAATTTACAGCGAACTGACCTATTCGGAGCGCGACAACTCGATCGCTTCGCTGCCGGGGATGAAAGAGCGGTGCATATTCCTGCACGGTTTCTCCAAAGCGTTCGCGATGACCGGGTTCCGCATCGGCTTTGCCTGCGGTCCGGCGGATATTATCGCGACGATGATGAAGATCCACCAGTATTCGATGATGTGTGCGTCCACCGGAGCCCAGGAAGCGGCGGAGGAAGCGCTGAAAAACGGCCGTTGCGAGATGGAAAAGATGCGCGAGGAATACATGGAGCGCCGCAACGTCATGGTCAAGGGCTTCAACGAAGCGGGATTGAAGTGTTTCATGCCGAAGGGGGCGTTTTATACGTTTCCGAGCATAAAAAATACCGGATTGAGTTCAAAGGATTTCGCCATGCGGTTCCTGGAGGAATACAAAGTGGCGGTGATTCCGGGGACGGCGTTCGGGCCGTGCGGGGAAGGGTACGTGAGGTGTTGTTACGCCGCTTCGATGGAGAATATCAAGGAAGCGGTGAGGAGGATAGGTCTTTTTGTTAACTCATTAAAGAAGTGAGGTGAGCATGGAGCTTGAACGTTTGAAAAAGGATGTGTTCGAGGAGCTGAAGAAGCTTCCGGCGTCTTACTTTTATCATAACACCCGGCACATCAACGAAGTGATGGACAATGCCAAGGTGTTGGGTAAAGCCGCCGGTTTGGGCGATCACGACATGACACTGTTGGAGACGGCGGCACTGCTGCACGACTACGGTTATCTGGAGTGTTACGAGGACAACGAGCCGGTCGGAGCGGCCGCGGCGGAGAAATTTCTGCCGGAGTACGGTTACAATCCGGACGATGTGGCGGTGATTTCGGGCATGATCCTGGCGACATCATTTTCGCGCAAGCCGAACAATAAGCTCGAGGGATTGCTGTGCGATGCCGATGTGGGCTACCTCGGCGGCGACAATTTCACGGAACGTTCAGACGACCTCCGCAAGGAATTCACCAAAGTCGGGCGTCCCTTCTCGGACCATGAATGGTACGCCTTTGAACTTAATTTTCTGGTGAATTTCAAGTTCCATACCGCCGAGGGCCAAGCCATTTACGGTGCAGGCCTGGCAAAAAACACTAACGATGTCAAAAAAATACTGGAGAGCTATAAATGATCAAAAAAATCAAAAATAAAATCATATACGACCACATCGAAGAAATCGCTTCCGGCGGCATGGGAACTGTGCTCAAGGCCCGCGAAAACGGCATCGAAGGCTTCGAAAAGCAGGTCGCCATCAAAATGTTGCTGCCGGTGTTTTCCCGCGACCGGCGCTTCATCGAAATGTTCATCAAAGAAGCGAAGCTGATCGCCAACCTGGTGCATGAAAACATCGTCCAGATCTACCAGTTGAACCGCAGTGGACGGGATTATTACTTCGTGATGGAGTACGTGAGCGGCGTGTCGCTCTTTCAGATGATCCTCTTCCACAACCGTTTGAAGCTGAAATTTCCGGTGAAGCTGGCGGTATTCATCGCTTCGCGCGTGGCGCGCGGACTGGCTTACGCCCATAGCCGCCGCGATCCCGCGACCGGCGAACCCATGCACATCGTCCACTGCGACATTTGCCCGCATAACGTGCTGATCAATACGGAAGGCGTGCCGAAAATCACCGACTTCGGTATCGCCCGCGCCCGCAGCGCCCAGTTCGACGTGAACGAGGAAACGACGGTTTTCGCCGGCAAGGCGCTCTTCATGTCGCCCGAGCAGGCGCTGGAAAAAGAGGACATCGACTTCCGTTCCGACATTTATTCGCTGGGCATGATGATGATGTTTAACATCTGCGGCACTCCCGGGCGTTCGCCGGACGGCACCTTCGAAGACATTCGCGAGCGCGCCAAGCGCAACGACCTCCTGTGGGATTCCCTGCCCGACGATGTGGACGAGGACCTGCGCAAGATCATGCGCAAAATGCTCGCCACCGACCCGGAGGACCGTTATGGCAACACCGCCGAGCTGGCCCGCGACCTTGAGTTCTATATCTACAAGGATGGTTACGGCCCGACCGTCGTCACTTTGTCCAATTACATGCACAAAGAGATTCCCGGCATGCTGAAAAATGAATTTGACGCCCCGCCGCCGGAAGAAAAAAGATTTGACGAACTGACCGTCATAATGGATAACGAAAATACACATTTGAGGACAACAATCGTCCGTAAATAATCCGTCACTTCAAAAACTGACGATCAAATTCGACGATTCCTGGGGGGGAAAGGAGAAGGAGTATCATGCATCAGTCGTTGAGGCGTTATTTCGGGTTCGAGAACTTCCTTGATAATCAGGAAGAGACGGTATCCGAGATCCTCACCGGCGGGGATCTGTGTGTCATCATGCCCACCGGGGCCGGCAAGTCGCTGTGTTATCAGCTGCCGATTCTGATGCGTCCGGGTTATGGAATTGTGGTGTCCCCCCTGATTTCGCTGATGAAGGACCAGGTGGATTCGCTGCGCGACCGCGGCATTGCGGCGGCGTTCATCAACACGACGGTGCCGGTAAATGAGCAGTTCCGGATTCTCGACGAAGTGGCCGGCGGCGGCATTAAGCTGCTGTACGTGGCCCCGGAGCGTTTCCAGACCGGCATGTTCAGCGATTTCCTGGACCGCTGTCCGCCAGCGACCATGATCATCGACGAGGCCCACTGTATCAGTCAGTGGGGGCACGATTTCCGCCCGTCGTACCTGCGCCTGGGCGAGGTGATCCACAAACACGCCATCGCGCAGGTTTGCGCGTTCACGGCCACGGCCACGCCCACGGTGCGCGAGGACATCACGGTCCAGCTGCGCCGTCCCGATATGAAACTGCTGGTGGCGGGGTTCAAGCGTCCGAACCTGGCCTTTTCCGTGGTCGACTGCAGTTCAAACGCCGCCAAAAACCAGCACATCCGCAAGTTGCTGGCCAACCCGGCCCCGACCATCATCTACGCCTCCACCCGCAAACTGGTCGAACAGCTGGTGGAGGAATTTCAGTGCATCGGCTACCACGCGGGCATGAACGACGAGGAGCGGACCACCGCGCAGGAGCGTTTCATGAACGACGCCTGCCCGGTGCTGGCCGCCACCAACGCCTTCGGCATGGGAATCGACCGCCCGGACGTCCGGCGGGTGATTCATTATAACATCACCGGTTCGCTCGAGGCTTATTATCAGGAGGCCGGGCGCGCGGGGCGGGACGGCGAGGCCGCGGAGTGCATCCTGCTCTACGCTTACAGCGACCGTTTCGTGCAGGAATTCCTGATCGACCTGAACAATCCCCCCGAGACGCTGATTCGCAATCTGTACAAAACGCTCCTGCGTGTCTGGCAGCATTCGCCGCTGGAAATGACGCTGAGCGAACTGGCCCAGATCACCCCCGAGGCCAAGTCCGAGAATCAGATCGGCAGTGCCATGGGTATCCTGGAGAAATACGGCTATGTCTCGCGCGGTTTCCGCCGCGAAAACGAGGGCAAAATCCGCTTTACCAGGCCACTTGACGAGCTGTTGCAGGAGCATGCGGCGCAGGCCACCCAGCGCTCGCGCTTCATCTGCCGCTGTATCAACGTTTTCGGCGATCAGCTGCTGACGCAGGTTTCCGGCAACTACGACCGCCTGGCGGCGGTGGCCGGGCTGAACACCGAGCAGATCAAACGGGTGTTGAAGGCGTTGGACGGCGACTGCCTGGTGTGGACGCCGCCCTTCGGCGGGCGCATCACCGAACTGCTGAAACCGGAGGAAACCGAGCTGAACATCGATTTTGCGGAGATCAACCGCAAGCATGAATTCGAGATCGAGCGCCTTGATGAAGTCATTCAGTACACGCAGAGCCGCAAGTGCCGTCAGAGGTTCCTGATTTCGTATTTCGGCGAGGATTCGGAGGAGTGGCAATGCGGCAGCTGCGACCGCTGCGACCTCTCGAACAGTACGCTGCGGCAGGCCAACGACGACGAGCTGAAAATCGCCCGCGAAATCCTCGAAGCCGTCAGCTGCTTCAATGGACGTCTGGGAAGCGGACGCTTGAGCCTGATTCTGGTGGGTTCGCGCCGGGCGGAGGTGGTGGAGCGCGGCTTCGACCGTTCGCCATGTTTCGGCGTTCTTTCGCGCCTCAAACAGAACGTGGTGCTGGGCTTTATGAAAAACCTCGAGCGCGAGGGTTTCCTGCATCGCGTGGGCGATCCCGAATACCCCTGCCTGGGCGTGACTCGCAAGGGGCACGAAGCCATGCAAGGTACGGTCCCGATCCAGCTGGACTTCCCCGAAATAAAAGGCGCGGCCCCCAAACCGGAGCCCAAGTCCCAAAAAAACGCCCCGGTCTACGGCGGCGCGGGCGGTACCGACGATTTATTCGAGAAACTGCGTGAACTCCGCAAGAAAGTCGCCCAGCGCCGCGGCGTGCCCGTCTTTCAGGTCCTGAGCAACGAAACGCTGGCGGAGCTCGCCGACAAGCGCCCGGTAACCATCCCCGAAGCCATGCAGATCAAAGGCATCGGCCCGACCAAGGCCCGGACCGTCGTCCCTGAATTCCTTGAATTAATCTCCGAGTGGCGCCGCCGGGAAATTTAACCGCAGCAGCAGGTCGGGCGAGGGGGAGGCGTACGGCGAGAGCGGCGTCAGGAAGTGGATGTAGATGTCCTCGATGGCCTTTTCAAATTCCAGCGCCCAGAGCTTGCCGGCAGTCTGGTCGTCCGCGCGGCCGCTGAAAATCTGCAAGCCGGTGAAGTCGCGGAACGTCTGCACTTTTTTGCCGTTCGGGTCCGTGAGCGAGGCGCTGACCGGTTCGCCGGGGTCGGTGCTGATGCCGATATGGAACTCGGCGGCGCCGCGCGGTACCTCGAAATACAGCTTGCCTTTGGCCTTGACCAGCCCGAGAACGCCGTTTTCCATGCACATGGCCTGTCCGGGATGGTTGCTCTGCAGGTGTACCTGCTGGCGGTTGGTATCGATTTTGAGCTTATAAATTCCGGCGGTCGCCGCCTCGAATTCGAGGTTAAAGGTCTTGGTGTCGGCCGGGAACGCACCTTTTTTGACTTCTGCGCCGTCCGGGCCCAGCAGCTGATAGCCGATCTGAGCTTTGGATACGCCGCCCACCATGGAACAGCCGGTCATGGCGACGCCGATTTTGTCGCCGGAATTCGCCAGGAAAACCATGGAGAATTTATTGCGGAAACGCATGAAATCCGGGTTCCGCGGCTTGGCGACGGCGGGCGGTGCGGCCAGCGTGAAATTGTCCGGGGTCGCCAGCGGATTCCGCTCCAGGAGATTGTCGATATTCTGCTCGCCTTTCAACAGTTCGGCGATGGTTTGAATGCGGTTATTGAACTTGATTTCGCCGGAAATGTTGCTGACGAAATTGGTGGCGATGCGGTTGCGGGCGATGATGACCGGGACCGCGCCCTGGCGCAGGTCGCTGATCGTGGTATTCTGGAAGTGAATGCCGCCGATGTCGTCGGACGGGCGGTTGGCCAGAATCCGGAACGCGGGCTCCTCGATTGAATTGCTGAAGGAGCAGCCGTCGAAGGCAACTTCCAGCCCCTTGCCGGGCATGTGGAGCAGCGCCGAAAACTTGCGGGAATTCGTGGTGCGGCAGTTGATGTATTCCACCTTGCCGCGCGATTTGCCGCCCTCAAGGAAGATGCCGCGGTTGTTGCCGTTGAACGTGCAGTCCCGGAACGTGATGGACATCGGCGGGCTCTGCTCGTTGTAATGCAGGATGTAGATGTCGGCTCCGCTGCCGTCGTTGCCGTTGAAGGTGCATTTTTCGATTACGCAGTTCACGAGGCGCTCGTCGGGCTGGTTCGGTTCGAGGTCGATCCCGGACATCGGGAGCGTACCCTTGGTATTGTTGAAGGTGCAGTTGCGGACCAGCAGGTTCTCCACGCTGATGACCGAGAGGCCCTGGCGGTGATGATCGTCCGCCACGATGTTTTCGATGGTGATATCCTTGCAGAAATTCTGCGGTTTGGCGAGGGCGCCGAGGTAGATGCCGTCGCCGCCGCTGCCGGTGATGGCGAGGTCGCGGATGACGACGTTTTCGCAGCTCCGCAGGTAGATGCCGTGCCGCCATTCCGAGGGCTTGTAACGGGCCTTGTCGGCGTAGTCCTGACGGTTCATTTTCAGCGCAGCGCCGCTCTCGCCGCGGATGATGATGTTTTTCTGGCCGTCGGCGGTGAAAAGCGAGTCGTTCACGCCGAGGAATCCGCCTGGCCGAGCCAGGACCGTGACATCCTTGCCGATGATCAGTTCGAGGTCGGAACGCAGCTTGACGGGATCGATGATCCAGTCGCTGCCGGTATTGTCGACGAGGATCTTTTTGGCCCCGGAGTCGATCGCTTTCTGGAGGCATGCGGTGGCATTGTCCTTATCGAATCCCCACTGGCTCGCCTTCACGGTTTCGGCGGTGAGGTGGAAGGCGATGGCAAAGCCAAACAACAGTACAAACAGTTTTTTCATGATGAATCCTTAGTGATTAATGATTTTCCAGAACTTTGGCCAGACTGCCATGCTGCGGGGCATTCCAGATGTCGAAAAAGCCGAGGTAAAGCAGCGGATAATCGGCCTGCGCCGCGTGGCCGTCGGCAAAGACGTAATTCGCGCCGATCGAATGCGCCCGGTCGGCCCCCATCGACAACCATTTGAATGAACGCAGGCTATGTACACCGTAAGCGCCATCGGTCCCGTATTTCGAGACCCAGCCCGCCGCGCCGGGGGTGAACGTGGTCCATTTGTCGCCAAAGAGGATGGTGTCGGTCAGGTATTTGTTGCCGGACGTGATTTTGCTCCACTGATAGCGCCCAACGTCGCTGTAACCGGTCCCGACCGCAGGGTGTCCGATGTACTGGTTGTAGCCGTAGCTCAGGTAAACCGGGTGACTGTCATACGTATACGGTGGATTCTGATTGGAAGGGCAGGAGAGCATTTTTGAGCGATAATAAGCGCCGTTTTTTTCCGAATCCACCAGTTTGTTGAAAACCAGGTACTCGTTCCACCGCGCAGCTTTGGTTGCGCTGACTTTGCTGTCCCACATCAGCCAGCCCATCAACGCATCGTTGCTTTCCATGGTATAGCTGAACCAGACGCCGTGAAGCTGTTTCAAATTGTTCAGGCATCCCGTGGACCGCGCCTTTTCACGGGCGGAATTCAACGCCGGCAGCAGCATCGCCGCCAGGATCGCAATGATCGCGATGACAACCAGCAATTCAATAAGTGTGAAATTTCTTCTCATTTTGCATCAACTCCCTTATTTTTTTGAATGGAAAATTGAAAATTGAAAGTGGAAAATTGAGGAAAGGGAGGAATCCCTTTGACCCTCTTTAAAACTACGATCTAAATATGTGATGGATGTTCTCTTCATAATTCTCAATTCTCAATTCTCAATTAAAGAAATCAGTATGGGGTAAAGAAATGAACCAGGTCCGCCGGGCTCGGCGCGTTCCAGATCCAGATGCGCCCGCTATAGGCTTCGACATAATTCACGGTGTTGACATGGCCGTCGGCATAGAGATTGTTGGCGCCGCCTTTGTGCGCGCGGTCCGGGCCGATGGAGGTGCTTTGGTAGCGGGCAATGAGCGCGACGCCGTTGCCGGTGCCGTATTTGGAGGTGCCGGTCCGGTCGCCGCCCTGGCTGTAACAGGTCCAGTTGTCGCCCCATACCACGGTCGAGCTGAGGTAAGGGTTTCGCTGGGTCAACTTCATCATCCGGTCGGTCGGGTCGAAATTGTTGGCCGAACCGAGGTAATAATTATACCCGTAGCTGTCATAAACCCGGAGGAAATTGAAGGTATAACCGGGGCGGGGGTCCGAGGGGCAAATCAGGAGTTTGCTCAGGAGATAATCCGGGGAGCCGGTGGTTTTGACCTCGGTCGGGACGATTTTATTGCCGGCCAGGTACTCGAGCCAGGTCAGCGGTTTACCGTCGCCGCGGAGTTTTTTGTCCATGGTGTAACCGAGCAGGTAATCGTCGTTTTCGCCGGCATAGTTGAACCAGATCAAGCTCATTTGTTTCAAATTACTGCGGCAATTGGAGGTACGCGCCGCTTCGCGGGCGGAATTCAACGCCGGCAGCAGCATTGCCGCCAGAATAGCGATAATAGCAATCACGACCAGCAACTCTATGAGTGTAAAAAATCTTCTCATCTTTCTTTCCTATCTCTTCTCTTTTAACTCTTAACTTTTTCCGCCCTTCCGTTCGATGTTGAAAAACCGGTTTCACGTTTTTCGACCTCACTTCCGTGCGAGTTGTAATTTCTTACTAGCACCTTCGGCTTACATTTCGTTTCGCCCTGCAGGCGACCAGCGCTGTCCGCGCGCTGGACCGCGTCCGGGTAGCACCCGGCGGCATGTTAACTCTTAACTTCTAAAGATGATTTTCGGGTTCACCGTAATCTGTACTTTTTCTTTTTTCGTCAGGTTGTCCAGCAGCAGATCGCCGATGGTCTTGATGTCGAATTCCGCCGAAATGATCGGCAGCGTCGAAAAACAGACCGCTTCCGTATTGTACATTCCACAAAGCAAAATGTCGCGCCCGACCTTCATCCCGAGGTCATTGAAATAATGCGCCGCACCCAGCGCTTCCCAGTCCGAGGTGTAAATCAATCCCTGCAACCCCGGGTTCCGCCCGTGCTCTTCCTTTGCCACCTGTTTGCCGAAATCGAAAACATCCTGAAACGTTTCGGTATCGATGTTCTGGCTTTGCGGAATTTCCAGGAAATGCTCCACACAGCGTTGATAGTCCGCAGGCTTCAGCTTGTTTCGGATACCCGCTTCCAGACGGCCGCGGGTGGTCACGAATTTGTAATTGGTGCAGCCCTGTTTTTCAAAATAATTCATGTATTCAACGAAGGCGCTTTCTTCGTCCCAATTGACCGTTCGCTCCACGCCGTTCTGATTCAGCGCGATATGGTCATAACCGCAGGATTTGATGTACTCATTGATTTCCCGGTGACCGAACTCGGAACCCATGAAAACGAAATTGCGGCACCCTTTGTCCTCCAATTCCTTGATCTTGTTCAGGTTGTCCTCCGGGTCGCGCCCCATGACCGTGGAATACACCGCATAGCCGCGCTGCTCGAGCCCGAACGTGATCTGCATGGCCAGCCGCAGCACATGATGCTGACGCGTGCCGCGCAGCTGCGAGAAAATCATCGCCGCGATATTCGTCGGTCCGCCGGTCATGATTTTGTAGCCGATATTCGGCTTGTAGCCCATTTCCCGGGCCAGCCGCTGGACGTTTTCGCACTTTTCCTGCGAACAGTAATTGCTGCCGCGATTGTTCAGGATCTGCGAAACGGCCGGGATCGAAAGCCCCGAGGCCTTCGCCAGATCTTTCAATGTTACACGCGGTTTTTTCGTTGTTGTCATCATAGGAACTAAACTATCTTATATAAACTATTTTATATGCTTAATTATACTGCCGTTTTTCACATTTGTCAATACCCATATAAACTATTTTAGGAAATTTTAAAGCCGGGATCTGTATATAGATGAATTGTTCCCGTATTGGGATTAAATATTGTTGAAATTGCGCTTTTTTGGGATTAATTTTCGAGAAGTGTTGACAGAACCGGGCTCGGCTCATATAATTAATATCAAGTGCAAATGAAATATGGAAACAGCAATGAATCTGGCAGAATCGATCAATTGCAGCAAAACGTACCGGCGGAAATATCTGCAGGTACTCCAGGCGGTTTATTCGTCGCCGGGCATTTCGCGCGGCGAATTGATCGTCCGGCTCGAACTCAGCAAAAATAATATCACCGAGACCGTCAATGCCATGATCGATGCCCAATTGATTTTTGAGCAGGAAAATATCAACGGCAAGGCGGGGCGCAGCCCGCTCGGTTTGCATATCCGCAAGGATTTGTTTTATACGCTGGGGGCTGCACTGACGCTGGAAGAGCCCCGGCTCGTGCTGTTGAACGCCGCCCGGGAGGAGGTCGACAGCCGCCCGTTGCTCCACGAGGGGCGGATGCAGCAGCGTTTCCTGGGAGAACTGCGCCAGAAAACCATTTCGCTGATGCAGCAGGTAGGGGCGGAGTCGATTCTGGGAATCGGCATTGCGTTGCCGGGATTTGTGGATTTCGAGTCCGGACAGGTCTATTTTTCGCAGGCGTTCGTCGAGGCTGACGTTAATATCAAGGAATATTTCCGCGAGCATTGCGGACTGGATTCGTTCCTGATCAATACCAGCCATATTCAGGCGGTGATGGAGAAAAAATTCGGCGGAGCCGCCGATATGGATAACTTTATCACGATCGATGACGGGCTGGGCGCGGGGATGTTCTTCAACGGGCAGCTTTACCGGGGCTGGCAGATGTACAGCGGGGAGTTCGGGCACCTCAAGATCACCGAGGACAATATTCCGGTGCAGGACGGGCGGACGGGGATCTTGCAGAGCCACGCGCTTTTCGGGTTGATCGGCCAGCAGGTGATCGCGGCGGCGCGGCGCGGACGCAAGTTCCGGATTCCCGACCAATATCTTCGTGACTGGAACTATATCCCGGTGCCGCAGATCGTCAGCGCCATCGAGGAGGGCGACAAATTCGTGGAACAGCTGGTCGGCGAATGCTTTTCGTATATCGGCGACGCGGTATTGAACCTCGCCTATCTGCTGAATCCCGAAGCGATATTCCTGCCGCAGTGGACGTCCCGCGTCCCGGCGTGCACGCTGAACATCGTCCGTTACAAAATGAGCAGTTACGGCTTCCGCAATGTTCCGATCGCCACCGGCATCCGCAGCTCAAGTGCCGGCCCGGAGCTGATGGCCAACGCCGCCGGCTGCCTGCTGGGCGAGGAACACCTGAACGAATTATCGGCCAAACGGCCATCCAATCGATCGAAAAAATCAAAAAAGATACTCAACAAGGAGGAAATCACATGTTGATGAGAAAAAAACATTTCACGCTTATCGAGCTCCTGGTGGTTATCGCGATTATTTCGATCCTGGCGGCGATGCTCTTGCCGGCGCTGAGCAACGCCCGGAAATCCGCCATGGCGACTTCGTGCCTGAGCAACATCAAGCAGGTCGGCGGCGCCCTGGCAATGTATGTCAACGACTGGAATGACGTCATGCTGCCGTACAATTCGAATGCCACGGATATCTGGATTTATCCGGCGCGTTTGTATCCGTATGTCCAAAGCGCGCCGGGGCCTGCCGATGCGTTCTTTCGAACGGCTGACGCTACGGCAGCAAATCCGGTCTGGTGGTGCCCGACCCATCTGCTCCAGGAGCCCAGTTACTGGATCAGGACCTCGCGGTATTCGCTGAGTATTTCCTACGGGTACAATATGATATTCAGCAGTCAGTTGGTAAAGATTACTCAAATCAAAAAACCAACCGAAATGCTCAGCTTCACCGAAATGGGGGCTGTAGGACTAAACCCGCCCGAAACCTTGTCCGGGTATTACCGCGCCCAGTCCGGTTATGTGGTCGGCCGCCATGGTACCACCGGGGTTACCGTCCGCGTGAAAGGCCGAGCCAATACTTCCTATGTAGACGGCAGTGCCAGGCCATTTCAAATTGAGGGGTCTACGATCAACAACTGGAACAACAATCCGCTTCCGTGGGATTGGGATCTGAATAATGAATAATCAATAATCAAGAAAGAAAAAATATGAAAACAATTGGAATTTTGGGATTGATGCTGGCGGCTCTGATAGGCTGGGGTGGAACGGTTTTGTTTGATGCGGGAAAAACGGATTGGAGAATCGTGGTATCGCCCGGCGCGGAGGAGGTTGAGAAGTATGCCGCCGGTGAACTGGCGGCGTTTCTGGAAAAAGTGTCCGGGGCGAACTTTGAGATTGTAACGACGGATGAGGTGCCGGCGGGTAACGCGATTGTCGTCGGCTCAGTGAAAACCGCTCTGGTTGTGAAGGCGCGCGCCGAGGCCCTCGCCCTGACTCAAGGCGGTGAGCAGAAAATGGCGGTTTATACGCTGGACGGCAATCTGTATCTGGCGGGCATCACTCCGCGCGGCACCCTGCATGCGGTGTATACATTTTTGCAGCGGGAACTTGGCATCCGCTGGTTCTGGCCGGAGACGGAGCCGGACGGCGAATTTATTCCTGCCAAAAGCCGCTATGAACTGCCGAAGCTGTCGTATAATTATGAACCGCCGATCCGTTACCGGGGTTATCATTTCCTGAACGGCACCAATTACAAGCTGGAGCAATGGCTGGCGCGGAACTTCGGCAACATCATCCGTCACGGTACGGCGGGCGGGACCGAACGCATGGCCGAACGGCGGACGCTGGGATATTATCTCTACATCTCCGGGCACAACGTCGATCCTACTTCCGGGCTTGCCAAGCTGGACGATATCGAAAAAGCCATGCAGGAACACCCCGCGTGGTTCGCGGAAGTCAACGGCAAGCGCGACAAGGAGCATTTCTGCTGGAACAACGCCGAGGTCGAGGATCTGGTGGTAAAAAATACCCTGCAAATGATCAAGGATCTGCCCGGCATTGAAATTCTCGGTTTTTATCCCTCCGACACGCAGAATTACTGTACCTGTCCCGTCTGCCGCAAAACCGACATTTCGACCAACTGGTTCAAGCTCGTACGCCGCCTCTCCGACCGTATCCGACAGGTACATCCCGATATCCGTTTCGCCTCGATCGCCTATCAGGGCTACCTCCCGTATCCCAAATGCGACATGCGCGGTTATGAATTCATTGAATACGCACTTTATGAGCGCTGTTACGTACACAGTCTCGAGGACGATTGTCCGGTCAACAAACACGCTCTCGTCGAATGGAGCAAATGGCTGAACTCCGGTATTGCCACCGGTATTTACGGTTATGAATACGATATTTTTGTGCCGAGCATGATGGTGCCGCTTTACTCGATGATTGCCGATCAGATGCGCTATTTCCGTTCGCACGGCGTGGTGGCGGTACTGCCGGAAGTGAGCGGCACCTGGGGCGGTAAGGTCAACGGCGAACGTGTTGAGGCCCGCAAGGACATGCGCCTGGCTTTTTACCTTTATACGCAGTTGATGTGGGACCCGGGCACAGATGTCGACGCCCTGATCCGGGATTTCTGCCAATACGCATATCCGTCGGCCGCGGAGGAAATGTACGCTTACCATACCATGATGGACCGGAACTGGAGTTCCATGAAGCAGCATTTCACCTCTTATTTCAATTCTCCGGTGAGCGGGGCCGCGGAGTTGTTGAGCCCGGATGCCGTCGACAAAGCCTTTGCACTTTTTGCCAGCGCCGGAAAGGCGATGAAAGGCGAGCGCGAACTGCGGGCGTTGAATTTCGAGCGCGCCGAATTCGGGCGCTGGATGCAGTATTACTGGCAGAACGCACCGCACGTCAGTCTGATCCCGTCCGGCGGTTCAGTTTCGGTCGGACCGGGGCTGACGGCGCAGTGGAGCAAAGGCGGTGTTGTGATCAAAGCGGACCGGGAAATTACCGCGACTTATTACCGGAATGACGGCACGATGGACACCCGGTCGGGCAAGGAATTGAATTTCAGCGACCGTTTGAAAGCCGGCGACTGCCGTCAACTGCAAGTGGCGGATACTCCGATGGTCATCTTGTACTGCGGCGGTCTTGAAAAAGTGAACGGAAAGGCCCTGATTTGCGTATCCGGGGAACCGATGGCAAAAAATAACGCCCCGAAACTTCGCAATGTGCTGATGGGGCAAGGCTGGCAGATCGATTTTGAGCTTGCCCCGCTCGCCCCGTACGATCTTGTCGCGGTCAAAATCAACGACAATAAGCTTCCCGATTCGTTCTACCGCGGGGAATTGCTGACGTATGTCAAAAACGGCGGTACCGCCATTCTCAGTGCCGAGGGAAATATCCGGTTCGAGCAGCTTTTCGGCAATGCCGACTTCCGGTTGAACTGGACCGGCAAACAGGAGTACGCGTGGAAATTGCGCATGACGCAGCAGTTGGAGCCGGGGCCTTGGTTGAATACCCCCGACGACCTGGAAAAATCCCTGAAAAGGCTTTGCACACCCACCTCGGGCTACGAAATTCCTGACGGCAGCAAATGGTGCTCCCTCGCCACCATGCGCAAAAAAGACGCTTCCACCGCGCCATACATCCTGGAAATGAAATATGGCCGTGGCCGGATCATCCTGACCACCGGCTCCATCGGGCTGGGCAATGACGGAGCATGGATGACCTTCGGCAGCTCGCATCCTGAATCCGTGGTGGCGCTTTTCAATAACCTGGCTGCAAGCCGGGGCGAAGGACTGAAATGACGAAAAGGACGCGAAGGACAGTTGAGTTTCCGGCTGAGACTGTCCTTTCGGTCCTTATTGTCTTTTTCGTCTTTTGACTTTTGGCGGAGTTGGCGATTCCCGGATTTTTTCGGATCCCGCGGTAATTTTTACGGAATGTGATTGTTTTTCGGCATTTTTCTGCTATATTAGTGTTTCTGTGTGAGATGTAACTGCAAATATGTGAGGATAAGAGCAGAAAATGGCAAAAATTCACCCTTCCGCCGTAGTTGAAGCCGGCGCTAAGCTGGCCGATGATGTCGAAATCGGACCAATGTGTTATGTCGGACCCGACGTGGTTATCGGCAGCAAAACAAGGTTGATTGCCCAATGCCATGTCACCGGCTATACCACGATCGGCGAAAATAACCTGATCTTTCCCTTTGCCTCCATCGGCACCAGCGCCGAGGATTATGCGTTTGCCGGCGGCAAGTGCGCCGTGAAAATCGGCGACGGCTGTATTTTCCGCGAATGCACCACCGTCAATGCCGGTACCAAGGACGGCACCGAGACTGTGCTCGGCAACCGGGTTTTCATGATGGCGAACTCACACGTGGCCCATAACTGCATCGTTCGCGACGGCGCCATTCTGGTTTGCGGTACCGTGCTGGGCGGTTACGCCGAAGTCGGCGAGCGCGCGTTCATCTCCGGCCTTTGCGCCATTCACCAGTTCTGCCGGGTCGGCCGCCTCGCAATCCTCAGCGGGGGTTCGGTCTTCTCCAAAGATATTCCGCCGTTCATGATGGCCGAGGGCCGCAACGGCGGCGTGAAAATGGTCAACGTGGTCGGGCTGCGCCGCGCCGGGTTCACCGTGGAAACCATCCGGGTGATCCAGGATCTTTACAAAATCGTCTTCCGCAGCGACCTCAACCTGACCATGGCTTATGCCAAGTGTCGCGCCGAGCTGCCGCAGATTCCCGAAGTGGAGGAATTCCTCGCTTTCGCCGAAAGTTCCAAGCGCGGCATCCTGACCAACCGCGAAGACGGTCACCGCGTTTAATCATTATAACAAGGAAATAGAATCATGCTCCAGAAATTGAACAAGAATCCGAAATTCCAGGGACGTCGTGGCCCTGTGGTGCTGCTGATCATGGACGGCGTGGGCTTCGGCCGCTTCGCCGAGGGCGACGCCTTCCTGAACGCCTACACCCCCGAGCTCGACTGCCTGATGAAGAATTATCCCACCACTAAGCTCAAGGCCCACGGTACCGCCGTCGGTATGCCCTCCGATGACGATATGGGCAACAGCGAAGTCGGGCACAACGCCATCGGCTGCGGCCGGGTATTCGCGCAGGGCGCCAAACTGGTCGAGGACGCGGTGGAGAGCAAGAAAATTTTCGCCGGCGACACCTGGAAGAAACTGGTCGCCAACGTCAAGGACCATAACTCCACAATGCATTTCCTCGGACTTTTCTCCGACGGCAACGTGCACAGCAATATCGGCCACCTGAGGGCCATGATCGAAGACGCCAAGGCCGAAGGGGTCAAGAAAGTTCGCGTCCACATCCTGCTGGACGGCCGCGACGTGCCGGAAACCTCCGCCCTCGATTACGTGCAGCCGTTCGAAGAATTTCTGGCTGGTCTGAACAAGGACGGCGTCGATTTCCGCATCGCCTCCGGCGGCGGCCGCATGGTCATCACCATGGACCGCTACGGCGCCAACTGGGACATGGTCCGCAAGGGCTGGGAAACCCACGTTCACGGCACGGGCGACTATTTCAAGACCGCCGAAGAAGCGATCGTCAAGCTCCGCGAAAAGACCAAAGCCATCGACCAGGACCTCCCCCCGTTCGTCATTTCCGACGACGGCAAGACCCCGGTCGGCCCGGTCATGGACAACGATTCGGTGGTTTTCTTCAACTTCCGCGGCGACCGTGCCCAGGAAATCACCAATGCGTTTGAAGATGACAATTTCACCAAATTCGACCGCGGCCGCCGTCCGAGCGTCCAGTACGCCGGCATGATGGAATACGACGGCGACCTCCATGTGCCGAAACAGTTCCTGGTCAATCCCCCGGATATCGACCGTACCGTGGGCGAATACCTCTGCGCCTCCGGCGTAAAACAGCTGGCCATCAGCGAAACCCAGAAATTCGGGCACGTGACCTATTTTTATAACGGCAACCGCGCCGACAAGTTCGACGAAAAGCTCGAAGATTATGTGGAAATCAAGTCCGACATCGTGCCGTTTGAGCAGCGCCCGTGGATGAAATCCGCCGAAATCACCGATTATGTCTGCGACGCGATCGCGTCCGGCAAATACCAGTATATCCGCCTGAACCTGCCCAACGGCGACATGGTCGGCCATACCGGCGTGTATGCGGCGGTGCTGGTGGCGATGGGCGCGGTGGACATCAGCGTTTCGCGTATTGCCGAAGCGGTTCAGAAGGCCGGCGGCGTGCTGGTGATCTCCGCGGACCACGGCAATGCCGACGATATGTTCGAACACGACAAAACCGGTGCGGTGAAGTGCGACAAGAAAACCGGCGAAATCGCCCGCAAGACCAGTCACTCGCTGAACCCGGTGCCGTGCATCATTTACGACCCCGAGTCCAAGGGCGAATACGACATCAAGTTGCGTGACGGTCTCGGCATCAGTTCGCTCGGCGCCACGACTATCGAACTGCTCGGCTATCAGGCCCCGGAAGGGTATGATCCGAGCGTGATTGTCTGGAAATAATTACGAATTACGAATTACGAATTACGAATTACGAATTACGAATTACGAATTGAAAAAATAGACATGCCGCCGGGTGCTACCCGGACGCGGTCCAGCGCGCGGATAGCGCTGGTCGCCCCTCAGGGCGAAATGTGTTTTAAAACTTAAGAACTGAAAAGGAGGGTATTGTGCGTGCTATTTCTCTGATTCTGATTGTGGTCTGCCTGGGACTGAGCGGGTGTGTCTGTTTCCAACAGAAAACGCAGGTATCCAGTGTCAAACTGCTGGAAATTTCCGGAGATGCGAGCACCCAGCAATACACGGCATCGAAGACGGACGGTTTTCTGGCGAACAATTTTTCCGGCAAAATGCAGCTGGGACAAAGTGCGCTCGGGGATTTCAGTTATGAGCTTTATTATCACATGGCGATCGGCAACGGCGCGGGAGCGATTTGCAGCGATGCTGACTTCACGCTGCGCGGGCTCGTCATGGAAAAGGAAAACGGCGAACTCATCGGCATTCGTTTCCTCAGGGAACTGACGGGTAAAATCAGTTATGACAAGGGAAAAATGACGGTTGGCAGTCTGTCGAAAAGTCCGTCATTTGTCAATTTGACGGTCGGCGCGCTGAAGAGCAAGGCCTCCAGGAATACGGACCACAGTCCCAATGGGATATCCATCGATGAATATTATTTCCCGCTCAATGCCCAGTTCCTGCCCAATCCGGCAGATCAGGTCAACCGTCTGGAATTGGTATTTGATCTTACAATTCAAACCATGCCGACTCGTCCGTCATTTCCCGCCAATTGAGCTTAAAAAACGCTCCGTCATTTCCCCGTCACTCTTTTTTGCCGGGTCAAAAGACTAAAATGACGGAAATGACCCAAAGGACAACTTTCACCCGAGACTCCATTGTCTCCGTCCTTTGAGTCATTTGATCTCTGTCAGGACCATCCGTCGAAAAAAATCTGAAAAAAATCTTGAAAAAAATGTTTGCAAAAGAAACAGACGTGGGCTATATTAAATAATTAGGTAGCTAACAAACTTAATATCATCCATCCATTTATTGCTGATGGGGGGAATTTTTTTCGTTTTGGTATTGTTAGGAAGCAAACAGTTCGAGATAGTTATAAGACAGGTAAGAGGTTGAGCATGGCAGAGATGAAGGATTCGCTGAGTCACTCGATGGGGCGTTTATTCAAGAAGGTAAGCCGTCTTTATACAAGGGAAGGACGGGAGATCGGCTTGACGGGCGTACAGGGGAGAGTGTTGGCGCATATTTTCGTAGCCTCGCAGTGGCAGGACATCTTTCAAAAAGACATTGAAGAAGAATTTGACATCCGGCGTTCGTCGGCCACCGGGATTCTGCAACACCTGGAGCGCAGCGGAATGATTTACCGGGTGAGCGTGCCGCAGGACGCGCGGCTGAAGAAGATCGTGTTGACCGACAAGGCGCGGCAGGTACAGCGCCACGTGCTGCATGAACTCGAGAAGCTGGAAACCAGGCTGCGCGGCGACCTGAGCGAAGAGGAAGTATGGACTTTTAAGATGATTTGCGAGAAAATCGGCAAAAACGTCGAGTCCATTAATATAGGCGTGGAAAACAATAATGAAACAGCCTGGGACCAGGCAGAATAACAAATAGAGGTGTGGTAAAAATGAACATGAGGACAAAAACCATTATAATGAGCGCGGTTGTGCTGCTGATGGCCGTAGGGCCGGTAATAGCCCAGCAACAGGGTGCGCCGCCCGCGGTGAGCGTGGAAGCCGTCGGCACGCTGGAGAGCACCGAGGCGAAATCCTACGTCGGCACCCTGGGAGGGGACGCCACGGTAGACATCGTCGCGCGAGTGAGCGGCACGCTGTGGAAAGCGGCGTTCACCGAGGGGGGCATCGTCAAAAAAGGCGATCTGCTCTATGAGATTGAAGATACCATTTACAAGGCCAATGTGCGGGTGGCGGAAGCCGCGCTGAAGCAGATGGAAGCCGAATACGACTTCGCCCAAAAGGAAAACGAGCGTTATCAGCGGCTCCTGAAGGCGGATGCCACGGCCAAGACCACCTACGACAACGCACTGCGTTCGCTGCAGTTCTACGAAGCCAAGATCGAAGAGGCCAAGGCCAACCTGATTCTGGCCCAGAACGACCTCTCCTACACCAAGATCTATTCGCCGATCAACGGCCAGATCGGGGCGAATATCTACAGCGCGGGCAACTATATCACCCCGGCTACGGGTAAACTGGCCAGGATCGTCAAATTCGACCCGATCCTGATCAACTTCGCCATCAGCGAAGCGGACTTCTTCCGCCACTTCAAGGACAAGAAAGGCAGCGATTCGATCATGACGATCTACCGCGCGGACGGCAAAGTATTCAACGGCAAAATCCAGCTGGACTTCTTTGACAACGAAATCGACCGCAGCACGGGCACGCTTGGTATTCAGCTCTCCGCGGCCAACCCGAATATGGAACTGGTCCCGGGCGGTTATGTGAAGGTGCAGATGGCGGAGAAATTCGTCAAGCCCATGCCGGCCATCAAAGTCACCGCGATCATGACCGACGGCAAAGGACATTACGTCTATGTGCTGGACCAGGAAAATACCGTGCTCAAGCGCGAAGTGGTCATCGGCCGCCAGGTGCGTGACATGCAGTTGATTGAATCCGGCCTTGAAGTCGGTGACCGTGTCATCGTGAGCGGTTTGCACAAAGCCAGAGTTGGCGGCAAAGTGAAACCGTCGGAAAAAACGGTTGCCGATGCCCTGCCCAAGATATGAGGTGATTAAATGTTTTCAGCAATATTCATAAAAAGGCCGCGTTTCGCGATTGTCATATCGCTGTTTACGATGCTGGCCGGTGCGGTTTGCGTGTTCAAACTGCCGGTGGCGGAATATCCGCAGGTGGCATCGCCCACCATCATGGTCATGGCAAGTTATCCGGGCGCCAGCGCCCAGGTGATCGCCGATACCGTGGCGGCGCCGATCGAATCGGAAGTGAACGGGGTGGAAGATATGATTTATTATTCTTCCAAATCCGACAATATGGGGAACTATACCCTGACGTTGACCTTTAAACCGGACGCCGACGAAAATATGGCGCTGGTGAACGTGAACAACGCCATCAAACGTGCGGAGCGTTCGCTGCCGAACGAAGTGGTGAGCAACGGTTTGATGTCATTCAAGCGCTCTACCGATATTCTCGGGATCATCGCCATCTACAGCGACAACCCGGAGCATACGCCGCTCTATTTGAGCAACTATACCAGTATTCATATGAAAGACGCGATTGCGCGGCTCGACGGAGTCGGGCAGGCGGTGGTATTCGGCGCACAGGACTACAGCATGCGGTTGTGGCTGGACCCTTACAAAATGAAGGCGTTTTCGGTCAGTTATGACGACATCCGCGCCGCGGTGGCCAGCCAGAACGTGCAGGCCGCGACCGGTTCGGTGGGTACCGAAACCAGCAGCAATTATATGCAGTTCAAGGTGGATACGCAGGGGCGTCTGGCCACCGCCGAGGAATTCGGCAACATCATTCTCAAATCCGGCGAAGGTGGCCGTCAGGTCCGCATGACGGACGTGGCCCGGATCGAGCTCGGTTCGTCCACCTATACTGGGTTGTGCCACCTGAATGACCGCCCGGCCGTGATCCTGGCCGTATTCAAGCTCAATGATGCGAACGCGTTAAGCGTGATGAGCCATGTCAAAAAGGAAATGGACCATCTGAAGCTCAATTTCCCGGAAGGCATGAACTGGAGCGTGGCGTATGACTCCACCGAATTCGTGGTCATGACCATGAAGGAAATCGTGGAAACACTGATCCTCACCTTCATATTGGTGGTGCTCATCACCTGGGTGTTCCTGCAGGACTGGCGCGCCACGATCATCCCGATGGTGACGATTCCGGTATCGCTGATCGGTACCTTCCTCTTCTTGTACCTGCTGGGTATGAGCATCAACACGTTGACCATGTTCGCGCTGATCCTGGTGATCGGCTCGGTGGTGGACGACGCCATCGTCGTTACCGAAAACTGTATACGGCTGATCGACGAAGAAGGCATGACGCCTTTTGCCGCCGCCATGAAGAGCATGGAACAGATCACCAATGCGCTGATCGCCACCACGCTGGTGGTGGTGGCCGTGTATGCCCCAATCGCTTTCTACGGCGGCATGGTCGGCAAAATCTATATGCAGTTCGCGGTCACCATGTGTATCGCGCTGGGTATTTCCACGGTGAATGCGCTGACGCTGAGCCCGGCGCTGTGCGCGATCGTGCTGCGTCAGCACCGCCAGCACTGGCTGCCGCTGCGAGCATTTTTCGGATTGTTCAATATCCTGTTGAACTGGATACGTAATGTCTATATGTTCATTGGCCGTTTCCTGGTCCGTCATCCGATAATTACGGCGATTGGGTTTGCCCTGATCCTCCTCGGGAACTACCTCATCTTCACCAGTTTGCCCTCCTCCTTCCTGCCGCAGGAAGACAAAGGCGCGCTGTTCTGCGAAGTGATCCTGCCGCCGGGGGCTTCGATTCCCCGGACGCAGGCCGTGCTGGCCGAAGTGGCGGAAATCGCCAAGGCCCAGGCGGGCGTGAAGCAGACCATCAGCGTGCCCGGCCGCAGTTTTACCTCCGGTGACGGTGAAAACGTGGGCATGGTGATCCTGGACCTCGAAACCTGGGGCCTGCGGAAAAGCAAGGATACCCAATTGTCCGCCATTCAGGCTGCGATCACCCGGAGTTGCGCGGTGATTCCGGATGCTTCGGTGACGGTGTTTGCGCCGCCGGCGATCTCGGGCCTGGGAGCGACCGGAGGGGTGACCTTCGCGTTGCAGGCC
Organism: Victivallis vadensis; assembly: GCA_040394635.1. Lineage (GTDB taxonomy): Bacteria > Verrucomicrobiota > Lentisphaeria > Victivallales > Victivallaceae > UBA5239. Next base: position 41,518 of record JBEBRW010000008.1, on the reverse strand, counting down.
ACCGGCGACCAGAGTTACCAGGAACTTTCGCAGGTGACCAACAGCTTGCTGGGCAAAGTCCGGGAATCCGGCAAAGCGGTCCATGCGTTTACCTCGCTGGACGCCAATACCCCGATGCTGCATCTGGATATTGACCGTGCCAAGGCCGAAGCCATGAATGTGCCGGTCAGCGCGATCTTCAGCACGCTGCAGACCCAGCTGGGCTCGTACTATATCAACGACTTCAATATGTTCGGCAAAACCTACAAGGTGAAAATGCAGGCCGAAGCCAATTTCCGCGAAAACATCAACGTCATCGAACAGCTCCACGTCACCAGCAGTACCGGCAGCATTGTGCCGTTGGATGCTCTGGCCAATGTCTCGTGGACGCTGGGTTCGCGCCAGGCGGAACGCTTCAACATGTTCCCGTCGGCCAGCATCAACATCCAGAGCGTATCATTCTTCAGTTCCGGTGAAATGATGGCCCTGGTCGACAATCTGGTGCGTACACAGCTGCCGCATGATTACACGATCAGCTGGACCGATATGAGTTATCAGGAAGACCAGAATGAAGGACAGGTGATCTGGCTGTTGGCGCTGTCGCTGGTCATGGCGTATCTCTTCCTGGTGGCGCAGTATGAAAGCTGGACGGTACCGGTGTCGGTAATGCTCTCGGTGGCCACGGCGACCTTCGGCGGGATGCTGGCGCTGAAACTCAGCGGTATGGCGCTGAACATCTATTGCCAGCTCGGCTTGCTGATGCTGATCGGCCTGACCGCCAAGACCTCAATCCTGATGGTGGAATTCTCCAAACAGGACCGCGAAGCCGGCGCCAGTATCCGCGACGCGGCCATGAACGGTATGAAAATCCGTTTCCGCGCGGTGATGATGACTGCGTTGTCGTTCGTGATCGGGGTATTCCCGATGGTGGTGGCCAGCGGCGCGGGCGCCGGCAGCCGTCACTCGATCGGGGTAACCACGTTCTGGGGTATGCTGGTGGCCACGGTTCTCGGGATGATCTTCATTCCGGGTCTGTATGCGATCTTCCAGTACCTCGCGGAAGGTTCCTATAAACTAATGGGCATGACCCCAAGGGAATTACGCAAAGACGAACTGAAATAAAACTGAAATAACCCCCTTGCGGAAGGTTCCTATAAACTAATGGGCATGACCCCAAGGGAATTACGCAAAGACGAACTGAAATAAAACTGAAATAACCCCCTTCTGCGGCGGGACGGATCTACCCACGCCCAAACACCCCCCTCATCCGTCCTGCCGCAGTCTTTTTTTCAAATTGGGGAATTGGCCGCTTCGCTGAATTGGTCGGCGCAAGCGCCTGAATTGGAGAATTGGGAAGGGGGCATTCTCTCTTCCCATGGGTCACATTCGTCCCATGAGTCCCATCTCTTATTCATCCTGCATACATGGACGGTCACGGACTTACACGGATGTTTTCCCTAATTCTCCAATTCAGGCGGCACCGCCGCCGTCCAATTCGAAGTTGGGTCACATTTTGATTATAGATATCACATTTTGTATATTCAATGGGTGTTGATTTGATTAAAGTTGGTAGTATCTTAATATCACAATCAAACGCAGGAGATTGTTTTATGAGCAAGAAAATCAACGTCACCGTATGGAATGAGTTTCGTCACGAAAAACAGGAAGGCCGCTTCGGCGACATCGTTCGCAAAGCCTATCCGCAGAGCATTCATCAGGCCATCGCCGGCAATCTGAAAGCCGACGACATCAACGTCCGCTGCGCCACCCTCGACGAGCCCGAACACGGCCTGACCGACGAAGTTCTGAACAGCACCGACGTCCTGATCTGGTGGGGGCACATGGCCCACGGCGAAGTCTGCGACGCCATCGTCGACAAAGTCCAGAAACGCATTCTCTCCGGCATGGGATTGATTGTTCTGCACTCCGGCCACTTCTCCAAGATTTTCAAGCGCATGCTCGGCACCACCTGCTCGCTGCTCTGGCGCGAAGTCGGCGAAAAAGAGCGCGTCTGGACCATTGAACCGGCTCATCCGATTGCCAAGGGCATTCCCGCCAGTTTCGTGATCCCGCACACCGAAATGTACGGTGAACGCTTCGACATTCCGCAGGACGGCAAGATCATTTTCATGTCCTGGTACGAGGGCGGCAATGTGTTCCGCTCCGGTGTGACGTTTGAGCGCGGCCACGGCAAAATCTTCTATTTCGCCCCCGGCCACGAAACGTTCCCGATTTTCAACCAGCCGGAAGTCGTCACGATCATTAATAACGCGGTTCGCTGGGCGGCTCCGGCCGAATACCTCGAAATCACCTGCCCGAACGCCCCGGCTGTGGAAACCGTTTACACCGTCAACCCGGTCAAGGAAGGCTGAGCATGAAGAAATTCCGCATCGGCATCATCGGCCTCGGTATGGGCAAGTCCCATATCGAGGGCTACCAGAGCCACCCGGCTGGTGAAGTCGTCGCCATTGCCGACATGGACGAAGCGCGCCTCGCCACCGTGGCCGAGAAATACAACGTTCCTTCCACCTACACCGACGCCGCCAGAATGCTGGCCGAGGAGAAACTCGATATCGTATCGGTGGTTACCCCCAATAAGTTCCACAAGGACCTGACCATTGCCGCGCTCGAAGCCGGTTGCCATGTCCTCTGTGAAAAACCGATGGCCATGAACGCCGCCGAAGCCGAAGAAATGCTCGCCGCGTCCAAAAAATGCGACCGCCGGCTGATGATCAACTTCAGCTTTCGTTTCCGTCCGCAGAGCTACGCCATGAAAAAGCTGATCGAAGCCGGTGAACTTGGCAACATCTATTTCGGCCGTACCGTGTGGCAGCGCCGCCGCGGCATGCCGGGATTCGGCGGCTGGTTCGGCACCAAGGCCCTGGCCGGCGGCGGACCGCTGATCGACCTCGGCGTGCATCGTCTGGACCTCGCGCTGTGGTTGATGGATTACCCGGAGCCCGAATGGGTCATCGGCAGCACTTACAACCCGATCGCCACCGCCATCGCCGCCAAACAGGGCAAAACCTACGATGTGGAAGATTTCGCCGCCGCCATGATCAAGTTCAAAAACGGCGCCACGCTGGAGCTCGAAGCCTCCTGGGCGGGCAACATCAAAGAGAATGAAATGATGGAAACCCGTCTGCTCGGCGACAAGGGCGGATTGCACCAGTACAACGTCAACGGCACCTACGAGTTCGAAGTCGAGCTCTACCGGGAAATCGCCGGTTGCCAGTACGATTCCAAACTGCATCCGCCGGTTCCCGAATGCCATAACGCTCAGTATTCGCTGCTCGAAGCGATCATCAACGACCAGCCCACTCCCGCCCCCGGCGAACAGGGGCTGACCGTGATGCGTCTCCTCGACACCATCTACGAAAGCGCCGCCACCGGCAAACCGATCAACATCGGCTAAGCTACCTACAGTATAAATGCGAGGGCGGCTCCGCGCCCCCTCGCACTCCCCGCGGCAGTGCCGCACGGCCTGCACCTGACTGTATTATGGGGGGATATGCGCATTCGCACTCAAGGCTTGCCGCCTTGAGAATCCGCCGGAACCCTGTGCAGGGCGAAACTTGCCTGGTCATCATTGGGAGGAGTGATCGTTTTCGGCGGGGGAGCCTTCGTCGTCGTCTTCGATCGGAAGTCGTTGCAGCATTGCGATGATGTTTTCGCCGTCTTCGTGCTGCATTTTATCTATTTCCACAAGTCTCTCGATTGCGGCAATGGCTATTTCGCGCCCGGCCAAGCTTATTGTTTTCATGGAATTCCCCCGATTCATTGTAAAGTCAATATGTTTACATTTAAATATATTTTTGTTATATTATTTGTCAAGTGGTTTATAGAACTATCTAAACTTTTTTCTTGACAAAACCGCGGCAGTAACTATATTATTATAAATGTCAGGTTTAAGGATTACCATCATATGAGTATTGACAGAGAAAAAAGAATTGAACTTGGTGATTTCATAAAGATTCTGTTGGTCAAGTACCACGTCCGGCAGACGGAGATTGCGGATATCTGCAACATCAGCCGCCAGTACGTGAACCAGATCTGTTCGGGCAAAAATCCCATGTCGGCCGAGCAATACAAAAGGATCTTCAAATATTTCCACAAGATCGGTGTTTCCGCATCTGAACTGAAAATTCTGACCCGGCTGCATATTTCGTCCAAGCTGAATATGGAAATGCTCCCGGAAATCCAGAATCCGGTGGCCAAGATGATCTCGGACAAGCTCGACGGCATGACCGATGAATCATTGCTGGCCCTGCTGCGCAAACAGGAAGAACTGATCCGGAAACAGGAAAAATAATCACCCGGCTGTTTTGCCCCTCGAAAATCATGTCATAAATGTCACCTCCGAATTAATCTTTATAGACTAATAGCGGGGTGGCGGTGAAATTCTTACACAAAATCGAAAATAATCAAAAAAATTATGATTACCGGCAGGATTGCCCGTCCCGTCAATTTTAAGGAAATAACGGAATGTTCGACGATTTGAGCAGGAAGGATAACTCGTCAGTTATTCGTCACTTGCATCCTGGGGCTATTCGCGGGGGGACGGCTCAGTTGTAGTTTTTCGGGGTCACTCCGTAGCGTTTTTTGAATTCAGTGGAAAAATATTGGGAGGATGAGAAACCCATCACGCTGGCGATTTCCTTGACTGAACCGGCTTTGCGCTGGAGCAAGTCGGCGGCCTGGGCCATTTTCAGCCGCAGGAAGTAGTCGATCGGGCGCTCTCCCAGATATTTCAGGAACAGCCGGTGCAAGGTCGCCGGGCTGACTCCGGCCTGACGGCACATCATTTCGACCGTAATTCGTTCGTTCAGCCGTTCGTGAATATATTCCAGCAATAATCGCAGTTGATGCGGATAAGCGCTGCTTTTGTTGATGGCGGAGAGTTTGACCAGCAATCCGTAGGCCAGCATGGCCGCTTCGTGGTAACTGGGGGCGTCGTTTCGCTGGTAAAGCTGGTGAATACGGTCAAAAAATCCATCGATGGAACCTCTGCTTTCTTCGGAAGGCACGATCAGGTCCACCCCGGCCAGCCCGAGCAGTTCCACACAGCTCGAAATCAGCGAACCCGCGAATATGATGGTCCGTTTAAGTCCGTATTCTTCCTCGATTTCCATTTCGGTCTCCGCCCGCAGCTGTACGACGAAGATCTCGCCGGGGCCGACTCTGACCCGATGCCCGTTCTGGGTAAACAGGAAATGCCCCTGTTGAACGTATTCAACGGCAAAGAGATCGGAGTTGACCCGGTGGCGGTAGCAGCCCGCCACCCATTCGTCGTCCCCGATGGCGGTAATTTGTACTGGATACAGGGAATCTTCTGGCGAAAATCTGGTTTTGAAAATGAAATGATGGATGGGATAGCGGCCGACGTTATAGCCGCGCAGCAGAGTGTTGCCGTGATCCAAGCAGATATATTTTCTTTTCATCATTTATCCCTCAATGCGAGAATTACAGACTATATTGATAGTATATCTAACTTTTTTGATTTGTCAAGCCATTGCGAAATCATTACTATCTTGTATAATTATATTAGTTAAATTTAGTCTTAGAATCAAAATCAGGAAATAGGCTCATGAAAAAGCAAAGGAATTTCACGCTCATTGAACTCCTCGTAGTGATCGCGATCATCGCCATCCTGGCGGCGATGCTGTTGCCGGCCCTCCAAAAAGCAAGGGAGAAAGCTTATAATATATCTTGCGTAAGCAACTTCAAAACCATTGGCAGTGCCATGAATTTGTACTCGGATGACAATCAGGATTATTTTACACAATCCGGCGCACTGGCGTTTTGGTTAAGAAATCATGCGGACTGCAATGATACTTACAGCATAAACTGGGCCATACGAGCTCCGATCTGCACTTATATCATAGGACGTCCCTATGACGGAGCAACCCAGGGCGAGGCCAGGAGCTACTTTGATATGTTGACAAAAATCACCGTTTGCCCTGCCTTCAAAAAATCAACTCCCTCGGGAGACTGGAACAATAATAACGGAAATGTAAACAATACCACCGCACATGGAACGTCTTATCTGTTGTCGCAGGTCACTCAGGTTCATGCCCTTCGCGCGGGGAAATATGTGGAGAAGAGAATTAAAGTCAGGCACCCTTCATCGGCATCTCTGCTGGCCGAAAATGTCTCCTCGACGATGTCGCATGACGGCAACCCCGAACTGCCGCGGGGAAATGTGTTGTTTGTGGATGGGCATGTCAATTCGCACAAATATCAGAATAATCTGACATCCGGCAGTACTTCCGACCGACAATTCGGAGATGTCGGCGTAGTAGCAGGTTATGATACGCGCCTATCCGATGTTCAATGGGATGCCTGGCATTAATGATACGTACAATAGGATTTCGGGAAATGATGAAAAAATTGGGGACTTCGATGCTGTTTCTGTGTTTGATCGCAGGAACCTACAGTAAGGAATTTGTGGTTGATCATGAGAAAATATCAGCGGTAAAATCGGGAACGCTTATTGAAGCAAAAGCTTCCTGGTGGGGGTTCGAGCCCGGCGATGCCACTGAATGCCTGCAAAAAGCCATTGATTCAGGCGTGAAAAAGCTGATCGTTGACAATACAGGAGCGGAATGGCTTATCCGTCCTATTTCTTTACGGTCCGGTCTGGAAATTGTTTTTGCCGATGGGGTTATAGTCCGGGCCAAACCCGGTGAATTCAAAAGCAAAAATGCTTGCCTGTTTTCTGTAATCGACCAAACCGGTCTTATTATCCGAGGTGAAGGTAAAGCCATCTTGACCATGAACAAGGAAGACTATAAAGATACCAGCAACTATGAATGGTCGGAATGGCGTCATTTATTAAGCCTGCGTGGAGCCGTCGACGTCAAAATCCAAAACCTGACCTTGAAATCGAGCGGTGGTGATGGTATTTACGTGAGTATTTCAAAAAAGCTGAACGGCTGCAGAAATGTCGAGATCGATGAAGTTGTTTGCGATGATCATTTACGTCAGGGAATCAGTGTTATCAGCGCAGAGAATTTGCTGGTCAAGAATTCAAAATTCATCAATACCAGCGGGGCGGCACCTCAATGCGGCATCGATTTTGAACCGAACAGTGCTAGTGAATGGCTGGTCAACAATATCTTTGAAAACTGTGAATTCCATGGCAATGCGGCATCGGGGATTAAGTTTCATCTTTCACCGCTTACCGTTGATTCCAGGCCGATTTCCGTTATTATGAAAAAATGTCGAAGTTATGACAATAGTAACAATGGAATTAACATCATGGTCAGCCGAACTACCCAGGTTGGCGGTACCATCATTTTCGAGGACTGCAATATCGGGGATAATCAAGGAGGGGCGGTCGTGCTGAGCAATAAACAGAGCAATGATTTAAAAGTCATACTCCGTAACACGGTGCTTGACAACCGGAAATCACAACAACCGGCAATTCTTTTCAGCAACGCAGGAACGAATGCAGACCTGGAAGGGGTTTCATTTGAAAAAGTCCGCATGTTTGCGGGGACGGCTGCGCCAGTTGCCTTTCACGGTATGACCGGGGGTGGTGTCGGCGAAATCGGCGGTTCATTGATCATCGAAAAAAATAACGGCCAGAAAACGGCTTATGATTTGGCAAAATTCATTGCCGCCAATCAACCACAGCCGGAATTACGGAATTTTCCGGTAAAAACACCCGATTTGAAAAAATTGTATCCTCTGTACTCAGATACAATGTTGGAAAATCAACCCAACCCGATCCGCTTTCGCGGAAGATTGAAGTTTATTCAATATGTCGACCGGGCCGGAGAATTTCCGGTTCACTTCCGGAGCCAGGCAGTCACCCGGTTTCCCCTGCAGGTTGAAGTCCTGGTGAAAGACGGCAGTGGAACGGATATTGATCGGTTTACGATTACAGAAACGGAAAAAATATATCACTTGAAATCCACTGGGCCCAATATATTTGTCTTTGAAATCAATACGCGCACTCATACAGTAACGGTCGATTCCGCTCACCCCGGCAATGCGTTTCAAGTGGATACCCGTACCGGCATGTTTAAAGCGAAAAACCAGAAACTGTATTTCGCCGTACCGCCGGGGATAAAGGAAATCAAAGTGGAGGTGACCCCGGATTTGAATGAACCGGTAAGCGCCGGGCTTCTGGACCCCCAGGGAAAAATTGTTGATTCCTTTGAAAAACTGCAGGGATCCCGGCAGTTGCGTCATGAACGCGCCGAAGCGGATAAATTAGAAATCTGGGCAATTAATTTTACCTATGCCAAAGAGGATTTTAAGATCAGGCTTGGAGCACCTTTGCTTCCTCTTGTCTCTTCAAACCCTGCGGCATTGCTGGGGGAGAAATAGAATATGTGGAAAATCGTCATCCTTCTTTGCTTGATTATTTCTTTGCCGCTCGCCGCAGCCGAAAAGATTACCGTCGCTCTGGTCGGAAGTTCCGCCTGTGAAGACTATGGAATTACAAATCCTGACCAAATCTGGGGATGGGGAAGTGTTATCGGTCATTATTTCAAGCCGGAAGTCCATATTACCAATCATGCCAAAGGTGGGAGAAGCACGAAAAGTTTTATTGCCGAAGGGCGCTGGGACAAAGTTTTGGCCGAAAAACCTGATTTCATCCTGATGACGCTTGGCGCCAATGACACCAAAGGAAAACCGCATGCGACTGATCCGGAAACGGAATTCCGCGGAAACTTGAAAAAATTTGCCGGCGATGCAGACAAGGCCGGTATTCAGATCATTTTTGTCACCTTAAATACTTCCATGCACTTTAGCCAGGACAAAACTCGTGCAGTTTTCAGCAAAAGCGGGAAAGCCGTTCGCTCCGACCGTCTGAAGCATTGCCAGGCAATAAGAGAAGTCGCGGCGGAATTGAATAAGCCTTGTCTGGAATTATTCAATAATCAAGTCTTATTGTGGGAGAAAATGGGGGAAGAGAAAGCCGCAACACTATATCGCATTACGCCACAGGGGAAGATCGACCCAAGCCATACCAACAAAGCGGGAGCTGAATTGATCGCCGGAATCATCGCAAAAGAGTTGAGCGAAAGCTCTTCTCCTCTGGCCGCTTATGTGGATACCAGCAAGCTTTGACGTATTTCGTCAATCGTCCGTCATTTCGTCGTCATTTGCTTTCTGAGGCTGTTCATGAGGGGAAACCATGACGACGCATTCGCCCTTCCAGTTGCGGTTGGCGGTGGCGGCGGCCACTTCGGTAACGGTGCCGCGGATGATCTCTTCGTGAAGTTTGGTGGCCTCGCGGATGATCGCTACCGGCGTTTCCGGATGGAAGCCTTCGGCCAGTTCGTTGATCAGTTTGCCGAGCCGGTGGGGTGACTCGTAGATGACCACGGACTTGTCCTCGCGGGCAATCCGGGCCAGCGCGGTGCCGCGTCGGCCGGACTTCACCGGCAGGAAACCGTAGAAGGCGAAGCGGTCGATCGGCAGCCCGGAGGCCACCGCCGCGAAGGTCAGGGCCGACACGCCAGGGATGATTTCCGGGACGATGCCGTTTTTCCACCCTTCGCGGACCAGCAGGAAACCCGGATCGGCGATGCCGGGGGTGCCGGCGTCGGAAATGACGGCGATTTTGGCGCCGTTCATGATCTGGCCGATCAGTTCGGCGGTGCGCTGGTGCTCGTTGAACGAGTGGTAACTGACCAGTTTAGTGGTGATTTCGTAATGGGCCAGCAGCGTGCGGCTGTGGCGGGTGTCCTCCGCCGCGATCAGGTCGGCTTCTTTCAGGATGCGCAGGGCGCGCAGCGTGATGTCTTCGAGGTTGCCGATCGGGGTGGAGACGATATAGAGTTTGCCGGTGGTTTGATTTTCCATAATGCTCACAAGTCGATGATTTCGAGGTTTTCGGTGGATTTTTCGATTTTCCTGGCGGCTTTTTCGCCGGTTTGCTTGACGTTTTCGGCGGCATCTTCGACTTTCTCGCCGGTTTCTTCGGCTGCGTCGGCGCCCTTGGAGGTGATTTGCCTGATTTTGTCTCCGGCGGCGTCGGCGGTGTCGCTGACTTTTTCCTTGATGTCTTCGGCTTTCTGTTCGAGACCGTCGCGGGTGTAGCCGCGCTCCTCGAGGGCCGGGCGGATGATAAACCATACGACGACCCCGATCACCGCCGCCGCCAGGATCAGGTAACCAATCACTTTGCCGAAGGAAGAACCGCCTGCTTCATTTGCACTCATAATTCATAAGACCTCTATTTAAATTTTTTTTATAGGACGAATAGGACATATAGGACGCATAGGAGTTCGATTCCTGTAATTCTCAATTCTCAATTCTCAATTTTCCATTCTGTCAGTTCGGAAGGAGATTTCGGCGACCGGGAGGATGAAATCCGCGGTGTGCGCGTCCTCGGGGGGCGGGGTCTCTCCGGTCAGGGGGTCGAGGGTGATCTGCGAATTGCGGATGTCGTAGCGCCGGAGCGAAAAACCACCGGCGGCACGGTAAACCAGCACGATATCGCCCGCTTTGGCGTAGTCCATGACTGCGATCAGCACCACGTCCAGCCCCTTCAGCAGAGGCAGCTCCGTGCAGGAGGCGGAAATCGCAAACATCTTATCGTTGAAATACTTGCCGGAGCAGGAAAACGGCTGGCGCGAATACTCCCCGACAAATGAATCGATGGATGACAACGTGGGGTGAAAGCTCTTCAGCAGCTTCAATTCCAGGTGCGGAATCCGGGTCCTGGTGCCGTAAGGAGTGGGTTCCTCGCGTACCGGGGGAACCGCGGCGGGGGTGTTATCCGGGTATTCGACCGGGGGGACGAAGCTGTTGACGTCGAGCCCGAGCGCGGAACAGAGAGCGCTCAGCTCGCCGCGGTCCGGATTGAGGCAGGGGTTGTTCTCAAAAAGTTTGATATCGTTTGGGGTGATCCCGGTCTGGCGCGAGAGCTCGGCAATGCTCCAGTTCTTCTCGGTTCTGGCGCGGCGCAGCTCATAATTCAGATAAGACAGCCCGAGGCGGCCGCGCGACTTGATGTTCGCCAGCATCTCCTGCATGCGGGAGTATTCGCTGCGGGTACAATTTAACTTATCGCTTAACTTCTGCAGTTGAATGATATTCGGGGTGATTTTGCCGCTGAGCATTTGCGACACGGCGGCGGGCGTGATGCCGAGTTCGCGGGCGAGGTCTATTTGACGTAACTCACTGGATGCGATCTTTTTCCGAATCAGGTTTCCTAGTTCTTTCCGCAGATTTTCCATGTAATCTTCCATAATATACCCTCCTTAAGATTTCGCATGCCCCTCAAACATATAATAGCATGGTTTAAGGATATATCAAACAAATAATTAACAATATACTTAATTTTTTAAGTGATTTCTTATAAATTATGATAATAAAATATTTTCGGGAAATCTTGAAATGGGGGTATTGATAAAAACATAGCAGATAGCTATAATATATAGCAAAGACATTAAATCAGGAGACTATGCTATATGTCTGTGAAAGCGGAAAGCAAAAAAAGCGCGGGCATACGCGAACATATCCGCCGTCAGATCGAGATCGGCAATTTTTCGCGCGGCGCGCTGCTTCCCTCCGAAAGGGAACTGGCGGAGCAGCTCGGCGCCAGCTATATGACCATTCGCAAGGCGATCGGGCAACTGGTCGACGAGCGGTATCTGGAGCGTGTGCCGCGGGTCGGTACGTTTGTCTGCTCCGAGATCCGGACGGACAAGGTGCAGCACCAGCTGGGGATCATCGTTCCCGCGTGGTCGTCGCCGGAAAATTCGGATCTGCTGATGTATCTGAGCGAAGAAGCGGAGCAAAATGAATGGCTGCCGAAATTTTTCTTTGCCCGCAGCTGGGAGGACCGCACGATCATGGACGCCTGGCAGAATTGCGACGCGCTGATCTGCATGGCGCCGCAGCCGCTCAACAAAATGCCCGAAGCGCTGATGGAGCGGTTCAAGAGCCACGAGAAACCGGTGGTTTTCATCGGCATCCCGGCGCATCACTTCGGCATCGACACCGTGGCGGGGTCCATGGAAATGGAGCTGGGGGTGATTCTCGACCGGTTGTCGCAGGCGGGGCATGAGCGCATCGCATTGGTGGACCAGCATTCGCTGATGAGCGAAAATCCGTCGTATTACTCGGTCTGGCGGCAGCGGATCGCCGACACGCTGGGCGAAAAGGCCGTGGCCGAGCTGAGCATATTGGTGGAAACGCCGCGCTTCGAGCTGCCGCACCGGGCGATTTACAACCGGCTGATGTCGATCAAGCGTCAGGTACCGTTTACGGCGGTCATCGTGCGTGCGTCGTTTCTCTGGGGCGTGGTGTCGGCGCTGACGGACCTGAAGCTCGACATTCCGGGCGATGTGTCGGTCGTCTGCAACGGCGACCGCCAGGAAATGCCGTTTTACCGTCCCAAGCTCACCTATCTGAATGTGCCGTTGCACGACCACGCGATCAAAGCCATGGAACTGGTGAAGCTTCGGCAGCAGAACCCGAAACTGCCGGTCCAATACGCCATGGTATCCCCGCAATTCATCGAAGGCAAAACCCTGAAAAACATTCGTTAACCAATTTTTTACGGAGATGTTCTTATGCACAAGTGTTTCATATTTTCCATATTGCTCCTTTGGCAATTGACCGCGCATGCGGCGGTAAAGATCGAGGCCGTGGCGCCCGGGGCGGCGTTTACCTCGCGCGAAAAGTTGGAATTCCGGTTCGTTGGCGGCGAAGATTTCGCCGGAGAGTATCAGTTGAGCAGTTGGGACGGCATGCCGCTGAAGAACGGAGCCGTGAGCGGCCCGAAACTGGAGCTTTCACCGCTTGAATGCGGCTATTATAAGATTGCCGTGACCGGCAAAGACGGCCAGAAAAGCGAACGCGACTTCGCCGTGGTCCGCGATCCGGCCGACCGGAACCTGGAGGGGCCGCAGCCGTTTGCACTTGATGCCGCAGTGAGCTGGCTTGGCCGGGCCGACTCGAAAAATCCTTACTTCAAAGGAGAAGGTTTCGACGCAATCAACGAACTTGCGCGCCGCGCCGGCTGCCCGGTCGTGCGTGAGCGCCTCAGTTGGGGAGAAGTCAACCCGGAACCCGGCGTCTACCACTGGAAACAGTATGGCGACAACGCGAAAAAACTGGCGGAAAAAGGCGTCGGCATCTCCGGCATGTTCCACGATTCGCCGAAATGGACGCGGACACATTCCCAAAAATTACCGGACAACCTCGCGGCGCTTCATGAATTCGCCCGTACGCTTACATCCACCTTCAAGGGACAGGTCACCGACTGGGAATTCTGGAATGAACAGGATATCGGTTTTGCCCCGGAACCCGCCTGGGATTATGCCGCCGCGCTCAAAGCGGCCAGCCTCGGTTACAAGGCGGGCGACCCGGAAACGCCGGTATTGCTGGGCGGAATTGCGTTTACTCCGCTGGCCAACTGCAACGAAGTGGTGATGCTCAACGATGCGGCGGCCTATATCGACATTTTCAATGTTCACTGCTACCGGCCGCTGACGGATTTCGCCGACGTCGTCGCCAATGTCCGGGCGTTGATGAAACGCGCGGGAATTGCCGATATGCCGCTTTGGATTACCGAGCTGGGGTGTCTCTCCGAAGGTTCGGGCGGTGCTCAGAGCGGTGTGCCGGGCATCAAGGCTCATACCCCGGACCAGGAACTGCTGGTGGCGGAATATCTGGTCAAGAGCCTGGTCACCTTTCAGGCGCTCGGCGTTGAAAAAAGTTTTTTCTTCGTGCTTGCCCCCTACAATGAAATCGGCGGCGCCAAAGATTGGGGGCTGCTGCGCCGCGATTATACGGTCAAGCCAGGTTATGCCGCTTATGCCAATTTGACCGATCGCCTCGGCGCCGCCCGGTTCGAAGGTGAATTCGATACCGGCAGCAAAGAGATTACCGCTTATCTCTACCGGTTGCCGGACGACACCCAGACGCTGATTTTCTGGAGCCGCTCCGAGTTCGAAACTCAGGGCCCGGCCCGCAGCACCGAGAACCGTTTCAGCCGCACCTTTGCCCTGAAATCCCTTCCGCAGGGTGCCCGGTTGTCCGACCTGACCGGCATGGAGCGTCCCATGGAGCACGGGGCCAAACTGACCGCCTCCCGTTTTCCCGCCTACCTGACCGGGCTCTCCAGGCTGAGGGCGAAAGCGCCCGCCCCGGCGGGCAAAGCGGTCCGCCCCGATGTTTCCGGTATGGACCGCACCGTGGTGGCCAAAGCGACCATGCTTAAGGGCTTCACCATCGCCCGTACCAAAGACAGCATCGACTGGGAAGGAGAATCCGGTGAGATACAGATCGAGCTCTACAATTTCTCCGGTTCGGAGAAAAGCGGCAAACTCCGCGTTTCCGGCGGCAAAACCGAGGGGCTCCCTCCGGAAGTTACGATCCCGGCCAACGGCAAAATCGAATTCAAGCTCCGTTTCCGCCCGGAAGTGGGCAAAGATAATTTTGCGGGCAAATTCGAGCTTACCGGCGAGTTCGGAGGCAAGCGGATCAGCCGCCTTCATATTCCGGTCCTGGCCCGGCATTTGATGGCAAGCAGCATGACTTCGGTTCCTTTTAACAGTCTGCTGGACCCGGCCAATTGGCGCAATAAATCATCGGGCAACCTGAAAATCAGCTGGGATGCGAATGAAAAAGCCGTCAAATTCGACTGCCAGTTCCGTCCCCAGACCGACCGTTGGATTTATCCGGAATACATCCTGCAGCTGCCGCAGGAATCTCTGAAGGACGCCGCCGGGATTGCCTTTGAAGTCAAGGTCGAACCCGCCGACGCGATCAAGCAGATGCTCGGCATGTTTGTGAATGAGCTGAGCAACGAGCGCGGCAAAGCCGTCTGGCTCCAGATCAATCCTCCGGGCGCGGAATGGCAGGAACGGGTAATCGCTTTCCATCCCGAAATTCCGGACCCCGGTACGATCAAAATGCTCCGGATCGGTTTCAACCTCAAAGAAGATCATTTTGTTTACTATCTCCGTAATTTCCGGATTCTTTACAACCGCTAACCGAAGGAATGCAGTTATGAAAAAATATCATTTTACGCTTATCGAATTGCTCGTTGTCATCGCGATCATCGCCATCTTGGCCGCCATGCTCTTGCCCGCGCTTAATAATGCGCGCAAAAAAGCCAAAATCATGTCCTGTACCAATAACCTGAAAACGCTGGGTACTTATACCCAGCTTTATTGCGGGGACAACGGTGATATGCTGCCGCTTCTGGCGAATCAGGCCACGAGTGAACTCTGGACCTCGGTGCTCCATAACTATATCGCACCGGCTGCGGGATGGAAGATCAACACGCTCAATAAATTTATTCCGACCGGCGGTACCACGGAAACTCCGGAAAGTGTCAGCGCGGGGCGGCAGGGATTCTTTGTCTGCCCGATCGCCCGGGATCTTGCCAAGACGGTCACGCCGACCTATGGCCGCAATGCCCTGTTTCCATTCAACCCGGCGAACCCGACCGCCACCATCTGGTTTGGCACCGCAAAGCTCAGCCGCTTCAAAAACCCGTCCGGAACCGTCCTTTATGGTGACGCCTACCCGGACAGTTCCGGCAGTCTCCTGCAGGGCAGTCATTACCTGAAGGCCTCCATGCTGAACGGTACCTGCGGCAATCTCCACAACGACAATAACCGCCTCAACATCTGCTGGGCAGACGGGCACGTCACCGCCGAGAGCTTCACCGCCCTGAAAGGTGAGCACGACGCCGGGGAACCCGCAAGCGTCTGGACCTGCTATTGAAATTGGCCGCCACTGCGTGGCTGAATTGGCCGCTTCGCTGAATTGGTGAATTGGTCGGCGCAAAGCGCCTGAATTGGGAGAAAGCTTCCGTGTAAGTCCGTGCCCGTCTGTGTAAGTCTGTGTATATAGGACACATAGGACCTATAGGACGAATAGGAAATGGGACACATGGGACGTATGTGACTTATGGGAAGAGAGAAGGGCGCTTCCCATTTTCCCAATTCAGGCGCTTGCGCCG
The DNA here is from genome assembly GCA_040394635.1 of Victivallis vadensis. Lineage (GTDB taxonomy): Bacteria > Verrucomicrobiota > Lentisphaeria > Victivallales > Victivallaceae > UBA5239. The sequence continues at coordinate 25,593 of JBEBRW010000008.1, read as the reverse complement.
GCCAATTCACCAATTCAGCCACGCAGTGGCGACCAATTCAGCGAAGCGGCCAATTCACTCGCCGCTTTTGGCGGCGAGTAGCATCGGGGTGTATTTGGACATGGTCTCGAAACCCATGGTTTGGTAAAAGCCCTCCTGGCCGGGGGTGCTGATCAGGCCGATCCAGTCGATGCCGCGGCGTTTCAGGCGGCGGACAATTTCCTCGACCACCATCTTGCCGATGCCGCGGCCGCGGTATTCCTGAAGCACGACCACGTCCTGGATATAGGCGTCGCTCACGCCGTCGGATATGGCGCGGCCCATGCCGACCAGGCGGTCGCCGTCAAAAGCGCCGATGAACACCGTCGAGCGCCGCACGATCAGCGGGATGAACTCGCCGGTACCGTAGGTTTCATCCCACCAGCCCGCGTCCTTGAACAACGTGATGATCTGTTCTTTGGCGAAGCTCTTCAGTGCTTTGGTTTTGATCTTGTTTGCCATATTATTTATTGAAAAAGACGAAGTAGCGGATGATGATGTCGCCGGAGGCCAGCACCAGGCTGAACAGCGTGACCGGAATACCGTATTTCATGAAGCTGAGGTAGGTGATGTTTACCCCGGCTTTTTTGGCGATGCCCACGGTGACCATGTTTGCCGCCGCGCCGGTCAACGCGCCGTTGCCGCCGAAGCAGACGCTCAGGGCCAGTCCCCACCACAGCAGTCGGGCCAGCCCCGGGTCCTGCGCGAAAACCGGCGTCGACGCGATAAAGGCCGCCACGATACTGACCATGGCCGCGGTATACGATACGTTGTTCATCAGCATGGCCGCGATGCCGCTCACCCACATGATCAGCAGGATGATGACCAGCGGATTCCAACCCGCAGTGAATTGCAGCACTTTGCCGAATTCGGTGATCAGACCGACTTCCTCGGCGCCGCGCACCACCACGAAAAGGCCGAGGAAAAAGAACAGCGTGGACCACTCCACTTTTTCCAGCATTTCGTCGAGGTTGACTTTGCAGAAAACCAGAGCCAGGGCGGCTCCGGACATCGCCACCACGCTCGGCATCAGCCCGAGCCAGCCGTGCAGCAGGAAGCCGACGATGGTCATCAGCATGATGATGCCACCGCGTTTCAGGTTCACCGGGTCGGTGATGGCGGCGTTTTCATTGATTTCCATGACCCGCGCGCGCTGTTCGACCGTGACCCTCATTCTGGGCGAGTAGTAAACAGCCAGCGCGATGCAGTAAATGATCATGACCACAACCACGCAGGGGGTCATGTTGATAATAAAATCCATGAAGCTGAGTCCGGCTTCCGAACCGATGATCAGGTTCGGCGGATCGCCGATCAGTGTGGCGGTACCGCCGATGTTCGAGGCCATGGTTTCGGCCATCAGAAATGGGATGACGGGTACGCCGAGCTCCGCCGCCACCACTAGCGTCACCGGGGCCACCAGCAGAATAGTGGTTACGTTGTCCAGAAATGCCGAGAGTACGGCGGTGGCGACCACCAGCAGTACCATCGTTCGAATCGGCGAGCCCTTGGCCAGTTTGGCGCTTTTGATCGCCACGTACTGGAAGAGGCCGGTGCCGCTCAGGATATTGACCAGGATCATCATCCCGGCCAGCGTGAAAATAACGTCGAAATTGACATGTTTCGAAAATGCGTCGAGCTTGGAATACGCTTCCTCTTCCTTGCTCATTTTTTGGGGCGGGGTATGCTCCTGAATGACCGGGGGCGGGGCGTTTACTTCGAGCTGCTGCTGAACCGTGGAGACTCCCGGCTCAGGATGTGGGGTGTCCTCGTGCCCGCCGGGCAGGATGAAGAGCAGCATGAGCGAAGCGCCGAGCAGGGCCGCCGCCGTTTTGTTGACTTTTTCCGAAGCGATCAGGATGTAGGTGCCAATGAATACAATCGTGCCGAACCAGAATAACATGCTCACCCCCTCAGGATTTTGTGCACGATGTCCTCAATGGAAATCATACCGAGATAATGGTTGTTCTCGCCGGTCACGAAAATGGTTTGGGCCTCGCCGCGGATCAGGCTCATGGTGATCTGGATCAGCGGAGTGTCCGGGGAAATGATCAGCTTCGGCTGGGTCATGTATTCTTCGACCTTCTGCGAATATTCCTCGCGGAAAATGCGTTCGAACGGCTCAAAACTGCTGAGGAACTTCACATGGTTCATCATGAAAAGGTATTCGGGAATCGCCTTGTGGATGATTTCGGCGGCGTCGATGGCGCCGAGCAGCGTGCCGTGTTTGTCGACCACCGGCAGGCAGCTGGTGCGGGCGCGGACGAAACGGTCCAGCGCGTCGCGCAGCGGCGACTCGGGGGTGACGGTGTCGGCGGCATTGGACATGATATCCTCGGCGGTGATGTCCTTTTTCAGCCGGACATTGTCGTGATTGAGGTTATCGAGGACGGCCTGGGCATTGCCGCAGCCGTTGAGTTTGGCGAAATTGGCCGGTACGGAGAGGTATTTGGCAAATGCCGACAGCGCTTTCAGGTAAGTATCGGAGGTATTGTCCGAAACCAGCGACATGATGATGACTTTGGAGGGGGCCGCATCGTAATCCTTCAGCATGAGCGGACTTTTCAGGATGCCGACGCCCATATACAGATCGTGGATTTGATCGATCCGTATATGCGGCATGGCAATCTCGGCATACGGGATACGGATGGAATCTTCGCGCACGATCATCTCATTGACCAGCTCGTCCGGGTCGAACTTGAGTTCGGATTTGGCTACAATTTGCGATGCGATCGCTTTGTAGGCGGATTGCCGGTCGGTTGCCTCCAGATTGCAGACAATGAAATCCGGATTCAGTATCGATGTCAGCTTCATGATCCCTCCTTGCTTGACTTACATATTACGAACGACGTTCTCCGCGAATTTTGAGCACGAAACTTCAGTTGCGTTATCCATTAAACGGGCGAAGTCGTAGGTCACGATTTTTTCGGAAATACATTTTTCGATGGCTTTGATCAGCAGGTCGGCGGCCTCTTCCCAGCCCAGGTGGCGCAGCAACATTTCGCCGGAGAGCGTGAGCGAGCACGGATTGACCTTGTCCTGGCCGGCATACTTGGGCGCGGTGCCGTGGGTGGCCTCGAAAACCGCGTGGCCGGTCAGGTAATTGATGTTTGCGCCAGGCGCGATGCCGATGCCGCCCACGCAGGCCGCCAGCGCATCGGACACATAGTCGCCGTTCAAATTCATGGTGGCGATCACGTCGTAATCCTCGGGACGGGTCAGGATCTGCTGCAGGAACGCGTCGCAGATGCAGTCCTTGACCAGCAGTTTGTCGCCGGGGTTGCCGCCGCAGTCATCCCAGCCCACGGCCACGTCGGCGAATTCGCGGCGAACCAGTTCATAACCCCAGTTCTTGAAACCGCCTTCGGTGAATTTCATGATATTGCCCTTGTGGACCAGCGTCAGGTTGCAGCGCTTGTGCTCGAGGGCGTATTTGATGGCGGCGCGGATCAGCCGCTCGGAGCCTTCCTGTGAAATCGGCTTGATGCCGATGCTGGATGTTTCCGGGAAACGAATCTTCTTCACGCCCATTTCGTCCTGGAGGAAGTTGATCACTTTCTGCGCCTCGGGGGTGCCGGCCATCCACTCGACACCGGCATAGATGTCTTCGGTATTTTCGCGGAAAATCACCATGTCGGTCTTTTCCGGGTGCTTCACCGGAGACGGCACACCGTTGAAATACTGGACCGGGCGCACGCAGGCGTAGAGGTCGAGCATCTGGCGCAGCGCCACGTTCAGTGAGCGGATACCGCCGCCGACGGGGGTGGTCAACGGCCCCTTGATGGCGATGAGGTATTCGGAAATGGCTTCCACGGTTTCGTTGGGCAGCCAGATCTGTTCATTGTAAACGGCGTTGGCTTTTTCGCCGGCGTAGACTTCCATCCAGGCGATTTTGCGCTTGTTGCCATAGGCTTTTTCGACGGCGCTGTTCCACATCAGCATGGAAGCGCGGGTGATGTCCGGGCCAATGCCGTCCCCCTCGATAAAGGCGACGATCGGGTTATCCGGAACCTGGAGTTTGCCATTGCTGCCGGCTGTGATTTTTTCTCCGGCGGGCACGACGATATGCTTGTAGTTGCTCATATGTATGGTCTTTCGTGGTTGATAGTTATACAGCTCAGTAACTATAGCACGGAAATCAGACTTTTTCAACAAAATTAAGAATTAAGAATTAAGAATTAAGAATTCGGGAAGCTTATTCCCGGAGTTCGCCAGTGGAATTTCGAGACCATCCGGCCTGTCGTTCGATGCTGAAAATCAGCTGTGCGGCTTGCGATTTGTTCCACCCTGCAGCATGTCTGTTATTTTTGAATTCTTAATTAATTGGTGCTGATTTTGCTGTTGATCTGGGCCAGGTGCCTGGCGGCTTCTTCGAGGAATTTTTCGTGGCTCCGGTATTCGTTTTTCTTCATCTGGCCGTGCCAGAATTCGCGGGCGTCGTACCATTGTTCTTCGGCCTGGAGCTGATAGGATGTTGCACGCAGGCGCTTTAACTCGTTCTCGAGGGCGAGGTCGACCTCCCGGGATTTGGTTTTGAGCTGTCTGGTGATGAATGCCCGGGTTTCGTCGGTGATATCCGGATAACGGGCGGTGAGCTCCTCGGGTATGCTGTCGAGCAGCAGTATGGCATCTTCAGGGTCCTGCAGCGACCGGTTCTCGATCTCGATCATGGTATTGATGAATTCCTGCCGCCGGGCCTGTTCCTTGCGGTCGCGGTGATAAAGCGTCAGGGCGCCGAAAACAATGACGAAAAGAAGCGCAATTACCGCCACCTGATGGGGCTTCAGAATGTATTTATGCTGTTTTTTCAACTCTTTGAGCGTGTTATTCAGGTCGTCGATCATCTCCTGCCAGGACTGGTAACGGTAGGCGGGGTCCTTTTCCAGGCTTTTGCGCAGGATCATGGCGGAGCCGTCGCCGAGTCCGGGGCGCAACTCCTGCGGATCGGGGAGCGGATTGTGCAGATGGGCCTGCTTGATTTCCTCAACGGTCGGGTATTCGAAAGGGTAATGGCCGGTGAGGAGCTGGAACAGCGTGGCGCCCAGGGCGTAGATGTCCGCCCGGAAATCGATGTTTTTGCCGGCCTGTTGCTCGGGCGCGGCGAAATGCGCGGTGCCGATGCCGGCGCAATTCCGGCCGTGTTCGTCGTAAATCCCCCAGGAAAGGCCGAAATCCAGGACATGGACCTGTCCCTTCGGCGTGATCATGATGTTTTCCGGTTTGATGTCGCGGTGGATGATCTGGTGCTGGTCGTATACATCGCGCAGGATCATGGCGGCGTCGCGGATGATTACCAGCGCGGCGGTTTCGTTGACGGGCTGGTCCTCTTCGATTACCGACACCAGGTTGCGCCCATCGATGTAGTTCATGACGAAGAAGCAGATGTCGTCCTGGACTCCGGCTTCGAGGGCATGGACGATGCCGGGATGCTTGATCCGGGAGAGCATATTGATCTCTTTCAGGAACAATTCGATATGGTAATGGTTATTCGCCAACGATGGCAGGAGGATTTTGATCGCGACTTTGGTATGATCCGAGTTACGGGCGGCCAGGTAAACCTCCCCCATTCCCCCGATTCCAAGCGGATGCAGCAGAGTATACCCGCCAAGTTCCTTGACCTGGCTGAAGTTGCTCTTTTCCGTCATGTTGTCAGACATGGAAACATCTCCGGCAATTCAGAATTACCATTATTCTATCCGGGAAAAGCGCTTTTTCAAGGCTTGGTATCCAATATTCCGCTCAAAAAACACGTTTTTTCAGAAAATCTTCAAGAAAAGAGTAAGATTTTTCAAAAATTCTTTTTTTAAAGCTTGCATTTCTGATAAAAATTTGCTAAACTATATTTAAGAATTATTTTATGGTTCGATTTTTAAAATCGTAGAAGTAATTAACAAACCTTAAGGATGTCAAAAATGAAAAAAGGGTTCACACTCATCGAACTCCTCGTTGTGATCGCGATCATCGCGATTCTCGCCGGCATGCTTCTTCCCGCGCTGAATGCAGCCCGCGAAAAGGCCCGCCGTATCTCCTGTACCTCCAACCTGAAGCAGATTGGTCTGGCGATCAAGCAGTACGCGATCGACTATCAGGATCGTTTGCCGAACGAAAACGGCGCCGGTGGTCTCGAACTCCTGCGCAAAAACGATTTCCTGACCGACTACGGCGTATACATCTGCCCGTCCACCACTCATACCAAAGGCAAGGGTACTGTCTCTTTGATTGATACTACTCTTGGTGCAAATGGTAACAAAGACACCGACGCTGTGGTCGACAAGACTGCAGTCACCAGCTACGCCTTTGCCGGCGGCATGCTGGAAGGTGCCTCCGGTACCTATGGTAATGCCGACTCCGGTATCGCCGCCGACCGCACCGACACCGTCAACAAATGGGGTAACCATAACAACTATGGCAACATCCTCTTCCACGATGGTCACGTCTCTGGCTTCGCCGGTGATAACTGGTACAGCAAGACGAATCGCGGTACTTCCATCATTACCCCGAACGTGGGTCCGAATTGATCTTAGTCTGCTGAGAGAATCATTAAAAGGAGGCTTCGGCCTCCTTTTTTTATTTTTAATTATTATTCCAAATGACTTGCATTTCTGATAAAATTTTGCTAAACTATAATTATATTGGATGTTCCAGTATGGAAACAGTTAACAAAATAAGGATGCTAAAAATGAAAAAAGGGTTCACACTCATCGAACTCCTCGTTGTGATCGCGATCATCGCGATTCTCGCCGGCATGCTTCTTCCCGCGCTGAATGCAGCCCGCGAAAAGGCCCGCCGTATCTCCTGTACCTCCAACCTGAAGCAGATTGGTCTGGCGATCAAGCAGTACGCGATCGACTATCAGGATCGTTTGCCGAATCTTAACGGCGCCGGCGGTCTCGAACTCCTGCGCAAAAACGACTTCCTGACCGACTACGGCGTGTACGTTTGCCCGTCCACCACTCACACCAAGGGCAAAGGTACTATTCCGCTGGTAGACACTGACACTGCCAACAATAAGGATGTCACCGCTGCTACCAACGGTACTGCTGGTTCCACTAGTTACGCCTTTGCCGGCGGCATGTTGGAAGGCGCCTCCGGTACCTACGGTAATGCCGACTCCGGTATCTCTGCTGACCGCACCGATAACACGATCGCCGCGAAGTATGGTAACCATAACAACTATGGTAACATCCTCTTCCACGACGGTCACGTCTCTGGTTTCGCCGGTGACAACTGGTACAGCAAAACGAACCGTGGTACTTCCATCATTCTTCCGAATGTGGGTACCAACTAATCTCAGTATCTGCTGAGAGAATCATAAAAGGAGGCTTCGGCCTCCTTTTTTGTTTTCCGGTTTTCGGGGAATTTGTAAATTGAACAGTTTGAGAGAGGGAAGTAATCTAGTTGATGCTGTAGAAATCGCCCCGGTAGAGTCGTTCGGAAATGATTTTCCCGGCTCCGAGCAGTCGGTCGAGGTGCGGTTTAATCGCGGCGGCATCGAGTTCCAATGCCACCATGAGGTCCTGAATGGTCCCCGGGCGACGGCTGATCAGCGCCAGAATCTGGTTGTCAATGTCCGATAATTCAATATCCTGCTGGAGCGCCTTGCTCTGGTAACGGAAGGGGCCCACGGCTTCGACCGGTACATACGGCTCGAAAGCCTTGATGAAACGCATGGTATTTTCCGAGGTCGAGGCCTTTATCCAATCCAGCACGCCGGGGCGGTCGAGCGTATTCAGCTGAACCTTATCCGGGCTGATCTGCCGGATGATTTCCGTGAAACGGGTGATGGCGGCGTCGGAATCATTGACACCGGGCACAATGAAAAGTTCCAGCCACAGAAGCGAAGTCCGCTGCTTTGAATAAGCGATCAGATCCCGCAGAACCTTGTCAAAATCCAGCTCCGGGGCCTGGCGGTTGATGGCGGTGAACTCCTCGGCGTTCGAGGCGTCCAGCGACGGTATTACCAGGTCCACGTGCGCGATTTCCCGGACCAGCTTGGGATCGCCGAGCAGGCAGCCATTGGTCAGCAGACAGATTTTGTACTGCGGGTAATGATCTTTGACGAAGTCGACGACTTTGCCGATGCCGGAGTTCAGCGTAGGTTCTCCGCCGCCGGAAAAGGTCAGGTAATCCAACTTCGGATTTTTCTTCAATACTTCATCCAGCTGCGCGATCACCTTGTCGATGGGTACATACTCGCGGCGCTCCACGGTCAGGCAGGTGGTAGCCCCCGCTTCGCAGTAGATGCAGTCCAGCGGACAGGTTTTTGAGGGTACCAGGTCGACCCCGAGCGAAACACCGAGCCGGCGGGATGCCACCGGACCGAAAATAAAACGGTCATTCATCATATTCAGATTTTTAAGTTGAGGTTTTTCGTGCTATAATATATAGCATAATTTCAATAAAAAAAGGAAAGGTTTCAACAAAATGATTTCCTGGCAACATGTTTTATTGCTGGTTTTTCTGATGGGGGGGATGCTGTCGCTGGTGTTGACGCCGGTTTTCAAGCATCTGGCCGAGAAGTGGGACATTATGGACCGTCCGAAGGGCGAAAAGCACAAACAACACGGCAAAGCCACGCCGCTGCTGGGGGGATTGGCCATGTTCTGCGCCTGGTTCCTGGCGATTGCTCTCGGCTTTATCATAGTCATGGCGGCCGATCTCGGCAGTATTTCGCCGGATATCGCCGAAAACTTCAGCGGCATCAAAATGGTCACCCCGCGCCTGGGCGTGATCTGCCTCGGAGCGTTCCTGGCGATGGGCCTCGGGCTGTGGGACGACAAATTCGGCATGAGGGCCCATTTCAAATTTCTCGGCCAGTTCCTGATCGCCGCGCTGGTCGTCTCCTTCGGCGGCATCAAAATTACGCTGTTTATCAACAATCCGGTGTTTATCTGGTGCGTGACGGTGTTCTGGTTCATGTTGTTGATGAACGCGATCAATTTTTTCGACAATATGGATGGCCTAGCGGTCGGCACAGTGACAATCGCCATGGGATTGTTTGCCACGGTAGCGGCGCTCACGGGCCAGCATTTCCTGGCGACGATGGGGGCGCTGAGTTGCGGCGTGGGGCTGGGCTTCTGGTTTTACAACCACAGCCCGGCGTCGATTTTCATGGGGGACTCCGGGAGCCATTTCCTCGGGTACCTGGCGGCGGTGATGAGCGCGAGCATCACCTATTTCTCGCGTGATTACTCGCTGACCCGGTCGCCGATCCTGATTCCGCTCTTCATCCTGGCGATACCGCTTTTCGACGCGCTGGCGGTGGTGTTCATCCGGTTGCGCAACCACAAACCGATCTACGTGGGCGACCACAACCATATTTCGCACCGTTTCGTCAAAATGGGGCTGACCCGCAAACGCGCCGTCCAGATGGTGCACCTGATGGAACTCATGCTCGGGTTAAGCGTGCTGCCGCTGCTGTGGGGCGACCGCAAAACGGCGGTGGTGATCATCGTGCAGGCGATGATTTTCCTGCTGATCATCACCATCATGCAGATCGGCGCGGCGGACTCCATCAACGAAGAGCGCCGCAAAAGCTCCGGGGAACCGCTGAACTCCGCCGACTCCACCGTCCCCGTCGATCCGGACAAATAATCCGAATCAGTGGCGCGGCGGCTGGGCGCTGACGTCCTCCACGATCATGAAGGCCGGGTACGGATTGCCTTCCGGCGCGTGGGAGAGCTTGCCTTTGAAATAGAGCTCCGACGGATTTTCCTGGGCATCTTTGACCTCCGTCCGGGCGGCAATCGGTCCGGGCAGGTAGGCCGTGACCGGGATTGACTGCTTGCGGTTGGCGTTGAACATTTTCACGGTCACCGGCGTGTAATTGCCCTCGGGTGCGGTGGATATTGACGGCGGGGCGTCTTTGGCAAACTCGGCCTTCAGCACGGCGTTTTTGGCGGTGAGACGGACGGTGTTGCCGTCAAATTCCTCGTAGCCGATGTTTGAGTAGCGGTCCGGCATCAGGGGGGAGAGCGCGTAGAGCGCCAGGCAGGCCACGCCGCCGGTCACCAGCGTGGTCACGATCCCGATTTTGAACCACTGGAAAAATGATACATGCACGTGCGAGCGTTTCTCCAGCATGCCCAGCGCCACAATGTTGGCCGTGCTGCCGATCATGGTGATATTGCCGCCGAAGCACGCCCCGAAAAGCAGCGCCCACCACAGCGGCAGGTCATGCAGACTGATCGCCAGCTTGCTGATCACCGGGCAGAACGCCGCCACGAAAATCACGTTGTCCACAAACGCCGAACCGATCGCCGACACGCCCAGGATCAACGGAATCAGCACCATATTGTTGGTGCCGCAGACTTCGGAAAACTTGTTGGCCATGATCTTGTCGATGCTGGTATGTTCCAAGGTGCCCGCCACGGCAAAAAGCAGCATGAAAAACAGCAGCGTCCACCAGTCGACCTCGCGCTCGATATAATAACGCGCGCGATCGCGTTTCAGGATCATGACGATGCCGGAGCAGATCAGCGGAGCGATCATCAGGATGCTGTTTTTGCCGAGGTGGAAAAGGGTTTCGAGGAACGAATGCGAGGCGATCATGGCGATCGTGACGATCAGCAGGAGCAGTCCCTGTTTGTAGGGGACGTCGATTTTCGGGACCAGTGTCAGGTTGCGGGCGAGGCGCTCCTCCATGCTGGTGTCGAATTGTGCGAGATCCTTGCGGAAATACCACATCGTCATCGCCACGATCAGCCCCAGCGCCACCAGCATGATCGGAAACGCCCAGATGATGAAGTCGAAGAAGGTCAGTCCCGCCTTGGAACCGATCAGGATTCCGACCGGATTGCCCATCATGGTGCCGGCGCTGCCGACGTTGGTGGCGAACACGCAGATGATGATATACGGCGTAGGCTTAATTTTGAGCCGGTCGCAAACCTGGAAAATCAGCGTCGAAATGAAGATGATGGACGTAACTTCGTCCACGGCACAGGCCAGCAGCGCCGAACAGACCGCGGTGACCGCGATGAATTTCTTGCCGGTCAGGTTTTTCATCGACACGATCAGCTGTACCACCCAGGTGAAAAAGCCGAGGTCGCGCAACGCCCCCACGACCACCATCATGCCGACCAGGAACAGAATCACATTCAGCTGTGCCGACTCGATAAATGAGGCAATCGTCAGCGAGTTGGTGAAAATCAGCACCGCCAGCCCGAGAAACGCGATCGCCAACCGGAAATTCCAGAAAAACAGCGTTCCCATGATGATCGAAATAAACACCGCGCAGGAAACCGCTTGCCGGGCCTCCAACCCGAGCGCTCCCCCGCCGAACCCGACCAGCAGTCCGGCCCCGATCAAAATACCCATCCGCGAAATCAGCTGCGCAGTACCCAGCTCGACCGAACCGCCTTCATCATGCATTATTCACCACCTCTGTGTAATTAAGAATTAAGAATTAAGAATTAAGAATTAAGAATTAAGAATTAAGAATTAAGAATTATCTTTTCACTGTCACGGTCTTTTTTATTGTACCGATGATTTTCAATAGTTCTTCGCAATCCTTCAGTATGCTGTTGGCTGAACGTTGATTAATGTAACCCGAATCACGAAGGAGGCGCAGCCAGTAATGCGTTTCCCGGGTTTCTTTATAAACGATGCTCATTTTTGCAGAAAAATCATTCGACGATTGAGCTCCGATCGCCTCCTCGAAATTAGCTCCGATGGAAGTTCCCGACCGTAAAACCTGCTTCGAAATGACAAACTCACGTTTATCACTAGTCAAGTGCTGATACAATTTTATCATTCGAAGCGCAAATTTATAACTCTTCTCCAATCCAATATTTGGCTCTCTACTCAAGATCATTCCTCCCCAATTCTCAATTCTTAATTCTTAATTCTTAATTAATCTTATTCCCAGAACATTTTGGTTACGAAGTCTTTGAGGTTTACTACGCCGATGAGTTTGTTGCCGCGGGCGACCATGATCTGGCGGCATTTGTGGACCAGGAACATTTTGGCGAGTTGAATAGCAGGGAGGGTTTCGTCGACTTTGATGACTTCTTCGCGCATGAAGTCGGCGAGCTTGGTTTCCTCGTCGTCGCGAAGCATTTCGGCAAAGGGCTGGAAACGGTAGATCGGGGAGAGGTCCTCCATCCACAGAATGTGGTCGGGAAGGCTGAAACTGAGGATGTCTTCGAGCGATACGGCGCCGCGGATGTCGCCATCGGGGTCCAGCACCGGGATGTCGTTGGAGCGGCCGGTGGCGATGGTCTCGATGGTCTTTTGCAGTGTGTCGGATTCCTGCAGTGTGACGGGCAGGGGGTTCATCACGTCGCGGGCGGTCAGGTACTCCGGCAGCGTGACGCGGTTGGAATGGAAATATTTTAGGATGTCGGCCGGGAGTTTCTGTTTGCTGACGATGCTGATGGCATCCGGCGTGCTGAAGTCGGTACCGAGCGCAGAAAGTACTTGCAGGTGCAGCCCCGGGTCGTCTTTCGGGGTCAGTACGAGCACGATCACATTGACCGGGGGCATGCCGTCGACATTGAAGTCGATGCCTTGTTCGGAGGTACCGAGCGCCACCAGCAGGCGGCTGAGGTGGGGAAGCCGGGCATGGGGTACCGCCAAGCCGGGGGCGATGACGGTGGGAACGACTTTTTCGCGGGCGCTGAGTTCCTCGATGATGAAATTTTTGTCAAGCCCGCTGGTGTTGAGGCAGAGCCTCGATACCAGTTCATCGATGGCTCCATTGGGGTCCGTAGCCTGCAGACCGCAGATGATGCTGCCTTCCGCCAGGAAGTAATCCAGATGGTGATTCAGGATGTCGTTCATATTTAATCTCCTGATTTATAAAGGATTGTGAATTCTTTCTAATGGTCTCCTGATCAAATTTCTTAGCCTTAGTGACAAAGGTACAACCATTGGTTTGAAAAAGCAAACCGGGAAAGGGGAAATGGGATGAATTTCATCTTTCAATCACATTGTCCAATTAGCGTGATTTTACTGCTGATTTTTGGCGGCGTTCATGATGAAATTGCCAATCCGGTCCGCCAGCAGCCGGGAACCTTTTTCGTTATAATGAACCCAGTCGGCATAGCAGTCCTGCAAATTTTCTTTTGAAAACGCGTAAAGATCATTGAACAGTACCGGGAATTCCTGAAGCGCCTGCCGCGCGACTTGGTTGAAATGCTCGATTTCCGAATTGTAACGCATCAGAATCGGCGGCGCTTTTTCTTCAATAACCGGCGTGGTACAGGCGAAAATCACTTTTGCCCGCGGAAAAAGCGTATGAATCCGCCGGTAAACGCGCCGGATCATGTATGCATAAATATCAGGCGGAGTCAGGGTTTCCTCCTCGTAAACGACCGTTTGTTTGTCCCCGGCCGCATCCGTGCCGCCGGTGCTTTCCAGGCTGGCTCCGTGCCCCAGGTGCCCGCAATCCCAGAGCCCGTTGTTCCAGTGCACGACATCGACGTCTTCGCGCAGCCCCAATTCACCTTTCCAATCCTGCAGCTGCCGCAACGTATATTGGGCGAAACGGCCATTCTCCGCCGGAAAATAAACCTCTGCCCGTCCGGATAATTTCTCCCGGACAAATGCACAATACCCGCAACGGATCGAGTCCCCCAACAATAAAATTTTCATCAAACCAGCCCTTATTTTTATGAGTTGCCGTTAATGGCTGCCTGAGCGATTTCTTTGGCCCCGGCGTAGTCAAATTTGCCGCTGCCGAGCAGAGGGGCATCTTTGACCACGACGATTTTCTTGGGAATCCATAATTCGCTGAACCCTTTTTCACGGAAAAATTTCATCAGGTCCGGCAGTGCGGCGTCTTTCTGCTCGGTGATCAACACCAGCTGTTCGCCCTTGCTGTCGGATTCAATGGCCACCACGCCCTGCTTGACGTCCGACCAGAGATTGTGCACGGCCTCCTCGACGGCGCCGAGCGAGATCATTTCGCCGCTGATCTTGGCGAAGCGCTTGGCGCGGCCCACGATGTAGATGAAGCCATCCTCGTCGATGGTCACGATGTCGCCGGTGTCGTACCAGCCGCCGGGGGGCGGCACCAGCACGCCGGGATTGTCGGCAAGGTAATAACCGAGCATGACGTTGTCACCGCGGACCAGCAGTTTGCCGCCCTCGTGGACGCCCTCGACGGGCTCGAGGCGCGTTTCCATGCCGGGCACGATGCGGCCCACCGAGCCGGTGCGGTTATACATCGGGGTATTGAGGCAGACGACGGGTGCGGTTTCGGTGGTGCCGTAGCCGCCGTAGAGGCGCACGCCGAATTTCTCCATCCAGACCTCGCGGGTCTGCTGGCGGAGCTTTTCCGCCCCGACCACGGCGATGCGCAGGTTAAAGAAGTCATAGGGGTGCGCCGCCCGCGCATAACCGCTCATAAATGTGTCCGTACCGAAAATCACCGAAGTATTGGTGTCGTAACACAGCTCCGAAACGATACGGTAGTGCAGCGGCGACGGGTAGAAAAACGTCCGGATGCCGGAGAGCACCGGCAGCAGCGAGCCGACCCCGAGCCCGAACGAATGGAACATCGGCAGGCAGTTGAAAATACGGTCGTCGCTGGTGATTGGAATCACGCTCAGGCACTGGACGCGGTTCGCCTGCAGATTGCGGTGGCTGAGCACCACGGCCTTGGGGCTGCCCTCCGAGCCGGAGGTGAACAGGATGAGCCCGGGGCCGAGGGGGTCGTTTTTCGGCTTGATTTTGAAGAGATAGCGCAGGAAGCCGCCGAGCGAGTCGCCCAGCGTGGCGCTGCTGCGGACGTCTTCCAGATAAACCAGCTTGATGCCCGCGTCGAGCAATGTTTTCTCCAGCACTTCCAGCTCGGCCTGTTTGATGAACGTCCGGGAGGTGATCACGGTTTTGACCAGCGCGGTCTCGCAGCTCTTCGCCACCAGCGACGCGCCGACGGTGAAGTTGACCATGGCCGGGAGCAGATCATAAGCCTGCAGCCCGAAGAAAGTGACCAGGCAGGCCAGCGAACTCGGGAGCATGACGCCGACGGTTTTTTCGTCGTCGAGGTTCTTGCGGATCATATTGCCGAGCATGTAACTTTTGAAAATGATCCCGCGGATGGTCAGCGGATGGCGGTTGATGTCCTCGGCGATCAGCATGCCGCCGCCGTTGATATGGGCGGAGTTCAGCAGCGACTGGAAGAGATGGACGTTGATGTTGGTGCTCTTGTAAAGCATTTCCACCATCATGTCGTAAATTTTGTCCGACACGACCTGGCGGTGCTTGCGGACGGAGGTGTCCATAGGCAGTTCGAAGCGCCGCGGCGGCAGGATGGTCAGCGTGATTTTCGGGAACCAGCGGGTGCGGAGGTGTTTTTTCAGGTACGAAAACGGCGAATACTGGGCGCCTTCGATGCGGATGGGCAGGATCATGGCGCCGGATTTTTCGGCGATCATGCCGGTGCCTTCGTAGATTTTCATGATCGCGCCGGTCACGGTCACGCGGCCCTCGGGGAAAATCATTACTTTGATGTTGCGGCGCATTTCGTTGATGAGCGCGCGGGAAGCGAGGGGGTTGGTCGGGTCGACCTGATGGGCGTTTGCCACTGCCAGCAGCGGACGCATCCACCACTTGTGGGCGATGTGGGTGTTGATGGCGAAGGTTACTTTTTCGGGCATGAACGCCGCGATCAGCACGCCGTCCAGCAGCGAGGCGTGGTTGGAAATGATCAGCACGCGCTTGCCGGCTTTTTCGTAGTTTTCCAGCCCCTTGACGCTGACGCGGTAGAGAAGCATCAGGATAAACCGCACCAGCGAGCGGATCAGCGCGTCCGGCAGCAGCCGGCAGATGTAAATCGCCATGTAAACGTTGAACACCGCCACCCACAGGAAAATCATCGGAATCGACGGACTGAAAATCAGCGACAGCAGCGCCACGATACCGGTGCCGACCGCCATGAAAATCGAATTCATGATGTTGTTGCCGGCGATGATCCGCGCCATTTCCTTTGACTCGCCCTTGGTCTGCATCAACGCATAAAGCGGCACGGTGAAAAGACCGCCGAAAATCGCCACCATGAACATGTCGAACGACAATTTCCAGAAGAGCCATTTGCCCATATATTCTTTGAGCGGAATCAGCGCCGCACCCTCGCCGCCGGCATGCAGTCCGTATGAACTCAGGAAAAGGCTGAGCGTAAATATCGCCATGCCCAGCGCGCTCAGCGGCAGGTAGGTGGTCTGCATCACCCCGCGCAGCAGCCGGTTGCACAGCAGCGAGCCGATCCCGATGCCGATCGAAAAGACCATCAGGAAAAACGTTACCGTCTCGCTGCCGGTATTCAATACCTCCTTGCAGAAGCCCGGCAGCTGCGCCATATACAACGCGCCGACCAGCCAGAACGCCGAAATGCCGAGGATACAGCGCCAGACGACTTTCTGACGGCGGACCATCTTGACGATTTCAATGGTTTCCGAGACCAGGTTCCAGTTGATTTTCAGCTCCGGGTCGACCGGTTCGGCCTTCGGCACATAGCGGCTGAAGAGATACCCGACCAGCGCCATGGCCAGCAGCAGCCCGCCGGTCCACCAATACCCGGTCCAATGCCCGGCGTGGTGCCCGATCAGGATCATCAACCCGCCGGCGATGGTACCGAGCAGAATCGCGAGGTACGTGCCCGCTTCGATGTAGGCATTGCCCGCCACCAGTTCGTCCTTGTGGAGCTGCTGCGGCAGCAGCGAATACTTCATGGGGCTGAAAAACGTCGACTGGGTACCCATCAGAAAAAGCAGCACAAAGAGCAGCGGAATGTTTTGCAGGTACAGAAGTGGAATGGCGAGGCCCATCAGGATGATTTCCCAGATTTTGACCAGCCGGACCAGCCACGCGCGGTCGTATTTGTCGGCCAGTTGCCCTGCCAGCGACGAAAAGAAGAAGTAGGGGATAATAAACACTCCGGGCGCCAGCATGGAACAGAACGTGATTTCGCTCGTGGAGGTGGCGATCCGGTAAGTGACCAGCAGGATCAATGCATTTTTCAGGCAATTATCATTGAACGCCCCGAGGAACTGCGTGACGAACAGCGGCAAAAAACGCCGTTTCGTGAAGAGACTGAAAGCCATGGCCCATCCTTCGTTATCATTTTTTCACATACACACACTTTTTTCCTAATGTAGACCTACTCGAGCCATTGTCAAGTTAAGAGAGAAGAGAGAAGAGAGAAAAGAGGAAAAATACTTTCCCGCCGTGAAGTAAGGTTTTTATCCGAAATTATGTTGACATTTCACATTCTTTTGAAAAGACAGCATAAATTATTTGACAATAGAAGGAGAAAATCCGACACCTTGACAAATTATCGGAAGCATGGTATGCTATTGACCAGCAGGAATGACTGGAAAAATAGCTTTGCCCGCTAAGAACGTTGATCGTACAAACATCATATCAATGGGAACAAAGCAATTATGAGCGCACCTTTTTTGAAAGTAACGTACAATTATGACAATTATTCGCAACTGACCGGGATCAACGTCAACGGCCAGCCGGAAATCACCTATGAACTGAACAAAGACAACCAGCGTATCGCCGCCGCCCCGGCCAATGCCGGTGCATGGCGTTACCAATACGACAATCTTGGCCAATTGACCGGAGCCGTCCGCAAAGATGGCGATATCGAATTGAACAACATGTCCTATAACTACGACATGATCGGCAACCGCCTCGAATCCAGCGAAGACGGCGACGAAAAAACATACGCCGCCAACCTGCTGAATCAGTACACCGCCATCGGCGAAGAAGAACCGACCTACGACCGGAACGGCAACATGCTGACCAATCGCGGCTGGACCTACGCCTGGAACACCGAAAACCGCCTCATCAAAGCCGAGAAAGATGATCTCCGTCTGGAATTCGACTACGACTACAAAGGCCGCCGCGCCTTCAAAAAGGTCTATGAGAATGAAGTTCTGACTAAACACCAGAATTTTATTTATGATAACTTCAAGCTGGTAGCGATCTGCAATGCGTTGAACAACAATACCCAGACGCACACATTTTTCTGGCAACCGGAATCAGTTGGGCTCGACATACCCCTCTGCATGATCTTCGGTGAAGAAACTTACTTTTACGTGGCTGATGGCAACAAAAACGTCACCGGCATATTCGACGAAACTGGTACTCGCATCGTTACCTACACCTACGGCCCCTTCGGCCAAACCCTGTCCATGACCGGCCCCTTGGCCGAAGCCAACCCGTTCCGCTTCTCCAGTGAATTCCACGACGACGAAACCGGCCTGGTCTACTATAATTACCGTTATTATGATTTCATCCTTGGTCGTTGGAGTAAACGTGATCCTATCAGTATTGGAGGCGGTGTGAATGAATATGCTTTCGCAAATAATAATCCAATCAACTATATCGATGATCTTGGATTAGATTTCATTGCCGTAGCGGACCGGGCAGTCAAGAGAACAGCTACTATATTCTATCATTATTCTCTACAGAAATGGAAATGCTGCAAAAATTTCACCCCCTTGAATGAGAAGAAAGGATTCTCAGAGGAGAAAATACGCCAAGTATGTAACGATTCTGCAGATAAGAAACTTGCCGGAATCGAATTGTTAGCCTCAGGTGGTTGGAAAGCCAAATACAAGCTGATTAGCTCAGTGTACCCTGACGAAGTGGAAATGGACACGAGTGTTTCGATTTCCGTTATTATTCAAGGAGATACCTCGGATAAAATAATGCCTATAAAAAATGGTTCTTCACAAGAAATCGATGCGTTGTGGAATAAGATCATTCAAAATGCTCAAAGCTATAAGTTCGCAGAACATGCTACTGGAAGCCTTTCGGATTTTGAAAAGAGTCCAACTTTTAAAAACTGGCCTGAATCTATTTATAATATGACCGGAACTAATAGTAATACATTTGTTCGACATATGGTTGCTTTGGAAGGTTTGCCTTGGACTGAAATGGGAGGTTTTCATCCTGGTGACATCACCCCATCATCAAATGTACCTACAAATCGAAACTACTTCGGAAAACCAACTAGAAGATAAACATTATTGAAGAAGTTTACTTATGAATAAAAAAGCAAAATTATCACTAATGGCATTACCTATTGTTCTTATAGTTATAGTAGTAGCTATATTCATCTTTGACTATTGGATCTATATATATTCCATTTATTACAAACTAGATAAGTTGATATTATATTTCGATAGTTTGCCTAAAGAAAAAAACTTCTATACGCGTATCTATATTACAATAAGCGAGGAATCACAACTTGAAAAAATTTCATTTAAAGTTGACAGTAAAATTATTCCAATTGTGCCATTAACTCATGACCATATGAAAAAATTAGCAGAAGATTTGGAGTTTGAACTTCTGAATGATTCAAAGAATGATAATATTGCTGCTTTTACAATGAAAGGTTATGATATCGCAAGTTTTGCAACTCCATTAGTAATCAATTGGCAAAATGATCAGAAAATAATCATCACCTTGGGAGTAAACTCAAATGGAGTTATTTCTAAAGATAACCCACAAAGAAAATATATTGATAGAATTCCCATATTAATTATAGATGAAAGAGAAATAAAGCTTCCAATGACAAAGAAAGAGATCATTAAATTATTTGGAACAAACTATACGGAAGACAAAACTAAATTATTTCCTTGAGTCAGCTGCAGATCGGGGTCCAGATCGGGGTAGGTCCAGACTAATTTGAATTTTTTGAACTTGAAAGGATTAAATATTATGATAAAATGTTTTCTTAAAACAATTTATCAGGTATGGAAATTGGCTTTAATAATTTGGATTCATAATCTATTTTCAAAAGAAAGAAAAGTTCTTACAGTGATTTTTTTGGTATAAAAAACGTCTGTAAGAGCCAGATGACATTATGAATAATAATAGAAATACACTCAAAAGTGGAAAATTAATATGGTAAATAGTAATAGTTCTTATTTGTAATTTTAGTTGTTTGTGCTATATTTAGGTTAAAGCTGAGAGGAAAGGTTTTTGCCTGACCTTGAAGATTTAAAATGGTTTGTAGGCTCCTGACGCATTGGAATTCCGATGTCAAGGTGACAGCAGTAAATCCCGGTTAATGGATTTTTGGCGTCTCCTGTTCAGGAGGCGCTTTTTTATTTTTACGACAACAGGAGTCGATATGGAACGGAGAATTGCGTTGATCGGGATCATCGTGGAGAGCACGGAGTCGGTGGAGTGCGTGAACCAGGTGCTGCATGAAAATGCCGGGTATATCATCGGCCGTATGGGGTTGCCGTACCGGCAGCACAATTTGAGCATTATCAGCGTGGTGCTGGATGCGCCGCAGGATGTGATCAGCAAAATCTCCGGCAAGCTCGGCATGTTGCCCGGAATCAATGTGAAAACCATTCATTCCAAGGTATTGGCGGAATAATAAGGGAAAAGGAGTTTCATTATGAAATACAAATATGATGTACGCTCGGCCATGGCCGAAGAATTTATCAACGACGGCGAGATCCTCGATACCATTCGTTATGTCGAGGAAAACAAGCACAACCGCGAGCTGATTTCCGCCGTGATCGAAAAGGCGCGCGCCTACAGGGGCATCAGCCACCGCGAGGGGCTCCTGCTGCTCGAATGCGACCTGCCGGACCTGAATGAACAGATTCTGGCGCTGGCCCGTGAAATCAAGGAAAAGATTTACGGCCGCCGGATCGTCATGTTCGCGCCGCTTTATCTGTCGAATTATTGCGTCAACGGCTGTACCTACTGCCCGTACCACTGTCAGAACAAGCACATCCGGCGCAAAAAGCTGACGCAGGACGAGATCCGCGCGGAGGTCATTGCACTGCAGGACATGGGGCACAAGCGTCTGGCGCTGGAAACCGGCGAGGACCCGGTGAACAACCCCATCGAATACGTGCTGGAGAGCATCAAGACCATTTATTCGGTCAAGCACAAAAACGGCGCGATTCGCCGGGTGAACGTGAATATCGCGGGGACCACGGTCGAGAACTACCGCAAACTGAAAGACGCCGGCATCGGCACTTATATCCTGTTTCAGGAGACTTACAACAAGGAAGCTTACGAAACGCTGCATCCGACCGGCCCCAAGCACAATTACGCGTACCACACCGAGGCGATGGACCGCGCCATGGAAGGCGGCATCGACGACGTGGGGCTGGGGGTGCTTTTCGGGCTGAACCTATACCGTTACGACTTCACGGGCCTGCTGATGCATGCCGAGCACCTGGAAGCGGCCAAGGGGGTCGGCCCGCACACCATCAGTGTGCCGCGCATCCGCCCGGCGGACGATATCGACCCGGATTCGTTTTCGGACGGTATTTCCGACGAGATTTTCGCCAAAATCGTGGCGGTGCTGCGGATCGCGGTGCCGTACACCGGTTTGATCGTCTCCACCCGCGAATCGGCCGCGGCCCGCGAGAAGGTACTGAAGCTCGGGGTGTCGCAGATCAGCGGCGGCTCCCGCACCAGCGTCGGCGGTTATCAGGAAGAGGAAGCGCCGGAGGACAATTCCGCGCAGTTCGAGATCAGCGACAACCGGACGCTCGACCAGGTCGTTTACTGGCTGCTGAAAAACGGCTATATTCCCAGTTTCTGCACGGCCTGCTACCGCGAAGGGCGGACCGGCGACCGATTCATGAGCCTGGCCAAGTCCGGGCAGATCGGCAACTGCTGCCAGCCCAACGCGCTGATGACGCTGAAAGAGTATCTGGAAGACTACGCTTCGCCCGAAACCCGCAAGGCCGGGGAGGACGTGATCGCCGCCGAAATTCCGCGGATCACCTCGCCCCTGGTCCGCGAAGTCGCCAAACAGTACCTCAGGGAACTGCACGACGGCAAGCGCGACTTCCGCTTCTGAAAATACTTTTTTTGTCCACGAAAGGCAGAGCACGAAAAATGAACGCCCATTCCGGGCGCTCATGGGGGAATTTTTTAACCACAAAATGCACAAAAATACACAAAAAAGGGAGAAGGATGTTAAAAATAATTTTGTGATGTTTTGTGCGTTTTGTGGTTCTTAAAAAAATTCCTGTGTCTTGCGGAGGCGGATGTTTTTAGTGGACGTAAATAAGTTTGCTACAGAGCTTTTTTTTTTCGCAAAGTGTGCTATGTTACGATGGCATATTTCTTATTAACTTTGAAAAGGACTGTTTCTTATGGGCGGCTTTTTTGGCGTAGCATCGAAGAGCGATTGCGTGAACGACTTGTTCTTCGGTACGGATTATCACTCGCACCTGGGTACGCGGCGCGGCGGCCTGGCGGTACTGGACAGCACTTACCGGATCACCCGGACAATTCACGACATCACCAACACGCAGTTCCGTTCGAAATTCGACGGCGACCTGGGGAAATTCAACGGCAATGTCGGCATCGGCGTCATCAGCGATTACGAGGACCAGCCGCTGATCATCACTTCACACCTCGGTACGTTCAGCCTCGTCACGGTGAGCAAGATTCTCAACTCCACGAAACTGGTGCAGGAGTGTTTCAAACACGGGGTCGCGCAGTTTTCGGAAATGAGCTGCGGCGAGATCAATCCGACCGAGCTGGTGGCGGCGCTGATCAACAGCAAGGACTCAATCGTCGACGGCATCGCTTATGCGCAGGAAAAGATCGAGGGATCATGTTCCATGCTGCTGATGGCCGATGGCGGGATTTATGCGGCGCGCGACCGCTTCGGGCGGACTCCGGTCACCATCGGGGTCAAGGAAGGTGCGCACGCGCTGGCCATGGAGACCTCGGCGTTTCCGAACCTGGATTATGAGGAAAAATACAACCTCGGGCCCAGCGAAATCGTCTTCGTACAGGCGGACCGGGTGATTCAGAAAAAAGCCCCCGGCAAAATCAACCAGATCTGCGCCTTCTTCTGGGTGTATTTCGGCTATCCCTCTTCGAACTTCGAGGGGCGCAATACCGAGTTGGTGCGCTACCGCAACGGCGAGCTGCTGGCGAAGGATGAAAAACTGGACATCGATACTGTTTGCGGGGTGCCGGATTCCGGCGTGGGGCATGCGCTGGGCTATGCACACGCTTCCGGGATTCGCTATTCGCGCGCGTTCGTCAAATATACGCCGACCTGGGCGCGCAGTTTCATGCCGCAGAACCAGCAGATCCGCGACGTGGTTTCCAATATGAAACTGCTCCCGGTCAAATCATTGATCGAAGGCCGGAAATTACTGTTCTGCGACGACTCCGTGGTGCGCGGCACCCAGATGCGCAACACCGTTTCGCGTCTCTATAAAGCCGGCGCCAAAGAAGTGCACGTCCGCGCGGCCTGTCCGCCGCTTCTTTTCAGCTGCAAATACCTGAATTTCAGCCGTTCGAAGTCCGAAATGGACCTCGCGGCGCGGCGTGCCATTCGCAAACTCGAGGGCGACAATCCGAATATCGACCTCGCCGCTTATATCGATTCCAACAACCCGAAGCACCAGGCCATGATCGATGAAATCTGCCGCGAGCTCAATCTCAGTTCGCTCGGATTTCAGACGCTGGAGAAAATGGTGGAAGCCATCGGGCTGCCGAAATCGCAGGTATGCACCTACTGCTGGGACGGCGTGACCGAGGACCAGGTGGAAGCGATCGAGGACTGACCATGTACAGCGCCGCCCTCGACCTCTCCGGCAATGAAGCCGTATTTGCGCTGCAGCGTACCGCGGATGGCGTAGTGATCTGTGCGGCGTCGCGCCCCATGCGCGGCCGTACCGCTTCGGCCATGGCCCCGTGGATCATCGAACTGCTGCACGAACACGGCGCGGGCCTGAACGAGATCACGCACTGGACAGTGGGCTCGGGCCCCGGCAGTTTTACCGGCATGCGGTTGGCGGCGGCGTTCGTCGCCGGGCTCACCGCCGAGAATCCGGATGTCAAAACCCGCTGCGTCCCCACGGCTATTGCACTTGCTTATGGAGAGAATTATCGCGAGGGCGAAAAAATCGGCACCATTTTCGACGGACGCAACCACGAGATTCTGGTTTACGGACTGATTTTCGCAGAGGGCGAACTGAAACCCTGCGGCGAACCGGCGGTGCTGGACGCTGCCCAGGCGGAAGGTTATTTCAAAGCGAACTGCTCTGATCGTTACATTGCTTACGAATACGAACTTGAAGCAATTGACAAGATCATCAAACTGCCGGTGATTTCGCGTACCGGATTAAACGCCGCCGGGCTGCTGAACGCAAAATATGCCCCGTGGAACAACGACCTGACGGAACTGGTCTATATCCGCCCTGCAGTGCACAGTACAAGTAATTAAGAATTAAGAATTAAGAATTCAAAAAAAATAAACCGTAAGCGGGAGGCTGGGTAACCCGAGGAGTTTGGAATGAACCGTTTATTGCTTATTATTTCCCTGCTGTTAGCCGTGGCTTGCCGGGCCGCGGATGAATTGCCGCGGATTTCGGCGAAAAATCCTGGGGAGTGGCAGGGGGAACGCCAGCGGCTGCTGGGGCTCTTCGCCTCGGAAATGTACGGGCGGACGCCGGAAATCCCGGTTCGGAAAGTCGAAGTGAAAATTCTGGAACGCTCGGAGAATGCGCTTGGCGGCAAGGCGATCCGAATTCAATGCGATATCATTCTGCCCGGCCTGCCACAGCCGAATCCGTTTCGCATGTTGGTTTATCTGCCGAAAACCGGGAAACCGGCGCCGGTGTTTCTGGGGCTGAACTTCATGGGCAACCACAGCATCAACCCCGATCCGGAAATCCTGATTCCCGAATGGAACCCGAAACCGCGTCCGCGCGGCGCACGGCAGGACCGCTATGACCTCGATCTGATTCTCAATTCTGGTTTCGGGCTGGCCACCATCCACACCGCCGACATCGAACCGGACCGCCCGGACGCCTGGAAAGCCGCCCTGCGCGGCGCCCTGCATGGCGACGGTCCGGTGAAAGATGACGAATGGGGCACCATCGGCATGTGGGCGTGGGGGCTCTCCAGAGCCTTGGATGCCTTGCAGTCAATCCCGGAAGTCGACGGCGGCCGCGTCATCGTCTGGGGTCATTCGCGGCTCGGCAAAACCGCACTCTGGACAGGCGCGCAGGACACCCGTTACTTTGCCGTCATTTCCAATAATTCAGGTTGTTGCGGGGCGTCACTTACCCGTCATATTCTGCCGGACGGTAAAAGCGAGACCCTTTTTGAGATCAACAAGCGCTTTCCGTACTGGTTCGCCAAAAACCTCCTGAAATACGTGAACAAAGAGAGTACCCTCCCCTTTGACCAGCATCAACTGCTGGCGCTGATCGCACCGCGCCCGGTCTACGTGGCCAGCGCGGTGGAAGACATCTGGGCGGACCCGGAGGGCGAGTTCCTCTCCGCCAAATACGCCTCGCCGGTTTATGAATTGTACGGTTACAAAGGCATCGACGCCTCCGCCGAAATGCCGGAACTGAACAAATCCATCGGTCAACGGGTCGGTTACCATATCCGCAGCGGCGGTCACACCGTGACCAGCTTCGACTGGCAATGCTACATCGACTTCATTAAGCGCAACCTGGATAATTGAATGCGAGGAGCCACCGCGTTCCTTGTGGTAGATTTCGCCTTGTGGCGACCAGCGTTCCGCCGCTGGACCGCGTCCGGGTACGACCCATACGCGTCAACCTAAGGGATTAAACTATTACGAGAGTGACCTTTAGGTTT